>BQML01000006.1 GCA_022180565.1 Bacteroidia bacterium
CGGTTCACTCCGGAGGCTTTTGTGCCGATGATCACGGCCAGCTCGACTTCGTGGTCCATACGTCCCATGCCGAGGGGGATCCTCACCGTTGCTTCCGGGCCGATAACCGATGAGCCCGCCTTCAGGAAGATGATAGGTTCCTCAGGGACCTGGAATTTTCCCTCGGCTGCATGGAGGGCATAGTTCAGACCAAGCGCAACAATCTTTCGAGGCCTTTCAATCGGAGCCCTCATGACTGCCGTTCTCTCAATGGCGAAGAGACGATCAAGCCGTTCTCTCCGAACGAAGTGAACAACCTCACGCACGTAACCGGCGTCAAAGGTGCCCGATTGAAGCCACGCGCCAAGGTTGGTCAACGGCTGCGGGAAGACGCCCCCCCGGGCCCATTCGAACATCACCTGCGCTTTCGTAAAGTCGATCCATCGCTGAGGCGTATGAACACCGATCGCTTCTCCGCCGCTTTGGCTGAATTGCGCTATTCTCATTGGCGGTCTCCTACGGCATTGACCGTCTCCTTGAAGTAGACCCCTACGGGATGCTGACCTGAAAGAACCTGATCAGGATACGCAAGGACCCTCTTGCGCCGCAACGGGTCGTCTTTCGTCAATTCGTCAATCCAGTGCACTCCATAGAGAACATGATTGACCTCGTCGGCAAGCAGAAACTCCACGAGTTGTTGTGATCGGGCGTCGCCGGTTTTCTTTGCTTTGGCGATCCAATCGCGCAGATGCTTGCAACTTTCGCTTTCGAACGTCATGTTGGACAGGGCGAGACGTTCAAGTGGATCGGGTCTATTCACGTCCTGCTCCCAGCCGAAACAGCTTGTCGGGAACATGCCGACATGGCCGCCGAGCTCTTCAAGCCTCCTCTGGACGATTTCCGCATGCCGCGCCTCATCCCACGCCTGATGCGCCATATCGACTTTCATCTGCCAAGGAATGTCGGGACAATCCGCGAGAATACGGCCCATGCGCTCCACCGTAATGAACTCACTGTTGAGGAGATCATGCAGGAGATGAAGCTTTCCTTCGTTGGTGTCAAACGACCAGTTCTTCTCGACAAATTCTGCATCGGGGGGAATGACGTTCCAGCGCTCATCGCGCACCGGGAGCTTGCTGTAGGGATGGGTTTTTGTGAAGGCGTACGTCCCCGGAGGTTTTCCTTCCGCCCACACTCCGCCCGCCTCCTGAAGCCGTTGCTTGAGTTCTTTCTCCCATGCAACAGCCTGCTCACGGTGCTCCGGCGAGCCAAGCCGGGGAATCACCGTTTCAGCCCATGCAATATGATCCTCTTCTTCATCGGCGATGTGGCGGAGAATGTACGCCGTCGGCTCGTCGGCAGGGAGCTCCACCCGGGTCAAGTGCTGTTTCAGAGCATCAATAACCGCCGGTTTCAGAACGCGATACAGACCGATCATCCGCCGGAGCTCATCGTCGGCCTTCCAGATTGTTTCAACAATCTTGACGTACTCGTCGCTGGGAGCAATGTATTGATACTGTTTCGATCGGCCCTTGAGCTCGGGGATTCGCTTTCCAATCAAGTCCGCATGGACGGCGTCCTGATACATATGCCGCCCGAAAGCAATCTTGATATCGGGCTGTACCATCGTGTAAGCCCAGCTTCCCATAAGCTCCATGGCTTGTATTTCGGCGTAACGATATTTTCCCAGCAATTGAAGATTTTGCTGGACCGTGAACGTTGCCATAACGACTCCTGATAGCAGATTGTAGATAAGAGGTCGTAGAGAAAGATCTGTAGGGTTGATTTGTTCTTTGGATTCTTGAATGCTAGACGTTTACCCAACCCTTCTGTTCAACCGACGCGTAGATGCACTCCAGGAGGTGATGCAGTTTCAAAGCATCTCGGAAACTCGGCGAGGGAGCGCGGTTGTTGATGATGCTATCCAAAAAACTGTACTGGGCGGCAATGTGGGAGCGGACCCAGCCCATGGTGAACTTGGGCGCGGGCATGACAGCAGGCGGCGGATATTTCTGAACCGTCGTAATCCGCCGGAATCCCTGCTCTCCTTTCGGCGCACGGGCATCGAATACATGCAGTTCATTCGGCTGCATCAGATTGAACGAGACCGCCCCGTTTTGTCCGTGGATCTCAAACCGCATTTCATCCTCGGCCCCGGTTGCGACTCGGGAGAACTCCACCGTCCCCAGGGCTCCGTTCTTCAGCCGGAGCACGGCGGCCAGTGCATCTTCCACTTCAACCGTTCCCATGACCGAGGGGTTCTCCGGCAAGGGGCGCTCTTTGAAAAAAGTTTCCATCGATGCCGAAACCGCTTCGACGTCCCCGACAAGATGATGCATGATATCGAGGAGATGGGGGCCGAGATCCACCAGCACTCCGCCGCCAATCACCTCCTTTTGCATCCTCCATTCACGCGGACGTTTTGGATCGATATATCCGGAATGCAGATAGACCCCGCGAAAATGGAACACCCTCCCCATGAAGTCTTTTTCCATCAGCTCCCGGGCCTTCATCACAGCCGGAATGAAGCGGTATTCGGAGGTGATTTGATGCCTGATGCCGGCCTTTTCCGCCGCATCGAGAATTTCGCGGGCTTCGGCTTCGTTGAAAGCCAGCGGCTTCTCGCAGTACACATGCTTGCCGTTCTCAATTGCAGCAAGCAGAGCATCCTTGTGCATCCTGTTCGGTGTGCAGATGTTCACAACATCGATGTCGTCGCGCGCAACAAGCTCCCTAAAATCCGTTGTGCCGAACTCGAAACCGGCTTGTTCGACCCCCTTACGGACCAGAGCCTCATTCGAATCGCAAACTCCTTTGAGGATGATGCGGCACGGGTTCCCGTCGTAGTACAGGGGAATGGAGCGGTACGCATAGGTGTGAATCCTGCCCATCTGACCGAACCCAATGATGCCGATGCGGAGCTCTTTCATTGTTGGCCTCCGCTGCCGACCATGGCGAGAGCGTCCTTGACGGAAGCACCCTGGTGCACGATTGCCGCGAGGGCATGAAGAATGCCCGAGGGGTGGGCATGCTGCCAGACGTTCCGTCCGAACACAATGCCTCTCGCCCCGGCGTCCATGGCATCTTTGACCATTTGCAGCATGTCCATGTCGGAATCCATCTTCGGACCGCCCCGCACGAGGATCGGAGCCGACGAAAGCGAAACCAGTTGCTCGAATTGCCGGCGCGACTCGGGATAATCGGCCTTGATCACATCGGCGCCGATCTCGGAGGCCATACGAACGATCAGCTTCATGATCTCGAAATCCCGAACGACATTCGACCCCTTTTGGATTGCGAGGGGTTCAACAATGAACGGAATTGCGTTGACACGGGCTTCTGCGGCAAGAGTAGAGAGAGTGCTGACATTGTCGGCCTCCTGAGCATCCGTGTCGTATCCGGCGAAGAGGAAGGTTACCACGGCATCGGCCCCGAGCTGGATTGCATCGCGGACCGAAGCGACCTGCGCATAGTAGCCCTCCTTGGGTGCAGGAGATTTTCTCCAGATATTTGTGGCATCGAGACGAATCACAACGCCCGGCTTGTCCTTTCCGCGAAAATGGCCCAAGCATGCGCGGGCCGTTCCCGGGGTCATCTGTATGGCATCCGGCTTGCCCGGAAGCAACGTTCGCACTGCCGAATCAACGTTTTCCACTCCGGGGAGCGGACCGATAAACAGTCCGTGATCGATGGCCACAACGATCCCGTTTCCGGTGTCAGGGTTGAGGATTCTTCCGAGACGAAGCTGTGTACCGGCCAAATGGGACATAGGAAACCTCATTTCTTCGGTTTTGGTGTTTCAACGTCAAGCCTGACGGTCGCGATCTCAAAGGGTCTCAACCGAAGCCTGATCGTTCGCCGTTTCATCACACGGACAGGCTTTAACGGCGATTCATCGAGTCTGCACAGAACGGCACTGCGAACCGGCAGATAGCTGGTCAACACACCCTGAACCGGCTGTCCGACGGGATTATAGACCCGAACGATCACTCCGCTCCCGGCTTCCGCTTCCTTGATCGTGCTGAGTTGAATGTTCCCTTCGACCGAAAACCAACTGCGATCGAGCACCGTCTGGTCATTTTTTCGGTTCACCGTGAACGGCGTGACGGTATAGAATTCCGCCTCCCTCAACACCACGGGCCAGAACACGTCTTCCTCCCCGCCATGCGGCACAAGGGCGTATTCGAAAACATGTCGGCCCAAACACTGTGCTTCCGGCGTCTCCGTCCACCACCCCGCTGCACCACCAGGGCGCGTGAGAAGGTTGCGTCCGGACAGCTTTCCCACACACCGAAGAAGGGTTAACGAGAGTTTCCCACGCTCGCGCACTCCCAGTTCGTATTCGGGTAGCCCGCGCGCGAGCAGTGTCAATCCCTTCCGCCCATCCCTCAGCGAGACGAATCTCTTCATCGGTGCCACCAGGGCGGGATGTTCGTACGGAAACTCCTGCACATCGTATTCACGGTGTGTGCGGTGCACAACGGCAAAAGGCGTTTCGGCAAAGGACTCGACAGTATCAACGCCCGTGCGGAATATCGCCCGAAGACGATGATCTCTTGCGGTGTTCTCGATTTCAGTTTTCACCTCGACACGCCGCGCATCGGGGGTCAGCATGAGCGTTGTGGTCAGCGGAAGATCAACCAATTCACCGGATCTTCCCTGTTCATCCGGCGTCGCAGAAACGGGCACGCGCAGGACGATTCCGATCTTCAAGGACACACGGAGAGGGTTTGCCTCGATAACGGTGATCTTCGCGTTTCCTCCTGAAGAATCGACCATCGTATCATGTTTGGGATAGGAATAGTTGTATTCGTCTCCCACGTCTCCCGAATCTTCGAACGAATTCAATGGACCGTACCGGACACCGGTCGTCTTGTCCGTCAGCGACCACGAACCGTCGGGATGCACTTCGATCCGAAGGTACTTGTTCTCAAGATAATTGTGACCCGCGGAAAGCCCGTCCCGGCTCTCAACGAACGGAGGCACATCCCTGATCACCCTGTATCCCTTCCATCCGAGCGCGGGAATCTCCTCAGCGTTCATAATGATTCGCCACCTGTCGACGAGGATCTGGCTTGGGTAATCATGCTTCGAATACACGATGCCGAATGTTTCTTTTCGCTCCAGAACATGGTACGGTACGGGTTTTCCGCCGGAATCCTCCAACCGAAAGCTCTTTGGCCCAGCGAGCTTTGGAGCGACATGAACTTCCGGGTTCAATCCGACGACGACGTCCTGCAAGGTGAAATCGACGTGGGCTTCCACAACCTCCGTGCGCGTCATGGGGGAGGGATTGAAAACAAACAGGAAGCGGTCGTCTCCCTTGGCCTTTTCGTCGTATGGTAAAAGTGCGTTCAGGGACTCCTGGAGGGCAAAAGCACCGATGTTCTTTGCTTTTTCATAGCGGCTCACCATTTCCCGATGCACTTCGTCGGTGCTCGTTCCGCAAATGGCATCGTGATCGTGATTCTGAATGACATATTTCCATGCCTGCTCGATCTGGGCTGTGATCGACCGCGCCCCCATCATCATGGCAAAGACATTCAGAGGATCCACCATCCGTTCCAGAAGATTCTCGCCGGCGGCGTTCATTTGTTTCAGGTACATCCTGCTGGAATACACGCCGCCCTGGACGACGAATGCATGCCGGTATCCAAACCGCGTTTCACCATTCAGAACGGGGAGTTTTGATGGCTTGATCTCTCGCCGGAGCCTGGAGAAAAATTCAGGAAAACTGCTGTGGACCACATTCACACCCAGGCGCTTACGCAGGATTTGGATAGCCCCGGTGACTGCCTCGTCGGGCCAGTGGTGATCCCCGCCGTTGAAGAACAATCTTTGCGAGGTCGTGGACCGTTCGTCGAGTTCCTTTTGCATCCTGCGGAACTTTCCGATAACGACGCCCTCGTCCTGTGTCCCGAAGTATCCCGCGCTATAGCCGTCTTTGGGCATGTGGTGCAAGAGCACCTTCGAGCCATCCGGCCCGATCCACCAGTATTCCGAGGGTTCCTGCCCGGGCTCTCCGCCGAATCCACGATAGAACATTGCCGTGTCAAGGCCGAAACCGCGAAGGATCTGAGGCATTTGTGCAATATGAGCGAACTGGTCCGGAATGTAACCAATCTTCATGACGCCCCCGAGGTCTTTTCCATAACGCATACCGAGCAGGAGATTTCGGATCTGTCCTTCTCCGCCCGCAAGGAACTCATCCTGCAAGATATACCAGGGTCCGATGAAGAGCTTCTTTTGCTTGATGAGTTTTGCGATGGTTTTTCTCCGGTCGGGCCGGATTTCGAGATAATCCAGAACAGCCGCGAGCTGGCCATCAAGCGTATAGCTTCTGAAGCCCCGATCCTTTTGGAACATCCCAAGCAAATCTTCGATCATTTCCACGAGCATTGCGCGGAATCGATCAAAGGGGAAGTACCACTCTCTGTCCCAATGAGAATGGGATACAATGTGATAGGTAGGTTTCTTTGCCTTCGTTGCTTTCATGAACGCACGTAGGAATCGAACGATCGAATGGCCGTCGATGCCCCGACGGCGCTTACACAATCTGCCGCGACCGCATTCGCAATCCCGGCCGCCGTGAACGGATCATGGCCTTTCAACAACGCCGCGACCATGCCGGCAACAAACGCATCCCCGGCACCCGTAGTGTCCGCCACCGTGCGAACGCGGACAGCCGGCACATACGCTCCCCTTGCGCCATCGTCAATATAGCATCCTCTTGCTCCAAGCTTCACCCCCACGATTCCGCTCTTCATGACTCTCCGCAATTTGCGAACGATGGATTCCACGCTCTTCGCTCCTGTGAGACGCACCGCCTCCGCAAAACTCGGCACAAAACAATCCACGGAGGAAAGCAGGGCCATCAGGGGACGTTCGGCCATCCTCGGAGGAATTCCTCCGGTATCAAGCACGATCCGGCATCCCGCGTGTTCGCGGATCGTCCGCAAAAGACGGGGCAATTCATCGTGCATTTCGGGAAGAAGTCCAAGATAACCAAACACAAGCCATGAGGAACGTCGCAAGAGATCGGAATGTGCCAGAACATCCTGAGGGCGGAACCTTGCCATACAGCCGCGTGTATGAAAAAATGTTCGTTCCCCGCTCTTGTCCACCGCAACAAAGGTCGCCGAGGTTTGCGCTTCACCATCGACTGTGACGCCCGAGGTCTCGAGGCCGAGCCTCGCATACTCTTGCAACAAGAAACGTCCAAAGCTGTCGTTCCCCACACGCGTGATTGCACCAATCCGAAAGCCCAGCTTTGCGAGGTCGATTCCGACATTCGAAACATTCCCTCCGGTTGTCATGGTCAGGAAATCCACCTCGGCCAGACTGCCCTTTCTGGGGGGACGGTGAACATTCACCGGTTTGCCGATGATGTCCACAACGGCAAGACCGGCAACGACGACATCCAGGTTCGGCGCTTCGCTCATACTTCTCTCTATTCGGTCACCCGAAGGGCTTTGAAATCCAGCACACGCCTCTCGCCGCCATGAGTAATCGTCAATCGTTCACTTCCGACTTCCGCGTTCAGAAACGGACCTTCGAAGAGGCGGGTTCTCTTCAAATCCACCCTTTTTCCGTTCAGCACCCGGCCATCAGGAAAGGAGAATCTCATGAGTGCCCCATCGATTGTTCGATATTCAACCGAAACGGTTCCCGGTTTCAGTGTTGCTTTTGGAATGTGTGCCCTCAGTTTTGCTGTGAATTCGTTGAACGCGCCGATCTCTGCTTTCGACCGTACTTCAACGACGTACCCGTTCTGCAGTTTGTGGCTTCTGAGTCTCCAGTTCCCCATGGGGGGCCGGTCGGTCTCCATTTCAGGCCTTCCGATGGTGTTCTTGGTCTGCCCGGGCTTCTCATACTCGGCGATCCATTCATACTCCTGCAATGGGTACCATCCGACGTAGGTGTCTCCTGCGCGGCAGACAATCCATCCGGATGGATCAACACTGCGATGATCAAGCGTCATCGGAAAGAACCCGTCGATATGTTCCGTCGTCGTTCCCGGTTCGATGTCGTACAGCACGATCAACGTGTTCTTATGCTGAAACGTGCGTTCAAATGGGGAACTTCCGGTCCATTTGTCCGGATTGTTGTACGTCCCCTTCGACGCAACAACGTCGGAGATCATCATGCGCTCCTCCTCGGGGAAGAACATGATCAACTCGAGGGCGGACCAGTACGGATGGAGACCAAAGATCGTCGTGTAGGGTTCGCCGCTCGTGAACCTGACGCTCCAGGTGTGCTGTTGAATGGGCTGAAGAATGCCGCCCTGCAATGAGCTCAGACCGTAATCCTTGGTAATGAAGGAGTACTTATAGACCGGCGGGTTCTTTTCGCTTCCAAGCCGAATAATATTGCGTACTCTCTTTCGTTCTTTGTGAACGTACGGTTTGGATCGGTCCACCGCCACACGATAGATGATGTGTGGGAGACGGTACGATGAGAGCGCAGGCAGGAGGGCCCAGCCGGATTGGGTGGGTTTTCCAGTGCCGAAGTACAGCCAGGCGAACGCGGAGGCCTGGGAAAGGAGGGGCTTGTACACCGCCGGCTGATAGATACGGCTGAATCCTCCGATATACTGACCTTCGAGATGGTCCACGGCAAAATCCGCCAGAAGGTAATCGGCCATCATTCGCCCTCTTGTTCTCATGTCGGCATCCTGCGCAAACTGGGCGAGCAAGACCATGGGAATGACGTACTCCGGCAAATAATCCGGCGAATCAAATTCACCCTGTCCGATCGTTGTGGTGATGCGGATCCATTCGATCAGATATTCTTTTGCTTCGATTCGGTTCTCGTCCGAGCTCTTCCCATTGTACCATTCGGATCCCGGCAACCCCGGCCATTGCTCCGCCGCCAGGAAAAGCGATGCATAGTACATGCACCAGTGGTTTTCCGTGTCGCCCCGATACGGAGTGTACGTCTTCCACGCATTCCTCACAGCCGCCCGGGTCTCTTCCGACATCTTGTCCTTTCCGTGCAGGTAGGCCCCCATGACCGGGAACATCCAAAACATATCGCCGCGGGGCTCCCGCAGGGCCTCGACGAACAGGCTGTCCGCGAGCCTCACATTGTTTCTGGTCGCGTACCGTGCCGCAATCGTGTAATAGGATGCGGACGTGGAGGTATCAAACGCCGCTACGATGTGCGCGGCCCTTTCTGTGTATTCCCGAAGGTACGTTTCGGGGTCTTGGATCTGGCCGAAGCAAACCGCGGCAGCACCGACACAGAGAATGGAGAGGAGTTTCATCATGATCGCCGTCCTTATCGTTCTATCACGATTCTTCCCACTTGTGCTCCCGGTAAGCCCACCGCACGCCACGTTTCACCCTTGTCGTCCGATCGATACACCCCCGCTCCCATGGTGCCCGCGTAAACACGATTCGGATGCACGGGATCCACGGCAATGGAATGAATGTGCTCGATTTCGAAACCCTGGCAAGTTCGTTTCCAGGAAGTGCCCCCGTCCGTCGATCGGTACACCCCTGTCGCATATCCTCCCGCATAGACGATCGATGGATCCCGGGGATCGTAGGCAATCGTGTAGAATGTTGCGTGGTCAATCCCTGCTTCACGTTTTTCCCATGTTTTGCCGCCGTTGGAAGAAGCGTAAATCCCATGGTTCTCCGTGCCGGCAAGGAGTGTCAGGGGATCTTTTGGATGTTGGGTGACTGTTCGGGTCCTGTCGATCGAAAGACCGGTCCTCTTCCATGTCTCTCCGCGATCCGTGCTCTTGTACAATCCTATTTCCGTTGCGGCGTAGAGAATGGATGGATCGAACCGGTCAACAATGACGCAGGAAACAAAACCGGTGAACACCTGCTTCCACGTATCGCCCATGTCCGTCGATTTGTAGATCCCGTACGCCGTTCCGATAAACACGTTCATCGAGTCCGTGCGGTCGAGGGCCACGGCCCAAATCTCTGTAATCCTCCATCCGGTCGTGATCTTCCAGCTGCGCCCGCCGTCCCTCGTCCGATGCAAACCGTTCCCGGATGCCGTGTAACGAATCCGCCCATTCACCCCGGGGAACACCGCCAGGGCATTTGCCCGTATGTTTTTCGCTCCCGTGTGATGCCAGACGGTATCCTCCGATGGTTTCTGGAAGAACATGCCCGTTTGCGGATTGGCGGCCCCGACGACGAACAATTTTGTCGAAAACACGCTGACGTACACCGTCGGTTCGTCCGTTTGCCCGTAGAGAGACACCATGAGGCAAGTCAACAAACCGGCAATGATGACGCTTCTGATAACCATGGCATCTTCTCTCATTCCATGATCTCGGTTGTATTGAAATCCAGCGTCCTCGATCGACCTTTGTACCGCATGGTAATGCGTCCGCTTCCGCGCTCACTCTGGAGGAACGGTCCCTCAAAAAAACCATAGTCCGTCAGGTGAATCTCTTTTCCGTTCACCATTCGGGTTCCATCAAAAGAGAAACGCAGATCGACCCCCTGTCGATTGCGGTAGGACAGAGACAGAGTGGTGTTGAATGCGGAGGTGTCCAGCCGTGTTGTTGCAAGCGATGTCCGAAATGCCTCCCAGGACCCATCCTCACGCTCCGACCCGACTTCAACAATCACACCGTTTTTGAGCTGGTGGCTTCTCCACCGCCAGTTCACCGTTTCTTCAATCCACTGCCCGCGCCTCACCGGATGGAGGGCGACGTACACTTTCCCTGCACGGCAGAGGATCCATCCCGCCGATTCCATGCGTTCATCCAGGTTCTTCGGGAAAAAGCCGTCGATATGCGGATGCATCTCCCCCTCCTTTATATTATAGAGGACGATCAGCGTATTGCGATGCTGAAACGTCCTTTCGTAAGGGGAGCTGGAATTCCATTTGTCCGGACTCGTGTACACCAGATGGTACCGGTCCACTTCATCGGCCAAAAACTTGATTTCCTCGGGAAAAAACATGGCAAGTTCCTTTCCCGATGCGTATGGATGAAGAGTGAAGATCGTATTGTTCGGCCTTCCCGATGCGAACGTTACATCCCAGGTATGCTGTTGAATGGGCTGGAGAATGCCTCCGTGCAGAGAGCCAAGGATGTAATCGGAGGTGACGTAGGTGTATTTGTACACGGGCGGGTTTTTCTCCGTTCCAAGCCTGATGACATTTCGGACGCGTTTCGTTTCGGTGTGTACGTACGGTTCGGACCGGTCGGTGGCAATGGACCGGATCATGGGCGGAAGACGATAGGAACCCAAGGCCCCGAAAGCCGTCTCCCAACCGCCCCGGTTTCTGGGACGAAACCGCGCCTCTTCCCACTGTTCAAACTCCGGTTTTCCGAAATAGAGCCAGGCCCACATCGTGCTTGGTGCCCCTAAGGGGTTGATGATATCCTCGGGGTAGTCCCTGCTGTGACCGCCTCCGTAATTGCCTTCGAGATGCTCGGCGGCAAAATCCGCGAAGAGCAGATCCAGCATCATCCCCGCCCTCTTCTTCATCACGGGATCTTCGGCAAACTCATGGAGAACGATCATCGGAGTCAGAAACGTCGTGATGTACGTCGGTGAATCGAACTCACCCTGCCCGATTGTGGCGCTTGTGGTCATCCAGTGACCGAGCCATTCGGCCGCTTCCTGAAAATTTTCCTCTGAGGATTTTCCATTGAACCAAGTGTCCCGGCCCTCTCCCGGCCAGGTCTGTGCCGCCAGGTAAAGGCCCGTATAGTACATGACCCAGTGATTCTCCGTGTCGCCGCGGTACATCGTGCGGTCCCGAAATGCCAGCCGGACTTTTGCATGGAGCGAATCGGGCAATGCATCCCTCGTGAAGAGATAGGCACCGATCAACGAGTAAGCATAGAACATTCCGCCCATCGCCCTGTCACGCGTAAGTGAATCGAGCAGGAGACAGGCGCCCGCCAGGTCCCTTCCGGTGCGAACCTTCGCGGCAATGACGTAGGGGCTCACTTCGTTCTCGGCGCTGACAACCTCGAGTAATCTTGAAGATCGCACATCAAAGACCGGGTCATCCTGCGCTGTACAGGAACCCAGAACAAAACAAACGGCCGCAAGCAGAAGCAGTTTCATTGTGTCGAGAGGCCCCAGATCTGTCCCTGGTCCTGGCTGTTCAATTTCCATGTCCGTCCCCCATCCGTACTGCGGTACAAACCGCCGTTCAATGTGCCCGCAAAGACGACGTTGGGGCGTGTTTTCATGACAAGCAAGCAATGCACAACCGGGATCCCGAGGCCCTTCGAAGAACGCGTCCATCTCTCGCCGCCGTTCACAGTGATGTACACACCGCCTCCATGCGTTCCAGCATAAAGGATGGAGGGATTGTTGGGGTGGACGGCGATGGCATACACCGTCTGATGCCTGAGGCCCGCGCTCCTCTGCATCCATGTCCTTCCCCCGTCCGATGAACGGAACACCCCGTCATTTTCCGTGCCCACCCACAAGACCTCAGGTCGAACGGGGTCCTGCACAATCACTCTGATCTGCTTTGCTTGGAGAGCTGTCGGTGCCCATGTTTCTCCCGCATCGCGGCTCATCAGCAAACCTTCCTCCGTGGCCGCAAAGATTCGTCGTGAATCCGATCGATCCACGAGGACATCCGACGCAAAGGGCAATTTCAGCCCGAGTGGCTTCTCCTCCCATGTTTCTCCGGAATCCGCCGTCTTGAATATTCCATACGCTGTCGCGGCGTAGACGGTGGAGGGATCCGATGGATCGCAATCAATCTTCAACACCTCGGTTATCCTCCACCCCGTGGTAATGCGCCAGTGTTTTCCGCCGTCATCCGATCGCAGGACACCGTTCCCGCAGGCAGACCAGATTACGCCGTCGGATGCCGCCTCCGTATAGAAGGTCCTGATGTATTCCTTCCACCCCCGATGCTCCCAGGTCTCTCCGCCGTCGGTACTCACGAAAACACCCACCACAGGGTTGTCGCTCACGTTCAGTCGGTGCTTGCGGGAACTCAGGACGGACATCACCAGGGTTTCCGTCTGCCCCACCGCCTCCGCTCCCGCTACGGCAAGGACCGTCAGCATGATGAACATCTTAGATCGCAACACCGATGCCTTCCTTGAGTGCTTTCGCTGAATGGAGTCCAAGACGTTTGCCGTTCACCACGAGAGAGTAGGAGTCGCGGTCCAACCCGTCGAACGTCAGCCGGACAGTCCGGGGAACGTTCACGTTGTCGAGAAGATCCAACCAAATCGTGTCGCCCTCCACCAACACACTCGGAATCCTGCATCCGTCGATTCCGACCCCCCACTGTCCGCGGACATTGACAAAGGCGTTCCCGTATTTCGGTTCAATGAGGTGAATCGAGACGACGGAGCTTCCCGTTCCCCAATGGAGACCCGTAACGCCGGCAAGCCTGTCGGCCGCGGCATGCGCGTAGTTCTCAGCGGTTCGGGGAGAGTCGTTCGATTCGAACAGAGAAAACATCGCTCTCAGGGCCGCAACGCCTCTCTCGAAATACTCGCGGCTCCCCGTGGCCTCAGCATACCGGACAAGCGTCACCGCAAAGTAGCCCTGCCGCGAATCGCTCCATTCTCCGTCGGTGTTTTGCACGCCAAAGCCTCCCATCAGTTCGCACGACAACCATTCGGGACTCCACATCTGCTGATAGAGACAGAGGTAATCCAGAATCCGGGTGCCAAGGGTGATGTACGCCTTGTTCCCGGTGAGCTCATACAGCGACAAACAAGCTTCTGTGGCCTGGTGCATAGAAAGGGTGTTCTGCGGATACTGGCCCGTCTTGCTGTCGAACAATGACAATGGTTTACGCGAACAGGAAAAGAATGTCTCAAAGTCAAACCACTTGTTCTTCGGCACAATGTTCGTCGCAATATACTCCATGGCTCGCTCGGCAGACTTCAGATACACAGGATCCTTCGTTCTGCGGTACAATTCCGCCAGGAAGAATGCAGCTCCGGCGGTTTCTGCATTTTCCTCGCGTAATTCCGGCACGGGCTTGAGCGTGGACGGGTCATACCAGGAGGGGATAACACCCGATGCAAGCTGGTTTCTCACGAGGAAATTACCGAACCGACGGGTGCGCCGGATGATCTCGTCCCGACGATCCGGAAGAAGATCGCTCCATCGGAGGAGCCAGAGAGAGGTCCAGGAATTGTGGAACATTGCGTAGCAAGTACCGTCGCGAATACCTCCCCACGCGTGATCGGCCACCCAGTGTCCTCCGGTACTGTCGAGGAAGAAAATCGACGGCGTCATTCCATCGTATTGCGGGGCCGAGAGGGCAAGGTTCAGATTTCCCAGCGCCCGCTGTTCAAGCTGTCCGTTACCGGTCTCGCGTGCATGCAAGTACATTCCATAGGCCGTTCGGAGCGAGTTGAACCACACATTGAACCAGTTGTCATTGTTGGCCGACCGAGGAAGTTTGTTGCTCCAGGAGAGCCGTTCCTGACGGAGCAAAGTCACGGGGGTGCCCCCATAGACCGTGTCGAGAGCCACGAGGGGTACGAACTGCTCCCAGGCCTTACGTTTATACGAGGCAAACGGTTCAGTCTGCGGGCCGCGGGCGCGAAGAAAATTGCTCCGGCCGAACTTCTCCCACTGAAACCTCACCACGCTCTGGAATCCGGCGGCCGGAGCCGCGGAGGCATTCACGCAAATGTAGTACCCGAACTCCAGCCTTGTACCGGCCTCGATGGTCGCTCGCGTGCTGTCTGAATGGGAATAATACACGTGGCCTTTCTTCTCCCAGGGGAGTAGTCCGAAGGACAGATAAGGAAACGGCGGCATATCAACGCGCATATCGGCACCCGAGCGCACGGGTCTTGCCCGACCGTCAAGGGTATGCACGTCGGGAATCAGGGCCGCGAAGTCCCTTCCCTTTTGAATCATGAACGCCGGTGCCCTGAATGTATGGTCAGCGATCACCTCGTCGTCCTCCGGCCTCAATTGCGGAGTGAATACAAAGTCCACGTTGCCCCCCGGAAGAAACGAATAGGTCGAGAGCAGGTGCTGAAGCTCGACCTTTTTCCGGAATTGTGCCGTCACTCTGACATAAACAAACGGGTCGCTTTCAGTAACCCGAATCGTCTTCTCCATGCGGCCGATCCCGGAATCGGCTACGAGAATGAGCATTCTTCCCCTGTCTGCCAACTCCGCATGAACGTATTCGATATGAATGTCGCGCCCTTCGATACGAAGTGATGGATCGCGCCTGGATATGCTTCCGCCGCCAAGAATCTCCTTCCATCTCCCGCCTGATTCCGCCAGATAGACGACGCGGTAGCCGCTCCCTGCCTGCTCGGCGCGAACTCTTACCCGCCCATTTCCGATCTCCAACTGCCGTGCATCCGTTGAGAAAAGGGCGACGAGGATCAGCCCACAACACCTCAATGCTTTCACTTCCGGATCTTCACTCGTTTCAGGATCTTCTGCATATTCAACCCGAACATCTTCTTCTTTTCGTCGACCGAGCAGTGGGAGTAGGCCATCCATCCGAACTGCGGAATGGGATCTCTCATCGGTTGGTCCGTCCCGAACAAGACCCGGTCGGCTCCGACGTGCTTCACCATGAACTCAATGACGCGGTAGGTCACCGACGTAAGTGTGATCTCGAGAAACACGTTTTTGTATTTCTTCGCCACTTCGATCGCAAGGCGGGCATCCCTAAAAGACGCCCCCGAATGGGCCAGGATGAATGAAATGTTCCTGTAGCGACGGGCCAGGTCGGAAGCCTCCTCGACGACGTTGGGCGAGGGATGAATCAGCGCATAGGCGTTGATGCTGTTGCCGTAGCGAAACCAGGGGGCCCAGGCCTTGTCATTGTAAGGAATGAATGTACGCGGATAGTATGGTTTTATTCCGCCCATTTTGCACAGTTTGTACCACAGATCGCATTCCTTTTTCCAGTCCTTCACGTACTGCGGCTGGAGGGATGCATAGCCGTGATAGAAACCCGGATACCGGCGCATGGCATCAACAATAATCTTGTTTCCCTCGGCGTAGTCCGTCCACACCGCTAAAAACCCGCTCACGCACATGGCATCGATGCCCATGAGCTTTGCGCGCTCCCTCATGCTGGCCGCATCGCCGTAGGGCTGGTGAAGAAAACCGATTCCCCCGGCGCCGTCGTGGGACATGTGGGCATGGGAATCGATGACAACCATGTCGTCCAGGGGCTTGCCGTCCTTTGCGCGCTGAAGGATCGAATCCCCGAACCGGTCCTCACCATAGGAGGCAAGCGGCGTTTCAAGCCTGAGGAGTTTCCTGATCGTGCCTGACGCGATCGCTGCCTTTTGGCTATCGGTTAGGGTGCAGTAATCCACAAACGCCTTGGCGGCACCGGGAGACTTTTCAAGCGCTCCCGTCCCGAAAACAATCCTGTTGGAGCCGTACCATTCGGAAAACACCTCCATGGCCCGATTTCCCTGATGATTAGAGAGCTCCAGATGCAAGCGCTTGTGCCTTCTCATCAGAGGCTCTACGTATCGAGTCGATTCCCAGCGGGAGGCTTGAAGGATGACGTTTAAGTACGGATGGCGCGCCAACATGATATCAAGATCGCTGAGGAGGACTTGGTTCGTCGGCTCCAGGATGTCCGGATGATAGCAATGGCCGCCTTCGACCATCAGCACAATTTGCTCCTTCTCAAGTTCCGCCAGGAGGTCTCCGCAGAATTCAGGCGTGAAGGGGTAGCGGTGGGCTCGCGGATACATCTTTGCCGCCCGGATCCCGTGATCCTTCATTTCTCGCACAGCATCCTTCGGTCTTGGGAATTCCCTCGTGTGATGCGGCATTACGGTCCACACGCCGAACAGGCGAGGGCTCTTTCGTAGCTCATCGAGGAGCATCCGGTTTCCGTAGGTCGGATCATATTCCTTTGCGACCGAGTGGGCGATGAGTGCACCGTGGATCCCGCACCACTCCATCTCCTCCAGCAGAACTTCTGTCTCGTAGGGCGTTTCGACGTCCTTCGGCCCTTTTCGGCCGACCATGGCATAGCAATCGATGTATTCCCGTGTCATGGAGGTTACCAGTAGAAAGGTTTGATTGATGATCGTTCACGCGTTTCGGCGTCCAACGCCCGTTTCAGGGCCGCCCGGGCGCGTTCGAGACTTTGGTCGATGTCCTCCTGCTTGTGGGAATATGAAATGAACCAGCGGAGGATCACAAAGATACCTTCGCGGAAGAGTTCGCGAAACCACAGATACTCCAGACGCGCGTTATACTCTTTGTCCGGCGTGTTGAATTTCAGGAACGACGAGACTGGCAGTCCTGCGGCATACGCTTCAATCCCGAGGTCTTTCGCCAGAACATTGAAACCGTCCATGAGACGTTTCCCCATGCGGTAGAGATGATCATGCACTTTTTCGCGCTTCATCACCGAAATCGTCGCAAGGGCCGCAGCGAGAGAGAGCGTTTCGCCGGCGTAGGTTGTCGTCATTTTGAAATGATTCAGCTCGGAAAGATAGCGGGACTTGCCCACATAGGCCGACAGAGGATAGCCGTTTGCCATGGCCTTCGCATAGCTGGCAAGGTCGGCCTTCACCCCGAAGTACTCCTGCGCCCCGCCTAGCGCCAATCGGAATCCGGTCCACACCTCGTCGAGAATCAGCAGAATCCCATATTCTTCCGTGAGCTTCCGGAGGTGTTTGACGTATGCCCCGCTCGTATCCTCATTCATGTCATACGGAATGGAGATCACACACGCCAGCCGTTCGTTGTACTTCCGAATGAGTTTTTCTGCCATTTCCATGTTTCCCCAAGGAATCTCCTGCACGTAATCGCGAAGCATCAAGGGAACTCCGTTATCCGGACTCTCGCCGACGGCAAACCAATCGGGATACCCGTGGTAACCGCTCGTGAGAATCATTTCGCGCTTCGTGTGGGCCCGGGCAATGCGGACGTTGCTCAAATTGGCATCTTCCCCGGTCTTCATGAACCTCACCATCTCAGCGTTCGGAATAATGTCATGGAGCATCCGGGCCAGGTCAAGTTCCAGTGGGCTTGCCATGCTGAACAGCACGCCGTTTTTCATCTGTTCACGTACTGCATTGTCCACTTCATCATAGCAGTAACCCAGCGTAACCGGACCCAGCGCCAGGCGATAATCGATGTACTCCTTCCCTTCCATGTCCCAGATGCGGCAGCCCTTCCCGCGAACGATAAACTTTGGCATTGTTTCGTCGAATGCCGGATAGGGCCGCTTCGCATTGGTTTGCGTGCCCCACGGAATGAGCTTTAAGGCTTCCTGGAAATGCTTGTCAGAGGGCTTCATCATGGTTATCCGATCAGTATTCGGCCGCCCATTCCCGGCTCGGCTCGCGTCGATCAAAGTCAGGAAAGCTCCACCTCCACGCTTGAATCCATCCCGATCATCACGATGAATCTCCTGCCACCCTGCGCTCCGGACACGCGCCACATTCCGTTCTGCTGTGCGATGCCGAGTTCAGGCCGGGGAGAATCGCTTGCCGACACCTGACAGGCGGTTAGAATTCCATGCACAGATGCCGGACCATGTTCCACTTCGATGTAGGGAAAGACACCGAGATCCTCGGGAAGGTTCAGTTTCCCCGTGAGGATCCTCGGATTCGATGAGCCGGCAACGGAGGCATGCAAGAAAACTCCCGGGCGTTCTATAGTGAACGAGTTTTCCAGCGTGCGTCCTCTCCCTTTCCCGTCCTCGTTGTAGATCTGAAACCGCGCCTGAACCCATCCCGGCGAATCCAACCGCACGCTGTCAAAGAGGATGAGGACATCGGGTTTGACAAAGATCATCGTTCGCAACACTTCCCGGACTGTGGGATGAACCAGTCGGTAGGCTTCGGTGGCGTCGCTCGTGGCGACCGTAGAGGTCCCGTTTGCCCGATAGTGTGTCACCCGCGCTTCGGCCCATGAAGCATTCGTTCCCTCCCTGCCGTCATGGTACTGGTGCCCCTTCCCGTTGATGAGAACCGCCGTATGCGCTTCTGTCTGCCTGAGCAGCCAGTGCGGCTCCGTGTAGGAATAGGAGGCCTTGAACGGATCGTGCAGAAGTCGCTCTCCCCGGGCTTTCAGGACAATGCTGTTCCGATCTGCATGCTCGTGATTTCCCGGCATTCCGCTCCTCATCGCTACCACGGTGCTTGTCACATCGTATCCCGTCCGCGAAATCACGAGATCGTTGGAAAACCGGACATCGTGGAGCTCCGGTCCCGGCTTTTGCGGTTGGATTGTGGAATCGTACCACACAAGCGCATAGTGACTGCTGACTTCACCGATCTCCAGCGCAACGAATTGGGCGATCGGGTCGCGGAAGCGCCGGGCGACCCAGGCGGCAACCGACGTGTCGCCGACGACGCTGGCGTCGCCAAAATTCACACAATCCCCGGGTTTGCCATTCGTTGGCATGGACATGTTCAGGCCGTAGCGAATCGTTCCCGTGAAGTTGATCAAGGAATTCAGATCGATTCCCTGCCGGCGGCCAAGAACCTCGACAAGAAGAGCCAGGTGCAACACGGTATATCCCCAGTAGCTCACGCCTTCTTCGTAGCTTCCATCCGCCCCGAACATGGGCGCGAACGCCCGCGCACTCTGAATGGCCAAGTCCATCCATTTCCGGGCCTCAGGATGTTTGTCGGCCAGCAGGGATCCGGCGATACCAAGACCCGCAATAGGAATAACCTTGAGGTTTGTTGAATTCAGAATGATCGGCCACCGGTTCAGATCGAGCGTATTCCGGAATCGGTAGTCACTGTTCGGATCGATCGTCCAGCCCCTCACGCGGTCGGGATGCAGCATCCCCCAGAGAGTCCGATAACACGGGGGCGCGCCTTTTTCTGCAATTTGCTTCTCTACTTCCCGTTTCATAGCCGGCGACAGCATGTCGTCCATCCAATCCAGTGCAAGGGCCATCGCGATCGTCGCTTCAGGAGCTCTCTGGAGGCCGATCACCAGCTCACCGCCTTCGAAAAAATAATCCCATTTGGGATACTCAAGGATCTTTTCCATCGCCAGCTGGGCAACGGCGTACTGATTGCGGTCTCCGGTGAGAGCAAATGCAAACGAAGTGCGTTCAAGGATTTTCCTCGCCCTCAGCATGTCGTACACATGGCTGTTGGTCTTTAGTTCGGACCGGAGGAACTTTGCATCGGCTTTCAGGTCTGCCGCAAGAACAGTTTTCCAAAAAGGGACGAAGCGCGGGTGGCGTACGGTTTCGCGCATGCGATCTTTGTCGGACTCGTCAAACAAAAGACCCGTCGCCAGTCGGGCCGGCGCCGGCTTGGCCAAAGTGTCGAGCGCACCGAGGGACAGTCCGGCCACAGCAAGGCCTGTGCGGCTCAAAAACTCCCTCCGGGAGGCATTCTTCATCGAAGTATCTCCTTCACGTCAATGATCCGTCCGCTCTTCAGCGATTCTGTCATGGCCTCGATCACTGCGAGCGCCGCAACTCCCCCTTCCCCGTTTGTCTCCGGTTCCCTTCCCTCCAACACACACCGGCCAAACTCTTCCATCTCCTCCTCGTAGCTGGCATATCCCTCGGCGCTGAAATCCTGCTCCAGATCCGTCACCAGTTTGTCGTTCTTCAGCACCTGAAGGCTTACGCCATTGACACTGCAGGAGAGAATGCCCTTGGTTCCATAGATGCGGAACGAGTACACGTCCGGAGTAACGTAGTACGACGAAAGAACCGCTGGAACACCGGACTCGAGACGGAAGACCGCCGAAGCAGCATCGAGGCCTCCGCCGGGCATGGAAGTGTGATTTGCCACGCAGCCAACATATCTGATCGGACCCAGAAGATAGTGCACAACGTCCACGAAATGAATCCCCAGTTGGGTCATCGGAACGAGATGGGCCGTCTGAGGATCGGCCTTCCATCCGGGAAGATCGGCAAACAGACCTGCCGGTCGGGACATGTTCATTTCCACGCCGGCGATGGTACCGAGTTTTCCCGATTCCAGCACCTCGCGGGATTTCCGAAACATGCCGCGGCGCCGGGTGTTGTGCCCTACCATTAGAACAACACCCTTCTGTTTCGCGTGCGCGATGGCTGATTTGCCCTCGGCAACCGTTCTCGTGATCGGCTTCTCGACGAACACGTGCTTACCCGCGTCAATTGCAAGCGCCATTTGCGCCGCATGAAGATGGTTTGGTGTCACTAATGCCACCGCATCGACTTCAGAGTCCGCGATAATGGCTTCATAGGATTCGATGTGCCGCACTCCAAGCTTCTTCGCCGTTGCCCGGGATTCCTGATCCTTCAGATCATTCAATGCAACCAGCTCCAGCGAAGGGGCCTTCCGAATGGCGTTGAGGATAGTCTCACCGTGGCTGGTAATGCCGATTTGGGCGATGCGAACCTTCTTCTTCATTGAATTCTGATCGGTGCGGTTCTTCAGGGTCTTGCTTTGGCAGAGTGCGGCTTGCCGCGACTCACCAGGAATTCTTTGTACACGGCGGTATAGACCTCGTCCCTCGGCACACAACCTGCAGGATACTGGCCAAGCTCGTTGTTCTTGGCACGCATCAGATTGGTGCAGTAGCTGATGGCCAGGCAGACCCGGGAATGCTGCAGTGTCCCGTACTTCTTCGCATCGTGGGCATAATCGGGATAGGCGATGGCTCCGCGGCCGGTTGCAACGACGGTCACCCGCCCGTTTCTCAGATTCCATTCCCCTGCATTCAGAAGAAATTGCCGCAGCCAGCTGTAGCCGGTACCCACGACCACAAGATCGGGGAAGGCTTTCTGGATGGCCCCCGTGATGCGAAAATGACGCGCCACACCGATGAGGGGATGCTCAGGAGTATAGTATCCGTCGTCAGGGGACCGTTCAAAGGGGCGACCATAGTGCATGTTGTAGTACGGACTGCCCATCGAGACGTTGATCATTGAAACGCCGTGGGACCGCATGAGACGGATAAGTTCAATCGGCTCGGACAGGTCCTCTTTCAGAGGATCATTCTGATCGACCCCAAAACTGTGCCGGTAGGGCAGTTCAAAGGGGATCGGGACTCCGACCCCGGTTTTGGGGTCTTTTGCAAAGGGAACACCGTCGAACGCGTTCACCCGGGACGCGATCAGCACAGAGTTGCCCAGTTCCGCCCGGATCTTCCCGAGCACGTTTCGGATGAAACGAGTGCGTCCTTCAAAATCGCCGCCGTATTTGCCCGGCCGTGTGCGCGCGCCAAGCAGTTCGTTCAGGAGGTAGGTGTGGCACTGTTTGATATCGATGAAATCGAATCCCGCCTTGTAGGTCCGCCTGGCGGCAGCGACGTAGGCGTCCTCCAAACGCTCGAGATCGTCGTCACTCATCACCGGATAATCGGCAGGGATTCGCACGCTCTTTGCCTTATCCAGGTACGTGACCTTGTCTGCCTGCGGATGGTGGTACGCAATGAGGGGTCTCCGGTAACTGTATCGACCGGAATGCGTCAACTGTAATCCTACCAGGAGGTCGCTGTCTGTACCGTATCGTTCAACGTGGGCCGAGCGCGCGACCCGAACGAGCTCGGCGATCGATTTCAGATTCTCCTCATTGATCAACAGTTGGCGCGGGTTCGCAAGTCCCTCAGGAACGACCGCAGTCGCCTCGCCCCAGATGAGCTTCGCCCCGCCTTCCCCGAACCTCCGCCATCGTCGAACCGTCAACTCATCCGGCTTCCCTTCCAACGTTCCATCGCATCCCTCCATCGGATGAATGCCCATCGAGTTACCGATGGTCCGATCAGCGATCTTCACAGGTCTGAAAACCGCCTCGAGTTTTTCCTCAAACGAAATTCCCACCCCCAGGCGGGCCGCTTCGGAGCGGATTTCATCAAGACTTTTGAAATCAAAGAATCGTTCCGTCGCCATTACAGGTTGATTTCGACTTTCACCTCATTCTTGGGAAGGGGAAGGCGAAGAGCTCCATCCTTCAGTTCCTGCCGCTTGCCGTTGACGACAGCAAACGGCTCCTTATCCGACTTGGTCACTGAGAGGCGGAGGCTCTTTCCCCGGATTCTCGTTTGCGTGTCCATGGTCGAAAGCCCTGCAAGGAGCCGAGGGCGGAGGATGAGGACATCGGGCTCGGGACGCACGCCAAAGAGGTGATGCATGAAGAACATGGACAACTCTGCCCAGGTCCAGGGAATAATTCCCACCGGCGGCAGGGGAGGCACGGGCCGATCGCCGTAGAGTTCAAACCACGCTCCTGCTTTGCCGCCTTGTACATTCTGAAGCCATCGGAGCACGCGCCAGACTTTCTCATCGTTCCCCGCTTCGAAGTAGGCTCTCGCCACGAAGAGACTTGCGAAGGGCCAAGGACCGGGTGAATCGGGCTCGGATGTCACGTGGTACCGGGCATACCCTCCGTTGGTCCATCGCTGATTCCAAAGGACCTCAAGGGACTCAAGGGTCTTCAACGATATCGGATTCGTCGGTTCCACCACGCCATAAGCGATCGGTAAGGCGCTCGAAGTGTCAGGATCACAATAGGAAACCTCTTCAACGTTCATGGGCATGCCTGGGGGCATGGTCGCTCGATTCGGAGGCTCAAAAGTCCGCTGTACCTGACCATTTGGCATGCGCCTCTTTATGAAGCGGCCGTCCTCCACCAAGGAGAGCTTTGGGTGGTGGAGGTAGGAATTCTTCATCGTGCGCGAAGCCTCGAGCCATTTTTGCTGACGTGCCGGCTGCTTGAGCAATGAAGCCATGGCCGCGGCCTTCTCGAGGCCGACGATATTCCAGAATTGATACGCGTTTTCAAAGCCCTCTTTGACCCCGAATCCTCTGTCGCGTTCCCAGAACTCGCGGCTGTTCTTGAGCAATCCCGACTCTGGATCGCGGAACTCCGGCCTCAGGACGTAATCCGCCACTGCACTGATCTTCTTCCAGTGCTCTTTGATGAGATCCGTCCTTCCGGTCCAGTTCCAATGGGTCCAGAGCGCATAGAGCAGTACGCCGTTCTGATCCAGTTCGATGTTTTCCGCGGACCTGTGGCGGCTTGCATCGATCGTACGACCCTCGTCGTCGACTGATCGCGTCAAGATTCTCCTCAAGATCGGCTCCGCAACATCATCGAGCCCCGCCATGACGGCGCCCGTGGCCACCAGAGACTGATCGCGCACCCACTCGAAGTTGTATTGCCACAAACTCCCATCCACCTTGCCGGACTGAGCGACGAGGGCGCGCAGCCCGGACACGGACGTTCTGAACAAATGGTCGAGGCCGCCATCGCCGGTCCGGATTCTCGTCACCGTGTTCCAGAATGAACGGGCTTCTTCGGTCATTCGCTTGACTCCCTTCCGCTCTACTTCTTCCCGGGTCGTGTCGAGGGTCAGAAAGAACATCGTCGATTGTTCCTCGCCGGGGGAAAGATCACCCACAGAGACCGCCAGGTGGCGGTCACCGGCGACGGGGACCTTTGAAGCAAACAACCTGAGTGTCTTGTATCCGCTTGCCGTTAACGTCCCCCTCACGCGATCAACGTCGTACTCATCGAAGTACATCTGATTGGGATACAAGAGAAGAACAATGGACACGCCCTTTGCCCCATTCGTTCCGCCTTTAACGCGTACTGTTCTGACCAGAACGGCATCCTTGGGAGGGCTGAACAGTTCTTCGGAAACCTCGCATCCTCCGGCTGACCAGTCTATGCGTACGGTTGGAATCCCATCAGGGTAGGTCCAGGAAACTTGCGACAGACGAGGTTGAGCAACATACGACGCGCCGCCTTCGTTGACGATGCAGCGCGAATTTTGAAGGCCGCGCTCCGGATGATAAAGGTAGGTGCTGATCTTTCTTCCGAAGTGCTGCGGTGACATCACAAGCAGGCCGCAATGGGTACCGATTTCCTCGCGCGGGGATGTTTGAAGCCCTGCGAGCATCAAGCCGTTGCCGAGAAGATAATACTCAATGCCTTCATTGTTGGTTTGGTAATCCTGATGCAGACGCTGTTCTTCGGCTGCAGGAGAGGTGAGGGTGGATCGGCCGAACGGAAGCGTCGTCGCGAGGGCTCCCGTGCCAAGGGTCTTGAGAAAGGACCGCCGTTCGAGATTCATGATGCGCTCCGGACTAGGAGGATAGTTCCGCAAGGTACCTGCGGAGGGTTTCCACATTCTGTTTGGATTTCTCGATCAGGGGCAGGCAGTGGGTCTCGATGGTGATGTGAGAAACGAGGTCTTCCCGGAGGAGAGCCTCAAGCTGGCCTTTCCAATCGATCGCCCCTTCACCCACCGGCACACAGCGGATCAACGATCCCTCGAGGGTATCCTTGACGTGGACGTTTCTGACAAATTCTTTGACTGCCTGATATCCATCCGGATAAGGCCGTGGCTCGGCACCGTAGGCATTGCAAGGATCCCAATTGGCCCCGAGGTTCTTCTTTCCGGCCTTTTTCAACAGATCGGCTGTCGTCGCCCCGGAACTGCACCAGAAACCCGGCTCATTCTCGATCGCCAGGTCCATACCCGCCGTTCCTGCGATCTCCGCCGCCCGCCGTATGGCGTCCAGCCATAACGATTCCCTCTCTTGGTCCTCATGGTTCTCCCGCTGGAATCCGAACACAATGATCAGGGTTGCGCCCAGTTCTCCGGCGAGATCGATCGTCCGGGGAAGCGTGTCGAGAATCTCGTGTTCGATTTCCTTCGTCTGGGAAAGTGTATGCTTGAAAATCCCCGGCGAGAGAGCAGAGATGCGTATGCCGCTTTCCCGGGCGATGCGGCCGACAGATTTGATTTCCGCGGATTGTACAGACGGTACGCGTCCGGACTGGAGCATGCGAAGCTCAACGATCCGGATGCCCCATTCGGCCGCATACTGTGCGGCCACGGCAAAATCGGGAGAGATTTCGTCGCTGACGATGCCGAGTTCGAGCTTCTTCATGTCTCAGGATGTGCTGAAGGCGGTTTGGAGGGATTGTACCCCAGTCGTATTGAAATCTGGTCCGCCGATCGCGTGAGAAAAGAAATTAATTCCTTCGCTTTTCTCTTGCTCTTCCGGTACCGTTCAGAGGGGATGGCCGTCATCAGCGAGGCCACGACCCTGGCCGTATGATCGCGAATGGGAACCGCAATGGCGCAAAGATCGGGTTTATATTCACCGTCAACGATCGAATATCCTTCTTTGCGAATGTTGACCAGCCGTCGTTTCAAGGCCGTCAATGTCGTGATCGTAGTTTCCGTAAACTTCTTCAATCCTTTACGGCCGATCAAGCGCTCCACCTCGTGAGCGTCACGATCCGCGATGAGCACGAGTCCGGAGGCCGTGCAATGGATGGGAGAACGGTGGCCGAGGCGCGTGACCATTTTCCACACTTCCGGCGTGTCCACATGGTCGATCAGGATGACGTCGTCATGGTCGAGGATAGCGAGATAGAAGCTTTCGCGCGTTTCATGGGCAAGCTTTTGCAGATAAGGATGAGCGACGGTCTTTAGGTCGATGCGCGAGAGGGCGGCATTCCCCCATTCCAGGAGCCTCATCCCGAGCGTGAACACCTTGCGATCAGGATCTTCGACCACGACCGCGTGTTCCTCAAGTGTGTGGAGAATGCGGAAGAGGGTGCTTTTGGGCACGGAAAGCTCGTCTGCCAGCTGGGCGAGGGACCGCCCGTGAGGCGCCAGGGAAAGGATTTCCAGAAGACGCACTGCCCGATCGATTGCCGGGACGGTGTAGTCGACAGGCATGGGAGTTTTGCTAATTGAATGCTATTTAATCCAGTATACGGCTAATCCGTTCGTTTGTCAAGCAGAATCCCACGCTTCACACGATCCCCGCCGATGTCCCCGAACGCGCCGGTCTCTCTTTCGCCTTGTGCGCCCGGTAGCCACTCGCGCGGTATGTCAGGATGGGATCTAGAGCACCCCCGGCGTTTTGCCGGGCACGCCGAAGAATAGGGGTCACATCCGTGCGAAAGGCCTCCTTGAGTATTCTGAGCGCCATGATTGCATCGTTCTCCTCTTGCGCCGCCGCAAGCGCCTTCTGATCCACCAGCAACGCCTGCACATACGCCCTTTGAATCTCCTCCGCCGAGAGCATCAGCGATTCCAGGGGATCGGTGACATTATGGCTCTGATCAATCATATAGGAAAGATTCTGATTCCCCCTCCTCTCTTCCCCCGCGCTCACAAGCTCGTGGAAAACAAGAAACAGCTGAAACGGCTTGATGCTGCCTGCATCAAGATCATCGTCGCCGTACTTGCTGTCATTGAAATGAAATCCACCGAGCTTGCCGAACTGCAGGAGCCGAGAAACCACCATTTCAATGTTCGTGTTCGGCAGATGATGGCCCAGATCTACCAGACAAAACACCTTGGACCCAAGGTCTGTTGCGCAGTAATACGCCGTTCCCCAATCGTTCAGCACCGTTGCATAGAGCGCCGGTTCATAAGGCTTGTATTCGAGAAAAAGCCTCCAATCATTGGGCAGGTGGTTCACGATGACTCGAAGGCTCTCAAGATAGCGATCCAGGCTTTGACGGAAACTGATCTGGCCAGGCAGGTTGGAACCGTCCCCGATCCACACGGTGAGGGCTTTCGAGCCAAGCTTCTTACCGATCTCTATGCATTCGAGGTTATGCTCGATGGCCTGCCGCCGCACGGCCTTGTCCGTGTGGGTCAGGGAACCGAACTTGTAGCTCAGGTTCTGTCCCGGCTGATCCTGAAACGTGTTCGAATTTATTGCATCGAATCCCAGCC
The DNA here is from genome assembly GCA_022180565.1 of Bacteroidia bacterium. Taxonomy (GTDB): domain Bacteria; phylum Bacteroidota; class Ignavibacteria; order UBA10030; family UBA10030; genus JACQPU01. The sequence continues at coordinate 27,585 of BQML01000006.1, forward strand.
CGAGTGACTCCGCGAAGGCTTTGAGAGCCTGAGGCTCCGCCGGCTTGTCCCAGGGAATATGCGGCGATACACGCGGGGTGATCCGCATGAGCTGGTGCACGGTCGCACAATCGACGAGTTTCTCCCCCACGGTTCGCGGCTCTCCACCCGCAGGAAAACGCGCAAACCGGGTTCCCCCCGTTCCGACAGCCCACGAGGGAAGAGCCACCTCAAAGGCCCCTGCCCTCCTCACAAGGAGCTCAATTGAGATTCCTCGTGTTTCCAACGCCTCCCCCAGCGCATCATATTCACGGTTCGCTTCGGACTCGAACCGCTTGTTCTGCTCTTCAAGAAACGACGGGGAAATACGGAATCCAGTTTCCATGATCCACCTATGAACGAAGAAGATCCAACACCTGCTCCGCCGCCCGCCTCTGCAATTGACCAATACTGGCACTGCTGAACCAGGCGATATGACTTGTGGCCAGAGCGCCGGGAAGCGAAAGAAACGGATGATCCGGCGGCAGAGGCTCGTTTTCAAACACGTCCAGAGCGGCACCCGCGATCCTCCCCTCCCTCAGCGTGTCCACCACGGCGTTCAAATCCACCAATCCGCCCCTGCTCGTATTGACAAGAAGAGCCAGCGGCTTCATCCGTCCCAAGGTCGCGCGGTTGATCATATGCCGCGTGGACTCGTTCAATGGACAATGAAGGCTTACGACATCCGAAACCTCCAACAAATCATCGAACGACACGGCCTCAGCACCGCCCGAAGCGATCTCCTTCTCCGTCACGAGGGGATCGTACGCCACGACCCTCATCCCGAACGCCCTCGCACGCCCGACAACAAGCCGCGCGACCCTTCCGAATCCCACAAGCCCAAGCGTGGACTCCCGAAGTGGAGGAAGGTTCAGTGGAGGAGTGATCGACCATGTACCCCTCTTCACTCTCTCCGCAACCGTGGTCACCTGCCGTTGAAGCGCAAGCATCAGGGCGAAGGAGTGATCGGCAACCTCATCGAGGCAGTAATCGGGAACGTTCCTGACCGGAATGCCGCGCTTCTTTGCCGCCGCGAGATCCACGTTATCCACACCGATCCCGTAACGGACGATCCCCTTGCATCGTTTCATCGACCCGATGGCCTCCGCCCCCACGGGCGCCCATTGCACCATGACTGCATCAGCATCGGCCACCACCGCCGCGACCTCGTCTTCGGTCTTGCATTGATGAGCCACGAGATCGATATCGTGGCCGCGGAAGACCGCTCGTTCCGGGTCCAGGGACGGAAATCCCCAATCTGTAATGACAACCTTCCTCACGGTCACTTGAGGTAATCGTGCAATACTTTTCCCTCGACCAGGGTGAAATCCGCCTTCCAATACATTCCCGGCCCCGTCTCGACGACGGGCAGGCGAAACACCGGGGCCTGAATGTTCGGGCGGAGTTCGACCGTGCACGGACCGATCCAGCACTCGTCAACCCGCACATCGGTCAAAAGGCGGCTTGTAATCTGGCGAAGCGCCGTCTTCCCGTCGATGCCCGGAATGACTTTATAGTTCAAATTGACTGCGAAATCGAAGGTCAGCTCCTTGAACTCCTCGAGCGTTCCGCGCTCCTGTTTGTATGCCATCGTGCCGGTCAGAATGTCAATGCCGTTCCTGGTCACTGTCCCTACAAGGAGATCTCCGCGAACCTCGACGCGCGGATCAGCGAATTTCTTAGGCTGTCCGTGTACTTCTCTTCCATGAGCAAGTCCGACATCGCTGTTCAAAAACAAATAGGGACTGTAGCCGCCCCTTGCCTTGCCGGGAAGCTCCGCACCGACCATCACGTTGCATTCGCCATAGGATCCCAGCCACTCGACGTCGTGCATGTTGTACACATGAACCACGATGCGGTCGCTGATCGCCTTCAGGGGAGGGGGAAGAAGCGATCGAATGGCTTCTTCCGTCGTGCGGTAGGAAAGGGTGAGCACTTCTACGTTCCGAAACGTGAACGGGAACTTCGGCACCAGAGGTGCGTCCCAGGGCGTGGACCAGGCGTTCTCAGGGGTTCTCTTGGTCATCGCTTGTCCTCCGTCAGACGTGGCGCCCCCGCGGGAGCCTGTTTACCCACCCGCTCATAATATTCTGCGGGAATCTTCGCGGGATCCTTGTAGATATACCACACGCAGGCATCCTCGGCCTTCTCCGGGTACTCCGTGATCCGCATGGGATGCCCGTAGTTCTCAATGGCCAGGACCTCATTGACCATCGAACAGTGGGCACAGTAATAGCACACTCTCTCCTTCCCCCAAGTAAGCGGACCCGCTTTCCGGGAAAAGCCAAACAGGTCCGGACGCTGTTCCAGGCCGCTTTCAACCCGCTGACGCGCCACGCCGCCGCTCCCGCACGGGTCAAGCCGCAGAACATACCGATCGGCCTCCTCTGTCACCTCAATTTCGCCCTGTCTGTCCCTGCCCATCAAGTGCCCCCTCAATCCTTCCACCGTTAATTGCAGTTGAGTCTTCACGTCTGAAGCCATGACCTTGTCGTACCGGGCTTTGTAATAGCTTCCCAGCACGGCCCGCATCGCCTTTTCCAATTCCTCTTCCCCATAGGTATTCGCAATATAGGTAAAGAAGGACCATGACCAGTTCACGTACATATCGTGCACCACCTGCCATTCCAGGCGGGCATACTCCACGATGCGTTTGGCTTCTGCCAGATCCCCCCGGTCCATCGCGGCATACGCCTGATGAAGTGTGGAAACACCGACTTCTGACGGCTCATCCTGCCGCAGATCTCTCCCAAGAATCGTTGACCATCGAAGGTTCATGAGTCATACCTCACATGTTTTTTCCTGTTCACCCTAACTCGTCAGCATGAATCCGCCGCAAACGTTGATTTCCTGACCGTTAATAAACGATCCCTCCTCGGAAACGAGAAAGCAAATGAGGTTGGCAACGTCTGCCACCGTCCCGATTCTCCCCAACGGAGTCTGCTTGCGCCAGATCTCCCAGAATTCATCGGGATCTTTTCCGGTGATCGCCTTTAAGCCCCTGAAGTTTCCTTCCCACATCGGGGTATCGATGGGACCCGGACAAACGGTGTTCACAGCCACATTGTTCGCTCCGTAGGCCAGCGCCAGGGATTCTGTGATGTTCTTGACGGCGGCTTTCGATGCCGAGTAATGGGCAGACAGCGCGCGGCCCTTGCGACCTGCGTTCGAGCCAAGGTTGATGATCTTTCCTCCTCGCGGAGCCTGCATCGACGCTGCTGCAGCGACGCAGATAAAAAAAAGCGCTCGGACGTTGACATCCATAACCTCATTATATTCGTCAACCGATATTTCTTCCATTTTCGTGAAATAGCACATGCCCGCAGCGTTCACCACAATATCGAGGTATCCAACGGCTTTCAAGGCGTCCGGAACCACGGCACGGGCTTCATCGGCGGACCGGAGATCCCTCCGAAGAGCCACGTGCGGTTTTCCGCCGGACACAAGCGATGCCATGGCATTCTTCAGCTTTCCTTCGTTTCTCTCAACACCGACGATACGCGCGCCCAGCATGGCGAGTCTCCTGCCTGTTTCAAGGCCAATGCCGCTGCCGACGCCGGTGATGAGCGCCGTCTTTCCTTCCAGTGCCAGTCCCATTAGGAAATCACTCCTTTCGGATGCCTCTGAATAACGAGCGGATCATACAAGGGGATGATCAGGTCGGTCTCTCGCCTCAGACGCGCAAACAGCCTGTAATGCTCTTCCAACGATTCGGAGAGACCGAGCGGGATCTTCTCTTCGTAGTTCCTGTACTTGAACACGGCATCGGTCACCCCCACGCGGCCCTGCGTCGTTTCAATAACATACACCATGCTCGATCGGTGGTGCGCTCCGCAAAACCAGGAACGGATGCCGGGGAAAAGCTCCCGGTATTCGTCGGGAATCAGATTCAACCGTTGCCTGTTCGCCTCAAGCCAGTGAAGGACATGATCCGGAAAAACGATATTCCGGGGAAGCTGCGGAATCTCGGGATCCGGATGATGGAAATCCGTCCATCCGTGTTCAGAAATCCAGATGCGGGACGTCGGAAACTGATCAAGCCCTCCGGTCGCGTAGGCAGTCATGGGCGTTATCAGGACATGATCGATCGCCTCAGGACCGGTGCCGGCGGCCTTCAAGGCGTTCACGATCCAGTGTTCATCCCGCACGACGGGAACATGGCCCTCCTCGTCGGTCGCCGCTTTTGCCCAAGCCGTCCAATGCTTGTGGAGGGCGGAGAAATCCCGTGGAAAACCGGTGTTGATCAGGATGCGTCGTTCCTCATTCTCGATCAACAACGCCCAGAAGGTCAGCGGCTCCCATCCGACAAGCCTGGTCATCCAGTACAGCTCGGCACAGGGAACGGTCGTTTCACCCATGCTCAGAACGCGTATTGTATAGGGTTTCATAACTGTGCGTTCCACCCTCCGTCAACATGAATGGTTGTGCCGTTGACATAGTCGGCCTCTCGGCTGGCCAGGAAGAGCACCGCCGCCTTCAGGTCTCGCGGAGCGCCAAGCCGCCCGACGGAAACGTGCGCAGCAACCCAGGGTTTGACCGATGCCTCGTCACGCGATTGTGGGTCATTGATGTCGGTGTGCATCCAGCCGGGCGCAATACAGTTGACGGTAATGCCGTGCCGCCCAAGTTCGATCGCCATTCCCAGGGCAAGCAGATGAAGCCCGCCCTTGGTCGCACAGTAGTGCGCCTGTGTGGCATTCGACCGGAACGCACCCACGCTGGTCGTAAAGATGATCCTCCCGCCCTTTCCCCGTTCAACCATCATCCGGGCGGCTGTTTGCGTGACGTAGAATCCGCCGTTGAAGTTCGTGTCCATATGCCTCCGCCAGTTCTCATCGTCGATCTCCAGGTACGGTGTGAACCTGCAGATACCGGCGTTGCTGTGAACAATGTCAAGACCCCCAAGCATGTCGGCGGCCTTTTGCACCATGGCCCGCGCCGCCTTTGAATCGCCGACATCGGCATCGATTTCAAGAATCTTCCTCCCTGTGAGGTCTCCGAGCCGTTCACATTCCCTGCGTGCCTTTTCTGAGTCACGAAAATGATTCAGAACGACGTCGCATCCCGACTCTGCCAGCGCTTCCGCACTGGCCAGTCCAAGCCCCCGAGAGCCCCCCGTTACAAGAGCCGTGGTGCCAAACGGGGTCATGAGATGGGCCCTCCGGTTTTCTCCTCGTACTGTGCCGCGCTTCTGATTTCCGATTTCTTGCCAAAATACCACATCAGCGAACCAAAGATGATCATGATGCCGATCATAACCATCAGAATTTGCTGTTCGCCCAGCGAGACATTCGTGAACATGATCAGCCCCATCAGCAAACCCATGATCACGGTGGTTCCCCCGACCAGAGGGAAGGTCGAGACTTGTTTCTTTCCCGCGCCGAAGACTTCGCGGGCCACATCCACCGGTGTATCGAGTTTTTTGAAAAACTCCTCCACCGCCCTGCGCTGTTCTTCGGTCTCCATCGAATACAACCGCGAGAATCCAAACAGACTGCTTCCAAGAGCAACCGTCATGAGGAGAGCCAACGGCTCGGTCATCGGCCCGGGCTCGCCCGCAATCGTGTTGAGAAAGAGCGCCGCCGTGCCAGCGGTGACGGCGAAAGCGATGGCGGCCAGCATCCGCTTGTTGGTTTTGTAGAGACGGCCCAGCACAGGCGAAGCGACAAAAATGCCGAAGGACATCAGAAAAGCAAGGTACACTTGCGGACCGATATCCCAGCCGAGAATGTAACGGGCGGTGACTCCGACGATCAATCCCCAGGCGATCGAACCGAACGCGCCCCATTTCGGGACGCGGCGAAAGATCAAGCCGAATGCCGTCGGAACAACCACGGGAATATTGAGGAGGGTGAAGAAAGCCTGCATGAGGTTGAAGAGGCCGAATTCGCTTGTGACAAACGAAATGGCGAGGGCCGTCACTGTCAGTCCGATAACAATGGAAAACACACGGCCGACCTTCAACAGACCGACGTCGCTTATGTCCGGCTTGATGAGGCCCTGGTAAATGTCCCTGGAAAGGATCGATGAGACCATGTTATAGACCGAGCTCAGGGCGCTCATCGTCGCCGCGAGCATAGCGGCGAGAAAGACTCCGATCAGGCCATTGGGCAGCAGTTTCAGACAGAGAGCAACGAACACAAGATCCTGCGGATTGCTGTCGGCATACGGCTTGAAGAACTCCACCTGCGAAAGATCGGGCCAAAGGACTCTGGCAACGAGCGGAGGAATTCCGAACACGAGAGGGACGGTGAGAAACAACCCTGCCGCGAGCTTTCCCACCCGTTTGGCATCACGTTCATCCTTCACGCTGTAGAACCGCTGTGCTCCGCCGGCGGCCGTGCCGAGGGACATGATGATGAAGATCGAGATAAGCCAGTGCTCGGTGTAGTGAACGCCGTTATAGACATGCCCGAACTCAAGCGGCGGCAGAGCATCGAATAAAGCCCCAAATCCGCCGACGAGATTCAAGGCAAGAGGCATGACGATGAACGTAATGCTGAGGAGAATCACACCCTGGACGACATCCGTTATGGAAACAGCCCACAGGCCGCCGAGGAACGTATAGAGGAGGATGACGATGCCCGTGACGAGCGTGACCAGGACGATATCAAGCCCCATCACCGGGGCCATCAATTTGCACGTCGACGCGAGCTGAACTCCCGCCGAAAGCGTAAAGTTCAGGGCAATCACCCAGCTCAGAAACTGCTGCGTGGTGATGTTGAACCGCGTGTACGTGTATTCCACCGGGGAAATGGAACGTGTCCGTCTCCACTTCGCGGCCGTCAGTTGGGAACCGACGTAGTACGACACCGACCAGGTAGCAAAATACAGAATCGCGAACCACCCTGTTGCGTAAGCAAATCCCGCCGCACCGGTGAACGTCCATGCACTGAAGTTGGCCATGTAGAGCGTCATGCCGGACACCCACCAGGGGATCATGCTTCCGCCCGCAAAGTAGTCTCTCCCGCCCTTGTTCACGCGCATGAAGTAGAATCCGATGCCGAGCATGAACACGAAATAAGCCGCAATGACGATATAATCGTACACATTGACGGATCTCATACACGGTCTCCGAATGAAAGCATGGCACCCATCGGACGGGGCCGGTTATTATGAGGATTGCATGTACTTGCTGACATCGCGTATCTCTGATTTCCTGCCGAAGTACCACATAGCCGCCCCCAGGGCGATCATCAGAATGATGATCGTTGTCAGAATGGTCCTCTCATTTGGAGTCAGTTCCGTAAGGAAGATCAAGCTCATGAGAAGTCCCATCACGATCACTGTTCCACCGACGAGGGGGAATGTCGAGACTTGCTTCTTTCCTTCTCCGAACACCTCCTTCGCCACATCGATGGGTGTATCAAGCTTCCTGAAGAACTCGGCCAGAGCCTCCTTGTCGGCCTCCGTTTGGGATGCGAACAGCTTCGAAAAACCGTAGAGGCTCAGCCCCATGGCCACGCCTGCAACGATGCCAAGGGTCAATTGCAGAGTGTTGATCTCGGCCGCTGCCGTCCCCGTGAACAGCCAGGAAAAGAATGCGGCCAAACCAAGGCTGAAGACGACCAGGAGAGACCGGTTTGTCTCGTAGAGCCGGCCGAACCATCCCGATGAAACAAAGATGCCGAAGGTCAGAATGAACGAGAGGTAGACTTGAGGTCCGATGTCCCACCCCAAAATGTAGCGTGTCACGGCCCCGGTCAGCAGTCCCCAGGTGATGGCGGCACTGGCAGACCACTTCGGTACGCGGCGGAAGATCAAGCCGAATGCCGTCGGAACGGTGACAGGGATATTAAACATGGTAAAGAATGCCACGAGAAGATTGAAGATCCCGAATTCGCTCTCTACGAACAGAATCGCCAGACCGGTGACGACAAGACCCGTTATGATCGATAACGCGCGGCCCACCACAAGAAGCTGTCGGTCCGTTGTATCCGGATGGAAGACTCCCTGGTACACATCCCGCGCAAGGATTGAGGAGACAAGATTGTATACCGAGCTCAGGGTGCTCATCGTCGCGGCCATCATGGCTGCAAGGAAGACGCCGATAAGCCCATTGGGAAGGATGCGCATGCACATTCCGAGATACACGAGATCCTGCGGATTGCTTCCTGCGTAGGGCTTGAAGAAATCCACTTGGGAGAGATCGGGCCACAGAACCTTGGCCACCAGGGGAGGAACGCCGAAGACGAGCGGGCCCGTGAGCGCCAACGCTCCGGCCAGCCATCCGACTTTCCGGGCCGACTTTTCATCCTTTACTGAATAAAACCGTTGGGCGCCGCCGGCAGCAAATCCGATTGAGGAAATCAGGAAGATCGAAACCAGCCAATGTGCGTCGTAATGGACTCCATTGTACATATGATCAAAAGTCAACGCGGGCAGCGCTTCAACCAACTTCTCAAATCCGCCCACGAGGTACAGGCTGGCGGGCACGACGATGGCCGCAGTGGCAAGGAGAATGACACCCTGCAACGTGTCGGTAACAACTACGCCCCAGAGTCCGCCAAGAAATGAATACGTGAGAATCACGATACCCGTCACCAGCGCGACGACAGCGATGTCGAATCCGAAGACAGGGGCAAGCAGTTTGCTGGTCGAGGCGAGTTGTACGCCCGCGGAGAGGGTGAAATTGACGGCGATGACCCATCCGATCAGCTGGCGTGTCAGCCCGTTGAATCGCGTGTGGGTATATTCGATCGGCGAAATCGAACGAGTTCTCCTCCAAAGCGCCGCCGTGAGCGCACTCCCCACCCAGTAGGCAAGGCCGCCGATGCCAAAGTAAATGAGCGAAAACCAACCGACACTGTACGCGAACCCGGCCCCGCCTGTGAAGATCCAAACGCTGAAGTTGGTCATGTACAGCGACATTCCCGACACCCACCAGGGGAGCATGTTGCCGCCGGCGAAGAAATCCTTGCCCCCCTTGCTGATGCGGCTGAAATACACGCCGATCGCCAACATGAAGACAAAGTAGGCTCCGACAACAACGTAGTCATAGTGGTTGATCGCGCTCATCCGCATAGGATCACTCCTGGAACTGGTGCATGTTCATATCCCTCTCAAAGAATGCGCGATTCCTCGAATTCGATCTTCTGATTCATGACGCCCCGTAAGAGCCTCGAAATCCTCGTCTCATCCGGATCCGCAAAATACGTCTGCATTTCGTTCGGCGGAGGCAGACGCTTCACAAGCTCTCGTCGGTACCGCGTGGCATTGATGCATTCAACCAAATGTTCGGCAAATCGCCGGATGGTATCCTTCTTCGTCTCTCCCGGTACACGCTGGGGCCAGATATCGAAGTTCCACAGACCGTCGAATCCTTTCCAGTAAAGCCAGTATTCCGCTTCCAACACTTCATTGAAATTGTCATTCCCGGGGATATGGTCATTGTCCCAGTGCTTTCGGTTATCATTCAGATCGATCTGACGCAGAATTCCGAAATCCATCGCCAGGCAGATACTCTCCGCCAACTTTCCTCCGGCGATGTGGGCATGGCCGTACTCGATGTTCTGGACGACGCGTCCCCACACGGGCTCCAGACGCTTGTGCAGGGTCTCAAAGAACTGTGCGGCGCTGATTGCAGGATTCTCCGCCAGAATCCGCTCTTCGAGCCTCCGGCGCATCCGGTCCTCGACCGCACGCGCAAGGAACACCCCGTGAATCGTCTCCCGCATAAACATGTCTTCCGCAGGATCGCCCGGCTTCGGCTCGATGCAGAGCTGACACTCGGGCACGGCTTCCAGCACCTCGAGATACCCGTCAATCAACAGTTTCCATCCTTTGGAGTAATCACAGAGGAACAATCCATTGGATCCGTCATTCCCCTGCCAGAGCACGGCATGTCTGCAACCAAGATCTTTCCCCATCGCTTCCATGACCGGCCGGATGGCGTTGTTGAGCTCCATCGAACGTTTCACATTGTCGATGGCTTTTCGTCGGATCGCAGGGTCAGGATTGGTAAACCCGCCGTTCTTGTATTCGCCCCCGAACGTCTTGGCCACAACGCTTCCGATGCCGACTTTGTAATCCCTGGCCAGCTTGATGAGCAGGTCCGGATCGTCCGGGAACTCCGCCGGGAAATGGCCGCACACGTACGACATCCCGCTGATCCTGGCCGTCATTTCAAAGACTTCCTCCAGCTCAAGGGGAAACTTGTTGTATCCCTTCCCAAACCGGTCGTCCATTCCGCCCATAAATGCCCAGGCACCAAAGGCAAACCTGGGCTCAGGACCGGGCTTTCCTGCGTTCATTACAGTTCCCTTTCACTCGAAATCCGTTCCACCGAATTAACCCCGGACGCTCTTCAGACCCTCGATGAGTTTGTCAATCTCCTCACGACTATTATAGATATGGCATGAGATCCTGAGGCCGTTGACTCCACCTTCGCTCACCCCCCTTGTTCTGAGGTTATAGCTGTTCAGATGCGCCTGGAGTTCGAGAAACGGCACGCTTTCATGCTGAAATGTCACCATCGCGCTCCGCTCTGTGTCTGAAGCCGGCGAGAGCACCCGAATCTTCGGGATCGATCTCAATCGATCGTGTAAATAGGTGGAGAGCTGTTGGTCACGCTTCCAGACATTCGCCATGCCGATCCGGGTCAGGAACTGCAGGGCCGCATCGAGCCCAACACGGAGGGGAATGTTCACGGTCCCATACTCGTACCGCTGAGCCGAGGGATGGAAGGCCAGTTCACCTTTCTGGAAATCGTACCCATGATCCGAATACGCTCCCACGAACTTTGCCTGAACAATGTCCAGCATGTCCTTCCGCACGTAGAGATATCCTGTCTCCTTGGGCCCCAGGAGCCATTTATGTCCGCAAAATGCATATGCATCGCATCCCAGCTCGTGCAGATTGAGGGGAAGCATTCCCGCCGCCTGCGCGCCATCGACAAACAGCCATATCCGCCTCGCTCTGGCGAGGTCGGCGAGTTCTCGGATGGGCAGGATTTGTCCGGTCGTAGTCGTGACGTGAGGAACACTGATCAGCCGTGTCCGTGTCGAGAGCAGACGCTCTACCCTCGCGACGTTCTCCTGCGCCGAAGCCGTGGACGGCTCGAAAAACTTTAAGACAATCCGCCGCCGCTTTTGGAGCGCCAGCCACGGAACAGCGTTGGCCACGTGCTCGTGGGTTGTGGTGATCACCTCATCACCTTCACCGAGGGGCAGACCGTTGCAAACGACGTTAATTCCTTCGGTTGCATTCCTCATGAATGCAAGCTCGTCCGCGTCGCACCCGAAGAATCCGCCTGCCCGTGTCTTCATCTCCTTCCATAATCCCTCTGTGTGGCCTGTTTCCGAAATCTTCTCCAACTCATCCATTTTCGCCTTGACCGCATCGATCACCGCGTAGGGAGAAGCACCCAGTCCGCCCGTATTGAAATAGACACGGTCCCTCGTAAGGGGAAACTGTGCACGGACAAACGACCAGAAACCCTCGTCGTCGGCACTCAGATTCGTCCATCGTTCCCCGCGATTGACCAGGTGTTCTGCAGTCGAGGGCATCGCCAACGCTGCAACAGCGGAAACCTTCAAAAACTCTTTTCTATCCATGCCAATGCTCTCTTAGGAATATTGTACACGAACGCCGCAGGACTTTCGAACAGAAAACGATGCATCAACGTACCTGCTCGTCTCAACCCTGGAGTTCGTGAACGTGATCTTCCGGCCATTCACCTGCACCGATGTTGCTTTCGAAGCCTGGGGCAGAAGGAGATGCAGGTGGATCGTTCCCTGACCTGAAATCTCGAGATCAAACGTTCGCTGACCGGGCCGATGCTCGTAGGTGTACCCGACCGACGCCCCCGATGGCCCGTAGGCACAGGAAACCCGGGCTTCATTCCGGCCTGCCGCGATCCAGCGAGGGGAAAGACGCACGCGGCGGTACAGAATATCAAGATCCACAACACCGGCCAGGCCCTCGATCAATGCGTAGAGCATGGCCGACGACCCCCATCCATCCGTCGGCGACGCATCCGGACTTGTGCTTGTTTCCCTGCTGGCCGGCTTGCCGTTGGGAAAATACCAGAGGTAGGTCTCATTGTTCCTCGTGAGCTCCTCGTATTTCAACAGCTGTTGCACGCCGTACTCCTCGAACCCATGCTCCAGAGCAGCGAGGGCCAGCTCGCCGCCGACCAAAGGCATGATTCCTCCGTTGCAATACGCGCCCCCGATGATTTTGTCGTCACCGTAGATCCCGTCCGGAAACGGCGGATCGATGCTGAACCATTCTGCGAACGCCTTCGTCGTCTCTCCGCGCCGCCGGTATTCCCGGATGATCGCGGATGCAATCTCATGCGTGGCCATTCCGCGATTGATATCCATGGGGTTGCTCAGGCTCAACTGTTCGCTCTCGTCCACACCCTCGATCTTCACCGGTACTAAATGAACGTGATGCGTGTAGAACCGTCCGTTGAAACAGAGCTTGTTGGCGCGTTTCCGAAAGGATTCTGCGAAAGTACGCCAGTGGCGCGCACGGGATCGGTTGCCGAGATGATCCTGCATCTTGCTCAGGAGCATGAATGCCTCGTAGTATCCCGAGTTATCCCCGTGCATGATGCCCCAGAACGTCTTGTCGCTGACCTGAAAATTCAGCCACGGATGACGCCTCGCCGTATAGTCAAAATCCCATGTGTCGATCGTGTAGGCCCTCTTCACCAGTTTCGTTCTCTTGTCCCACCGCCATTCGTCGGTGAGGATGTATTCCAAGGCTTTTTCCATGTGAGGAATCAGCCCTTTCATCCACCGGTCATCGCCGGTCGCCTGCCACGCAAGGTGAACTCCCTTGATAAAACGGTATTCGACATCTGCTTCGACGGGGACGCGAACGTATTTGGCCCAGTTCTCCTTCTCGCACGGAACTTTTTCCGGAGTCATCGTGAAATAGTCGAAAATCCATCCGCGCGCAGTCTGAGTCTCTGCAAAATGATCGATTGCGCTCTTCAGGTCGGTCTCCCAGTATTTCGCCCCTCGCATCATGTCGCTGTGATCGCGGATCCAGATGCTCGGGGCGTCGGGGGTTCGGTACGCACGGATGCGCGTCCCCAGCATGTTATATTCCGTAACGTCGTTTTGCAGAAATCCCCTGATCCTCGGCACGAGGGCATCGATCCTGCTGTCCCCAGAGAGAATAGTGGTATCACTCATAGACGGTATGTTGATGGTTAAAGTATCTTCAGATCGCCGGAACGATCTCCTGTACATCTGCCCTGAGCACCCAGGTACCCTCCGCCACGAAATGTGTGGCAAAAGCCCTTCGTACTCTGTTGGGCGAACGGTTTCCGTAGGATCCGTGGATTGTATGGCTGGAAAAAAACACTCCCGCCCCCTGCGGCACCTCCAGATTCCGAATCGTGCTCCGATCCAGACCATCAATCTCAAAGGAATAGAACTTCTGTTTCCACTCCTTCCCATTCCGATCCCTCATCAGGTGTTCGGATTCCCAAACCTGATGATCCTGTGAGTTTGTGGCCTTATGGGTTGACAAGAGCCCCTTTTTGTGACTTCCCGGAACGACGCACAGACCGCCGTTTTCGCCGTCGGTGTCGCTCATCGCCACCCAGCAGGCCATCAGGGTGTCGGGATCATTGGGCAGGTAGTGACTATCCTGATGGAGGGCTGTTCCCTTCCCAGGCTCCGCCGGCTTCTTTTCCAGGTACATCGTTTGGACAATCATCGGTTTCTTTCCCGCCAAAATCTGCCGCACGACGCTTACAATATTCGGATGTTTTGCCACAGCCGCCCAATGCGCATCCCTCTTGTGATTATCCAGATGGTTCCTCCACTCCGGATCCTGTGAAGCCTCGTACTGCACGAATTCATCGGCTTCCTTGTGTGTCAGCAAACCGGGTACGACGACAAAGCCGTGTTCCCGATAGTGATTCAATTGTTCTGTCGTGAGAGTAATCATGGCAAAGCCTCCTTCAGGTACATGCACATTGGATCGTCAATATACACCATATTCTCGTGCCGCGCCTACCGTTCTGGAGGCCCGGTATGTCATGAATGCCCGGATGTCCGTGCCGGCATCCGCCACATGTAATGAGGATCGATGAAGGGCTCGTCGTCCCTGTGCCGCTCCATGAGCGCTATCTTCCTGGCCAGGAGATCACCGAAATTGGTGCCGTACATGTGCAGGGACTCTCCTGTACGGGCGATCGGAATGAACTCCACTGAACTGGTATTCCACAGATCGAGAAGGTCCTTGGTATTCGCGAGCTCACGGTCGATCATTTCCCGAACGACTTCCCTGTATTGTTCCTTTTCCCGGAGGGCTTTCGCTTGCCGGTATCCGTGCACACCTTCGATCCATGCCGTCACATTTCTCAGCGTCGTGTAAAATGCGTGCGCCGCTCTGATGCGGACTTCAAGGTCCTCGAAGACATTCCCCGCCTCTTTTTCCACATCCTTCTGAAGGGAATTCAAAATGGACCGCAAGGGCGGAAGAACCTTTGCATCGATGGTTCTCTTTTTCGCGCGGGCTTCCCGGACCGTCAGAAAATTCCACATCATATCGTTGTTCAAATCGACGCGTGTGGGATTATTGAATGTGGCGATGAGATAACGCTCATAGTACGCTCGTTCCGCCTCGGGGATTGCGTCAATATTGGGTACAAAAGGGCGTACCCACAACCGGAACCACGGGAACCCAAATGTGCTGTACGGAATTCCGGGCGGACAGGCTCTGACTGCCTTGTCTGCAAGTTTCCAGTATCCCACCAGAAGACTTGCCTTGTCCAGACCCGCCCACTGCACCGCGGTGTTCTGGAGAATGTCTTCGAGAGCGACAGCCCCTTGCTGCTGGATCGCCTTCAACACTTCGGCGTTGATATCGAACGGTGCAATTGTCCGCGGGGTGGTTGCGGTGAGGATCCACCGGTCCCCGCGGCGAAGAACGTCCATCAGCCGGTCATACACAAGGGCGGGGAACGGAAGACCCGGAATGTTATTGTCTGCAACATCCACTTTTCGATGATTCCAGGCCCCGACCTTACGAAGCATCCGCTCCTCGTCGCGCCAAGCCGGGCCCTCGAAGTACCCGAATGAGCCCGCATCAATCCCTCCGCCCAAGCCGCGCACAATGTACCGACGCTCTTTGTAAAACGGTCCGAGATCGCAAATGATCCTGAACTCGGGATTGCGCGCCCTACCTTCATCGAAGAGAAGCCGGTAGTACGTCAGCACATTCTCCGCCGCTTTGAGTTCAATTTCCTCATCGCTCTTCCACTCGCGAATCAGATACGGCCCTCCGTTTCTGCCTGCATAGAGCGATGAGGTGAACTCAAAGCCCGCCCCGCTGTCGTTCGTCCAGACATGGATGAATCCGATGTCGGGCACTTCGTTCAGAAGATTTCTCATGAGTTCCCGATAGTGCTGCTGAACAACCGGATGAGCCATAGCTAATGTGTAACGGGGGAGAAAACTCTCGCGCGGATGGTCGACGCGCGCGCCGCGCAGGTACGGATACTTCTGCCAGAACTCCTCGGGCATCGACCGTGGAGAGTTGATGTGAAGGCCGGGAACAAGCCCAAATCTCCGCGCAAGCTCCGCATTGCGCTTCAGCGTTTCAAGATTCTTCTGCAGGTACTCCTTGGGATAGAATCCTTTAATCAACGAGCTGTCGACAAACTGATCAAGGTCGGGACTGTAGTCGTAGAACCAGAAATACACGTCTCCCGGAGGGCCCGATTCATGCGGAAGGTCCGTTCCGAGTCCGTTGATCGTCACATGGGTGAAGGCTTGTTCCGCAAGCTGCCTCATGTAATCCTCGGCATCGAACTTCCTTGCACGGCGAAGACTCCCAACCAGATAATCACTCAGGTTCCTCATCCAGAGGAACGGTCGTTCGACCGAGATGCGCCGGGCCGGCTTGCGTCCCATCACTCCGCTCCCAGCTCTCGCCGCACGATGCGCGTCCCCGCAACCATCGCCTTGAGTTTCCCATACGCCCGCGCACGCGGCATGAATTTCATTCCGCAATCGGGTACAATGCACATTCGCTCGGCCGGGATATATTTCAAAGCCTGACGGATCCTCGCCGCAACGATCTCCGGCGTCTCAACTTCCTTTGATTTCACGTCAATCACCCCCACCCCCACTTCCTTGTCCGTTTTGTACTGCCGAAAAAGCTCCAATCCGACACCATCCGAGACGGCAAATTCCAAACAGATCTGGTCCGCATTGGCATCCAGAATGGCAGGAAATAGCTCGGCATACTGACCCTTGAAGAGCTTCTTCAGCTGATAGTTTCCATAGCAGACGTGAAGCCCGATCTTCGCATCGACTCCTGCCACCAGCCTGTTAAACGATTCCACAAGCCAAGGCATGTCCTGAGGGTATCCCACCCACACAGGTTCGTCAATCTGAATGAAATCGCACCCTGCCGCCACAAGGCCGCGGAGTTCCTTGTTCAGAATCTCCGCCAGATCGAATACGAGGGCTTTGTCGTCTTTATAATATTCATCCGTGGCCCGTTTTGCCAGCATATGAGGACCGGTGACGCAGACTTTCGTCCGCGCTACGGCGTATTCCTTCAGAAAACGAAAATGCACATCCATGTTGAGACTTTCCTTCCACCGCACTTTGTCATAAATCACCGGATCGGGCATCTGGATGCTCGGATCGAGATTTCCGATGGGATGCATTTTCGCGTGCTCGAAATCGAACCCATGGATGCGTTTTGAAAAGAAGTACACCATCGTTTCGCGGCGGATTTCGCCATCCGTGATCACATCGACGCCGGCCATTTCCTGATCCTTGATGACCGACTTTACTGCATTGTCGTGTGCCTCTTCGACTTCCCCCGCCGTCAATGTCCCGTTCGCCCCCAGGACACGAACTTGGTCGAGCCATTTGGGAAAAGAATAACTGCCGATAACACTGGTGGGGAGCAAAGGAAGATCATGACGGTGCAGTTTTGGCGCCAAGAGAGATATACGCTTTTTTGTTGACATGGAAGGATTGATGAAGGTGAAAGAATGAATGAGTCAGTCCCTGGCGGACCAGAGAGGTTATGCACAGTTTGTCATTCTGAATGAATTCAACGTACTACATTTTGCACGGCGCTCAGAACACTATCGAACGTCAGATATCCACGATCGAACGATCGTGCTCCTAGCGGAAGACCAAAATTCCCATCGACCCCATGTCCCACCAGCTTTGATTGGCCGTATAACCGGCCCAAATGTGGATATTTTTCCGATAGGTCGTTCCGTCATTATCGTTGATTGCAACATCGAATCCGATTTTTGAACCGGGACGAATCAAATCGTGCGGAAGATTCTTCAACGGAAATCGGCAGATCAGCACGTACCCGGAATCGGTTCTCGTAAAGAACGTCTCTGCGTTCGGTACCAGAAGCGGCTTCGGGATCAGCGGCCCGCCTGCCCCTGCACCCTGCCAGCGCTCTTTCGGAAACTCCGTTTTTCGAAACTCCGCGAGGGAAAGATGCCTGTACAAACCGGGCGTTGGCGGGTCGCTCCCCTGATCCTCTCCCATCCTCGTATCCAACACGACTTCCATGCAATCTGTATCCCAGGGATAACTCATCGCAGGAAAATTCCAGTTGGTCACAGTAACCTGGTCCTTCACGTCTGCCCCGACGTACAAATATTCCCTGTCGTACATCACATAAACCTGCGCCGACAAATCCAAGGGGCCGCCCCATGGCTGATTGCCCAACAAAAGCTTGTGAACCTGCGTCGGCAAATCAATGGTCATGGGCACAGAGCAGTTCCATCCCCGCCAAGTCCCGTCAAGAGCGGGTGGCTCGTTGGCCAAATGCGCAATTCCGGCATACAGGTCCTGCTCAACCACGGTCGAGAATTCGCCGGCAGAAACCGAGATCCTCACCGGATAAAATTGATTCTTTTCCGACCAACCGGACAAACGTACGGGGATCTCAATCTTCTTCGTTTCGTGGGGACCCAACAAAAGGTCATGCCTCGAGTCGCCTTCGATTGTCCAGGCGCGATGAGCATCAACAGCCAGACGGGCGGAAATGGGCTCCGCCGTGTGGTTCGTCGCCTTCAGAACGAATCTCAGCGGACTGCCGTTCGGAACCCTCAATTCGACGGTCAGAGGAGGAGACACAGTGAACCGGAGTCTTTCAGAGATATTGCCAAATCCAATTTCCGCCTCAGAATTTACCGGCGGAGCGTCGTGAGGAACGGAAACTTCGAGGCTCGCGTTCTTGTGTTCCCCGGGTGCAAGTGTTATGAGGCCTGAACGCCTTCCGGAAAGCCAGCGATGATCGACAGGAAAGATTGCGGGAGAGATGATCCTTCGCACAGTACCCTTATTCAGAGGAAGCAGATTCACGACTCCTCCCCACCATTCCATTTGACTTCTGACACGTTCGTCCCAATCGTCCTGCAAGCGGATGGTGAGGGCTCCCTGAACAGTATCCTTTGTCGGGTTCCATAGGCTCACAGGAATCGCGTTCGTTCTTCCCTGAAAGAGATTCTTCCCGGCCGCTGAAAGATCCAGCACGGGCGTTTCCGTCTGCCGCAGAACGGCATAACCGTTATCAATCTTCACCCGCGAGGCCGTGCCATTCAAGATAACCTCCGTCGCACCCTGCACAAGGATTCTCAAGGAAACAAAATCCGCCTCTGTGTTGACGATCAGCCGGCTATCCTCCCAACGGCATTCGACGGAAGGAAGCGTGATATCCGATGCTACAATCGGTATGTTCCCCCGCCTGATTTCTTTCACATTGAATCCCGCCGCAAGTGCAACGGCTTCGTTCTGCACCCGGAGAATGGAATATCGGGACTCCCGGACGTCCGCGAAGATTCTGTCCGTTCCCGCACGATGAACGACTTCATAGGTATCCTCCGCCGGTTTGAGGACCGTTTTCACAAAGGGGACATCCGCATAGGCGTGCAACACATGTGCAAAACGAGTCGTGTCAGCGAACCGCCTGCTGATCAGGATCGCCATGGGTTTCGGCTCACTCACCATTTGTTTGTAGAACCCGCCGATGGTGGGCGCAATGGCTTGAAAGAGCCGCGTCCCCTCCTCTGGAATCGCATGTACCATGAGACATTCGTTGCGGACTGAAAACACTCCCGACCAGGACCCGTCTGCCTGAGCGGAGCGGATCTCTCGAAGCTGGTCGTAGCCGGGAATCCCCGGTTCGTGTCCGAACAGATCATGCGGCTCCGCCTTGAGATGCACACCGGAGAGTTCGAGCGATCCGAAACTCTGCAGAGGCCAATCGATGATCCTCTTGTCTGGACCTTCGATATCCACAAGATCCAGAAAATACTCTCCCACCTGGATCAGTGTGCGGCGAATGAGCGAGCCCGGATAAACGCTCGCTGAAGCTCCTGAAGCGATTTGTACGGACGGCAATGCATCGAAGAAGACTCCGTACCCGTTTGTCCAGGTCTGGCTTGTCTGATCCAGAACCGGAGTCACATGGGCAACGGTCTGACGGTACCAGAGTTGGAGGTTTGGATTGAAGTAGGATTCGTTCAGCGGATCGACGATCCAGTTTCTCCCCCTGGCATAGTAACCAATCTGAAGTCTGTCGGGATGGCCGTGTTCGCCGCCCATGATGCCGTAATCGAGATACAGCAGGCGTGCGTCACGGCCCATGCCGTTCCGGAGCGCCGCAAATCCGTTTCCCTTCAGGTTGACACTGTGCTCCGGAATAAACGTGACAGATGAGGGCGGAAGTTCGGGGATCAGGTTGAAGATGGTTACAGGCGACTGCGCTTCTTCACGCCCGGAGGTTTCACCCACGACCTGCGTGCCGCGGAGAACGTTGGTCTTGTTGAGAAGAGCCAGATACTTCGGGTCGCGATACTCCGCATACCCCACCTCATAGTACGGGGCATATTCAAGAATATTTCCTCCGCCGCTATCCTTCATTCGCGGAAACTCATAATTCGGCAGAATGATTTCGAACGGCGCATCGAACATGCTTTTCATCGACCGGCCAGCGACCTGGACGCGGTACAGGTCGATGCCGTTGTGCCGGGCCATTTCGGCCAAGTGAATCATGCCGCGGAGCGCCACGAAATGGTACCCCGACCACTCGGGCCAGAAGCCGCTCTCGGGAAGCGCCGAGCCCAACTGCCAGAAGAAGCCGTACTTCCCATGGAGAGCAAAATCGATCAGTTCCTGATCGTTATAGAGGAATCCCACCGCGGCCGAGACGTTGTTGTACCATAACTGGCGGTTGGAGGCGGACTCCGGAAATTGCTGAGTGATTTTGGCAAGCGGATAGAAGAGCTTTTCCTTTATCTTCTTGCGTTCTGCGGCAGTAAATTTCGCGTACGGAGAGAGAAGATCGTATCCGTACGCCATGTCCACGCCCCAGAACGACTCCGAGAGTGTTCCGAAAAAAACATGGGCCGGTCCGAGGATGGTGTTGGAGGTGGGATAGGAAAGATAGAGATCGGCGAACTTCGTGAGGATCTTCCGTCCGGCCTCGGCATAGGCGTCGTTCTGGTAGATCTGGTAGAGAATGCCCAGCCAGACAAGCCGGGAGGCAAGTAATCTGTTGTACCAGCCCGCCCAGGCCATGTCGTACTTGCCGCCGGAATATACCTCCGTACTGTCCTTGCGGCACCGGTGGCGGAACGGTTCGGTTTCGTCGTAGACGAGCTCCACGTCGTGCTTCGGGCAGGTGTACATCTTGTACTCGTACACCTGTTTGATCGGCGAGACGTACACCGGGCGCTTGATGAACTCGTCGCAAACCCGCTTGTGCGATTCGATGATGGAGCGATACCAGGGATGATCGCGAACCCATTCGCGGGCTCGCTCGATATCGGACTTATCCGCGAGGAGCCTGGGGGAGGCAGGCTGCGCCGCCAGGGGGGGTGGGTGGAAAACTCCAAGCGAACAGAGAAGGATTGTACAGCACCCTCGAATGCGAAGCGTCAATGGGCCACCGTGAAAATGGGTATGAAGTCAGAAGAGGTCCTGGCTCATGGTTCAGGGAGATGGATCGCCGCGAGAATCCCCCGAAGCAGGGAGGGTACATCGCTGGAGCTGGCGATGCGGAACTGAAGGATTACACCGCTCTTCCCCTGACACGATGAGAGGGCGGTCCTGGTTTCCCGGACCGCCCAGTCATCCATTCGTCGTCGACGAACCTTGTGCCGTGTTCAGCCGACAACCGGCGAAGGCCGGCGTCTTACTTCATCGAGAATGCCAGCGTGACGCGATGGGCCGCGTCCAGAATGTCCATCGACGTATAGGAATAGTCGACACGGACGCCGTAGCCGGACACCGTGGTGTTGAAGCCGGCGCCCAGCGAGATTCCCTCGACCGTGGTCTTGATGGCTTCACGGAAGCTCGTTCCGCCGTCATCCACGCCGGAATAGTTCAGCTTGTAGCCGCCGCGCACCGAGATCATGTTCATGAACGTGAACTCGGCTCCGGTGAAGAAGTACTGCACCCCGTCCTGCGGTTTCACCGCATCCACCGCCACCGTCAGCATATTGTTTTCGTCCGAGTACGGCGAGATCGAGGTGCCGATGCTGAATGTTAACGGAATGGGAGCGCCGTAGTCGTAGAACTTGAGGTCGCCACCCAGGTTGTTGATGCGTGCACCGACCTTCCAGTTCATCACCCCGATCGAATAGACAGATCCGAAGTCGAAAGCGATCGCTGTCGCCGTCTGATCGTCAATTTTCTCGCTGATGAACTTGAACGTTACACCAAGGGAAAGCTGTTCCGTCACGTAGCGAGAAAACGACGCCTGAAACAGCAGGTCCATATAGTCGTACGACGATGACGTCTGCTGATCGATCTGCAGGGCCTGCAAGGCCGGGTTGCCCGGATACACATCCCGATCCGCCGGTATGCCCGACAGGCCGAACGTCATGACACCAAGGCCTACCGTACCGATGTCACCGAGATTGTACGTCACTGCCGCCGCATTCTGCGTGATATCCGCAATCCAGCTGTTGTAGGTGAAGGAAACCTGCAGTTGCTCGTCTGTCAGCCCGATTCCCGCGGGATTCCAGAAGATATTGGCAGCGTCTCCGATGGTAGCGGTCGTTGCCGACCCAAATCCCACCTGACGTGCGCCGACGCCGACCTTGAGAAAGGCCGCGCCGTTGAGTCCGGCCTTCCGCGTTTGCGCCCACGATTCCCCCGCGGCGAAAACGATCAGAAGAAGGACAATGGAAAGGCTGATTCGTTTCATGGGTTCTGTCCTTAAAGAATTGGTTGTCATCTTAGGATCGCGAAATGGCCGACCTTCATACCGCCGGAGGGCGATTCAACGGTGTAGATGTACACACCGCTTGCCACTTCCATGCCGTCTTTCGAGAACATATCCCAGAAGACACTGCCGTTGTTCGGATCCGAAGATGAGAACTTGATCTGATCGATAATCTGCCCGGACACGTCGAGAATCGTGATCGTGGCTTCGGGCGGAAGGTTATAGAACAGAAGTTTGTGATCGAACACGTTCGAGAAATTGTCGTGCAGAGCCGCTCGCTTGTACGGATTGGGCCGCACGCCGACATTTGCGACATCACCGGCCGCAGCGAGAGCAGAGGAGACAATGTGAACGCCTCCAATCGCCTGCTTTCCTGCCGCCGTCGTCGGATAGTTGGCGTTGTTCGTCGCGAACGGATAGGTCTTCTGCCACAAACCGTTTGCTCCGTTGCGGTTCGTGTAGTGGGTTTCGATCCTTGTCGTTGTTTCTCCATCCGGCCCCTCATAGGGTGTGGCCGTGTTTTCATAGTACGCTGACACATAATACCAGTACGAGAACCCAAGGACCACATCCGCATCCGTGTACTTGTATGTATAGGGAGTTGTACCACCGGTGTAATTCCCGACCTGTGCGGCCGGAATCACTTGAACGAGTTCCCAGGTACCCCAAGTGTCGGGCTGATACTCGCCCTTCTGGGCCGCCGCCGCCACAGCGGAGAACGCGTCGAACTTCGGGTTGACGGGCTTCTTCAATGAGTCTTTTGAAGCGCCGACAACCATTTGCTCTTGATAGCGGTCCGCAAGCCTGTGACCTTCCTCCAGCCATTTCTTTTTCAGGAAGTTGGAGGATTTCCAGATCTTGTAGCCGGCGAAACCGGGGCGACTCTCGGCTCCATTATCCCATTCGATTTCGACCGTCTTCGTTAACGTGTTGCTGACCTTCATGAGGGGCCGATAGGGCGGAATCGGAGACGTTCTGCCGTTGGTGGGACTCTGCATCCAGTTTGTCTGGTAGGCCCATCGTGCCGCGCGAACGGCTTTCTGGATTCCCTCGAGCCTGTATCCGCCGACGAGACCCAGCACAACGACCATCGATTCGCCGTCGTTCAACTGAAACGGTCCGATGCCGCTGTACATGTCGCCGTTAAAGTCGTGACCGAAGTTATAACCCTTGCCGTTCGTCTTCGACCATGTACCCCAGCCGGTCGGATACGGTGTTCCCGTTGTCGCAGTTCCGTCTTCGAAAGGACCTTGTTCAAACGTCTGACCCTTCTGGTCACCGTCAGGTGCGCTTCCGCCCACAGAGTCCCGAACAAACGTGGTGGGATCGCCTTGTGTTCCCGACAAGAAAAATGCGTCGTTTGGGCTCCGATCGAGATCGGCAATGCTTCGGGAACTTCCGCCATTCTGATAGAAGGCTCCTATGGCCACCGTATGCATGCGCCTCGGATCACCGCCTGTTGCGGCCAGACCTCCGCCCGAGCCGGTGGACACATAATCGCCGCGCTGGGCGCCGGTGCCGATCGGATGAACGCCGAAAATGTTGTTCTTGGTGGGGAGAGAGGCGCTGGAGTTGTTCGGATCTGCAGGGAGGGTACCCGATTTTGCATCGATCCACACCCAACCGTTCCAGGTATCGGTGTAACTCTTGATCGTCGGAGCATTAAAACCGAGATCGTTCTGCCCCGCCCCCGGTGTCTGTAAACTGGATCCGGCATAATAAGCATTGAACGCCCATGGGAAGCCGTCCGGCGCCGGGTTGTGAATCCATCCGCCCATGCGCGTGAACCTGTTTGAAATCGAGTTCACGTTTCGTCCGCCGCCCGGCTGGCTGGAAATCGACTGGAAGATCTCGCCGGACATTGTGAGCGCCAGAGCGCGAATCACATGGTTCGTCGCCTCGGTCATCCCGTTCATATCGATGTCGATCTCGCCCGTGTTCGTGAATTCGATTTCCACGATGACGAAATCATTGAGATTGTTCCAGTTGGGGCCGGAGAACCCGTGCGCACGGATCTTCACATCAACGCCGAGATTCGTAGGAAAGCCGGCTTCGTAGACGACATGGTTCTTGGCGGCATCCACAAAGTACGGTTCGACGCTGTAGAGGCGGGCGGGATTATTCGCGCCTGCCACTGTGGATTTGAAGGCCAGATACGCATAATTCCCCGCACCTCCGCTCTCCCACCGGCTCGGGTTTCCGTAAGGATTCCAGAGCGTATCGGGGTTATATTCCGTGACGTACATGTAATGCGACCAGTACATGGTCCAGGGAAATGCTCCGGGCCAGTGACTGTTCGGCGTCGTCCATGCGCGATCGAAATTGCCGAAGCGGATGAACTGTCGATTCCCTCGCGTGGGGGCGTCGCCGGCCTCGCCGTAGAACGGACCGAATCCTGCGGGCAACAAGGACTCCCAGAGATCGCCCGCCTGAATCACGCCGGCGCCGGGAAAGCCGATAACACTGTTCGCCGGCGTCCCGGGTTGCGCGTACGACTGGGACCAGACCATCGCTGTCAAGAACAGGATGGCGGCCGCAACAGTCGCCTTGTGAAGGATAGGTTTCATGCCTGTACTCCTTATTGACAAGTGATAGTCGGGTTAAAATTCAACACGAGCGCCGAAATAGAACTCCCGCGGGATATCATAGAACAACGTTCCGTCCGGACCCACGGGCCGTTTCCGGTCGCCGGTGGGGTCGGGTGAACCGGCCGCAAGAGAGGTCTCCCACAGCGAGGTCCCGGTCGTCGTTCTGTCGTATCCCAGAATGTTCTCCCAATCAAAGATGTTCTTGATGTCCACAAACACCGCGGCACGCACGCCTGCAAACGTGAAGCCCTTTTCGAGGCGGACATTGACCATCTTGTTCCACGGACCTTCACCCAATTCCCGGCTGGAGACACGCGGATCCACCAGTGTCAGCGGGTAGAAGAATCCGCTCTGGAAGGTACCGATTGACGTCAACCGGATGTCTTCAGGGAAGGTCAGCAGGAGCGTATAGGTGATCCGGTGGGTTCTGTCATAACCGCCGGTCAGCGTGCTATTGGTCCCCTGGACGTTCACGAGAACCTTGTTGTAAAAATTGATATCCCCGAACGGCAGGTCGCCGCCGTACGTGGCGCTGTCACCTGCAGCCGTCGAGAACGAGGTCTTCATCTTGGTATCGAGACCCGCAAACTGAGAGGCCTTGATGTAGGTGTAGGCATAGTTCAGGCGGCCGGTGAGGGTCATGAAGTCGAAGAACCTCTGCGGGAGGGCCTGAACGCTGATTTCCACGCCGCGCGCGTCTGCCAGGCCGGCAGTGAACCCGATGTTGTAGTTCGTTCCTGTGGGTCCGGACCGCGGGACCACGTTGAACGAGTAGTATCCGTAGTTCTCGATGTCGCGCAGGTATGCCGTCAGGTTCATCCCAAATCGCTGGGGCATGAACTCCCACTGCACGCCAAGCTCGTAGTTCGATGAACGGTAGGGCTGTTGTCGAACGGTGGACACGTTGGGCAGGGAGATGTTTCCAAAGTTGTTGTAGAACGCATACAGCTGGGAGTAGGGCGGCGGTGTCGTGTTGCGGGAGAACGAAAAGTACATCGCCGCTTCGTCGGAAATCGGGTGCGACACGCCGAACCGCGGGGAGAACGCCACGATCGGATCCACTTCCCGTGTTCTCACCGTCACGCGATCCAGAACGTCGTTCAGACCGCCGAAGCTCGTCGTCGTGGTCTGGTACGGAGCAAAGTAGGTGCCGAAATCCTGTGCGGCGGGATCCCAGTAATCGAGACGACCGCCGAGGTTGATGATCAGGCCGGCATATTCCATACGATCCGCTGCGTACAGACTGAACTCCGAGGGCTTGATGTTCCATTCTTCATTGTAGAACTGCTTCCGTGCATCAATGGCGCCGAGATATGAGGAGCGGCGCACCATGTCCAGATTGTGCATTCTCACCTGGAAGCCGCCCTTGAGCTGGTGGTTACGGGTCACCTGGCTCGTGATGTCGCCCTTCAGCGCAATGACCTGGTTGAGGAAATTCTCGTAGTAGAAGCCCGGACGCGCAAGCCTGACGGTGGTATTACCGGCATTGAATTGGAAGTTCGTAGAACTCGCCGGTTCGTCCTGATTGCGGAAGAACTTCGACAGGTCTGTGTTGGAAATGTACTTATCAGCCTCGGCCAGCGTGGACAGCGTAATGAACGTGCCGTCATCTTCATCAAGCGCGCAAAAACCGTCGCCGTTGCTGTCGATATAGCCCATGCGGTTGATGCTTGAATTGATGCTGGCTTGGATCTCATAGAAAGTCGACGGAGATAAAACGTGCGTCAGTTTCGCACTGGCGATCACATCGCCGCCGTCGTTTTTCGGCACGCCTTCGAGGAAGAACCGGGCGGATTCTTGATAGGATCGGTTTTTCCATTTCAGGAAGTATCCGCGGTCGGTAATGATGCTGAACGCGGAAAGCCGCATGTCATCGGACAGTTGATAATTCGTCTTGCCCGTGATGTTGAGTTCACGGTTCTTCTCGTTAGGCAGGCGACCGTTTGAATCCATGTACCGGCCGCTCAGGAAGAAGTTCCACCCTTCCATGATATCGCCGCCGAGAGAGGCCTCGACCTCGATTTGCGGCTTATCCTGATTGTTGTACTTGCCGGGATAGTAGCTGTACCGGGTGAGCCGTGCACTATCGGCAGGAAGCGTCGAGTATTGCGACGGAGGAGCGCCGCTGGTCCGGAGGTTTCGCAACGAATCCACCCGATTGCTCAGGGCGGTTTTCTCGGCGAAGTAGATTGATTCGTTCCAGTACACGTTGGGTCCGTTGTACTTCAGTCCGTCGAGTTGACTGATGCGGGTGAAGAAGCTTCCGCTCAGCGGTCCGCGGCCTTCACGGAGCGTGTAGTTGATGACCCCGGCTGTTGCCGTGGAATACTCCGCACCGACCGCTCCGGTATTGACGTTCATCTGTTCGATCGCACTGAAGTTCAGGCCTCCCGTCGTGTTCAGCTCGCTTCCCCGGTAACGCGGGGTGCTCGTGTACACGAGGAAGACGGTACTCACCGTCTGATCACCGGCCGCGGCGAAGTACGAATCCGTAACATCGACACCTTCGATGATCGTCTTGCTCTCTTGAATCCGGCCGCCGCGGATGAAGCCTTTGTATGCCCCGGGTGTGGTGTTCAGAATTTCCACCGCCGAAGTAACCGGAAGGGTATTCGATACTTCATCTCTTCCCAGCACAGTCTTGGTGGCCGTGAGAGACTTGTCAACCACACGCGGTCTCGCCTCAACCACGATTTCTTCCAGTCCGATCGCCTCGGACCTCAGGTTGAAATCCCGAGTGATGGTCTGGTCGGCCGACACGACAACGTTGATGACCGTCTCCTTGGCGTAACCGACCGCCGATGCTACGAGTCTGTATGTTCCCGGAGGAACGTTGAGAATAAAATAGACGCCGTTTCCGTCGGCCGCGGCTCCGAGGGTCGTTCCCTCAATGACAACGTTTGCGCCGACGATGGGATCTCCACTCGATGCGTCTTTCACTACTCCTGTAATCTTGCCGCTCTGAGCAAACAGGCCCGCGGACAGCGCGAGACTGAAGAGCGCAACCAGGAGCGTTCGGCACCTGACTGGATTCATAGTGCTTCTCCTTATGTGAAAAGGACCGTTGGAATGCTGTGGGTACTGCCGAAATCGGGGAAGAACACGAGGACGTTGGATCACTTCAACCGGCATTCATCCTCCTTTCGCGGAAAGGTGAGTGATGGATTGGATTGGAAGTCCTGGACCGGCCTCCGCTCATCACGGGGCTCCTTCGTCTGCCGGAATACCACTAAACTGTCTTTCTCCGCCTCGTCCTGACCGTCGCTCGAATGGAAAATAATCGCGCGGTCGTCTCTCGGATGGTGTTTAATTAGTAAAACACGGTTTCATAGCCAGAGTATAGAATTTTTTGGAAGTAATGTCAAGGGGAAATGAACTTTTGGGACGAACGGCGGAACTGTTGAAAAACTACACCGATCCGGCAGATTCTCCCGTTATTCGTCCCTCACGCACCTATCAGCGGATTTCGAGATAATCCTTGTCGGGAAGTTTGGGAAAAGCCGCATGAGGCTCCTTCTGATACCAGAACGCAACCGAAGAAATATCGTCCTGCAAGGGAAGATAGCGGCCGCCGGAACGCCATCCAAGCGCCTGGAGAGTGATTCTGAGATCCTTTCCGAATCTGACAGGATCCATAATATGCCATCGATACAATCCGAACCGCTGTTGCGAGTTGTACACCCCATCGGGCCGTATCACCTGGGCGAGACCGCTGTAGGGCGTCGTGAATTCCTGATATTGTTTGGTCTGCCTGTTCTCAAAGTTATAGGATCCGCAAAAGTAGTCCTCTGTGCCCGTGCCGCAGATCGTCGGAAACTCCCCATCGCCGTCGATGAAGAACTTGATCTCCCCTTCTCCCCACCATCCGCTGTTGTTGACTCCCCACGCAACGTACGTCCCGACATAGTGTCCCCATCCCTGAACGCCGTCCAGAATCGTATAGTCGGCCTTATACGGGAGCGGATTTTGCCGGCGGAACTGCGCATGGAAGTAACCAACGTCCGCAGGAACATCGGTGAGCGCATAGTCGATCTGATAGTACACTGTGACCTCGTCATCCCCGATGTTCTCGATCGTGAGCCTGGCCGATGTGCGGAACGGCATTTCCCAGTACGAGTTCAGCGCGCTGCCGGGGTTCACGCACACGGCGAGAGAAGAGATCTGAGCGTACTGATTCCATCCGCACGCAAAGAAATCCCCCACCGGAACCTCAACCGACGGCGTCCGCTCGCCGTCCCAGTACATCCGAAGAATCAGATACCGCCAATGGCCCGTCGGCGTCATCCAAATGTGTTGAATCGCCCCACTCCCCTTGATTTCTCCAAGTACGAACATCTCCTTCGGCTTGACCTTCACCGACGGCGAAATCTTCCATCCGCGACCCAGCTCACGCGCGGCGTTCATGCCGGTCCCCTCTCTCGCCATCCCTCCTTTCCCCTTCTCCCCCGTGAAATTCTCGGGACTGATCGAGCGGGTCTCCGCACGGGACAGCCGTGATAACGTCCCCATGCCCATGCCCAGGCCGTTGAAACCCTGACCGAAAACCTGCTGTGTCAAAAGACCGGTGAGATACGCCAAAAAATATGTGGATAATCGTTTCATGAAACCTCCTCGGAGAAATTGAAGATTCGAAACTGAAACAAGAACAACCCTTCCAGCTTCCCCTCCGGTGATTGATCATTATCGGTCTCTTCACCCACGAAGAGAAGACCCAGGATGCGAATTCTTCTTATTCCAACTCCTCCCCTCCCTGCTCCACATTCTCCCGTGTGAAGACTCTGGAAAGCAGGGTGATTTCTTTCGGCACCTTCTCTCCTCTCAGCACCCTCAGTACCGTTTCCACCGCCTCCTTTCCTCCGGTCGGATACTCAAAGGAAGCGGCCAGAATTCCCTGGCGCACGTACACTTGACCTTCGTGCGGAAGCGCGTCTACACCGACGAAGAGCATCTCCTGTTCCCTCCCTGCGGCCCTTGCCGCAAGCCAGGCCCCGTGCGCCGCCGGATCGTTGTGGGCATAGACAGCATCGATCCTGGAGAATCGCGCTAACGCCGACTCCATCTCCTTCCGCGCATTGGGTTCGAGCCACTTCATGTCGGCCTCAAAGATCACCTCAAGCTCCGACCCTTTGATCCCCTCTCGAAAACCCGCATGCCTGTCCTGCCCCGGCGTCGAGGTCATGAGTCCCTTCAATTCAACGATCTTCCCTTTCCCGCCAAGTCTTTGCACAAGCCATTTCCCTAAGGCTCGGCCGATCTTCCTGTTGTCCGCCCCGATAAAACACGTGTAGTCCTCTCCCAGCACGCGCCGGTCAAGAACGATGACGGGAATTCCCTTTCGGTAAGCATCCCGTACAACGCCGGTCAGAGGCGCGGCCTCCTTGGGAGATACCAGGATCGCGTCCACCCCGGCACGGAGGAACTCCTCGATGTGCGCACGCTGGCGGAGGTTGTCGTTCTGCGCGTCCTTGAACATGACGGTCAATTCCGGATGGTCATCCGCCGCCCGGCGGATATCCGCGTTCATCTGAACGCGCCACGGCTCACCCAGATTGCATTGGCTCATGCCAACGGTCCAGGTCCGCGAAGACTGCCCATGGACGGAACTCAGACACAAGAGGGAAAGAACAAAGAGGGAACGCATGGAAAGTCGGTTGATGGATTGGTGGATTGATGAGTGAACGAACACATGCATATGGAGTCATGGAGTGATGATGCATTGACTCTTGACCGAATGGGGAGCATCATTTAGTGACTCCACACACCACAAATCGGATGGTTCTGAACAAAAGCCTATCGCTTCCCAAACATCACCGCAACAATAATAATCACGCCTGTGAGCATGAGCCTCGTTTCCTCTCCAACAGCGTTGATGCTGAGGATCTTCTCAAGGGAGCCGATAATCAGCACGCCGATGACCGTGAGTCCGACCGATCCTTTGCCCCCTCGCAACGTGGTTCCCCCGATCACGACCATCGCAATCGCGGTCAGCTCGTACGCCGCCCCCGCTTCGGGATCTCCCTGCAATTCCTGCCCTGCCTGACACATGCCCGCTACAGCACAGAGCAGACCGCTCAGCCCGTAGGCCAATACCTTGGAGGACTTCACCGGAATGCCGGAAAGCCACGCCGCTTCCTCGTTCCCGCCAATCGCATACAATCGCCTTCCCAGAACGGTCCGCGAAAGGAGGAACCAGCACACGATTGCACACAGGAGAAAGACGATCGTGACGATGGCAATGTTGTCGCCGAGGATCCTGGCGTTCAGTATCTCAAACGATGCCGGCGTCGGGACGTATTCGTACGACCCGTCCGCTCCCTGAATCGCCGTCGAGACCTTCTGTCCTCCGGAAACAAGTTTGGCCATCCCGCGGGCAAAGACCATCATAGCCAGTGTGGCAATGAACGGTTGAACGCGAAAGTGCGCGGTTGCAATTCCCGAGGCCGCTCCGCACAACGCGCCGACCCCGAGGGTCATTGCGGCGGCAAGCCAGCCCGGCCAGCCCCAGTGGATGACCCCCAGGGAAAATAACACACCACACAGTGCAAGGACGCTGCCGACCGAGAGGTCGATGCCTCCAGCGATGATCACCAGCGTCATCCCGCAGGCCAGGATTCCGTACACCGACACCTGCCGCAACATGTCACGGTGTGTGCCCCATTCAAAGAACGAGCCTTCAGCGTGAAAGAAGGCACCTGCGAGCAGAACAACCGCGAGGGCCAGCCCCGCCTGCGCGGTTCCCGGGAATCTTCTGTGAAAATCACGCCACCAGTCAGGGATGAACGCCACAGAAATTCACCTTGAGACCGAGTTCGGCCATCGCCGCAGCCTTCACAAGCATCCCCTTTTTAGCAGACGTCTGATCCGGCGCATACACGACATGGATGTGATTCGACTTGTGTCTCGCCATCATCTGGTCACGCGTCACCCCCTTGAGCACCGCATGCATGATCGGCCATTGTGACGTCGTCAGCCTCCACCGTTCCTGCGTCTCCTCATCCGGCAATGCCACAACTTCGGCCAATCCCGTGTCATATTGAAGCCCGCCGTTCGCTACGAAGACGCGGCTCCAGACCACAAAACCTGGCTTGCTGACGCCCTTGAGGGTCCCTCCCCCCAACCGAAAATACATCGGCGGCTGGCGTTCGCTCGACGCGCCGCGATATCCGTCCACAAAATGCGCCGGCGGGGCCGCCCCCGAGATCTCGAACACCCAGACGAAATCATCGATGCCGTTTCCTTTGTACCATCGGCCCCATCGCAAATCATGGAGCGTGTTTTCCGGCGGAAATCCGAGCCGTCTCCAGAGACGATAGGTAATCAGCGCATCAAGGCCTGCACATTCGTCCACTTCGTTGAAATGCGGCACGGCCTCCCCGGGAAACAGTTCCTCCCCCGTCTGTTCATCAAAAACCGGTGGGCGGTCGACGTTGTTCAGAAGTCCTTCCGCCAGATCAGAAGCGGGCGTGAGGTCCTTGAGGCCTTGCTGATACTGAATGCCGATGGCCGCACAGCCGAATTCCTTTGCGAGTCGAACCGCCGCAATGTACATTTTGCACTGCTGAAGCACTTGCGCCTTTGTCAGCTCCGTTGATTCATCTCGACCAAATCTGAACTGCATTCCCTTTGCTGTCAACCATCGAAACACCGCCTCGGCTTCCCGATCCGGCACTGTCAGCATCTTCGCATAGAGCGTGGACTGACTCAATCGCTCCTTGAAGACACCTGTCGGATGCAGAAGTTCGTCGGGGATGATGGCATTGTACATCCCCATGCATCCTTCGTCGAACACTCCAAGAATCGCCTTGTTCCGGCGGAACTCACGGGCAAAGTTTTCCCCCATCGTTCTTAGGCGGGCGGGAATGGCAGACGCTCTGTATGGAACAACATGATCGGTCTTGTGGCGAAGGTTGCCCGACTTTAACCACCGGTCCAGCCCGCGTCGGAAGAACTCGTCCGTAAAATCCTCGCTCCAGAGCGTTGAATACGCCACACCGGCTTTTGTCAAAGAAGCATTCAGGTTCAACAGGCCGACCAGACCCGGCCAGGTGCCGCTCCAATTCGCGACCGTCAAAATCGGCCCCTGGTGCGTTGTCAGGCCGGCCAGCACATGATGGCTGTACTGCCAGGCGGACACGGCCACAATGAGGGGATCTCGCGGCGGGATGGACCGGAACACTTCGATACCGTACGCTTGGCTGTCAATGAAACCGTGCCTCTTGGATTCGTCGTAAGCGTGGGCGCGTTGAACGGTCCCTCCGAACCTGCGCACGGCGGCAAGAATTTTTTGTTCCATCTCCGCCTGCGTCGCTTCGCAATTTTGATTGGCAGCGAGGCGAAGGTCCCCGCTCGCAATCATCTGAATTGTTTTCATGGTATTCTCCGAGCTCGGTCAAAGATAATGAGGGAGAAGGGTAATTGCCAATCGGCAATTCTCCTTGCTCCTCATTTCCCTCTTTTCTATTTTTGCACCAATGCGTCTCGACGATTGTAAGAATCTTTATCGCGACGGATTGCTCTCGGACACGATTCCGTTCTGGATTCCCCGTTCGCTTGATCGGGAACATGGGGGGTTTATCCATGTTCTCGACCGCGACGGATCCGTGCTGTCCACCGATAAGTCGATCTGGCTCCAGGCAAGGTTTTCCTGGATGCTGGCGACCTTGTATCTGTCCGTGGAACCCCGAAAGGAGTGGCTGGAGGCCGCGCGTTCCGGCGTGGAATTCCTTGCCCGTCATGGATTCGACGCGGACCACAGGATGTTCTTCTGGGTGACGCGGGAAGGAAAGCCGCTCCGCAAGAGGAGATATGTTTTTTCAGAGCTCTTCACGGCGATGGCGTACGCGGCCTTCAGTCTTGCGTCCGGAGATGCCAGGTGGGCTTCCCAGGGAAGGGAAGTATTCAAAACGGCTCTACGCTACCACACGACGCCCGGTCTCCTGTCCCCGAAGGTCGATCCCAAAACTCGGCCGATGAAAGGGCTGGCAATGACCATGATGCTCATTGCCGCGGCTCAGGAGTTGCGCAAAGCCGTCAACGATCCTCTCTTTACAACGGTGATCGACGACGGCATCAACGACATCGAACGGCATTTTTTGAAGCCGGAGTTCAAATGCCTCATGGAAAACGTCGGTCCCAAGGGAGAAGTGTACGACACGCTGGACGGCAGACAGGTGAATCCCGGTCACTCCCTCGAAGCCGGATGGTTCATTCTTGCGGAAGGTCGGTACCGAAACAACGACCCTCGTCTGATCAGGCTCGGCACGACGATCATCGATTGGTCGTATGAAATCGGACTCGACCGCGAGTACGGAGGGCTGCTGTATTTTCGCGACGCCCGGGGGCTTCCGCCCACCGAGTACTGGCACGACATGAAATTCTGGTGGCCGCACAATGAGGCCATTGTTGCGACCTTGATGGCCTGGCGTTGCACCGGCGATCGCAAGTACCTCGACTGGCACGCGACGATGCACGACTGGGCGTACAGCCATTTCC
Organism: Bacteroidia bacterium; assembly: GCA_022180565.1. Classification (GTDB taxonomy): domain Bacteria; phylum Bacteroidota; class Ignavibacteria; order UBA10030; family UBA10030; genus JACQPU01. The sequence continues at coordinate 61,871 of BQML01000006.1, forward strand.
CGGACAAGGAACACGGTGAATGGTTTGGGTACCTGCGACGCGACGGGGCCATTTCTACGCCTGTGAAGGGCACGATGTGGAAAGGAATGTTCCATCTGCCGCGAATGCAGCTGCTGGGATGGAAGTTGTTGGAAGAGCAGGAAGGAATTGAAAACTCAAGAGTCTAAAAAACAACGCGAATTAAACACATCAGCAACCGATGGCAAGGATTGAAGACATACCCGACAACAATGACGTTGAGTTTTACCGGAGCAACGGTTACTGGCTGAGTCCGAAGCTGTTTTCAGACGAAGAGCTCTCAGAGTTCAGGAAACACCATGCCATGGTCGTGGCCGGTGAATATGAGACGAAACGATTCCCTCTCAGCCGCGATCCGGAGCCTGGGGACACGTCGAAGCTGGTGCAGGTCAATAACGCGTATTGGACCGACGCCACGATCGCCCGCCTGGTTCTCTCCCCTGTCATCGGAAGGATTGCCGCCGCGCTTTCAGGGGTCAGGGGCATTCGCCTCTGGCACGATCAATTGCTCTACAAGCCGCCGCAGAGCGGAAGCTCGGGCGCGATCGGCTGGCATCAGGATCTGGGGTACTGGCAGTGCCTCGACAACGACAAGGCTCTTACGGCCTGGGTGGCATTGGAGGATGTGACCGAGGAGAACGGTTGCATGGAGGTCGTGCCCGGGAGCCATACCTGGGGGCTTCTTGGCGAGGATCATTTCTATCAAAAAGACATCGACCATCAGAAGAAACGCATTGAGCAGAAGACCGGCCGGCCGTTCACAACCAAATCGTGCGTGCTCCCGGCAGGATGCGTCAGCTTTCATCACTGTCTCACCATCCACGGAAGCCGGCCGAACCTGAGCAATCGCCCGCGCATTTCGATTGCCATTCATCTCATTGCAGACGGTACCCGCTATCGGGCCGGCAGTGTCTCGGATGATCACACCAGCAACACCCTCCGGCAACCGCGGGACGGCGATACGTACGCCGGACCTTATTTCCCCGTCCTGTACCGTGAGGGCGATACTCTCGCCAACGTCTGGATGAACTCGCCCCTGTGAACAACGCCACCCTCCACTCCGTCACGGCTCCATGAAGTTCACACTGATTGATGGAGTGATTGTCCTCGCCTATGTGACTGCCGCTGCCTGGGCCGGCCTGTCTGTACGGCGCCGTGTTCACACGATTGCGGACTTCCTCGTTGCAGGACGCCGCTTGCGGTATCACCTTGGTGTCGCCACACTTGTCGCCACAGAGTTGGGTCTGGTCACGATGATGTATTTCGCCGAACAGGGTTTTCGCTTCGGCCTTGCGGCATTCATCATTGGCGTAATCTGGGCCGCGGCGTACCTGACGATCGGCACAACAGGCTTCGTGGTTGACCGGCTTCGGACGATGGAGATTATGACCATCACCGAGTATTTCGCGCGCCGGTACGGCCGCGGCGTCCGCATTCTTGCGGCAAGTCTCCTGATCATCGCGGGCATTCTGAGCCTCGGCGTGTTCCTGAAGCTCGGCGCGCTCTTCATCGTACATTTTCTCGGCATCCCCGAAACCTCAATCCATGTCACAACGACAGTGCTCCTCATCCTCGTCCTCGCGTACACGGCGTTGGGCGGAATGGTCTCCGTCGTGCTGACCGATTTCATTCAGTTTGTCTTCCTCGCGCTCGGGATGGCCCTGACCACCGTCCTCGTGATCTCAGGTCACGGCCTCCTGGGATTTTTCGACCAGGCGGCGGTTGCCTACAGCGCCGTCGGACTCGATCCGTTCGACCATCCGGAGTACGGCTGGTGGTTCATCGCCTACTGGACAGTCTTCGCAGTTTCCGGATGCGTTCTCTGGCAACCGGTCGCTCAACGAGTTCTCGCGGCGGAACATCCGGCCATCAACCGGTTTATCTTCAGGTCAACAGGACTGATGTTCCTCGGACGTGCATTCTTTCCGATCATTTGGGGCATCGGAGCTGCGCTCCTGTTCGGTCTCGACAGCGATGCTTCGGCAGGAATGCCTCGCTTGCTCGCGGAGATTCTCCCGGCGGGACTGCTTGGACTTCTGACCGCGGGCATGTTTGCCGCGATGATGTCGACGGATTCCAGCTACATTCTGGCGTGGAGCAGTATCATCGTCCAGGATTTCCTCGACCCCTTGCGCAGACACCCGTTCACCGACACCCAGCGACTGCGGGCAACCCGCTGGTCCATTGCGGTCATAGGCCTGTTGATGCTGGTCTTCGGCATCTGGTACGAGCTGAAGGACTCCGCGTTCCGCTACCTGCTCGACGTTACGACCGTCTACTACGCGGGCGGACTCCCCGCTCTTGTCCTGGGCTTGTATTGGAAACGATCGACAACCGCCGGAGCCTACGCGGCATTCATCGGAGGGGGCCTTCTGCCGCTCGCGTTTGTGATCGAGGATATTCTCCTTCAGGCCGGGGGCGCCTCAGGGGAGGGATTCATTGCCGGATTGATGCCTCCGAACCTGCGCGGGTTTCTGAGCTTCGCACTCGGCTTTGCGGGACTGTTCGTCGGATCGCTGCTTTCATCCAAGACAGATCGACAAACGATACGCTGAAGAATGGAAGTCTGGAAGATCATCTGGATCGTCACGCTCGTGATTGCCTTCGTCGGCTTCATCTTCCTCAGTTCAAAGGTGATCTGGCGGGGGTTGACGGAAATGAAGGAGTTGTTGAAGGGATTGGACGAGTAGGGCTTCTGTCGGCCGGTGCGCGCAATTTCCTCTGACGATTTCAGGAATGAGAGACGCGCGGGTTCCTTAGTTCAATTCCTTCCTGAATTCATCCCTGTACAAACCGATCCTCTCGAACGGTATCGTTTCAAAACCCATCCTCGCGACCGGCGAGTCTTTTCTAAAGCGAAAATCCTTCTTTGTGATGTCAATAAATCCGGGATCATCGGTAAAGATGTTGTCCTTGAACTCCCCGACGAGCGCTGACTGTGCGATCGGGATCATGTCGTATCCCTCCACCCTATCAATGTTGAGGTAGTACGGATCCCATCCGGACTGCCCTTCTGAACGCCTCCGCAAAATGATCGGGTCGGCAACGAGGTTATCCCTGACGACCACCGTCGAAAAATCAAACTCCCAGTAATCGTACACATCCATCCATCTGCCGCCGACGGAAATATTCCGGATGATCTTGTTTCCCTTCGGAACCCGCGGCTCATCGTCATAGAGCTTCAACAGTTCGGGGTAGCGGGTGCTGTACGGGGGTTGGCGAAACTTCATGTCCTCCATCCGCTCAAACAGCCATGGAAAGGTCCCGTCAAAGTAGTAGCCCGCCCACCCCAATCCGCGTGCATCGACATGGACAGAAGGTGAACACTCGATGAAGATGTTGTTCTCCACCGTGTTGTCGCGTCCTCCGCCAATGAACGCCGCTCTCCCGGCGCGGAAGAACACGTTCCCGAAAACCGTGAATCCGCTCGCCCAGTCGTCGAGATACACCGCCATGACGCCATGGAGCCCGGGGCCGACGAGATCATGCAAGTAGTTGTAGCGGATCACATTCCCCCGCCAGGTCCAATCCCTCCCGGTATGAAGCGCCCCTGCATCCCCGGTTTCCTGAGTGACATCATGGATTTCGTTGAATTCTATGACATGCTCGTTTCCCCGAAGGTAAATCGCCTCAAAGGGCGCATCGTGAATCTTGTTGTGCGCAATCCTGTTTCCCACACCATCGAGGAAAATGCCGTACTGGCCCGTTCGAAGCCAAGTGCTGAAATGGTGAATGTGGTTATTGACCGCTTCGTTGTTTCCGGGAGTGAGCGAGGCGCGATCTCCTCCCATCAAACGAACAGCTCCCCGCGACAAATCGTACAGATCGCAACTCTGGACCCTGTTCCGCCCTCCCCCATAGATGCCCACGGCTTCTCCGCCCAATTGCCTGAACGTGCATCCTGCGATTCTGTTATCGTCTCCCGAAGCGATCACGATCCCCTCGGCCCGCGATTGTTCGAAAACGAAGCCGCGAATAACGATTCGCTTCGCCTTTTCCAAAACCATCAGCGGCTCGCCGAGGATCGACACCGAGCAGTCATAGTCCCCGAGTGGTCCGGGTGGCCAGAAGTACAGGATACCGGTCGCCCGATCAAGGTACCATTCGCCAGGCCGGTCGAGTTCTTCAAGCGCGTTCAGAACATAGTAGCGCTGGTTCTTCGTGTACCCGTAGTAGTGATGAGGCTCCGCAAGAGTGATCTCACGCGCGATCGTGTCGATCGATTTCACGCGCTGAAACGAATCACTCCAATCCCAGGTCCAGTAACCGTGCAGAATCACGTCCTCGTGCTGTTTCCATCTGCCCGGCCTGTCCCCCTCGTACCGTATGCGGCCGTAGTGACGACCGACCGGCACGCCGTCGTACCGCTTCTCCCGCTCCAGCCCCTCATTATAAAGAGAGTCTCCGGTCTGAGGCACATCTGCAACTCTCAGCCACCCCGTATTGGGCCAGCGGGCCAACTGCATCCGCTCGCCCCTGTAGAACAGTTCCAGACCCGGACTCCCCCTCTGTTCAATGACCCCATAATCATGGATTCCCTGGGCCCGAAGGCTTGTCTTAAACACATGTCCTCTTGCCGTCGAATCTAGTCGCCCAAGGCTCGGGCTATCCGTAACCTTATGCCACCCTGAGATCGTGTGCGCTCCCGTAATCGTGACATTCTCGCCGGCGTACGCTTCCCAGACCACGTCGGCAGAATCGGCTCCTGAATCGGCTGGTCCGAACGTGAGTGTGCGGCGAAGAGCGTACCGGCCACCGCGCACGGAGATGATTGCCCCCGCCTTGAGCCTGCCCGCATTCTTCAACGTCCGAATCTCTGCCTGTGCCCGTCCAAGAGTCGCAAATGGTCCATCCTGCTTGCCCACAACCGGTGCCGGAAGGGTTCCCGACCAGCGATCGTTTCCGGAACTCGCAACATACAGGCGAATCTGAGCGACAAGGAAAGAGGAGTTGAGGATGAACAAGAGGAGAGCGGTTCGTGCACGATCCATGGAGAAGGCTGTCGTTGGTTACGGTTTCAACCGTCCAGCGTACCGAAAAAATCTTCCAAAGTAAAGGTCCGCCCTCTGCGGCCCTTGCTCCCGACAAGCATCAGGGTCCCGCTCAAAGCCTCGGCCAACATGTAAAACCGGAATCACTTGTTCGCCTTCAATAGGATCTCGATATCCTCTTTGAGAATTCGGTATGCCAGGTCCGTTACGAAGTGATTTCTCTCCTTCGTAGCGCGTTTCGTCTTCTCATAAACTTCATCAAGCTTTTTCTTGAACTTTTCCAATTCGTGTTTTGCCCGTGATGCACCCTTCCCCGCCGCTTCTTCGTATTTTGCCACGCGATGGCTGAAATCAATGTACAGAGGCCTGGCACCGAGCAGTTCAAGCTTGTAACAGTTGTCGAGATCCTGGCGGAGTGAATGAACACCGACGATTTTCTTAAACCACGGTTTACGACCTGTCGTATCGAGGTGAAATCGATATTCCGCCGATTGAAGACTATCGATCACTCCGCGGGTGGAAAAGGTCAATCTCAACGGCCTCACCATCAGGAAACCGTCGATTTCGTACCTCGATCGGCCGACTCCATAGAGCGTCAGACCATATTCTCCCGGAATCGGGGAATACGAAATGAACTCTATGATAGGAGGTGGGGCCGGGAAATCAGGATCTTCGCTGTCAACACTGTACACACCATACGAATTGTTGATCTCACGGTATCGAGCACCCGACCGCGGATCTATGCCTTCACGCCTCCCCATGGGATCCGTAAGGATAAATTGAATTTCTCCCTTGACCCCCAATTCGACTGTCATCTCCTGGTTTTGAGCACTCATGCAACTGTACAGAAGAAGCATACACAGAATGAATCTCTTCATAAACCCCTCCTTTTATGGATGTTTTTTTGTGGCCGTGACTCTTGAGGCGGGCACTTTCAATGTGCCGAGCTCAATCGAACCGACAGATACCTATAAATCCTTCCATAGTCGGAAAGCCTTTTGAGCCCCCTTCCCGGATCAAGAATGTCGTATCCTCCGTTGGACTTCCTCCGGATGAGAACCCAATGGTTTCCCTCTTTTCTTGCGTTGGCCTGAACGCTGGGGGGCTCGTTTTGAACTGATTGGGGGTTAAAGACCTTCACAATGACCAATCCGCACCTGGCGAGAACAGGATCAAAGACGGAAAGGTTGAAGGAGCTGTCGACATCGGCGGGCCCGCCGACCACGATTCCTTTCAGAATTCTCGTCATGGCCTTCCATCGTACTCTCTCGTTCATGAACTGGAGCTCTTCCGCCACACTGTCGCTCTTCATGAACTCATTGAGCCCCCCGGGGGTCACGCTGTCGCCGAATGCCGTCATCGCCATCGCCATACACGAAAGCGCGCAACCGAGAGTGCGGATGCCAAGAGCCACCGTATCCCGGTTTCTTACCCTATAAGCGCTGTCATAATGATCATCAGCCCACGCAGGGTCCCATTGTTTGTAGTGCGGAGGTGTAATCGAACAATGGACAACCACAGAGGCCGTGCCTCCGATGACAGCATCGTTCTGCAACTGCACGCCCACAGGCACCGTCTGGGGTCCCTTTCCCAGCGGATTCTCACCATCGGCGACGAAGACAACTGAACCCGCGCGTGCCTGATCGTATCGGATACCTGTCAAGAGATCGCCCTTTTGGACCACGCCGTCATTGATGATGGCAAGATCGCCGAGATGTTCGGCGCCTGAGCCCAGGAAGAAATTGATCCTGGCATCATCGGGAATAACCACTGCGTTGTTCTCCGCATCCCTCGCCGCAACAAACACCTGTGCCGTCGATCCATGGGGGATCGTATCGGGATCACACGTCACGGCAAAGTGATGCATCAGCGGCGCCGTACGGCGGATGGTGAATGTTACCCGCGATGAGATCCCCCGGCTTGCCACCTCGACAACCGCTTCGCCCAATTCCTTTGCCGGTTGGACACCGTTGGCAGAAAATCTCAGCGTCTTGATTTCCTCGGCTGTCCCCGTAAACTCATCCCCAAGGTCCGCCCCATCAGGACCGACAAGAGTCCCTAACTCGGATCCTTCAACGATCCTGACGACCGTCGCGCAATTTGGATGCCAGACAGTGCCTCCGCAGAGAAAAGACGAATAGCTTAAGGTAAAAGTCTGCGCCGTTTCTCCATGGTCGAGGTCAAAGGGCGTGAAAGGATCATCGACACCCAGGGAAAACGACGTGTAGAGCGGAACGGACTGAATATGACCCTGAAAGAGGCAAGCTACACTGCAGTCAGTGAGAAAGAACAAGGAATCGACGAGTTCGTTGTCGAGATAGAACGCGAACGAGCGTTCAAGATACGCCGTATTAATGATGCGGCACACTATCGACGCCTCGACACCCAGTCCGCGCGCCGGAATGGATGCCACCGTCACCGGACCGTTAATCTGAACCGTTTCCGCGTCTCCGCAAAACCGATTGCGAATGGTCAGCACACGCGAACGACTGGGATTGGTGTCGACAATTCCATTGTGCGTAAACACGATTCTGATCGTCGAGGAACTCAGCGACGCCGGCCCCGAGAAAGGACCGGGATCGATTCTCACCGTATCTTTGATAATGACCTGGGCGGAAAGCGAACTGCAGGAAGCGACCACCATCCCCCAGAAGAAAGCAAAGCGGAAGGAGCAAGAAACCCCCATAGAACCCCCCAAGGATTGAAGAAGTGAAATCCCCGGGAGGTGTTATCCCCGCTGGATTCTATAAAAAAATCCGAACTGATGTCAAGACAAAATTTTTCGGCACCTCCACTCAAGCGGGCCGAACAGAGAACGACAGCGAATGGATCAGGAACGCGATGAGGAGTGTGTGTGGACGTCGGATGGAGCGTTGCTCAGTGCAACCGCAGGACAACACCTTCCAGCGGCCACCGCGCGCGCAAACGAAGAGTATCCGGATGCACGGTGAAACGCTCAGAGGGAATAAAAGGCCGCACGGCACCGGCGTCGTAAGAACGGTTCTCATTCCTGTCGCGAAACGCCTCCAACGTATAGCGTCCTTCGAGCAGTCGATCAAGGACAAACGGACCGGAATGCTCGAGCCGCACGTGCCGGCTCACAGCACCCTTCCGAGTTACATCTCTCGCACTGAGGATGATCGGTCCCGACGTGTCCGCGTCCGATCCTTCCACCACCACCCCTTCAATGGCGCTGAATCTCTCGGAATCGAGAGTTTGGAACCGGAATGCAAGAATCGTATCTTTTCCCCTGTTGCCTGCATAATCCTCGAGGAGACCGCTCCGGACAGAGAGTGTGTGCCACAGAAGACTTCGCAGGAACCTCCGCGGCCTCAATTCAACCGACTGACCCAACCAGACCACATCGCAGGCAACTTCCCCCAGAGTATCACGAAGAATCGCCGGCGGCTCACCCCGCGGCGGCAGAACAGGCTCCGAAAAGTAAACGGCGATGACAGGATCGATCCTGATCTGTGTCGTGCTGTCCGCAAACGTTGTTCTGAGCACTCTCGGACCCACCGTATCGGGGATCCAGGAACCTTCAACCACCAGACGGTCTGCCAGGGGGCTTATGGTCAATCCCACCGAATCCCGCAGTCCGGACACCCGGACCATATACGCGGTCCCGCTGTCCTGAGGAGCAGTCACGACCGACATTTCCTTCCACTCAGGAGCTTTGAAGGCAATTGCGTGGACCACCAAAGGCCTTCCGATGACGGTATCGACGATCTGCACAGACTGGCTCGAAACACCTGCAGAATCGAGACCTTCGGAGAATCTCAGCGTCAACAGCGTTTTGTTCTCTGCACGGACATCCATCAATCGGGGCGCTGTCGTGTCCTCACGCGCCATCCGTATCGCAAGACCCCCCGCCAGCGTATCGGCATCCGTGAGAACCACGTCGCGCTGGAGCACGCCGAATTCGTCGGTCTCGGCGTCATAGCGAAGATTGCGAAATTCATCTCTCACGGCATACAGCCGGTAGCGACCGATCGTGATATGGCGAAAGAAAAAACCGCCGTCGGAACCGGTCTGTGTAATGTAATCGGGTTCCTGAACCGACGGATCGAGCGTGTCCGGATTCATGCGGTCGAGGTTGTAGGCGAAGACCATCACACCTTCCGGAGACTTGTCGGGCGATGCCGCATAAACCGTTCCCTCGATCCTTCCCCGGTCAATGAAATTGCCGGTGGAAAATGCGAGGGTAAAGGCCTTCGCCATCCGGTTCCCGCGACGAAGATCTTTCACATCGGTCCCGACCGTGACCACGTACGTCGTGTTCTCACGAAGCTTCTGCTCGAACGCAATCTCGACTTCCTTTCCGCTCCAGTCGAATTCGAGAGGACCGACCGCCGGGGAAATAAAGATGGATTCATTGACGGAAGTCCGGTCCACAAATTCATTGAACTCCAGCGCGATGCGATGCTCCTTGTATCCCGTCGTATAGGGGGCAGGAAAGACGGAGACGATCTCAGGCGGCTCGTAGTCTTCAGGACCGCCCGGCGGCGGTGCCTGGCCGGCACACGAAACCAAAAGGACGCCCGCGATGAAAGCTGACAGGGATCCCGGCACAATCCGGATATCGGATGAAAGGTGTATGGGAATGAAGAATGGCAATTAGCTGTCGAGGTTGGTTTGCCGCTGAATTTCTCTTCGGACTCGGCGAAACTCCCGAACCGCACGCAAGTGTTCGGCATAACTCCTGCTGAACGTATGCCCGCCTTTTCCGTCTGCCACAAAGTAAAGATATTCATGCTTCTCAGGGTACAACACCGCAAGAATTGCCTCGCGTCCCGGGTTTCCGATCGGCCCCGGCGGGAGTCCCCTGTTCCTGTACGTGTTGTACGGAGACGAGATCCGAAGATCGTTGTACAGCAAGCGGCGGGGACCGTCGGGGAGGATGTATTGAATCGTCGGATCGGCCTCCAGTTTCATTCCGCGCCTTAGACGATTATGATAGACACCCGCGACCACGCCTCGCTCCCAGGGGAGTTGAGTCTCCCGATCGACAATCGATGCCAAAGTGACGACCTCGTGCAGTGTCATGCCCAGCTCCTCCTGGCGGCGGACAAGCGAATCGGCGTAGAATTGGCGGAACCCGTGAAGGAACCTCTCAACGACCGCCCGCTCGTCGGTTTGCCAATGGAAGAAATACGTATCGGGCATGAGGTAGCCCTCGAGCGACGATGCCGGCACATTCCAGGAAGCAATCAAGGCAGAATCCGTACACAGATCCATGACACGCGTGGAATCCAAGCCCAGTTCACGCCCTACTCTTCCGGCAATGAATGTCATTCGCACTCCTTCCGGAATGGCAACAGGAATCAGCGTCCGCGCGGAGCCGTCGTGCAAACCTGAGAGGATGGTAAGATTCGACAGCCCGCTGGAGAACACGTAACGGCCGACCTTTAGCTCCGTTGTCCATCCAAGCATCCTTCCGGCGATTTTCAGCGCCGCTTTGCTTCGGATGATCCCTTTTGCGTACAGAGAATCCGTCACCCGGTTGAAGGTGTCTCCCCGGGAAACATACACAACGCGTTCGGTGGGGGCCGAGAACCAATTCGGCCACAGAAACACCCAGGCAAGAAACGCCGATGCTGTGGCAAGCAGGACCGCTCCGGTCACGAGGGGGAAGCGCGCCTTCTTCACGCTCCATATCCGCAGGACGGCGATACGAATGTTTTCCCAAACGGTTCCCGGCGCGTTCACAACGTTCCGCCCTTGTTTTTCTTTTTCACCATGGCCAGGCGCTCAACGGAGCGCGACTCGTCGATGATCCGCTCGAAGAGCCTCTTGACTGCCTGCGGCGAGAGCGGCCCCGGATTTGAGGCCGTCACGTTGTTCATCACTTCCTCCTCGCGTTCAGGAGAGTAAGCGTCGAGACCGAGCACAAGTTTGATCATGCCGATCTCCTCTGCGCACCGGGCGCGTTCATTCAGCAGACGTACAAGCTCCAAATCGATGTCGTCGATCCTCCCTCGCCAGCGCTCCAGTTCTTCTGCGAGATGGTTGTCCATCAGGTTGACCGTAGGGATGAGAGAAAATCGCCGGCGCGTTGAGCGGCTTCGTCGGGGGTTCCGGCACCCTCCATGCGGTCGATCAGCGCCGAACCCACGACCGCCCCGTCGGCGTACCGCCAAACCTCCTGCACATGGGACGCCGTTGAGATCCCGAAGCCAACGACGAACGGCTTCGTCGTGTTGCTCCGCACCCGTTGGAGAAACGACCCGAGTGAACCGTTGGTTCCGAATCTTGCGCGCGCACCGGTGACGCCGGTGACAGACACACAATAGGAAAAATCCGTCGAGTGCCTGTCGATCCATTTCATCCGTTCATCCCTTGTTGTCGGGGCAATCAAAAACACGTTGCTGAGTCCGACGGATTGTGACGCGTCAAGGAGCTCCCCCGCTTCTTCCGGAGGAAGGTCTGCCACAATCAACCCATCCACGCCCGCGTCCCGCGCGGTTTCGGTGAATCTTGCCACGCCGAATCGAAAGATTGGATTCATGTAGCCCATCAGAATCACGGGAATGGAACTTGACCGCCGAAATTGCCGGACAGCGTCAAGAATCATCGGAAGGCGCGCTCCGTTTCGAAGAGCCGTCTCCGAAGATTGCTGAATCGTCTTCCCGTCGGCCAGCGGGTCGCTGAACGGCATCCCGACTTCGATCATGTCCGCCCCCGCAGCTGCAAGGGCTTGCAGAACAGGGACGGTGGAGCCCTTGACCGGATACTCGGGCGTGATATAAGGAATCAGCGCTTTCGTGCCGGCCGAGCGAAGACGCAAGAGGGTTTGACGGATGGAGTTCAGAAGGAGTTCAATGAAATTGGACTGAGTTCACTATGGATTTACGGAGTTGAACCGATTCTCAGATTCGGGACGGCCGGGAGTTCGAGATCCGAGTACATTCCTTTTTGTGCTTTCAGGTATCCGGCCATCGCGATCATGGCGCCGTTGTCGGTGCAGTACTCAAACCTGGGGATAAAGAGCCGGAGCTTTCGTTTGGCGGATTCGAATTCCAGACGCCGGCGCAGTGCCGAGTTTGCCGCCACGCCGCCCGCAACCGCAATGGACGTTGCGCCATGCCGGCCGGCCGCAGTGAAGAGTTTCTGAACCAGCACGTCAACAATAGCCGCCTGAAAGCTCGCACACAGGTCGGCAAGAAGTCGGGGCTCTCTCTGCAAGCGCTCCTCAGTGAGTTGATGCTTTCGCAGATAATAAAGCAGTGAAGTTTTCAATCCACTGAAGCTGAATTCATATCCGTCTTCGTCAAGGTATGGTCGGGGGAACTGTATAGCATCGGGACTTCCGTCGCGTGCCAGTTTGTCTATCACCGGCCCGCCGGGGTATCCGATGCCCAGCATCTTTGCGGCCTTATCAAAGGCCTCCCCCGCCGCGTCGTCACGTGTTTCGCCGAGCAGGATGTATTCCAGTGGCCCCGTCACCAGGACAAGCTGCGTATGTCCACCGGAAACAGTCAGCGAAACAAACGGGAAGTCCGGTCTGGGTTCCTCGATAAAATTCGAGACCAGATGCGCCTCGATGTGGTTCACCCCCACGAATGGTACCCCCAACCCAATCGCCATCGCCTTCCCGAAACTGAGACCGACAAGGATCGATCCGATCAGTCCGGGCCCATACACAGCGGCAATCGTGTCAATCCCCTCTGGGGAAACCCCCGCTTTTGCCAGGGCATCCTGCACAACCGGCGTGATCATACGCACATGCGCCCGTGAGGCAAGTTCCGGAACCACGCCCCCGAACTTCGCATGCACCAGTTGGGTGGCCGTGACATTTGAAAGAAGGGACCCGTCCCGCAGCACTGCCGCCGACGTTTCGTCGCACGATGTTTCAATTCCCAGCACCGTCATATTCGCTTGATAATACTCAAAAAACCACCGCCCTGCAACCGGCGAAAGGCCGAAAACACCGCGTTATTTTCTTCCTTTTTTCCCTCTTAATTTTTCCCTTTTACTTTTTCCCTTTTACTTTTTCCTTATTTACTTTTTCCTTTTTACTTTTTCCTTTTTTTCTTATCTTAAATCACTTTCGTTCGACAATGGAGTTTTTGAATGGCAAGAGTTTGTGAGATTTGCGGAAAGAAACCGATGGCGGGCAACAACGTCAGCCACGCACACAACAGAACGCCCCGTAGATTTCTTCCAAACCTGAAGCGCGTCCGGGCCGTGGTGGAAGGCAATGTTCGGCGTGTCAGGGTTTGCACGAATTGCATCAAATCGGGAAGAATCCGCAAGGCGGCCTGAACGTTCTGCTGGTGCCGGAAAAAAGCTGATCCCGCCCTCCCGCGGGATTTTTTGTTGCTCGATCCGCGTCTGCTTTTTGTTGATTGCGCTGTTCCGGTATGAGAATCTCCTTTTCACCCCCCAATCAGCTCACACTGCTCAGAATCCTGCTAACGCCGGTTTTTCTCGCATTCTTGTTTTCACAAAACCCCGTTCTCCGTCAGGTTTCCCTCATCGTTTTCATCCTGGCTCTGCTGACCGACTGGTATGACGGCTGGGTGGCGCGGCGTTGGGGATATGTGACGCGATGGGGAACGTTTCTTGATCCCCTCGCCGACAAGATCGTCACTTCGGCCGCGCTGATCTCTTTCGTCATTCTCGATCTTGCCCCAGGTTGGGCTGTCTGGTTGATCGTGATTCGCGACTTCACCATCACCCTCCTTCGATCGTACTCTGAATGGAAAGGAAAACCGATCGACACGACAAAGTTCGCCAAGACGAAGACGTTTCTCCAGTTTCTGGTCATCTATTACATTATGCTCTTGTACGTTGCGCGCACAACGGAGTTCTTCGCGCAGAATTATAGCCAGGCGATCGACGCTCTCCTCAGCCGCACGGTGCTCGACATTCTGATCATCCTCATTGCCGTCATCACGGTCTGGACGGGGGTGCTCTATATTGTCGGAAACAGGGCCATCATTCGCGAACTCTATGACTTCTCCAACAGAAGAGTCACCGAACGGGACTGACGCCCCCCTCGTCGCCGATCCCTCATTCCGCGTATCCTGGCCGGTGCGCCTCTTCGGCACCGGCTTGTTCACAGGATTTTCTCCGATCGCTTCCGGCACCCTCGGAAGTCTGCTGGGCCTCGCCATCTATCTCATACCCGGCTTCGAACATCCCTATGTCATTATGCCTTCCTGCGCCCTCGCCCTTGTCCTTGGCGCAAAGGCCGCCGGATCCTTGGAGCGCCGCTACGGCCACGATCCCGCCGAGGTAACGATCGACGAGATCCTCGGTATGTGGGTCTCGCTTTTTCTCGTTCCCAAGAGCATCTCCGCCGCCGTTGCCGCTTTCATTGTGTTCAGGGTTCTCGACATTGTGAAACCGTGGCCGGCGAGGAAGTTCGATTCGCTCAGAGGAGGAATGGGAATCATGATGGACGATGTTGTCGCCGGAATCTACACAAACCTCCTCGTCCATCTGCTGGTCCGTCTCGAGTTCCACACCATCCTTCCGTTCTGATCCCCATGAATGCTGAGATTGTCTCCATCGGCGATGAATTGCTGATCGGTCAGGTCGTCAATACGAATCAGGCTTACATTGCAGAACGGCTCAACAGTGTCGGGGTCAACGTTGTCCGGATGTCCACAGTGGGAGACAGGGTCGGCGACATTGTGGCGATTTTCGAGGAGGCCTGGAAACGCGCACAGCTCACGATCGTCACGGGCGGACTTGGCCCCACCCACGACGACGTCACACGGGCGGCGGTCTGTGAGTTCTTTCGGACGGATCTTATCCTAGATGAAGAAGCCTTGGGGCACATTCACAAGCGTTTTGAGACCCGAGGCTTGCCTGTGACGCCGAAGAACCGCGATCAGGCCATGGTACCGCGCGGATGCAGAGTCATTCAGAATATCGAAGGTACGGCTCCGGGCTATTTCTTTGAGCGTGAGGACCGATGTATGGCCGTTGTGCCGGGGGTTCCTTACGAGATGAAGGGAATGATGGAGAGATTCATCGTTCCGTTTTTCGCCGAACGTGGAACGGGGATCGTCATTCGCCACAAAACGCTGCGAACGACAGGTATTGCAGAATCCATACTCGCTGATCGCCTCGGCGACGTCTCCGATCTCTTCGGCGAGCGCCCGGGAATAACGCTTGCCTATTTGCCGAGTCCGCTGGGCGTGCGTTTGCGTATCACGGCCCGTTCGCGATCTGCCTCCGAGGCCGAAGAGAGCATCGCCGTTGTGGAGCGGAAGATCAGAGAAAAGGCGGAAAAATACATTTACGGTGAGAATGAGGAGGAACTGGAAGAAGTCGTCGGACGGATGCTTGCGGAGAGGGGATTGACCATTGCTGTAGCGGAATCCTGTACAGGGGGGATCCTCTCAGACCGGCTGACCGACGTTCCGGGCAGTTCGCGATACTTTGAACGCGGGTTCATCACCTACAGCAACGAATCCAAAACCGCAGAACTTGGCGTTCCGCCCGGCCTCCTTGCGGAGCATGGCGCGGTTAGCAAGGAGGTTGCACAGGCCATGGCGAAAGGGGCCCGGGAACAGGCAAGAACGGATATCGGTCTTTCAACGACAGGAATTGCGGGACCCACGGGTGGTACGTCGGAAAAACCTGTCGGACTTGTCTGGATTGGATACTCAGATCGTTCGCAAACACTGGCCTTGCGGTTTAATTTTGTTGATGACCGACGCCGGATCAAGGAACGCACCTCCCAGGCGGCCCTTGAGCTTGTGCGACGAGTGGTTTTGAAGATCGGATAGAGCATGTCGGGCATTCGTTGTTTTCTCGCCGTACCGGTCGATCCGCACGTGCAGGAGGCCGTCACAGCACTCCGTTTGCGGGTTCAATCTTCTGTTTCAGCCCTTCGGTGGGAGAATCCCGCAAAACTGCATATGACATTGAAATTCCTTGGGTCCATCGATCCGGGACGAATCGGGCCTCTGATCAAGGAAATTGGGGAGATAGCGCGTTACCATTCCTCGTTTGATATTATATACGAAGGACTCGGCGTATTCCCTTCGATGGATCGTCCGCGGGTTCTCTGGGTTGGTGTGCGCGACTCGCGATCGATTGTGGAATTACAGAACGATGTCAATCGCGCCGCGGTGAGTGCGGGCTTTGCGGAGGATGACCGCCCGTTTCATCCTCACCTCACGATTGCGCGGATAAAACATTTTGATACCGGGCATCGCTTGACAGCAATACTAAAATCTCTTACCTTTGAACCGGTCTCGACGCGTTGTACAGAAGTGCTCGTGATGAAGAGCGAATTACATCCGGATACGTCGAGATACACCGTTCTCCAATCCATTCCTTTGTCTTCGTAACCGGAGTCTTCATGCCAGAAACGACATCCTCTTCCGCCTCTTCCAAAGAAGCGCGGTTGCAAGCCCTGAAGATCGCGATCGACCAAATCGAAAAGCAGCACGGCAAGGGGTCGATCATGCGTTTGAATGAGGGCCCGATTGCACGCGTGGATGTCATCTCAACCGGTTCGATCACGCTTGACGCCGCACTCGGGATCGGTGGTGTTCCGCGCGGAAGGGTCATCGAAGTATTCGGGCCTGAATCTTCCGGAAAAACGACTCTCTGCTTGCACATCATTGCCGAGGCGCAAAAGACCGGCGGCATTGCCGCCTTCGTCGATGCCGAGCATGCGCTCGACACGGCCTATGCGAAGAAGCTTGGGGTCGATGTCAACAATCTCCTGCTTTCTCAGCCGGAGTACGGCGAGCAGGCCCTGGAGATTGTTGAGACGCTGGTGAGGAGCGGGGCACTTGATGTTATCGTGGTCGATTCGGTGGCCGCGTTGACTCCGCGGGCAGAAATCGAAGGTGAGATGGGTGATCCATCCATGGGTGTGCAAGCCAGGCTGATGTCGCAGGCTCTTCGAAAACTGACGGCCGCAATCAGCAAGTCGAAAACGAGCGTGATCTTCACAAACCAACTCCGTCAGAAGATCGGCATTATGTTCGGCAATCCCGAAACCACGACCGGCGGCAACGCCCTCAAGTTCTACGCGTCGGTGCGGCTGGATGTTCGGAGGATCGAAGCGATCAAGGACGGGCAGAACGTGGTCGGAAACCGCACGCGGGTTAAAGTCGTCAAGAACAAAGTGGCGCCCCCGTTCAAGGAGGCCCAGTTCGATATTCTGTATAACGAAGGCATTTCCCGCCTGGGGGATTTGATCGATGCCGGTGTCGACAGCGGCATCATTGAAAAGAGCGGATCGTGGTTTGCGTACAAGGGGGACCGTCTCGGACAGGGACGGGAAGCGGTCAAGGCTTTCTTGCAGGCGAATGCGGGTGTGGTGAAGGAAATCGACATCGCCATCCGCGAAAAACTCGGCTTGCTCCCGGGCGAGCCTGCTGCTCCTCCCGCAGCGAAATCAGAGACGTCGCCCCCAAAGCGGGCGGCCAAATCCTGAGCGGAATTCCCTTTGTACATAACCAAGATTCTCAGAAAAAAAGCACGCCGGCCTGTCTACACGGTGTACGTGGACGGCTCCCTCGCCTTTGAGCTGAGCGACGAGGTCCTGATGAAGTTCGGCCTGAAAACCGGCGACAGGATCGACGAGCAAACAGTGGAAAAGATTTCGACGTCGGAGGGATTTCACCGCGCCCTCCAGTTTGCCATCAACTACCTCTCCTACAGACCCCGGAGCTCGAAGGAAGTCCAGGACCATCTCCGGAAGAAGGGGTTCTCTCCCGATTTCGGCCGCAAGGTGGTACAGCATCTCCAGAAACAGGAAATGGTCAACGATGTGGAATTTGCCCGGATGTTCGTCCGGGACAGGCTAAAGAAGAAGCAGGTGGGCAAGGCCTGGATACGGCGCGCGCTGTACGAGAAGGGTGTCTCCAGCCACATCGTCGAGAAGGTGTTCAAGGAGTACATTTCCGACGACGATCAGGAACAGGCGGCACATGTGCTGGCCGAGAAGAGGCTTCGCCTGGCCAGTGCCGCGTTCGAAAAACTCGACAAGGACCGTAAACGAAAAAGACTGTTTGACTACCTCCTCCGGCGCGGGTTCTCGCCCGACGTCGCCTCGAAGACGGTACGCACCGTCCTATCCTGAACATTCCTCATGACGCAGACCTTTGCCTCCAACAGGCCTTTCCTCAAGGTCTCCATCCTCCTCGCCATCCTGCTCTCCGTCTTCTGGGTAGCTTCGCTCGTACCCATGCTGACGCTCGCGTTGATCCTCTCCGCGCTCGCGGCGTTTGTGTTAAAGCCCTTCGTCAAACTGCTTGAATTCCGATTCGGCCTTGGCCGAAGCATCGCCGTCATCTGTGTCTTCATTCTGACCGGTGGGGCCTTAACCATCGTCTCTCTCGAAGCCGTCCCTTTTCTGATAGACCGAATCCTTGGTCTCTACGGTCAGTTCCGCACGTTTCCGTTCCAGGAAAAGTTGAACAGTACCGCAGGCGAGCTTGCCAGACACCTTCCCTTTCTCGACGCGGAGACAATTGCCGTCAAAGCAAACGAGTTCATCGCCGCCGGCGTTGAGGCCGTGGGTCAGAATCTGCAAAACGTTGTTCCTCTCATTGCCATGCTGTCCATCGTTCCCTTCATCACGTATTTTATTCTGGCGGAAGGCGATCTCGCGCTCAAACGCATGATCGAGCGCGTCCCCAACAAATACTTCGAGATGACGCTCAACGTGTTGAACAAGATTCAGAGAGACCTGGTGGGGTACCTGCGCGGATGGATCCTCGATTCCCTGATCATCGGCCTGCTGAGCATGGCGGGGCTCTGGATGCTCGGAATCGACTACCCCTTCCTCATCGGCGGCATTGCGGGTGTTGCAAATCTCGTTCCCTATCTCGGCCCCGTCGTCGGTGCAGTGCCCGCGTTTCTCGTCTCCCTAACCCAATTCGGCGACTTTCGAATGCTCATTCCCATCATCCTCCTGACCGGCGCTATTCAGGCGATCGACAACGTCGTTGTCCAACCCCTCTGCTTCGCCAAGACCGTTGACATGCATCCCCTCACGGTCATCGTGGTGCTGATTGTGGGGAACGAGCTCATGGGGATTGCGGGAATGCTTCTGGCGATCCCGATTGCGACAATTTTGAAGGTCTCAACAGTGGAAACGTACTGGGGATTGCGGAACTACAGGATTACTGCGTAGAAGCGGTTGATCCACAAGGCCCGTTTTCGGCGGAGAGAGAAGCGGTGAAGAGCTCGTTCAGCCCTTCACCGCTTTTTTGTTTCTGAGGGATCCTTGTGCTTATACACACACGTGTTCCCGGATGTGTTCCGGAATTAACCGGCGGTTCGAGAACACGCCGCTGACGATCGCTTTGAGCACGTCCTTGAGAAACTCCCCATACGACGTGTACACCGAAGAACCGGCTTTCTGATACTCCTCCTGGAGGATCTTGTGAACTTTGGGAAGGTTGTACCACGGCACGCCGGGATAGAGGTGGTGTTCGATGTGGTAATTGATGTTGCACATCATGAAGGAAAGCACCGGATGTGTCGCCACGGTCCGCGTGTCGGTCATTTCATTTCCGCTCGTCGTCATCCCGTGTTCGGCAATCCCGCGGATGTTGGCAACCTGTCCCGCGACGATAAGAGGAAGGAGCCACCCCTCGATCATCCATTGGCTCGGCAAAAACACCCATCCCATCGCTACAATTCCCGCCATCGCCAGAAACTCCGCGATCACTTCGACTTTCTGCCTTGTTGTGCCTTTCCGCACGGCATTGGCGGGTACCATGACGAGGTAGAGATACACGGAGAGAAAGAACACGAACACATACACCCACCGGAGCAACAACGGATCTTTTGTGGTGTTCTCGATGTCGTCGGGATCTTCGGAGCTTCTCAGGTACTTGTGATGAATCGGATGCATAATTCGGTACCCCATGGCTGAAAACAGGATTGGGATGCCGCACAGGAAACCGATCCACCGGTCGATCTTCGGGTTTCGTGTGAAGAGGTTATGCGACGATTCGTGCGACAGTACAGAAAGCGTGCTCAACGACAATCCGCCTGCGAGGTACCCCAGAATGCTGATCACCGGGTTATCGAATGCGATGGATCCCGCAGCCGAAAGGATCCAGATGCCATAGTGGAGGAGGAGCACCCAGTTCCATCGTTTATCCAGAGTGTGGAGAGCACGGATGGCCTGTTTTTTCTCCGCAGGAAAGTCCTTCCTTCCTACCACACGCGTGACATCGCCTTCAGGGCAAAAATAGAGGTCGCTTGGTTTATTGACTGCAATTGTCGACGTCTCCATCGGTCAACCCCCTTTCCGGGACTTACTTCGTGTTCAGCCTCTGCTGTGCGTCCACACACAAGCGGGGCCGTACAAACAAAAAGACCACTTCGCTGAAGTGGCCTCGTCGGTGTCCTAGGATTTTCTTCCTGTTTTACACCGATCCGGCCTTCGTGCGAAGTTGCCGGTAGATCGCAATCGCCGCTCCGAGTTTCAAAAGATCCCACCAGGAAAAGATGAGGAATCCTCCCGCAATGGCCTCCCTGAGGGACATTCCGGTCACCGTGGCAAGTTGGATGGTTCCCGCCGTGAAGATCACGAGTAGTCCCATGATCATAGCCGCGGCGGTCCACACCACGTGCTGTTTCTTCTCCACCATGATCCCCACCACCAAAGCCGCGATGGGAAATGCCAGGAGATAGCCGCCGGTAGGGCCGAGCAGTGTTGCCGGACCGAAACCTCCGGAAGCAAACACAGGAAGTCCCACGAGTCCGAGCATCAGGTACGCGGACATGCTCAGGAACCCCTGTCGTGCGCCCAGCAATCCGCCGGCAAGGAGCACAAACAGTGTCTGGAGCGTATAGGGAACCGGTTTGACAGGAATCTCAATCTGCGCCCCGATCGCTGTTAAGAGCGTCAACGTGGAGATCCAGAAGATCCGGGCCACAACATGATCGCTGTGCAGGGCGAGATACCGTGCGGACTGAGATTTCACGTCTGACATTCCGGCTCCTTGTGCTAAAACCCATTCGCACAAAAATACTGAATGGAACGCACAAAATCAAACCCTGCCACCGTTCACAGGCGCGAATTCAGATTGACTCCCTTGCCATTTTTCCGTATATTTTTTGCCCAACTCTTTAACGGGTTGGGTTTTGTTTTTTCTGGGAAAGAGCGGGGTACGACGAGCGGATCGGGGCGTAATCAGGCGGCAAGGCAGCAGTCTTGGCAGCCGTCATTCGGAGGGGACCCCTTCAAGAAAACCTGATCGATGCTGATTGGGGTGTAGCCAAGTGGTAAGGCAGCGGCCTTTGGAGCCGCCATTCCCAGGTTCGAATCCTGGCACCCCAGCCAGTGATGAAAACCTGGGCGGGGGTCCTTTGACCCGGCGCCTCGTGACGGAAAGAATATGCCACAAGCGATGAAGACCTGATCATACTTCGCATGAGCACTCTCAAGATTTTTTCCGGACGCTCGAATGATGCTCTGGCAAGGGGAATTTCCAGAGAGGCGGACGTTGAGCTCGGTGAAGTAGAGATCAAGAACTTCAGCGACGGCGAGATCTGGGTCAAGTATGCCGACAACATCCGCGGCGACGATGTGTTCATTATTCAGCCGACACAGCCGCCTGCGGACAACATGTTGGAATTGTTGATTTTGATCGATGCGGCGCGGCGTGCCTCGGCCCGGAGAGTGACGGCTGTGATTCCGTATTTCGGGTATGCCCGGCAGGATCGTAAGGACCAGCCCCGGGTTTCCGTCACGGCGAAGCTGATCGCAAACCTGATTACCGCGGCGGGTGCCGACCGTGTGATCACGATGGACCTCCATGCGCCGCAGATTCAGGGCTTCTTTGACATTCCGGTGGACCATCTGTACTCCTCGGCGATCTTCACCGATCATTTTCGGAAGAAGAAGATCCCGAACCTGGCCGTCGCATCTCCCGACGTGGGGGGAATCAAGATGGCTCGGTCCTACGCCAAGCGGCTCGAAGCGGATTTGATTTTGATCGACAAGAGGCGGCCCCGGCAGAACGAGGCGGAGGTCATGAATATCATCGGAAATGTGGTGGACAAGAATATTCTGATCGTTGATGACCTGATCGACACGGCCGGGACCTTCTGCAACGCGGCCAAAGCTCTCAAGGAGCACGGCGCGTTGGACATCTACGGAGCGTGCACGCATCCGATCCTCTCCGGCAACGCAATCGAGCGGATCAATCAGGCGCCGGTGAAGAGCGTGGTGGTGACGGATTCAATCCCCGTCCGGCCCGACACGGGAAAAATTGAAGTACGGTCCGCGGCAAAACTCTTTGCCGAGGCGATTCTGCGAACTCATAACAATCAGTCAATCAGCACCCTCTTCGATATCGACAAGGGTTAGGCTGGATCTGGAGAAGTCTTATGTCAGAAATCACTCTCAACGCCGAAGTGCGAAAAACAGTCGGCAAAAAGCTCAACGCCCTCCGGGCACAGGGAAAGGTACCGGGAATTTACTATGGGCACGGCCAGTCGAACATTCCTGTGACTCTGTCGGAACTGGCTCTGAAGCCTCTCTACAAGACCTCAGCCACCCATGTCATCAATCTGAAACTTGACGACGGATCCTCGCACATTTGCATTCTCCGCGACATCCAGTTTGATCCCCTGACCGACCGTCCGGTCCATTTCGATCTGTTCGGTCTCAACGCGGAGGAGGAGCTCACGATTGACGTGCCGGTCGTGTTGAAAGGAACGCCTCAGGGCGTGAAGGACGGCGGAACCCTCCAGCATGTGATCCACAGACTTCGCGTCAGTTGTCTTCCCAAGTACATTCCCGACCACATCGAGGTCAACGTTGAGAGCCTTAAAATCAACACATCGATCCACGTAAAGGAGCTCGTCATCCCGAACGTGACCATCCTCGAAAATGAAAACAGCACGGTGGCCGCTGTGGTGCCGCCGACGATTCTGAAGGAGCCCGAGCCGGGTGTACCCGCGGCGGCCGAAACCGTTGCGGAGCCTGAGGTGATTGCCCGCGGCAAGAAGCCGGAGGAAGGCGCAGAGGCTGAAGCTCCCGAGGGAGGCAAAGAGAAGAAAGAAGCGAAGAAGGAAGGATAGAAACGAGCCTTCATGGTGTGGTGTGTGGGTCTGGGGAATCCGGGTAGCGAATATTCCGGATCGAGGCATAACCTCGGTTTTGAGGTTGTCGACCGGATTGCCCGTCAGATCGGCGTGGAGTTTCGGTCCGGCAAAGGCGAATACCGGATCGCGCGAGGTTCTTTCAAAAACCGGGATATCGGCCTGTTGAAGCCGCTGACGTACATGAACAACAGCGGCGAGGCCGTTCTTGACATCCAGGAGCGCTATGGCGTCCCGCTTGACGAGCTCCTGATACTCTGCGATGACTTTCAACTTCCGCTCGGACGGATTCGGTTACGACCCGGCGGAGGCGATGGTGGGCATAACGGCCTCTCGTCCGTTATTTACCACTTAAAGTCGAATTCATTCCCACGTCTTCGCTGTGGTATTGCGTCACCCGCGATGCCTGCCGACAAGGCATTGATGGCCGCGTTCGTTCTTTCGCCATTCACACCCGAGGAACGGCCGGTCGTCGATGAAATGATCCGCCGGGCTTCGGAGGCGGCTCTCGTCTTTGCTGTGGACGGCCTTGAAACGGCCATGAATCGATTCAATACAACACCAACGTCCTCATCATAGGAACAATTCTGCATGGAGCAGTTTCTTCAGTGGATCCCTTGGCTTGGAGGCGCGGGTTTGCTCGTCGCCTTCTCCCTCTACTCCAGCATCAAGCGCCTGCCCGACGGCAACGAGCGTATGCGCGACATCGCATCACAGATTCACGTCGGCGCCATGGCGTTTCTGCGAAGAGAATACGTCGTTCTTGCGGTGTTTGTGATCATCGTGTTCACGCTCCTGGCATGGTTTCTCAATATTCAAACGGCCGTCGCCTACGTCAGCGGCGCGTTGTGCTCAATCGGCGCGGGGTTCTTCGGAATGAACGCCGCCACGCGGGCGAACGTGCGAACCGCTGAAGCCGCGCGAACCTCGGGACAGGAAAAAGCGCTCCTGACGGCATTTGACGGAGGCGCCGTTATGGGCGTCAGCGTAGCCAGCCTTGGCTTGATCGGCGTAGGCGTGTTCTTCCTCCTGTTCGGTCATCCGTCCGAAGCCAGCATCATCAATGGCTTTGCCATGGGCGCCTCCTCGATCGCACTTTTTGCGCGCGTGGGGGGCGGAATCTACACCAAGGCGGCCGATGTCGGGGCCGACCTGGTGGGCAAGGTCGAAGCCGGGATCCCGGAGGATGATCCAAGAAATCCCGGTGTGATTGCAGACAACGTCGGCGACAACGTGGGCGACGTGGCGGGCATGGGTGCCGATATCTTCGAGTCCTATGTCGGCGCAATCATTGCGACGATCGCCATCGGGGCAACGCTCTTGCCGGAAGGCCTGGCGGGTCTGAAAGCGGTGGGCGAGGTACCGGACGGAGTGATCAAGGAGATCCTGATGGCTCTCCCCCTCATCCTCGCCGGCCTCGGTCTCCTTTCTTCGTTCATCGGAATCATTTCGATGCGCATTCTCAAGCGATACTCTCCCGCCGCGGCCCTTCGGTATTCCACGTTTACTGCTGCCGTGCTGTTTCTGGCGGGCAGTTTCTGGATCATCAGAACCTACGATGTCAGCAACAGTGTTTTCTGGGCCGTCTTCTTCGGAACGCTTGCAGGCGTGCTGATCGGCCTGATCACCGAATTCTACACTTCCGGCCCGCCCATTCAGCGCATCGGCCTTGCCAGCAAAACCGGCGCGGCAACGAACATCATTCAGGGCCTTGCCGTCGGGCTCGAATCCACCGCGTTACCCGTCCTGACCATCTGTGTCGCAATCTATGTCTCAAACGATGTTGCGGGACTCTACGGCATCGGAATCGCAGCCGTGGGCATGCTTGCAACCGTCGGCATCACCATGTCTGTGGATGCCTACGGTCCCATCGCCGACAACGCCGGCGGCATTTCTGAAATGTCGGGACTCGGTCCGGATGTCCGCAAAATCACCGACAGTCTTGACGCGTTAGGCAATACGACAGCAGCGATGGGAAAAGGATTCGCCATCGGTTCCGCCGCGCTGACAGCTCTGGCACTCTTCGCCGCGTTTTCCCAGGCGGTGGACGCAAGTCTCCTCAAGCACGGACTGGAACCTCTGAAGATCATTATCACGGATCCTTCCGTAGTCATTGGTCTGTTCATCGGGGGCATTCTGCCGTTCTTCATTGCGGCCCTGACAATGACCTCGGTTGGCCGGGCCGCGGGGCGTATGGTCGACGAGATTCGACGCCAGTTCCGCGAGATTCCCGGATTGCTTGAGGGAAAACCCGGGGTCAAACCGGACGCAGCGCGGTGCGTGGACATCTCCACGCGAGCAGCGCTCAAGGAAATGGTGATTCCAGGCGTATCGGCAGTCGTCGCGCCGGTGCTGGTCGGTTTCCTTCTTGGCCCGGCGGCCCTCGGCGGGATGCTTGCCGGAGCGACAGTGACCGGTGTTCTCCTTGCCCTGATGATGGCCAACGCCGGCGGTGCGTGGGATAACGCAAAGAAGGCCATTGAAAAAGGCGAGGTGCCGGGTGAACGCAAAGGCTCTGACGCGCATAAGGCAACCGTCGTGGGCGATACCGTAGGAGATCCCTTCAAAGATACTTCCGGGCCGTCGATGAATATTCTGATCAAACTGATGTCCGTCGTTTCGTTGGTCATAGCCCCGCTGCTTTGACCGTGCTTTTCACTTTTTGGTTTTTCACTGTACATTTTTTATTAACCCCCTGCTCTTACTTCGCGTAAGGGCCATGACAAACGTCCAGAGGGATCTATGGAACAACAACGCAAGAGAATCTACGAGACCACCTTCATCGTCAACGCAACGCTTGACGATGCTCAGATCGATCAGGTGATCGAACGATTCAAAGAGTTTCTCACGAAAAACGATGCGGAGATTCGCACGCTCGACAAGTGGGGCCGCAAGCGGCTTGCCTACCCGATCCAAAAGAAGAACAACGGCTACTATGCGGTGTGTGAATTCCTTGCTCCTGCAGAGATCGTGGCCAAGCTCGAGCGGTATTACCACCTCGACGAAAACATCATGCGATTCCTCATCGTGCAGTTGAGCGAGAAGATGCTCAAGGCCCGGCAGGAGCAGGAGCGGCGTTCAGCGGCTCCGCAGGAACCGGTTTCGACCGCCCCGGCCGAGGTCAAGCCCGGGAGGAATGTGACGCCTCCCGGCGCTCAGGATGATGACGAGGAAAGCGACGACGACGCAACCTGACGCATCGTCCCCTCACACACCTTTTGAACGGAGAATAACTTCATGCGAAGATCATCAACACCACGGCGGGGACCGCGGAGTGCCCGCGCATCACGGATGCAGCAGGCCCGCAAAAAGCGCGTCTGCCGCTTCTGCGAAAACAACGATCTCTATATCGACTACAAGAACGAGAAGCGTCTCCAGCGATTCGTTTCCGAGCAGGGTCGGATCATTCCGAAACGCATCACCGGCACGTGCTCCCGGCATCAGCGAATGCTCGTCCAGGCCATCAAGCGGGCCAGACACCTGGCGCTTTTGCCGTTTGTTTCCGATGCAGTGAAATAACCGGAGGAGCGGACATGAAAGTCATTTTACGCAAAGATTACAGCCAACTCGGCAAGATCGGCGACGTTGTCGATGTGAAGGACGGTTACGCAAGGAATTTTCTGATCCCGCGTGAGATTGCTTACGCCGCCACCGAAGGCAACCTCAAGACTCTCGAGGAAGAGAAGAAACAGGCGCAACGCAGGGCTGAAAAGGAGCGGGCGGAAGCCGAGAAGACGGTTCAAGAACTTGCCAAACTCTCGATTACTATCCAGATGAAGGTTGGTGAAGACGAGAAACTCTTTGGGTCGGTGACCTCGCAGATGATCGCCGATGAAGTCCAGCGGAAGGGCGTGAATCTCGACAAGAAAACCATCGAGCTTGAAGAGCCGATCAGGGCGCTGGGCATTTACGACGTTCCCGTGCGCCTCGCAGGCGGAGTCACCGGCACGGTGAAGGTCTGGGTCGTACGCGAGTGAACTTCAAGACACACGATCCATTCGGTCGTGCAACGAGATTGCACGAAAGCAGATGATTCAAGCCGCCGGCACGTTGCCGGCGTTTTTTTTGTTCTCACATGAAACAAGGCTCGTAAGAAATCGGTTTTCTTGACTTTTGCGGGCAAAAATGAGTACTTTACACAACGCAGATTTCTCCAAACCTGCAGTCCCTTTCCCAAAGGAAGTGAAACAGCATGGCTGAAAAAAAGTCTCAATCGCTCGACGAGGTGACGATACGCTTTGCGGGCGATTCCGGCGACGGTATGCAGTTGACCGGAACCCAGTTCACCAATACCACAGCCCTTCTCGGCAACGACCTGAGCACCCTGCCGGACTATCCAGCCGAAATCCGCGCCCCCCAGGGCACCCTGTTTGGCGTCAGCGGCTTTCAAATCCACTTCGGCAGTAAGGAAATCCACACCCCCGGAGATCAGTGCGACGTTTTGGTGGCCATGAACGCGGCCGCGCTCAAGGTCAACCTCGGCAGTCTGGTGGATGGCGGGGCCATTATCGCCAATACCGACGGGTTCAACGACAAGAACCTGAAACTTGCCGGCTATACGTCCAACCCCCTCAAAGACGGATCATTGAGCAAATACCAGGTGTACGAGGTCGACATTTCGAAGCTGACCGCCCTGGCGCTCCAGGACATGAACCTGTCCAGCAAGATCACCGACCGCTCAAAGAACTTCTTTGCGCTCGGTATGATGTACTGGATGTACAACCGTCCCATTGATCCGACCGCCGATTGGATCAAGAGCAAGTTCGCTTCCAAACCCGAGATTATGGAAGCCAATCTCCGTGTGCTGAAGGCCGGATGGAACTACGGCGAAACCACCGAGATCTTCACCGTTCCGTAACACGGTCGGGAAGGCGAAACTCCCCCCGGGGAAATATCGCAATATTACGGGGAACCAGGCGACCGCATGGGGCCTCATGGCCGCCGCAGACAAGGCGAAGCTCGAATTGTTCCTCGGATCCTACCCCATCACACCGGCCAGCGACATTCTCCATGAGTTGTCGATGTTCAAGAACTT
>BQML01000007.1 GCA_022180565.1 Bacteroidia bacterium
GGATTGACGATGTGACTGATCACAATATTGGCATCGGGATGGTAGACCGCAACATCGACGATATGGCTGGGATGGGAAAATTTGATCTTCCCCCGCGGATTGTAGGTGTCGCCCGAATGGATCATCACAGGAACGCCGAACTCCGCCGCAAGCTCGTACACCGGTTGGAGCTTCTCATCGTTCGGATAGAACGGCTCATAGCCGGGATACAGCTTCAGGCCGCGTATGGATCCCTCGGAGAGATACTCCCGGAGTTCGGACAGCGTCTCTTTGCTGAATGAGGTGTACGAAATCCCCGCGACGATATAGATGTTCTGAAGACCCCTCGTGGCCAGAACAGCATCCCGTGTTGATGGCCTTCCCGGGGTCACCTTGTAGGAGGTCAGTACGAGGGCGATGTCGACACGGTTTCTCCTCATCTCGCGCTGAAGGTTCTCGAGGCATTCCGGAAGCGACACAACCTCATCGTTATGGTAGTTGTTGATGTGTGTGTGGCAATCGATGATCACAGGAACTCCGCTTGCTATTTCTTTGTCAGTCGTGAAAGCACCTGGCCTGCCCACTCTCTTCCCCCCAGGCCGAATGCGAGGGCGAGAGCAAGGCATAATGCCCCGAAGGCGATCTGAAAGGCGGAGATGAGGATCTGTCCTCCGATCTGGAGCTGCTCAAGGGCGACAGAAACAACGAAGAACAAGAGAGCATACTGGGCGATCAGGCTGATTGCCTCCGCCCCCGCAATGCCGACGTTGCTGAGGTAGGTGAATGCGATCCCCTGGACAAAACGCGCAAACTGGGTTCCGAAGATCAACACGATCACGGCGACCACGACATTCGGAAGATAGAGAATGATCCGATTAAACAATTGCGCCGCAACTTCAAGACCCATGCTGTTCAGAACGGCAAGAACAACGGTAAACAGAATGATCCAGTACACGAGGCTTCCCAACAGCGTCACGGTGGTAAATTTGACGTTCCCTCTCAAAAGAAAGTCTTCTATTCCCGACTTCTCTGCAATGACATCCACCCGAAGAAGCCGCAGGAGTCGAATGGTTGCCTTCCGAACAAGTTTGGCTACCAGCCAGCCGGCGGTGAGAAGAAAAACAGCGGCGATCACGTTCGGCAAAAGCGACGCAAGTTGTTCCCAAAATTGTCTCAGCGATGACACCAGGATGTCTACTTGTTTTTCCATGGCAGGCTCCGGTTTACTTGAATTGGTTCATTGCCCGGTCGATGCCGGATTTCAGCTCTCTCCATGCCGCCTCTGCTCCTTCCCGCAATTCCTCCCAGGCATCGCCGCCCTTTTCACGAAGCTCCTCAAGCGTCTTCCGTGCTGAATCGCGTTGCCGCGTCAGATTTCTGATCTGATCCTGAAGATCCGCTTTCAGATCCACGCGCACTTTCTCCACCTTTGCAGAAAGCTTCTGAATTTCCTCGTCAAAAACCTTCAATTGTGCCTCGAGCTTTTCAAGCAAGGTCTTCTTGTCCATATACCCTCCGTTCAGTTCGATCCGATGTCTTATTCCATCTTCTTCCGCATAACCGATCCTTTCCCCGGCAACCTGCCCGCCCGTACCCGGCGCGCATTCTTCCCGCCTCTCTCTGTGGAAAGAAATGCGAGCAGTGCAAGGACATCCTGCACCCCCTGTACCATATACCGCGCATGCGTGCGTGCCATCCCTACTTTCACGGAATAGGCTGTTGAGGGAAGCACCTTGAACAGATCTTCGTCGGTCCAATCGTCTCCGATGAACAATACAAATTCATCGTTTGCGCGTTGAATTAACTCTTCACCAATTGTGCCTTTCGTGATCCCTAGGGGCCGCACCTCAATAATTTTGTTGCCGCGCATGACCTGGGCATCGATATTTGCTGTGAATCCCATCAACGTGTCCATCAGTTCCGCCGCGAGGGATTCACTGTGCTCGGGATCCGCGGCCCGATAATGCCACACGACGGAGAATTCCTTCTCTTCCACAAACGAACCCGGCAGGCGATCGGCGTACAACTCAAAGATGGGCATAATTGCACCCTTCCAGGAATTGTTGATCGGCTTTGTCATCTTCCAATCGTCTTGCGGCTCCCGGACCCAGACCCCGTGCTCCGCAACAAGCCGGATCGGCATGGACCGGAACCACTGTCCCAGCACCTCGCGCTTCCGGCCACTGATAATCGTTACGTTGTTCTTTGGATCCTTTGCCAGATTCTTGAGCACTCCAAGCACGTTTTCCGAAGGCGCGGCGTCTTCGGGATGGAGTGTGAACGGTGAGAGCGTTCCATCATAGTCCAGGTAGATCCCCCGGCTCCGGCTGCGGCGGTACCGCTCCGCCATCTCCTCCTTCATCTGCTCCGTCAACAACTTCGAATAGAAACTTTTCTGAACGTCCCGTACAGAGAGTACCTGGGACACAAAGTCCTGTGCCCAGCGTACCACATCGTATCGCCGGATGCGGTCCCGCATAATCCGGTTTCTTCGTTTCTGTTCTTCCGGCGGCATTTCCAGGGCCGTCCGCATCGCTCCCGCAACTTCCTCACGGTAGTTCGGATTGATGATCACAGCCTCGCCGAGTTCCTTCGCCGCACCGGCCATTTCGCTCAAGATCAGCACACCTGTTTCATCGTTTCGGCTCGCGATATACTCCTTGGCAACAAGATTCATGCCGTCGCGCAACGGAGTGACCAGGGCAACGTCGCTCACGGTATAGAAGGCCACCAACGGATGGAACGGAAGCGCTTTGTATTGATAGATGATGGGCGTCCACCGCACACTGCCGAATTTTCCGTTGATCCGTCCGACCGTCTCCTCAATTTGTTTCTTCATCCGCTCATACTGCTTTACCGCCACCCGCGACGGAACCACGATCATTACCAGCACGACCTTCCGCCGAAGCTCCTTGAAGTTCTCCAGCAGGAATTCATAGGCTTCCAGCCTGTTCAGGATTCCCTTCGTGTAGTCCAACCGATCCACCGAAAGGATGACCTTGTCCGCCTTGAGGGATTTTCTGATGGCTTCGCGTTCCCTCTGGACTTCGGGGGACTTCGCCGCCTCGCTGAAATGTGCAACGTCAATCCCCATGGGAAACGTTTCCGCCTTGACGAGGCGATCATGCAGAATGATACTGCCCATCGTATGTCCCGTTCCGAGAATCCTCAGAACACAACGGAGGAAGTTCTGTGTGTATTCATACGTGTGGAATCCGACGAGGTCCGCTCCCATCAAACCCGTCAGAATTTCACGCCGCCATTCCTGAGGAATCAGGCGGAAGATCTCAAACGATGGAAAAGGGATGTGAAGAAAAAACCCGATAGGGTTCTGTGGTGCATAGTGTCGAAGGAGGCGGGGTACCAACATGAGCTGATAATCGTGCACCCAAACGATGTCATCGGGTTTGAGAATCTCCGCCACCCTCTCGGCAAAGACCTTGTTCACTTCCTGATACTGCTTCCAGTGACTTTCGCGGTAGGTCGTGATGCTGGGGAAATAGTGAAACAGAGGCCAGAGGGTCTCGTTGCAAAAGCCGTGATAGAACAGATCCATCTCCTCCGAGCTGAGGAAAATGGGGGAGGACTTGAATCGTTCCGCGGCTTCGCGGCGGACACGCGCCTTCATGCCGTCGCTCACGGTACTGCCGGGCCATCCAACCCACAGGTAATCGCTCACCATGGAATCCGCAGTCTCAAGGGACCGCAGAAAGGCGCTCAATCCTGTAGCCAACCCGCCCACGCTCGCCGTAAAGCGCAGGTCCCCGGCCCGCTCACGCACCGTGAACGGCAGCCGGTTGGAAAGAATGACAAGCCGGCGTTTCCTCATGAGAAATGCACGATATCGTCGGCGTAAAAAAGCGAAAGGAACAGGAGGAGGTAATCCTTGATGTGGCGCGTGATCAGAAAGTTGTTCCGGATGTGCTCCCGACCGTTGGAACCGAGTTTCGCTGCAAACTCCGGCTCGCTCAGCAAACGCTTGATCCACTGCGCTGTACCCTCAATCGAGTGCGTCAGGATCCCCGAATACTGGTGGCGGATCTGAAGCGGGATTCCGCCCACCGCCCCCGCAATGACCGGCTTGCCCTTCCAGAGAGCCTCGGAGACCGTCAAACCAAAGCCTTCCCGGAGGGATTTCTGCAAAACAATGGTGGATCCTCTCTGCAACGCATTGATCTCCAGGTCGCTCGACGGAGGGAGGAAGAGGACGAAAATATCTTTGTCTTTGTCCGCTTCCGCCTTCACCTGTTCCATGATCATCGGCCCTTCAGGATCATCCGTGGCACCGCCACCCGCCAGCACAAGCTGCATGTCCATCGATCGTTTGGCCATTTTGTAGGCCTTGATCACACCAAGGGGATCCTTGAGAAAATCGAACCGCGAAATTTGCGTCACCACGGGCCGCGATCGGTCGATGCCGTATCGTTCAAACGTCGCGTTCACTACATCCTCCGGAAGGTCCTTGTTCTTGTCGCTCAGCGGATCAATCGACGGAGAAATGAGAACCTGGCGGATCGGCAGGCGCGCCTCGAAGGCCGGCGCCGAAAAAACCGCGGCATCGTACATCGTGATATAGCGCTCCAAGAATCTCCAGATGGCCTTGTTCGGCTGTGACGAATCGATGTGACAGCGCCAAACCCAATTCCGACCGATTGAAGCCCGCTTCTCGATCAGCGCAATCGGCTGGGGATCGTGCACGAACACAATGTCCGCGAAATCGAACTCTTCCGCATTCTGGCGGTTGATTTCAAGGAACCAGTCATACTCCTCCCGGGAGACCTCCACCGGCACGCCGTGCAACCCGTTGTGAAATTTCTTGGTCACGGCGTAGAACTTTTCATTCCCCTTGATGACATCCCATCGCGCATTCAAGCCCAACTGTTTCAACAGAGGCATCATCCGCGAAAGAATTTCGGCCACACCCCCGCCGACCGCCGTGGAATTGATGTTTTGAATGGCCTTTCCCTCGAGCTGACGCGCGAGTCGAAACAATTCGTAAATCGTGGCTTGCCCGACGATGGGCGCGTAGTCTTCAATCCTAAGCATGGCGCCTCACCAAAACCTCCAGCCGTTTCCGCAATCCCTCCAACGTGTGAAGATACGGGTCGAGCTTTCGCACTTCCTCAGCCAAATCCTCCTTTCCGATCCCGCGAAACCATGCGGAGAAATCGTTCTCGCCCCGCCCCAGCCGCAGTCGCGCATCAAACATATGGTGATACAGAGAATTCAGGCTCACATGCTCCAGGTGAGCGGCAAACTCTTCCAGAGTGCGCACCACGATCGGGGTCGGAATAATAAACGCCTGTGAGGCCATGAAATGAAATTCTTCTCCTGGCGGACATTCGCGCCGCGAGCCGTTTTCGCTCACATGCTCCTCAACAACCCTGATGATGCTCTCCTTCAACGCTGCCAGGCTGTCGTACTGGACGACGTCAACGCTCGAAAGCCGCTCGCCGAGAACATCGTCGTTGAGTGAGGTGATTGCCCATTGGGCAAAATCGTTCGGCGGGACCGGCGTAATGTAATGATACTGCAGGAGGAACTTGTGCGTATGGAAGTAGATCGACGATTCCGGAACATACCGCAGACCCTCCAACAGCTGCCTGCTATTCTTCGCCCTCCGTCCAACGAGGATCGTGAGATCAAGTTTTGAGTAGAACCGGAACTCTACCATGTCTTCGTTCCCTTCTTTCGGCCTTCTCACCCTTGATGAACATACAGCGTTCTCGTCGGATACGCGAATTCAATCTTTTCTTCCTCGAACCGACGCATGATCTCCAGATTGATCGCCTGTTGCGTATCCATGTAGATGTTGTATTCCGGCGATTTCACATAGTACACGGCTTCATACGTAAGCGCTGAATCTCCAAACTCCTTGAAGTGAGCGCGATCAAAACGAGCAACACTTTGTTTTTCAATACTTTCCTTCAGAATCCGGGAAACGAGCTCGACCTTCTCCCTCGGAGTCTGGTACGTAACACCCACCCCGAACACCACGCGGCGTTCGAACATCCGCTTGTAATTGCGGATCCTGCTCTTGAGGAGATCGGCATTCGAAAAGATTACCTGTTCACCGGAGAGACTTCGGACCCGCGTGGTCTTCAGCCCTATATGCTCAACGGTGCCCACGTACTGGTCGACGATGATGAAGTCCCCGATGACAAACGGTTTGTCAAGCACAATGGAGAGGGACGCGAACAGGTCGCCAAGAATACTCTGTACTGCCAGAGCGATCGCAATGCCGCCGATTCCCAGACCGGCAGCCAACCCCGTGATATTCACCCCCACATTATCCAAGGCAAAAAGAAGAACGACCGACCAGAGGACAAATCGTCCCAGAAATCCCAACGCAGTCACCGTTGTTGCCGAGGCTCCGTCCGTCGCCATACGTGCCTTTACCACTCTCCCGACCAAAAACGTGATCATCGCATTGCCCCAGAAACCCACCTGCAGCAAAACCGTGATGACCACAACGATATCCAGAACGCCCGCCACTGAAGCCGGTATGGTAATGAACTGGACCCCCATATACAGGGCAAGAATCACCACAAAAAAGCGGCGGGTCTTGGCAACAACATCCACCAGGAAATCGTCAACCTGTGTCTCGGTCTTTTCTGCCATCGCGACAAGTCGTCGGATCAGAAAAACACGCATCAATTTCAGCACTAACAGAGAGACAATGACAACACCAAACGCGATGAGCCACTGCTGAACCGAATTGCCGAAATAGCGATGGTCAAGAAAGTCCATAGATGTTCTTTCAATACCTTGGGAACCGTTGAGGCTCTGGGAGTAAGGGGAGGGGAAGGATCAGCCGCAGTGGCACCGTACTTTCACTCCGAAGTGAAAGAACAGTGATGCCCGCGATCAGGGACAGGCTTTTCAGGGTTGTTCACCGGCGGCTGAGCCATTGCGCCCGCCCTGCAGGCACAAACCCCTGTTCCGACATGTTTTCCTGTTTTATACTGTAAGAATTTCTACGCAGAGATGCAAGGCAAATACACCCTCTTCATGCATCCTTCTCGTGATGTCCGATTTCTTGCGTCGAGATACCAAACCCCGAGAATAGCCAGCTTTTCGATTCATCGAGCTGTGCGCGCTCAAGCAAGAACACAAGAGCAGCGCTGAAGAGAATACTCAACGTCACCACTCCATACGTCACGTTCTGCATCAGATCTCCTCCCCCGATGCCCATTTGCAGGGGGAGACCCGCAAGCACCGCGGCGGCGGTTCCCTTTGGAACGAGAACCGACATCAGCATCGCATCATTGCCTGGCGTGGAACGGCTTGCCCCCACTCGGACAGCCGCAAAGCGGGAAAAGAGAAGAATCCCCGTTAGCGTGACACCAATCGCTATCGAACGATAGTCGGTCAACTGCACCGAAAGACCGATGAAGACGAAGAAAAACGTCTTCACCACGAACACCAATTCACCGAAGAACAGCTTCTCCGTTTCATTGTGAACCAACGGCGTAAGGTGAAGGCGCCTTTCCAGCCACTCCATGCTGAAGGTCTTGATGTTCCCCAGGACGATGCCGAACGTCAAAACGGCAATGGGTCCGCTGAAACCCAAAAAATCTGCCACGCCATACAGGATAAAAGCAAAAGACGGAGTCGTGATGATGGCATTACGGAGCTGGCGCATCTTGTTCAACAAAACCGACCAGACGTATCCGCCAATCGCCCCAATGACGACCGCAAACAGGAACGAGGCCACGAGAGACCCAAGCACGCGTCCGATCCGTACTTCCTCAACTTTGTAGGCCTCGAGGATGGCCAGGGCAATAACGATGCACAACGCCTCTCCCAGAGACGATTCAAGCGTCAACGTGGTTTTGCTGGAATCCTTGAGTCTGAGGTGGCGTACCAGCGGAATAATAACAGATGGCGCCGGCCCCGCCAGAACTGCTGCAACAAACATGGATGCGTGAAGGTCGAGTACCGTCATGTAGTAGAGAACGACGGTCAGCAGGATCGAAGAGAGAAAATAGCTCAGGAAGGTTATGAAAACCGTCTCACGCCAGGATTTCATCAAATCTGCAATGGCAAGATCGAGCCCCCCCTCAAACAGAATAATGACCAGAGCAATCGTGGTAAATACGTGGCCGACCTTTCCGAAATCCTCCGGCCGGACAAGGCTCAGAATCGGCCCAAGCACCAAGCCGATGAGAATCAGGTAGAGAACATCGGGGACCCTCGTTTTTTCAAACAAGGCCACAAAGAAGTGGGCCATGAAGATCAGGAGGCCGACAAACACGATAACGGGTGCAATTTCCATGACGGTCCTCAGGCACTTAACATGAGTTCAATGTCTTTCTTACTGCCGAAAACCACCAGAATATCCCCGCGTTCAATGGTCAAATCCGGCTCAGGGATTCCCAGAATCCGGTCTCTTTCATGTTTCCCGATCCCCAGGAAACCCGTGTATTCCTCGCGGCGCTTGATAGTCACCAGAGTTACCCGGTAGCGCGAGGCAAATTCCGCTTCCGCAACACTCTTCCCATGAAAAAGCGGCGGCGCGTTGACCTCCATGATCGTGAAATCGGAAGACAGCGAGAATGAGTCGACCACCTTTTCGAACAAGAGACTGTTTGCCAACCGCATGGCCGCCTCCACCGCGGGAAGAATGACCTCCTTGACGCCGAGATGCTTCAAAATGCGTTCGTGGATCTCTGTCGTCGCCCGCACAATGATCCTCTTCGCCTTCAGATTCTGCAGTGCCGCAACCGTCATCAGAGTCGCCTCAAAGTCATCGCCGATTGCTACCACAACGGCATCAAACTCGTCGATCCCCTGGTTTCGCAAGGCCTTTTCCTCCCGTGCATCCAGACGCACTGCGTGGGTCACTTTGTCCTGAATGTCCTCAAGACGCCCCATGTCGTCATCCACCGCCAGCACCTCAGCGCCCTTTTCCGTCAACTCGACCGCCAATTGAAATCCAAAATGGCCCAGTCCAATCACCGCGATTTTCTTCGCCATGAGCTCAGGTCACCAGAACGTTTTCAGGAACATATTCATAGGAGCCTTCTTCGCGCCGCCGGGTGAACGCCACGACAACCGCCAGCAATCCGACCCTGCCGAAAAACATGGACAGAATTATAACGATTTTCCCGACCATCGACAATGTGGGGGTCACTCCCATGGAAAGCCCCACGGTGCTCATTGCTGAAACCACTTCAAACAGGAGGTCGAGAAAGTTCTGGCGCTCGGTCAACAGCA
This sequence comes from Bacteroidia bacterium, assembly GCA_022180565.1. Taxonomy (GTDB): domain Bacteria; phylum Bacteroidota; class Ignavibacteria; order UBA10030; family UBA10030; genus JACQPU01. The sequence continues at coordinate 9,199 of BQML01000007.1, forward strand.
GAATAAAGACCGCCATGGCAATGAATCCGAACGAAAGGAGGGCAGTACTGAATGCCCGGACAATGGCCGACGAGGCCACCTGCCTGCCAAAGACCTCTACGGTGCTCCGTCCCGAAGCGACAGCCCGGATGTTCAGAAACGCAAGTGCCACGGTGGTTGTCTTGACTCCTCCGCCCGTAGAACCGGGAGAAGCTCCAACCCACATCAGAAACACAAGGAGGAACAGCGTTGCGGGCGCAAGAGAGCCGATATCGACGGTGTTGAATCCAGCCGTGCGTGCCGAAACCGAGTGAAAGAGGGCCTCAACAATTGAAATCCCTCCACCGTCGGCCTCCAACAAAAAAATTCCCGCCGTCCCGAGCAGAAGCAGAACTCCCGTGGTTACAAGGACAATCTTGCTGTGAAGCGAAAGCCTTGCCTGCACGGATCCAGCTTTCTGCGTGAAGGAGGTCCCCAAATCGGACAGGACAGGAAACCCCAACCCGCCGAGAATCACCAGCATCATGATGACAGCCTGAAAGCCGGCGTTGTTTACCAGGCCGCTTTCCGCCAGGTTGTGTGTCGTCAGCGTAAACCCTGCGTTGCAGAAACCGGAAACAGCATGGAAGACAGCAAAGAACACCCGCCGCCCCTCCGCTGCCGGGATATCGCCGCTTGCTTCAAAAAGCGCGAGCGCGCCAAAGGCCTCCAGAACAATCGTCGTCAGCGTGATGGTCACGATGGTTCGGCGTATTCTTCCAACGCCTTCCTCGCCAAGCAGTGTCTGCATGGTTGCATATTCTTTCAGGTTCGCTCCACTGCCAAGAATGTAGGCAAAGAACGTCGTCAACGTCATGATACCCAATCCGCCCGCTTGCATGAGAATCAGAAGAATGGTGTGGCCCAGTGGCGTGAAGTACGTTGCAGTGTCCACCACAATCAGGCCGGTCACGCACACGGCGCTCGTGGCAGTGAACAGAGCGTCAACCAACGGCATCGAACCCGAGACGGTGGCACGGGGAAGCAAAAGCAAGACGGATCCCAGAAGAATGAGAACGAGAAAGCTGCCAAGAATGAGCACCGAGGGCTGGATGTTGCCCGCCATGATACGCCTGCTGAGCCGAAGAGCCGTCGGAATGAACGCAAGGAGGGAGAACATTTGCGCAAGCACAACATAGACGCTTGTGAGGCTTTCCGGCGTGAGGAGGGGATTGAGCGAAAGGAGGAGCCGCTCGATCGTACCCGGAAGAATCAGATACAGCAAGATTAAGAAGAGGAGAAGCTGGTCGGGCCATCGTGTTCGGAGAAAAGCGGCCCGTTCGCCGGTGAGGAGGATCTTCGCGATTCCGAGCACAACGTATCCGTACAGCACGACACGCGTGGCAGTCCGGGTCGCCAGGGCAACGTCTGCCGTCAGATAGAATCCGTACTCTGCAATCAGGGCGAGAACCGCGAGAAGAGCAAGTATAAAGAACAGTGCGTTGATCAGAGTGAGTAGTCGCGCACGAGTGTCTTCACCGGGAACACGGCTGCGAAGAAGCTGCCAAACACGCAACGGAGCCAATCTCGATTGCACCACGGATTGTCGTCAGGAGTCCTTGATCAAAGAAAGCATTTCACGCACCGCCCGATCAAGTCCCGCAAACACCGCCCGTGTGATCACGGCATGTCCGATGCTGAGCTCATCAATTTCCGCAATCGATGCCACCGGTCGCGTATTGACGTAATTGAGACCGTGGCCGGCGTGGACGCCCAGTCCCAACGATTTGCCCAGCGCCGCCGCCTGCTTGATGGCCACGAGACATTCCTGAATGTCGCGTTCCCGACGCGCATTTGCGTACTCGCCGGTATGAAGCTCCACCATGTCCGCTCCTGCTTCTTTCGCCGCCTCAATGTGTGCAGGCGATGGATCCACGAACAAACTGACGGGAATCTTGTGGTTGTGAAACTCCCTGATGACACCCTCCAGAAACCTCTTCTGCCCCGCGACGTCCAATCCCCCTTCTGTCGTCAGTTCCTGCCGTCGTTCAGGGACGAGTGTGACAAAATCTGGTACTACGTCAATCGCGATCTTGATGATCTCCTCCGTCGCCCCCATTTCAAGATCAAGCCTCGTCTTGACTACCTCCCGAAGAAGCTTCACATCTCTGTCCTTGATGTGCCGTCTGTCCTCCCGAAGATGACACACGATCCCCTCGGCCCCGGCCAGTTCCGCAACCTGAGCGGCCGTGACCGGATCGGGCTCCTCCCCGCCCCGGGCGTTTCTCAAAGTCGCTACGTGGTCAATGTTGATGGCAAGCCGCATGGCAAGAATCGGCCTGCAATATACAAAATTTGGCCGTTTGAATAAACGGAAAGAGAAAGACACAAGGTGAAACTTTTTACACAAAAGAAGCGTAATTTCAGGAAATTTCAGATTGCTCCTGTTCTTATGCGACCCTTGCCTTCGCTTGTTCTCCTTGTCCCGCTCCTGCTTCCCGCCTCTTTGTTCGCTCAGACGCGTCATGCCGATGTGCGCGCAGAGGACCACCACGACAGCTTCGGCAGGCGGCTCGAATCCATGATCGATCGCTTCCTCCAAAACATTCATGAAGAGTTTTCAGAATCCGGGAACGACACGATTCCCCCCGCCCGTCCATCCCGTGATGATGACGACATCGATCAGTGGCGAACTCCCTCCACGATGTCATTTGACGGCGATGCCACGATTGAAGAAGACGAAACGATTACCGGCAATGTGGTTGTCAAAGGGGGCGATCTTACGGTCTTCGGCCGCGTGGAAGGCGATGTTCTTGTGGTCGGGGGTACTCTCTACGTGAAGAACGGAGCGCGCATTACGGGCAACGCGCGTGTGATCAATGGCGACGTGGTCCGAGAGGAGGATGGTGTCGTCGAGGGATACGTCGACCAAGCCTCGGCATCGACGGCCTCCTACCGGTACGACCGCGGCAGATTCACGCGTTCCGGATACCGGTTCGAAGCCCCCTGGACCAATCCACTCACTAATCTCGACAATTTCATCTACCACTTCAATCGCGTTGAAGGCCATTTCATCGGCCTGGGCTCCGAGAAGAGATACTACTGGGACGGAGCGAGGACGATCAGCCCCTATGGCTTCATCGGCTGGGGATTCAAATCGCATCGCTGGCGGGGCATGCTCGGTGTCGATAGGCAATTCAGCATTTCATCCGAAGACGAGAACACAGGGCGCATTCTGGAATTCGGCATTGAAGGACACAGCCTGACCGATTCCAAGGAATCATGGATCATCGGTACGAATGAAAACACCGCTGCGGCTGTTTTGATCCATGAGGATTTCCATGATTACTTCGGGCGCGAGGGCGCGAGCGTCCATGCAGGATACTATACGAAAGAAGATGACATTCAGATGCAGTTCAGGATCGAATTCACTGCCGACCGCTACGAGTCCCTGGACAAAAAGACGGAGTGGTCCGTCTTCGGTGGGAAAAAAGTGTTTCGCCCTAATTCCCCCGTTGATGAAGGACACATGCGCTCTGTGATCATCCGTCCGGGCTTCAGCACGGTGGAGCGTACCAGTCGAGGACAATACGGCTGGAGCATCTACGCTGTGAGCGAGATTGCCGACAAAGGGCTCGGGGGCAGGTTTTCCTTCAGCACGCTCCTGACCGACATCCGACGTTATCAACCGCTCAGCCGCTATGATAACCTGAACATCAGATTCCGCCTGGGCACGTCGGGCGGATTACTCCCGGTGCAGAGAATCTATGAGATCGGCGGATTGGGTACGCTTCACGCTCGACCGTATAAATCGGGAACCGGCAACCGTCTGATCCTTCTGAATGCCGAATACATTCTCAACGCCGACGTTCTCAATGATCTGGACTTCTGGCCCAGCTGGCTCTTCAGCCGCGTCAATCTCATCTTCATGGTTGACGCCGGGTTCATTCGCACTGTCCCGCGGGACTACGGATGGACCGAAGGTTTCGACAATATCCGCCTCTCCGACTTCCAAAATGATCTCGGGTTGGGAATCTCGAACAGGTCCGGCTCGTGGAGGGTGGGATTTGCCTGGCAGACAGACCGAAAGGCTCCGGCGCGCTTCTTCTTCAGATTTACGCGACCCTTCTGACCATACATGAAAAATCCCCCAAGGCGGGGGATTCTTCAATGTTTCGCCACTTTCTCTCTACTTCCCGAACTTCGTCTTCATCAATTCTTCGATGAGCTGTTTCTTGTTGGCACGCGAGATTTCGCGCCCATAAATCGAGAGCCCCTCGACCGTCCTGGCATGCGATCGAAGTTCATGCACGGTCATTTCGTTCAGCTTCTCAAAGTACCGCTCCTCTTCCGGACTCAGATTGTCCGGCTTTGAATACGGCTCTTCCGGCACCGCATCGGTTTCCTCTTCGCTCTCTTCTTCTGACGACCTTCCCAGAAGCTCCAGCACCTGCGCTTCGCTGAGCGAGGCTTTTGCATAAATCAAATCCTCCATTCCCTCCGCCGGTCGGGGAATGACATGCTTCGAAACGAGTTCTCCCACCCGCTGAGCAGCGGATGCTCCCGCTTCGACCGCCGAAATGACAGCAGCGGTTTCGCCAATGATTTTCACCGTAATCAGAGCGGGGTCTGTTCGTTCCTTTCCCACCAGGATCACGCGGGCGGTTTTTACCATAGCATCGGCCGCCTCTACGGCACCGACAAGACCGCGAGTTTCAACGAGTCCGAGTGCGTAATCGATCATGGAGGAAAGGGCCTCTGCCGGAACGGGATTCCGGCAGGGCCGCTACGGGGAAGACTACTTCGAAGGCCGTTTCGGAAGAATCATTTCAACGTCGCTGTGCGGCCGCGGGATCACATGCACGGATACCAATTCTCCTACCCGCTGGGCGGCCGCCGCCCCCGCGTCGGTCGCAGCCTTCACAGCACCGACGTCACCGCGCACCATCACGGTCACGTAGCCTCCGCCGATCTGCTCTTTGCCGATCAACGTAACACGTGCGGCTTTGACCATTGCATCGGCTGCTTCAATGGCTCCAACCAACCCCTTGGTTTCCACCATCCCGAGCGCGTCCAGCGAGATGTCCGACATTGAACGTTCTCCTTACGAAAATAGTGTCGTGGCCCTGCTCCCAAGTGCCTGATTCCCGGGAGCAGGGTGCCGCCAATATAAAGAAAGGGGCGGGGAATGTCAACCATGGGGAGCATGATCATCGATGCTTTCATAGCCTGATGTCCCATGCACTTCCTCGACCCCAGGCGGGGTACACACTGCTATTGTTGATTTTCCGATGATTTCTTGCGTTTATCTGAATCACGTTTCAGGACGGCACTCTCTTCAATGAAACTCCGGTTTCCTCTCGCAGTCCTTCTCATTGTTCATCCGGTCAGAGCACAAATGATTTCATCGAACGAACTTCTCGGTCTCGCATATTCATACCGCCTGACCGACATTACTTCACGGCGCTTTCCGCAAAGCCGCTTGTTGCAATGGATCGATCCCCTTCTCGCCACCGGCCGGTTCACGTCCTCACCCGCAGGAACATCGGCAGAAGGACGCACCGTTTACCTCTATACCTATGGAACCGGCACGACCAAGATTCTCCTCTGGTCGCAAATGCACGGGGACGAATCGACCGCGACCATGGCTCTGGTCGATTTGCTTAACCTGTTCGCCAACGCGCACGATCATCCCCTTGTCACGTCCATTCGCACCCATCTCACGCTTCTCATGGTCCCAATGCTGAATCCGGACGGTGCGGAGCGTTTCCAGAGAAGAACGGCTCAGCAGATTGACATGAACCGCGACGCCCTACGGCTTGCCACGCCGGAGGCACGCATTCTCAAGACCCTTCAGGAAACTCATCGTCCTTCATTTGGATTCAATCTGCACGACCAGGATCCGCGTTCAACCGTCGGGCAATCGAAGGAAGTCGCAGCCATCGCGCTCCTTGCCCCCGCCGTCGATGACGCCAATTCCGACACGCCGGAACGAACACGTGCCAAGCTCGTCGCCGCACGAATCGTTCAAGCCATCACCCCGCTGGTGCCCGGACACATCACCCGCTACGACGACACCTTCGAACCCCGGGCTTTTGGAGATAACATCCAGAAATGGGGTACAAGCACGATTCTGATCGAGTCGGGAGGATGGAGAGACGATCCGGAAAAGATGCACTTGAGGACGACCAATGTCGTTGCCCTGCTTGCCGCGTTCCTCTCCATCGCCGAAGGCGATTACCATCAGGCAGACCCCGCCGTGTACGAAACACTCCCCAAGAACGGGAGGAATCTCTTCGACATCGTGATCCGGGGCGCGTCGTTCAAGGCCGGTTTCTCCGTGCCCCCCCTCACGGTCGACATCGGCATCAATGTCGATCAAGAGGTCGATTCCACCGGCCTCATTGTCCCCATGGCAACAATCGTCGATGTGGGAGATCTTAGTACGTTCGGGGCTTACCGGGAGTTTGATGGAACGGGAATGATGTTCGACTCCACGGTGATCGAATTGAAGAAGAGCCTTCCGGAAAAGGACCTTCTCCACCTCCTCGAGCACATACGGAGCCGATAGCCCTCACCTGTATCACAGAGGTTATGGGCGATGACCGCACCGGTTGCAGGCCAACCCCTTATTTCGTACTTTGCGAATTCTGCGGATTCGCCCCTTTTTCAGGGAGCTATCACCTGCACAGGAATCTCCCCCGGAACTCGTTGGAACCGATTCCTGTTCAATGTGCAGGTCGCCTTGCGCCAGAATCACCCGGTTCCTCGAAGGGGATACCGTGAATGGCGATGACGAGTCCGAGAACCACTCAGCAGTTGAGAAGGGAAAAGGCGACTCATGATCCCAGTTGTTCTGGCGGCTGTTCTTTCCCGCTCCACACGCCGGAAACAGGAGGATTTCCAAAAAGAGGCTCTGCCTCACATGGATATCCTGTACAACTACGCGCTCCGGACCACAGGGAATGTGGAAGACGCGCGAGACCTCCTTCAGGAAACCTATCTGAAGGCCTACCGCTTCTGGGACAAGTACGAAAAGGGAACCAACATCCGGGCCTGGCTTTTCCGGATCATGAAGAACTCCTACATCAACCGGTACCGGAAGGAGTCTAAAGAGCCGGACAAGGTTGATTATGGAGACGTTGAAAACTTCTACAATTCTGTTCGGGCTGAATACAAGGACACCAACGACCTCCAGGAAAAACTTTACAGGAACCTCCTGGGGGACGAAGTCGCAAATGCGCTTGAGAGTCTCCCCGAAGACTTCAGAACGGTGGTCATCTTGTGCGATATCGAAGGGCTGACCTACGAGGAGATCGCAGAGTTCATCGACCGGCCGATCGGGACCGTGCGGTCACGGCTCCATCGCGGAAGGAAACTCCTGCAGGCAAAGCTCCTGAACTACGCGAGGAAACAGGGAATCGCTCCAAATGACTGAGACGCACAAGCAGGAGAACACGCAGCGTTGAATTGCTTCGAAGTACAGCAGTATCTTCTTGATCTGGTTGATCGCGACATTCCTGACGATGTTCGTGCAGCGATGCTCGGACATTTTGACCTCTGTGGAATTTGCAGGAACGAATACGAGCTTCAACTCCTTGCCAAGAAAATCATTCGCTCGCATCTCTCGCGCTCTTCCACTCCTCCCCATGTGCAGTCTTCCGTTCTTGCCGCCCTTGCGCGCGAAGACCAGCGATCATCAATGACTCGGTTCTTTTCGTCCCGCGGATTCGCACCAGCCGTTGTCATGGGCCTCGCCGCCGTCATTGTCCTGATCATCCTAAATTTCCCCCGCACCATCACCCATGACGACTTCGCCCACGACGCCGCAAACGACGTCATCAACCGCTCCGTGCAGAATTTCTCCCTGGTGCGATCGGGAGAGCTCAAACCCTCCATGGTGGCGTGTTATCCCGACATTGTAGTCGGGTACTTTCAGGAACAAGGATTGGACTTTGCCGTCAGTGTTCCCAAGGACGACAGTTGCGATTGGTATGGGGCCGTGGTGAGTTCCTACGAGGGAAGCAAGGAGGCCCACATTGTTTATAAGAGGGGGGATGATATCGTGTACGTTCTGGAGATCAACAAGAAGAGAGTTCAACCCGGATCAACGCTCTCACTTCCTCCCGCCGCGCTTCAATCCTTGACAGAGACCGGGTGGTACACCGACCCTCAGCATGAACACTGCAATGTTGTGGTGTGGACCAATGATGAGACGCTTTGCGCCGCTGTGTCAACAATGAACAAGGATCGTCTCCTGGCTCTCCTCACCTCAAGCCGCTGAGGTTACCCTCTCCGCTATCTCCCCCGCAACAATCGGTCACCCAGAATCGCAGGCAATCCTGCATCGAGGATTTTTCTTCGTGCACGAGCAGTGTCGTACTCAGCCCGGATATTCCGGTACTCCCACCGGTCAGGATTGAAAACGCCGACACTCAGTCTCGGATCTCCATCCCGGGGCTGACCAACACTTCCCACGTTTACAAGAAATCTGTCGCCCCTGTTTACTTCATCCATTCCCGTCTTCTCCGCGAAGATTCCGGGGACATGCGAATGTCCGACAAAACAGATCTGTTCTCCGAACTGGCGAAAAGCGAGGCGGGCATCGGATTCCGAAAAAATGTAGTGCCACTCGCCCGGCTCCAAAGGCGAGGCGTGAACGAGAAATGCCCCCCGGCGCGTGCCGGTAAGTGCAAGGTTCCGAAGGTACTCCCGATGATCCTGTGTCAACTCCCTTGCTGTCCAATAAGCCGCAGCACGCGCAGGCGCTGTGAAATATTCAGCGGCTTCAAGATTCACCGCAGCCTGGTCATGATTTCCCATGAGGACCACCGAACAGTGTTGCCGAACCAGATCGAGGCATTCATTTGGATTCGCGCCGTATCCTACAATGTCGCCAAGACAAACGATCTCGGTGACTTCGGCTTCGCGCAGAAGGTCGAGGCCCTTCGTGAGAGCCTCAAGATTCGAATGAATGTCCGAAAGGATTCCCAACTTCACGGCTCGCGGTGCCACAGAATGTATTCATCCGTCCGTTTTCTTCCGATCGCCGGCACCACGGCATCCGCCGCGGGATATCCCACGGGAATAAGCATGTAGGGCCGTTCGTTTTCAGGCCGGTGCAGAATTTTCTGGAGAAAATTCATTGGACTCGGGGTGTGCGTCAGCGAAACCAGGCCGGCATGGTGAACCGCCGCCAGGAAGAATCCCACCGCAATGCCCACAGACTCCTTGACGTAGTAATTCTTGTGAACCTTTCCGTCCTCGAGATCGTAGTTCACGGCAAACACAACAATTAACGCGGGAGCCTGCTCGAGGAACTCCTTGTGCCAGTCCGTCCCGAGAACTTCCAGATCCTTCAACCATTGCTCCGGCATGCGCTCCTCGTAGCTCTCCTTTTCCTCCTTCTCGGCAGCAATGCGAATCTTGCGTTTCGTTTCCTGGTCTGTCACCACAACAAACTGCCAGGGCTGACGGTTTGCTCCTGATGGGGCGGTCCCTGCTGTACGGAGGAGGGTCATCAGGAGTTCCCGCGAAACGGGATGTGGGGCGAATTGCCGGACGGTCCTTCGCATCGCACACTGCTTGTAAAACGCGTTCGCGCGACGAAGCTGTTCTTCTTCGGACAACGGAGTAAACTGAAGCGGTATGAATTCTGGCATGGAAACCTTCCGGAAACTTGAACACATGATACCGATTGCCGTCAAACAAAAACAAAACCCGGAGGGTAAGTCCGGGTTATCTGCGAATATCTGGAACCGCATTCAGTTCCAACGCGGCGGCGCGAACGCAATTCCAAACGAGAACCCTGTAAGATGGTGCAGTGGAGGTGAGGAACCCCCAAGCACCAGCGGTGTCCCTATGATGCGCTTGAGCTCAACAAATCCCGACACACTATCTGCAAACCGCGCCAAAACTCCGCCTTTCACAGTTGGGGCGATCGTTCCGGCAAAGGCTTTCTGATATGGCCATCCCAGAATCATGGCGCCTGCACCAACGTATGGCCGGAAATCAGCGTCGGAAAGATACCAGGTGTACTCAAGCCCGCCGAAGAGCAAACCCAGCCGAAAACCGCGTAGAAATGATTCCGACGATCCAGGAGAAGTCGCCGGTCTCAATCCCAGCGGAGCATACTCACCCGGGTTCACCGGAGATGATGTATCACGAAAACGGAACATCAGCCCCGCAAGGAGATCGAGAGATTCCGTCGTGTTCCTGAACAGGCTTGACTGAATCGAAAGCAGGGGGCCAGAGCGTTGGGCGCCGGAAAGTGAATAACTTGAGTACGAAAGCAACGGGGAAAGCGTTGCCGACGGGTATGTCAGGCGCCGAAGAGATTTGTGCGATACCTCCGACGGCGACCCCACGGTGCTTTGTACGACACAAGGCGCCGGAAGCTGAGAGATCGCGACCTGTACCAGCACTGCGCAAAGCCCAATGACAAGAAAAGGCTTCATGGTCGTTCTCCTCGAATCGTTCTCACGTCATGGTACAAACTCCCAACGGAAACCGCAAGCCGCCCCTGCGAGACGGAACGGAACCTTAAGAGGAGTACTTCACAGAACAGCCGTACGGACGGCTCGTGGCTGTGGTAATTGCTTTCCCCCCAAGGAGTTCGGTCAAAGCCTGGTCGACATAATTGACCCTGTCGGACTTGTTTCCCCGGGGATCGTCGTCAATTCCCCCGGCATAAACAAGCCTGCCATCCTTGTCGATGATGTACATGTGCGGTGTCGTTTTGGCATCAAAAGTTTTCCCAACGGACCCGTCGGGATCAAGCAGCATGGTCGTAAACGCCGCATCCCAGTCCTTGTATGTTTTCGCCAGAGCTTCTGCGGTTTCATGGTCCTGATGATCCGGATGCGTCGAGTTGACCGCCAGCCAAACAACCTTGCCGGCATACTTTTTCTGCACCGACGTCATGACACCGCTCTTATACACCCGCTGGACAAATGGGCAGTTCGGATTGGTCCATTCAAGAACAACAACCTTGCCCTTGAAATCAGCAAGGGAGTACTCCTTGCCATCGATGCCCTTCAGCGTGAACCCGGGAGCCGGTTTTCCGATCTCAACCGTTTCCGGGGCGATGGAAAAGGCCGCAAGCACGGAAACAATTGCCAACGCGGCAAAGACGATGAACAGTGGTTTCTTCAGCATGAACCTACCCTCCTGAAAATGGTTACAGTGGTGAAAGTTGAAGGGGAATCGCTGTTTGGAATCCCGTCGAAGGAGTGATGAATAATCCCGACAATGAAATTTCTGATGGAGCGGGCACCGGCACTTCGAAGTTGATCCTCAGGACGTTGTCCTTAACCCGAATGCTCCTCAAATCGACAGACAGCGATTCCGACAAGTCGGGATAGAAGTCGATCACCTCTCCTGCATCGGAGCCGCCCAGCGCAATCTCTGCCTCCCAGCCGGAACCGGACTTCCTTGCCTGGGCGCGTATGGGCTGAATACCCGATTCAGAAGATGGCCGGGGAAGCTTCTCCGCCGCCGAAGCGAGCATCTCCGCACCTTTGGAGGTTGAGGTCAGCGGGACCTCAACTTCGGTCGAGCCACGAAGGCAACTTTCTTTGCAAACGAGCCAGTCGAGATTCGCTTTCAATGAGGTTAAGGGTGTAGATCCTTGAGTAATCGTCGCGAGAAAAATTACCTCGTTTTTGTACCCGTAAGAAACCAAATCGTCATGGACGAACTTCTGGGGAACCGGGAATTTGAGAGGGGAGACCTCCCAGCCCTCAGGAAGCTCCCATTCAACACCTAACGGAAGCCCGGAGTCACCGGGATTCTTCCAGTAGATGTACCACCCCGGCTGAAGGACGAACCGAATACCGACCGTGATCGATACGCCCGGCTTCGCAATCTCGTACAGCAATTCAGGCCGCGCCACGATTTGTCCGTCCACCGTTTGCCCCGAGGCCGGCGTACGAATGACAAGCGCAACCAGGATGATCAACATTCTCTTCATTGCTCAGAGGAACAACTGGGACATGCCGTCAGTTCCGCTCTTTTCCTCTCTCCTCATGAATCTGACGATATTTTTCAGTGTATTTTTCATACAACTGCTTGTGCATGTCCCTCATGTCGATTGTCTTCCCCTGAATGTACAATTGGTCAACCGTGGAATTGAGCTCGAGAATGTCGCCGCTGACAACCATCAGCGTTGCCTGCTTGCCGGGCTCAATTGAGCCGACCAGAGTATCGATCCCCAACACTCGTGCAGCATCGAGTGTAATTGCCCGAAGGGCGTCTTCCTTCGACAACCCGAACGCCGCCGCCGTCGCGGCATGATGATTCAGGTTTCGCGCATTGGAGGGATCGGTGTCGCCGGAAATGCAGAAGAGAATCCCTGCGTCCTTCAGTTTCTTTGGAAGAGAATAGACAAGATCGTAGCCCTCCCAACGTCTCGATGGAGAATTCAGGACATCAACGACAATAACCGGAATACTCTTTGCTTTGAGCTGACTCGTGATCCGCCAAGCATCCCTTCCGCCGACAAGAACCAGCTTCACGTTTTCGCGTTCCGCCCACGTGATCGCCGCCTGGATCTGCGTGAGCTCGTTGGCTTGAACCCAAACCGGCACTTTGCCTTCAAGGACCGGGATCATGGCTTCCCATCGCACATCAGTTTCATGATAAGGAACCCCACGCTGCCGCTCCGCCTTTTTCGCCACCATGTAGGCACGCGCGCTTTCGAAGGACTCCATCAGTGTCTTCAAACGTGCATCGCGATTCTTCGTCCATTCTTCCTTTGACTGACGAGAAAAGGGGCTCGGAGTATACACCATGGCGGGCCAGTTGACAACCAATCCGACCGGTGCTTTCAGCGTCATGTCCTCCCAAGTCCAGCCGTCCATCATAATCGCAGCGGACGTCCCGGCAATCAGTCCGCCCATGGGCGAGGACCCTGTGATGGCAATGCCGCCCGAGCGCGCAACAGGGATAAGCTCGCTTTCAGGATGTACTGCGACCTCTGCGCGGGCATTCGGATTGACATCCCCGGTTTCATTGTAGTCCAGCGTTCCGCGGACAGAACCTATCTCGGTCAATCCCATGATCGAATAGGCATCGACCAAACCCGGATACACGGACTTCCCCTTGACGTCAACCCTCTCCGCATCGGCAGGAATGGCTACGTTGGTGCCCACGGCTGTGATCACTCCTTTGTCAAACACGACTGTGCCGCCGGAAATGACTTCCCCACTTACGGTGTAGATCGTTCCACCGATCAAAGCAATCGGTTTTTTTTGCTTCGGCGCCGGTATCGGGTCCGATGCAAGTGCCCCGCCGGCAAAAACCAGTATGCCCACGATGGCTAAGCCGGCTCTTCTCCATCCTCCGTTTTCCATCTTCCGCCCTCTCTTCCTATTCATAAACCACCTCCTCGATGCAGGATTGAATGCCAAGTTCGTCGGGACGACGTGTTGCGCCGCTGTTTCCTCCCCCCTGCGGACTCGTCTTACCGGCCGCCAGGACCTTTTGAACCAGTACCGCCCTCTGCTCTTCAATTTCCTTCCGCAGGATGCGATCATCTTCGAGATCGAAGTATTTCCGTCCGTCCACCCAGGTCTGCTCGCATCGTGTCACGGTAGACAACGGGTTTCCGCTCCAAATCACAAAATCAGCGTCCTTCCCCGGCTCGAGGGACCCAACCCGCGCATCAATGTGCAATTGTTTTGCGGGATTCAGTGTTACAAAGTTCAATGCCTCTTCTTCGGATAGACCAAACTCCAGCGCCTTCGCCGCCTCCCAGTTCAGCCTCGTGGCTAACTGACTGTTGTCGGAATTATACGACACCACGACACCCTGCTTGTGCATCAACGGCCCGTTGCCGGGAATTGCTTCCCAGGCCTCTATCTTGTATGCCCACCAGTCGCTGAACGTCGAGGCCCCCGCACCGTGTTTGGCTATGGCATCTGCCACCTTGTATCCTTCAAGCACATGCTGGAGGCTCGCAATCCGAATCCCGAATTCCTCTGCGACACGCAGAAGCATCAGGATCTCATCCTGACGGTAGCAGTGAGAATGGATCAGTCTCTTGCCTTCAAGCATCTCACCAATCGCCTCAAGCTCGAGGTCACGGTGAGGGGGGATCTTTGACCTATCCTTTTCCCATTCTTTCCATTTTCGCTTGTAGTCAAGCGCAGCTTTGAAACGATCGCGGATAATCTGCTCTACACCCATGCGGGTTGCAGGATATCGCGTCGGCGTGCCGGGCGGAGGCGTGAAATTGCTTCGCTTGACATTCTCTCCGAGAGCGAACTTTACTCCTGGAGGAGCGCCCTCAAGCAACAATCCCTCCGCCATGGAGCCCCACCGCCATTTGACGACCGCATTCTGGCCGCCAATGGGGTTCGCCGATCCATGCAGAATGTTGGCGGCTGTGGTTCCTCCCGCAAGTTGCCGATAGATCCATATGTCATCAGGATCGAGAACATCCTCAATCCGTGTTTCACAGGTGATCGCCTGGCCGCCTTCGTTAATGCTCGAGGCCGCAGTGTGCGAATGGGCATCGATCAGGCCCGGTGTGAGATGTTTCCCCGTTGCGTCGATGATCACAGCCCCGGCCGGGGCTGAAAGAGTGCGGCCAATCTGGCTGATCTTGCCCCGACGGACAAGCATGTCGGCATTCTCAAGCTTTCCCTGTTTTCCCTGCGTCCAGATGGTCGCGTTTTTCACGAGAACGTACTCGGGCTGGTCGGGTTGTTTTGTCCGGCCATATTCCCCCGGTGGAAATACCTCCGGAAACGAGGCCATTTCCGGTTGTTTGAGCTTTGACGTATCTGCTTCCGGCTCTACGGACTTTGTTCGGTGCGCTTCCCACATGAAAGGAACTCCATCAGCTCTGTTGCCGACGCCGAAGATTTCCCTCTCCGAAACCGTGCCGGACATCGTCATCATGCCCTTCCATCCGATCGAATCCGTCCGTACCCTGAAAGCAATCCTGTCCATCGTCGACGCGGCATTCTCGATCTTCAGTTCCTTTCCTTCCCAAGTCATCGACCCCGTCGGTTTTTCCGCATCACCTTTCAGCGTAAGACGTCCCGTCTGCCCCGGCTGTGCCGACAACGTGAATTCCCATGTACCGCGCACATCGACAACGGGGGCAGACTTGACCTCATACCGCACGCCGTCAATCCAGACTTCGCGCACAAGCGTTTTTTCCTTGAAGATGTCGCCGTCAGCCACCAGAATATTCGCCGTCTTTCCTTGTTCAAGCGTGCCCACCTCTCTCCCCACGCCAAGCCAGGCTGCGGGATTCACCGTCAGCGCGGCAAGAGCCGCATCCGGCGACAGGCCTCGGCTTACCGCCTTGCGGAGCTGACTGAGAAACGTACCCGGATCTTTCAACTGGTCCGCCGTCAGGGCAATTGGCACTCCTACGCGCGAAAGCCGTCCGGCGTTTTCCGGAGCGGCATCCCAGTGACGCAACTCCTCCAGAGGCACATTCAGGGCTTCCTCCGGAGTCCCCACAGCGGGAGCCTCGGGAAAATTCAGATGAACAATGATCGGCACTTTCGCTTGTTTGACGGCGTCAAGGCGTCTGTACTCCTGTCCACTCCCTCGGACAATCAGATTGAGCGAAAATTCTTTCCCAATCTTGACTGCTCGAAAATATCCAAGATCGTCCCTCGCGTCCATGATCACCGGCTGACGACCCCGTGAGGCATTTGCAAGAACCGCAAGGGCATTGTTGGTTTCGGGTCTCGTTTGAGAGGGATTCTGCTGGTAGGAGTCCCACGCCCGCTGGTACCAATCGGCGTCAATCCATGTTTGCCGGATGAACGCGATGATGCCCATCAGGGAGTTCGGATAACCGCTGAAGAATCCCGCTTCGGCGTAGAAAGAAACGCTGTGTGCGGCGTTCTTTTTTACCACAGCCTTTCTCTGCGATCCCGACCCCAGAGCAATCAACGCGCTCTGGCCGCGGAAGATCCCCTGCTGAGGGACAACATGAACCAGGGCAAATCCCTGCGAACGGAGTTTCTCCGCCGCCTTTTCATCCGTGACGAACTCTTCAGCAACGTCAAAATCCGATCGCATCTTGGTATTCCAATGGGCAGCACCTGGTGTCTGTTCCTGACGCTGTTGGCTTTGGGCTCCTGCGGAAGGAGGTTTGGGGAGACCGTAAGTGGAGTACGCGTCCAGAAAGGCAGGATACAGTGTACGCCCCTCCATGTCCCAGACTCGCGCATCAGCCGGTATCGCAGCGCGTTCCCCCACGGCTTCGATGACTCCGTCGCGAATCACGAGCGTACCCTTCTCGATGATCCGTCCCGGTGCGGTGACAATCCGCCCATTCACAAAAGCGTGCACAGCGGGTGTGTTGTCCCGCAAGCCCGTCGTGGGTTCGATCTGAGCGTGGGCAATCGAAAGGAATAGGACAAAGGGGGCAAGAGGAGCTGAAATGGGGAACCGCATGAATCCTCCTTATACGTGTGCCTGAAAGAGACGGAATTCGACGATGAAAGTTCCGTGTCCGGGTTCAAACTTGTGGAAAATAGAGAGAAAGATTTGCCGATGCAAAGAACTCTCAGACTATCATCACCTTGACCTTCCTGGGTTTATTGCGTACCATTTTTTTTACCCCTATGCGCTCCACCCCGAAAAATATTGCTATTCTCGGTGCTACGGGCTCCATCGGAAGAAACAGTTTACAGGTAATTAAGGCACTTCCGGACCGCTTCCGGGCAACCTATCTCGTCGTCCGCCGGAATGTCGATGGGTTGATGGACCTCGTGGCAGAACACAGACCCAAGGGTGTTGCTCTTCTTGATGAGGCCGCGGCTGACGCGTTTCGGCAAAAGGCGGGTGACTCGCTTGAAGTCCTTTCCGGCGCCAAGGGGGTCAAGGAAATCGTTGGAAGGGATGATGTAGACCTGGTCATCAGCGCCCTGGTCGGGTTTGCGGGTCTGGAACCCACACTGGAGGCCGTTCGGAAACGGAAGACGATAGCGCTCGCCAACAAGGAGACCTTGGTCGCGGGAGGAGAATTGATCACCCGCCTTGTGCAGGAGCACGGCGTGGATTTGATTCCGATCGACAGCGAGCATTCCGCGATCCTTCAATGCCTGGTCGGCGAAGAACCCGCCTCGGTCGCCAAGCTTATCCTCACAGCGTCCGGCGGGCCGTTTCTCACCACTCCTGTTGAACGCCTCGCTTCAGTCACCGTCGAAGAAGCGCTCAACCACCCTAACTGGAAAATGGGCAACAAGATCACGATCGACTCCGCTACGCTGATGAACAAGGGGCTTGAGGTGATCGAAGCGCATTGGCTCTTTCGGCTTCCCCCGGAACGCATCGACGTGGTCATTCATCCACAATCGATTATTCATTCCATGGTGGAGTTTGTTGACGGCTCGGTAAAGGCCCAACTGGGGCTCCCCGACATGAAACTGCCCATCCAGTACGCACTTACCTACCCGAACCGGACACCCATGAACGGTGCACGGGTCGATTTCCCCGGCATCCAATCCATGACTTTCTTTGAGCCCGATCGTCGAAAGTTTCGCTGTCTGGAGCTCGCGTACGGTGCTCTTCAGCTGGGGGGAACCGCTCCGGCCGTCATGAACGCAGCAAACGA
Source organism: Bacteroidia bacterium (assembly GCA_022180565.1). GTDB lineage: Bacteria > Bacteroidota > Ignavibacteria > UBA10030 > UBA10030 > JACQPU01. The sequence continues at coordinate 26,744 of BQML01000007.1, forward strand.
AGTTGCTGTCGAAGCTTTCCTCGACCGGCGAATCTCTTTCCAGAAGATCCCCGACCTCATTGGCAGGACGCTCGATGCCCATGCGCCGGGACCGGTGTCCGAGCTGAATCAAATTCTTGAAGCGGATCATTTCGCCCGCTCGCACGCCCGCTCGCTTCTTTCATAGAAAGGTTCCCGCATCAATGGAATTCCTGACAACCGCCTTCTACTTTATCGTTACGATCGGCATTCTCGTCCTCGTTCACGAACTTGGGCATTTTGCTACGGCAAAGTTCTTCGGAATGCGTGTGGACCGGTTTAGTATCGGCTTCCCGCCTCGCGCCTTTGGCAAACAGATCGGTGAAACCGACTATTGCATTTCCTGGATTCCGATTGGAGGATACGTGAAGATTGCCGGAATGATTGACGAGAGCTTCGACACGGACTTTGTGAATCGCGAACCTCAGCCATGGGAATTCCGCGCCAAACCGATCTGGCAAAGAATGATTGTGCTGTCGGGCGGTGTGATCATGAATGTGCTCCTCGCCGTGGCGATCTTCTGGGGAATCATCTACACATCGGGCAAGTCCGTGTGGCCCACGACGGAGATCGGCTATGTGACAGAGCAGAGCCCCGCCCAGACGGCCGGCCTGCAGCGAGGCGACCGCATTCTGTCTATCAATGAGACCCCAATCCGGTATTGGGACGAAATCGAAAGCGCCATCTATGTCAATGAGATGGGGAAGGATCTCGTCTTTCGGATCGAACGGGAAGGATCGGTTTTGACACTTTCGGTGCCTCGCTCAATCATTCCTCCCGTGAACGAGGCGCGGTTCGGCATTCTCCCGCACGGCGTTGTTCCGGTCATTGCATCCGTTCAAGAGGGCAAACCGGCGGCTGAGGCGGGACTCCAGGCCGGCGACATTCTTACCGCCGTGAATGGTGAGCCTGTAGACTTCTACACTTTGCCGCAGAGAATCAAACGCTTCGCGGGTACGCCTGTCGCCATCTCATGGCGGAGGGACTCCGTTACCATGGAGGCCCGCCTCATCCCAACCTCTGAAGGTCTCATCGGCATCGCATTCAATCCGCGCTACGAAGGGCCGGTTGATCGACGCATGTTCTCGTTCTTCGGCGCCCTCGGCGAAGCGTTGATTGATTCCAAGAATGCTGTAGGAGCGTTTCTTCAGAATATCTACGCGATCATCGCCGGTAGAGTCTCCTTCTCGGAATCAGTCGGCGGACCGGTTCGCATTGCCCAGATTGCCACCCGGTCGGCTCAGGCGGGACTGGCAAGTTTCCTCACGGTAATGGCTTGGCTCAGTTTAACTCTTGCATTACTTAATATCCTTCCTTTTCCGGCCCTGGACGGCGGACACTTAATGTTTCTTGCCTATGAAGGTATCTTTCGGCGCGAAATCCCGGCAAGAGTGAAAATTGTCCTCCAGCAAGCGGGTTTTGCCCTCTTGCTTGTATTTATGGCGTTCGTTGTCTATAATGACATCGTAAACTTTTGACGCCGCAGACGTGTGACCAAAGTCACTCCACGCCGTTGTATCCAGTCGTATGTTTCAAGGGTTGTCTTCTTTCAGCATTAAGGAGCGTGTTGCCATGAAGCCATTACGTCTCTCGCTTGCCGCGGCCCTGATGCTTTTCGGCGCCGTGTCCGCCAGCGCCCAGGGAACCACGGTTGAGTTCAACCTCAACCTTCCGAACTACGACGTGATCTATCTTTCCGACCTTGTCGACGTCCGAAATGTCCGCCTCGCCGAAAATATTCCCGACATGTCCATTGAAATGCGGACGAATCCTCCGGGTCAATCGATTTCCATTTTTCTCAGGTTCCGGGCCGCTATACAGCTCAGGGAAGATTCAAGGCCGGAAGACCTTGTCCGCGCGCGCACCGAGCCCTTCACGCTGAATGGTTCACGCAGGCTGTCTTCACGAGATCTCACGACCGGAAGCGTCGACATCCAGACCAGAACGGATTACCGGCTTCCTGATGGATCGCCCTTGAGGCAGAAACTCGAGGATTACATCCAGCGATTTCCCACAGCTCCCGTCGGACAGTACTTTTTCGACATTGAGGCCTTCAACGCGAACACACAGGCAAAAATAGGCGAGGTTCGCAAGGTCATCACCGTTCGGAATGCTTCCGAAAGTGAAATCGTCGTAACGCTGGTCTCTCCGGAACAGGGGGCGAATGTCCCCACGACGTTCCCAACGTTCAGTTGGTCTTCCCAGAAACCGAACGTCGTTCTCTATGTTTATGAAATGCTTCCCATTCACCGCTCACCGGAAGAGGCCGTCACCGGCATTCCGTATCTCCGACGTCTGGTCACCGGCGCCCAAACTTTCACGTATCCCGCAGACGCCGAACGCCGTCTGGAAATGGGAAAGACGTACCTTTGGTTCGTCGAAACCAAGGTCGTAACAACGCGTGGCGAGCTGACAAAGCGAAGTGAGGTCAGGCTTTTCCGCATTCGCCCCCAGGGCGGCGAAAACGCTCTGGCAAGACTTCTTTCATCCCTGCCCGGCGATGTGGCAACTCAGCTGAATGCTCTTATTCAAAGCGGATGGCAGCCGACGTCGGTCACTCTCGACGGTCAGACCATCAATCAGGGTGAATTGACCGCCTTGTTCCAGAAACTTTCCCGTGAGAACACCGAGGTCCGGTTCCGGGTCGAATAGAAGGAGATTGATCATGAAAACGAAACACGTTCTTCTCATTGCCCTCGTTTCGGCCCTTCTCGTCATGAGTCCCGCCTGGGCTCCGCAGGATGGTAAGCGCGATATCCAGGCCATGTTGGTGAGGATCATCAATAATGTCGAGACCAAGGCGCCGACGAAGGCCTTCACCAAGGCCATCAATTTTCAGCAGTTGAAGGCGGGATATGAAGTCCGCACCGCCGCCAAGTCGGTGGCTGTCATCAAATTCGTCGACAACTCTAAGCTCGTCGTCCGTGAACGTTCTATTGCGGAAATCAAGGGGCAGGTTCAGGGGAGAGAAATCCTTGACCGGCAGGTACACATGACCAAGGGCAACATCAAGTTTGAAGTCACCAAGGGACCCAAAGAACAGTTCCGCTTTACATCTCCTATTTCCGTGGCGTCGATTCGCGGGACAAGCGGCACATGGGGTCAGGGTGACTCCACGTCCACCTACGTCATGCTCACCGGCCTGCTGAATCTTCTCAACCTGGTTTCAAATCGTTCCGAGGATCTCAGCGGCGGACAAACGGGGATCACCGACGCTGCCGGCAACATCATCGTAAGGCAATCCACAGAAGAAGAGCAAAATGATGCCGAGAAGAATGAGGAGCAGGAGGAACGAACTCGCCGAACCATCCGCATCACCGGTGAGGACAAAGACGGAAAAGTTCGCACGGTAATTCTGGAATGGGAAGAGTGACGTTGATTCGCTGAAAAAACGCACCTTCTTGGTTCTTGCATCCATCTCGTTGTTTTCCTACATTTTGCGGTCCCGTCCCAGGAGGGCGGGACCGTCTTCATTTGCATCGTAACGCGCCTTTATCTCACAAAGGGAAACTGTCATGATTGCACGCCGTTTCTTGCTCCCTTTCCTTGGGTTTGTTCTTGGGTTCCCCCTGACCGTCACGTCCCAGATTGTTCCAATCGTCTCCGGCGTCAAGTCGGGAGAGGCACTCGAGGGTCAACCCCTTGAAGTGACTGTTGAGCTTTCACAGAATCTCGGGGTCACCCGGGTTCTCTTTGCATACAGACCCCTGGGCGCAAGCGAATTCAGTGAGATGGAAATGCTCTTGAGCGGCCGCTCTGCCGCGGTGACGCTCCCGGGTTCCGTCGTCCGAGCACCCTCCATCGAATACTATGTCCGTGTTTTGATGGCCGGCGGTAAGACCGAGACCTACCCCGTTCAGAATCCCGAGGCAAATCCGTTAAGGCTTGCCGTCAAACAGCCGAGTCCCAAGGACCAGGAAATCCTCATCATCAGCCCCGAACCAGGTGCGGCCGTCGCCATCGAAGGATTGGGAATCGTGATCTCCTTCTTCTATGCACCTCCCGTCGTTGATCCAAAGGCGACGCGAATTCTCCTTGACAACGTTGATGTCAGCGAGGGTGCGGTGCTCTCGGAAGACCTGCTCATCTATTCTCCCCAGAACTTCAATCTCCCCCTGAGCAAGGGTGTCCACACCGTGACCGTCGAAGTTAAAGACACGACAGGCAAACCTTACCATAGGATGAGCCGGACTTTTACGCTGACAACCGCAGAAGAACTTGCAGCGGAACAGACCCGTTTTCGCGGCCGCGTAGACGGTCAGCTCGAACTCCGAGACGAGGCACTTTCTGCCAGTCACCGGTCTTATATCCGGGGCGACTTGCGGGCAAATGCGAGCTACAGCATCTTTGAATTCGGGGGGCTGATGCATCTCGACAACCAGGACAAGCCGACCGTTCAACCGCAGAACAGGTTCAATGTCTTCGCACAGACTGATTGGCTGAGGTTGGAGTATGGCGACGCGTATCCGCGTTTCCCGAGCCTGATGGTCAGCGGCAAGCGTGTGCGCGGGTTCAGCGCCAGCTTGTCCACGGGCGCAATAAACATCGATTTCTCGACGGGTGAAACAGCCCGCGCCGTCGAGGGCATCGTCGACAGCGTGGCTGCGATCGACACTGCAACCACCGTTCCCCCGAAGAACAGCCGCCTCCTGCGGGACACGACCTACGAATTCTTCACCAGCGGCACGTTTAAACGCCGGTTTCTGGCTGTCCGAACGAGCTTCGGGTCTTCCTACGAAGGAACGCAATTCGGAATTGGTTTTGTCAAAGCCAAGGATGACGTCGGCTCCATTCTTCGCGGCACTCTTCCCCAGGAAAATCTTGTCGTGGGAACGGACTTCCGCGTTTCCCTCGACGACGAGCGTTTCAAATGGGAAACCCAGGCGGCATTGTCGCTGACAAACACGGATATTTCCGGCGGGAGCTTCACACAAGCCGATTATGACCAGCTCAAAGCCTCCGATCCCGAAACAGGCGATCAGATTGAAAAAATCGGCAAGGTGGCGGAAAAGATCATCACGGTCAACGAATTTCTCTTTCCCACGAATCCCGTGGGCAAGGGGCTTCCGAGCATATCGTTGGAGAGCTCCCTGAATCTGAATTATCTGAACAACTATCTCACGGGCATGTTCTTCCGTAGAGGCGCATCCTATGTGTCCTTCGGAAACGATTTTTTGCAAACCGACATCCAGGGTTTCCTTGTGTCTGACCGGATCAGAATGTTTGACAACAGGGTGTACCTGAGTCTGTCGTACGAGCGCAAGCAAGATAATACGGCTGACACGAAGGAAGGGACGACCACCTATGGATACTTCAATTCTTCGATCACGGTCAGCCCGGCGAACTTCCCCTCTTTTACTCTGGGGTATGGTTTCAACGACCGCGTGGCCGATTTCAATGCGATCTCGGGATCTGACAGCACATTGGCAACCATAAGCAAGTTTGCCGATGAAAAGACTAACCGATTCTACGTTGGCGCCAACCATGACTTCACTGCAATGGGGAATCGTCAAAGCGTGAGCTTCACTCTCAGCATCGCCGACAAGAAGGACAACACCTTTCACAAGGCCAACCAGAACAACCTGTTTTTCCAGCTTGCCTGGACGTCCGAGTATCGCATTCCACTTCAAACCGTTGTGGGATTCGCAATCTCCAACAACAAGAACGACCTGCAGATTTTTACCCCTGCAGGAGCAGACAGTCTTCTCACCACAACCGAGTTCAATTACTCCTCTCTGACCTTGGGGGCCCGCTACCGTCTCCTTGGCGACAAACTGCGGTTGGCGGCAGACATCATCCCGATTTTCGGAGCCATCAGGAGAGTGTCGTTCCAGGCCGGGGCCCAATACGCCGTTACCCAGAACCATCATTTGGAATTGTTCTTCAGCTACATTCAGAACTCGGCCCTTGCCGACGACATGATTTCCAGCCTCATCTATCGCTTCAACTTCTAGGAATTCCTAATGACCGGATATGATTTCAAGAAGAACGTCCTCCCCCTTCTGATCAAGATCGGAATCGGGCTGGGGATCGGCCTTCTTGTCGTCGCCGTATCGTATTTCCTTAATATCGACTTTCTCAAGAAGGTCGAGTTGTTGACCCTCGATTACCGCTACCAGACCCGTTACGATCGATTGGCGGAAAGCGGGACTTTGAAGGACTTCTCCACGGCGGGAGATGTGGTCATTATCGGAATCAGCGATCAGGATAGCCGTGCCATGCCGGAGCCGTTTCCCTTTCCGCGGTCATACTACGGCCATCTCGTTGAAAATCTCAATCGTGCGGGTGCACGCGTCATTGCATTCGATATAACTTTTCAGGATCAGCGGGAAGGAGACGAGGTGTTCCGTGAGATCCTCCGGAAATACGATAACGTTGTTCTGGCTGTCAAATCCGAGGAGCAATCCACAGAACGTGCGTATGTCCGCTCCATCGAGCGGACGTATAACAACGTCTTCTACGATGTGAACAAGCGTGTGGGGGTCGTGAACATCATCAAGGACCGCGACGATATCGCTCGACGCTACTTTCCGATGATGACGATCGGTGATTACCTTACGCCGACATTCGCGTTTGCGGTCCTCAACCGCCATTTTCAGCTTGACCCTACGGCAACACCACAACTGATCGACGATTTCATTGTCATTGGAACGGCGCAAGGAGCCTACCGGGTTATTCCGCGGTTCGACGATCGATCGCTTCTTCTCAATTACTACGGTCCCAACAAATCCATTCCGTACATCGACTTTGCCCAAGCCATCGACGACGCGGGGTTCAACACGAAGGACGAAATCGAAATCGGGGAAGAACTGAATCTGTTCGAGGGATCGGAGGCCCTCTTCAGGAACAAAATCGTTCTCATCGGCTCAACCATGCCGGAGGAACGAGACTATCACAGCGTGCCGATCAAAAATCCTGACGGCAACACGCTCATGAATGGGGTGGAAATCCATGCCACGGCGATTCAAAACATCCTCGATCAGGATTACATTACCGTCGCAAATCCTGCAACAGAAATCACCGTGATCCTTGTCCTCTCTCTCCTCGTTTTTCTAGGACTCCTCTGGTTGAAGTCCATCAAAACAAGACTGACCATCCTGGTTGAGATTGGCGCCGTTCTCGTCGTTCTTTTGCTGATCGGTGGCATCTTTGAATTCTCGGTGCTGATGTTTACCGAGTCCAATGCCTTGTTCAATATCGTCAATCCGAGCCTTGCCGTTGTCTTCTGTTACTTCGGCACCGCCGTCTATCAATATCTGGCAGAGCGTCAGCAAAAAGCGCTTATCAAAGGCGTGTTCAGCCATTACATCAGCGCGGCGGTGGTGAATGAGCTGGTAAACAATCCGGAAAAGGCCAAATTGGGCGGCGACCGCCGGGAGTTGACGGTATTCTTCTCGGACATCGCCGGTTTTACCACCATCTCCGAGCAATTTCACAACAGGCCGGAAGGCCTCGTGGAATTACTGAACGAGTACCTTGACGAGATGACGTCCATCGTGCTCAAATACGGCGGAACGCTGGACAAGTACGAAGGCGACGCCATTATGGCATTTTGGGGGGCGCCCATCCCACAGAAGGATCATGCTTTGCGGACATGTGTTGCGGCCCTCGAGATGCAAAAACGACTGGCTGCCCTTCGGCCAAAATGGAAGAAGGACGGACGCCCACCTCTAGAGGTACGCTGTGGCATCAATACCGGTGTGATGATCGTTGGCAATATGGGAGGAAAAGACCGGTTCGACTATACGGTTATCGGCGACAGTGTGAACCTCGCTTCGCGCCTTGAGGGAGCCAACAAGCAATACGGGTCCAACATTATGATTAGCGATATGACCTACCAGCACGTGAAGGATAAGGTCATCGTACGGGAACTCGATCTTATCCAAGTCAAAGGCAAGACGGAGCCCGTGAAGGTGTGGGAATTACTGGGGACGAGCGATATGCAGATGACCCCACAGCAGAAAGAGGCGTTGGAGATTTACACTCAAGGATTGGAACTTTACCGGGCACGCAACTGGCAGGAAGCCATCGGATACTTCAATCAGGCCCACACGCTGGACCCCCAATGCCACGTCGCCACGATTTATGCACAGCGCGCAGAACTGTACCAGCTCAATCCGCCCCCCGACGATTGGAACGGTGTGTTTGTGATGACAACGAAGTGATCCACAGAACAGGCTGAAAGAGGCCATCGCCTCCGGCAGACCCCCCCCTACTCCCTCGCAAATCTTTCTTCCTGGAGCATTAACCTCAAGGAAATCCTGTGTGTTTCGCCCAGGTCATTGACAGTTGATCCGAACCGCGCAAACGAGTAGTCCACGTCGAGCTTGCGGAGGTGCAGACCGACACCCAAGGTTATCTGTTTGATGTCGTTATAACCCACCCGCAGGGCGACGATCTTCCTGAAATCGAATTCGAGACCGAGATGCGGATCGAGGCTTGCCGCGCCGACGTACGGGAGCTTGATGTACGCCACAGAGGCATACCGCCGGTGTTCAAACCGCACGTCCACATCAAACGCGGGGGCAAAGCGCCCTCCCCACATTTCAAAGAAATACACACTTCCGAATTTCAATGTGGGTGTAATAAGCTCCGTCCGACCCGTGTTCCATGCCACGAATGTTGTCGTGATGTCTTGTGCGTTGAGCGCGATGGACAGATTCTCCAGGGGGGAATAGAGAACACCGACGTCAAATCCGATTCCCGTCGCTCCGAATTCTGCCAGATCACGACGGATGATCTTAACATTGGCGCCATAGGCAAACGTCGCATCGTCCCTCTTTGCGTATGAGAGATAGATTGCCCAGTCCGACGCGTTGAAGTAGGTGATCGAGCCATAATCCGGCCGGTTATTGTCGTCGAAAAGGCCGTTGCCATTCACGTCCACCCAGGCATTGCGTGTATCGGGGATGCCGTCCACGCCAAGCCGTAAGACACTCAACGCCACTGTCGCATCCGGACCGTACGGAAGCGCGACCGACGCAAAATCGTAATTCACCAGGCCGCCGAATCGTTCATCGTGCATGCCGACAATGTCCGGATAATCGATGCGGGAAAGCGCGGCGGGATTCCAATACGCTGCGGTTGCATCATTGGCCAGAGCTGCGTGCGCTCCACCCATCCCAAGCGCCCGCCCACCGACGCCAATCGCCATGAATTCCCCTGCATACTTTCCAATGACGGTCTGGGCGGAGAGCCCAACAGTGCAGCAGGACAAGGCACCGATTGCAATCAGCAGTTTCTTCATGCAGGCTCCATAAAACGACAAACCGAATTCCCGCTCACGGAAACTCGGTTATGAAAACTAAGCGAATCGAAGAAGACAATCAAGCAGGGGGGCCTGAGCAAAAAAACTTGTGTCGCCGGTGCAAGGACGGGGACGTCACGGGAGGAATCCCCGCCTCGCTGGCCCACCCACCCCCCAGGATTAAGAAATGGGCCCGCCGGCGACACAGTGGCATTATACAATAATTTTTGGCACTTGTCAAGTGTTTTTTCGGAAAATATCCGAAATTTTACGGAGACGATCCTGGCGGGTCTTTGACAACGAACCGATTCTTGAAGGGGTTCTCCCGGAAAAGCCTGCCGATGATGTAATTATCGAGGGCATCCCGCCAGCGGGTGATTTTCACGGGTTCGCTTGCCAGGCGCGATTCGTAGTAGCGTCCCTCAAGGCTCAGCGCAAACCGTAGTCGAAGGACAAAGAGAACGATGAGTCCAAAAACCGTCAAAAGCGAAAGCAACGCTCCGATGTTGAAATACCTGATGTAGGCGGCATTGTCTTTAAGACCTGCATAGATCGAGAAGTGGAAGACTTCAAAGATCGAGAAGCAAAGGAGCAGAATCGTAATCCGCTCAAAATAGACCCCCCGTGGTGATTCGCCGACAAACCAGTACAAAATGAGGCACAGGATAAGGGCACCTGCAATCAGATTTCCCTTCCACCACATCACGTTAAGGGGTTTGAAGACCAACAGGTTGTAATTACTGCCGAACAGATACGGCTCGAGTTCCGCTATTCGCTGCACTTCCTCTTCGTGCGTCAGTTCCCCGACGCGCTTCTGTCCGTCCCAACGCGATAATCCCACCCTTTCCGCAACGAGCGATGGTTCCGGATGTGTCTGAGTCTGACCATAGAGTTCCATCCAGGCCCTGTCCACAATTCTGAAGTCCGTGACATCCGGCGTAGTGTAGAGATAGCGCGGATTTTCGATCATCGGCCAGTACACCGACAGGAACAGCACGACGGCGGGGACAAAGATCATTGCCAGCGCTCTCGAAACCCGCATCTGTGTATTCATCAGCACACCCGCACCGACGATGCACGTTCCCTGAATAACCAGGCCCAAACCGGCTGTGACATATTGAAAGTAGAAGAATCCGGCAAAACGCTCTCCGGGAAACAGGATAGGCGCGAAGAAGTAAGCAATGTCGAGGACCTGTTGGATTCCAAGCACCGCAAAGAGCGCGAAAACGATCTTGTTCCTTCCACTCATCTCCGCCCGCCAAAGAAACATGGCAATGATCCCAAGAAACAACAGCATTAGTTGCCGATACAAAGAGAAAAGCGGTGTTGCCTCGTGCGGCAGTTCCATGAGCGCAGCAATCAGGAGGATCACCACAAGCCCAAAAACACCGACGGCGCTCAGAAGGTACTCGCGAAAGCCGAACAACCTTGCCGAAGTCATTGTTCTGTCGTTTTATCCGGCCGATGGCTCGCGCCCTGTACTCTCCGTTTGACCGCCAACCTCCGCGCGAAACGGCCAGACCAGGCAAACCGATGAATGACCAGCTCGTCAATTCCATCCCGCCACCTGCTGATCGATCCCGCATCTGTTGCAATCCGCCGTTCGTAGTATGTACCCTCGGACCTTCCCAGAAACGCAAGCCGTTTGTAAAAGAAGACCGCGAAGAGAATCATGACCAGTGCCGTTACATATTTCCCGATCTCGTCCAGAGTTGTTACTTCCAGAAACGAGGTTGCCCGAAAGAGCGCGAGGGCATGAACGTACTCCAGCACGCAATACAGCAAGAGCGTGAAATGAATCTTCTCCATGTGCGCCGGGTCCGGAGGATCGTGGATGTATTTCAGCCCCAGAAAGATCGTCAGCATCAAAACACAGAAAAGGGAGAGAACGGCCGTTAACGCATGGAGCGGCCGGTTGACAAGCGCAATATAGTCGTTTCCAATCGTGTACGGGAGCAATTCGGCAATCCTTGCTCTCTCCCTCTCAGCGGACAACTCTCCGATCCTTCGCACACCCTCCCATTCCGACAACGCCACCAATTGAGCCAGGTCTTCAGGCAACGGATTCGACAGCCCGCGGCTTATCAACTCCCCTTTCGCCCTGTCGATAATTCTGAAATCCGTTATTTCCGGCACCGTATAGACGTAGTGCGGATCCTTGAGAAACGGGTAGCTGTACGTCCCCACCAGAAGGACGGTTATGACTCCGGCAAGCGATGCCTGCTCCCAGAGCGCGCGATACTTTGCAACAACCTTCAGGAGCAGAAACGCCGAGAGCAGCGTCAACAATCCGCAATACACGACGTTGCCGTATTGAATAATTACGAACGCCCTGTCGAAGCCGACAAGGAACGACACCATGTCGGCCTTGATCAGCCCGAACAAGGCATGAACTGAAAAGAAGAGTCCATAGATGACGGCGGTGACGCGGGACATCCCCTTTTGACTCTTTCCAGCTACGGCAAAGGCCAGAAGGGCGAGGAAGACCCCCAGACTGCGGATGAACGCATGGGCAAGGCCTGGAGAGTGGCGTGGAACCATCAGAACAGCAAAGACTGCAATGCCGGCGATCCCCGCAGAAGCCGCAAGGCAACGATGCGAGTTCATTCAGTGTTGAATGTTCTGGATCCCGAGCTTTTTCATACGGTACCGCAACGTGTCTTCCGTGATTTTCAGAAAACGCGCTGCTTTGCTCTGGTTGAAGCCGAACTTGCGCAATACCCGCTCAAGGATCCTCTTTTCGATCAGATCCATCGATCGATCAATCGCGAAGCCTATCCCCTGATCGATCCGTTCCAGCATCTGCGTCAACTCCGACTGTTCATCAACAAGGGTTTCCGGAAGGACAAAGGTTTCTTTGTTCTCCGAAAGAAGCATTGCGCGCTCAACGAACGATTTCAATTCCCGGATGTTTTCCTTCCATTCCTTCCGCACCAACACCGCCACGGCATTCACATCAAGAACCACTTCACCAAGACCCATTTCTCTCGCTGTTTCAAACACGAAGTGTTCCACCAGGTCGGGAATATCCTCGACGCGCTCTCGCAGAGAGGGCATGTGGATCGTATCCCATGATCGGGTCAACTTGATCAGCGCAGGGATGATCTTCCCCTCCTTCTGAAGGTTTTTCGGAGAATCGTTCAGCAAAAGCATCAACCTGATTCCGGAATCCGACTCCTCCACCCTCTGGATGAAATCCGCAAGAATGGTTTGAGCGGGCTCACTTGCGCGATCAACTTCGTCAAGGATCACCGCGGCACCGTCCGGAAGATGGAAGTTCCCGTGCGCGGATGTGATGGGGTTCAGGAATTCTCGTTTCGAAAGAATCGATTGGACGATCGACCGAAGTCTGAGTTCGTCTATTGTCGCTGTGTTCAGATTGGCAAACGGCTGATGTGACATCTTGCCCGACTGGTGCAGGAGTTCAGCAACGACGCTTTTTCCTGTCCCCGGCTCGCCCGTGATAAGCACATGGGAACCGGACTGTGCCAGGCGCTTGACGGTTTCACGAACCTGTTGGATGTGCTTGCTGCCCCCGATGAGAGTTTTCACGCTGATGATCCCCTTGAGTTTTTTGATGAGAGTTTGGCGGGTTACCCCCGTAGTAGTGCAAAGTAAAACTTTCGAACGAAAGAGTCAAGATTCGGCCGGTTCTCCGAAGTTTTTCGGAGTGAGGTGGGATTCTGCCTTAAATTTCAACCTTTTCCGCACCCAATTCGCGGATCAAGGCCTGAACAACCGGGTGCTGTTCCTCCCTGCGATGCTCCATTTGTTCCTGAAGACTCGCCGGAGGATCGCTTCTCTGGGATTGAGGCGGCAGAGAAACGGAGACGTCCGGATTCTCCGCAAGGACCTCCGGTTCGATGCGGACCTGATAGCCGGTTACTTTTCGGAACGAATCGGTCAAGAACTCCCGGTTGCGACGGAGAGTGGAAACATGGTAATCATCGGGACACGCGATGCGGATGGATCCATTGCTCACTTCTGCGATCCTGCTATGATCCAGTGAGGATGCAACGCTGATTCGCTCCTTCCTCACTTCCCCCACCCACTCCTGCCATCGCGCGTACGCCTCCTCGGCTGAGATCGCCCGCATGGACGCTCCACCCGACATGACTCCCATCGAAGGAACCGTCCGCGCTGCCACAGAGGTCAACCCCGCGTGACTCTGCATGCTCATTCCCATCACCTCTCGTCCCACGGGCATTGCTGCCGCCGTGCGCAGGGTCCCGGCGCTCACGCTTCCCACCACCCGCACATCTCCGCTTGAGCGGGATCCCTTTTCGGCCGACCGCCCCCCGGATGTTGAAGAGCTCCCTAATTTCTTTCTGAGCTCCCCGATTTGCTCCAGCAATTCGCCGATCTTCACCGATCGTTCCATCGCGATCATTTGCAGAAGACCGGTCTCCAGTTTGTATCGGGGCTGGGCGGCCCAGCGCATGGATTGCTCGAGCTCGTTGGATTGACGGAGCAGTCTGAGGAGATCGGCTTCATCCCAACCGGCCGCTTCTTCCTGGTACCGTTTCCGATAATGGTCGGATGTCTCCACAAGCTGTGTTGATTGCGTTGAGAGGGCGACCAGAAGATTCCGCAAATGCTCGGTGAGGCCGTTCACGAATTCCTTCAGGTCGTATCCCGAGTGAATGATGTCATTGATGATTTCAATGCCGCGCCGCTGTTCCTTCGATCGAATGGCATCGGTCACCTTAAAGTACACATCAAGATCCACCGCGTTCAATGTTCTCAGCGCATCCGCTGTCGTAATGCTGTTTCCGCAGAACGATCGCACCTGGTCGAAGATGCTCTGAGCGTCTCTCAACGAGCCGTCGCCCTTCTTCGCGACCACCATCAACGCGTCCTCTTCGATCGACACGTTCTCCTCCGCAGCAATGTACCGCAGGCGCGCCATGATCTCGTCAATGCCGATGCGCCGAAAATCGAACCGCTGACAGCGCGAAACAATCGTTGCGGGAACCTTATGGATCTCCGTCGTTGCAAAAATGAACACGATATGAGGCGGGGGCTCCTCAAGAGTCTTCAACAAAGCGTTGAAAGCCTCCTTCGTCAACATGTGCACTTCGTCGATGATGTATACCTTGTACTTCCCGCGCGTGGGTGTATAGCGGACAGATTCCCTCAGGTTTCTGATCTCTTCGACGCCGCGGTTTGACGCGCCATCGATCTCAATTACATCAAGACTTCTGCCTTCCGTGATCTCCTTGCAGACATCACAGTCGTTGTCGGGATTAAAGTCTTTTGTGAGATGAGAGCAGTTAAGTGCTTTGGCGAGAATGCGCGCTGTGGTGGTTTTTCCGCACCCGCGTTGGCCGCTGAAGATGTACGCATGGGCGATGCGGCCTGTGGCAAGGGCATTGCGAAGTGTTGTGGTGATGTGCGTCTGTCCGACGACATCTTCGAACACCATCGGGCGCCATTTGCGTGCAGTGACCTGGTACGACATAGCGGATTGCGGAATGTCCAGTGAGAATTGCGGACTGCGATGCAACTCTCCTAAGTTAGAAGGGAATGGATAAAAAGCAAGCAGCTTGCGTGGGCCGTCTCAATCTTTCCGCTTCTTTGACCTTAAGGAAGCTTTCGATGGACCGAACACATGGCCTATCGCTTCTTCGATGCGCTCGACAGGAATGATCTTTAAGCCTTCTTTGACTTTTTCGGGGATTTCCGTCAGATCCTTCAGGTTTTCCCGGGGAATGAGGACTGTTTTGATCCCGCTGCGTTGGGCCGCCAGGAGTTTTTCGTTCAGTCCGCCGATCGGAAGGACGTTGCCTCTGAGCGTGATTTCGCCGGTCATGGCAACATCGTTGCGCGCCCTTCGACCCGATGCCGCCGAAATGATGGCCATCGCCATCGTGAGTCCGGCCGAAGGCCCGTCTTTCGGAATAGCCCCCTCCGGAAGATGGATATGGATTTCGTGTCCCTTGTAGAAATCCGGAGGAACTCTCAGCTTCACGGCATTGGCCCGAATGTAACTCAACGCGGCCTGGGCAGATTCCTTCATCACATCGCCCAACTGACCGGTGAGCGTGAACTTTTCCTGCCCGCGCATGATCGTGACGTCCACATTGAGAATATCGCCGCCGACGCTTGTCCATGCCAGCCCCGTCACGGAGCCCACCCGACGCTCACGCTCCGCGGACCGTTTGCGGAATTTCGGTACTCCCAGATAGGTCTCGATCTTGTCGGCCGTCACCTCCACCCTCTTTTGGTTCTTGCGCGAAGAGCCATTCTTCGAAAGTACGATTTCCTTTGCTACTTTGCGGCAAATGGAAGCGATTTCGCGTTCAAGATTTCTGACGCCCGCTTCACGTGTGTACTCATTGATTACCTTCCGGATCGCATCGTCCGTAATTTTCACGCTCGCCGTTTCCAGTCCGTGCGCTTTGAGCTGTTTGGGGACAATGTGCCGTTTTGCGATCTCGAGCTTGTCGTGATCAAGATACCCGGGCAACTCGATGATCTCCATACGATCCTGGAGGGGGAGCGGAATATTGTACCTCACGTTGGCCGTGGTGATGAACATAACCTTCGAGAGGTCATAATCCACTTCGAGGTAATGGTCGTTGAACGTGCTGTTTTGTTCGGGGTCGAGGACCTCCAGCATTGCTGCCGAAGGATCCCCGCGGAAATCCATGCTCATTTTGTCGATCTCGTCGAGCAGCATGACCGGATTCACGACGCCGGCGCGCTTCATCGACTGGACAATCTTCCCCGGCATTGAGCCGATGTACGTCCGTCGGTGACCCCGGATCTCGGCCTCATCGCGGACACCGCCGAGCGATATCCTGACAAATTTTCTGCCCAGCGCCCGGGCAATCGATTTGGCCAGCGATGTTTTCCCGACTCCCGGCGGCCCAACGAAGCAAAGAATCTGGCCCTTCATCGACCCAACAAGGTTCAGAACAGCAATGAACTCCAGGATCCGTTCCTTCGGCTTCTCCAGCCCGAAATGATCCTCGTCGAGGATTTTCTTGACGTGAGCAACGTTCAGATTATCGCGGGTTTTCTTGCTCCAGGGGACATTCACGAGCCAGTCAAGGTAATTGCGCGTGACGGTAAACT
Organism: Bacteroidia bacterium; assembly: GCA_022180565.1. GTDB lineage: Bacteria > Bacteroidota > Ignavibacteria > UBA10030 > UBA10030 > JACQPU01. The sequence goes on from BQML01000007.1 coordinate 43,089, forward strand.
CCGGCGACATGGGGGACGTCTTGCGAAGTTTATTGAATTCCTCAAGCGCTTTCTCCTCCGCATCCTTCGGCATCTTTGCCTGGCGGATCTGATCCCTGAGCTTGGCAAGCTCGGGACTTGCCTCGTCTTCCCCCAGCTCGTCCTGCAGGATTCGGATCTGTTCCTGAATGAAGAACTTTCGCTGTGATTTCTGGATGTTATCCTGGACCTTCGTATCGATCTCTTTCTCGATCTTCAGAATATCAATTTCCGTGGTGAGAATTTTGGAAAGCTCGTAGAACTGATCGCGCAGGCTTTGGAGCTCGAGAATGCGCTGTTTCACCTCGACCCCTTGGACGATGTTCGACGCCATATAGTAAAGCTTTCTCTGGGGCTCTTTGATGCCGTCAAATGCCACGACAACCTCGGGGGCGACGTTTCGGCTCAAGCGAACATATTCTCCGAACAATGTTGTTGTGTGGCGGACCAGAGCGTCGATTTCCTTGTCCGGAGGGACCTCCGCCCTGTTCATCGAGATTTCCGCTTCCATGAACGGCGTGGTTTTCAGGATCTTTTGAATCCCCGCCTGGACGACGCCGTCAACGAGGATCTTCATCAGCCCGTTCGGCAGTTTGAGCATCTGGATGATCTTCGCCACCGTGCCATTCCGGTAGATATCGTCGGGGCCCGGCTCGTCCACACTGGCGTTCTTTTGGGCGACCAGAAAAATGTTCTTCCCTCGTTCCAGAGATTCATTGGCTGCCCGCAAGGAGGATTCCCGTCCGACCAGGACAGGAAAGATCATATAGGGAAACACCACAACATCCCTGAGAGGAAGAATGGGAAGAGTCGTTGGGATATTATCCAACGTTTCAATAGCCTGACTGCCCGGTTTTATGGTTTGTTCACTCATTTTCTGCAATTACTATGAAAAACGGCCTCAAAAAACGAAAAAAGGGAGTTCCTTGGGGCACTCCCGGATCGTAATGTACCCATTCGGGGTTGGAGTGTCAAGGCGGCCCAACGATCGACATAATGGGGGAGAAGAGCAGGGCTTTATTTCATCGCCTCGTTCAAAAACCGCACCAGAGGTGTGGCGATTTCGAACGCCTTTGCCGCTTCGGCTACAAACCGAGGAGAATGGCATTTTTCAGCAGCAAGCGACTTTCCCACGAAGAACTGCTTAAGCCTTAACCATTCGCCCATCGGGTGATCCGGTTCATACCCCACAGGGACGCGTTGAAGTCGGTCTCCTTCGAGTTTGCCGAAAGTGCGTTTGAGGGCTGGATTGCTGATAATGGCCAGAAACTCGTCCGGATGCTCCGCGAGCGCTTTTCGGATGGCCTTGAGTTGTTCACCGTCGGGCATGTAGATCCCTGCACCCAAGAAAACCTCACCCGGCTCGATGTGCAGATAGTATCCTGAGCCTTCGACTCCTTTTGGCTTCCCTCGCAGGACAAAGTGAGCCGCCACGTGCGTTTTGTACGGGCTTTTGTCCTTGCTGAAGCGAACATCGCGGTGAATGCGAAACATCGAGCGTTTGGGGTTCACGTCAAACTCCGGGGCGAAGGAGTGAAAGTGCGGCTGGAGTGCCGCGATCAGTGACTGCATGGGCAGTTTGACCATGGTTTCATAACCGCCTTTGTGCTGTTCAAACCACTCGCGCTTATTGTTCTTTTTGAGCTGTCGCAAGAACGTCAGCCCCTTTTTGGGAAAGCCCTCAAAGGGTGGATACATTTCGAAGTCTATGCCTTCGGGCCTCATTGGTCTTTGGTCCTGTTTTCTATTGCCAGTCTGACACTCCCTCCTGCCTGTTTCAGGCGCCTTCTGGCCTCTGATTCGTTCACACCTGCTTTGATCATCACGAGTGCGGTTTTTACGTGTCCACCGCCTTTCCTGAGGGCTTCCTCCGCCTCTTCATAGCCCACGCCCGTGGCGATCATAACAATGCGTTTTGCCCGCTCCCGGAGTTTCTTGTTTGTCATTTGCAGATCGATCATCATGTTCTCATAGATCTTTCCGAGCTGAATCATTGCTGTTGTGGTAATCATGTTCAGGACCATTTTCTGCGCGGTTCCCGATTTCATTCGTGTAGATCCCATGATCACTTCCGGTCCGACATCCGGACAGATAGCCACATCCACAACCGACGATAGTTCGTTGAATTCTTGCGAATATAGAACATCCCTGCTATTGGTTGTGATAAAGAGAGTACGGGCTTTCCTGTTTTTTGCCTCCTGAACAGCACCAATCACATAAGGAGTTCGGAGACTCGCCGCGATTCCGCATACGACATCGGTTGGACCGACGTCGAGGGCCTTGATATCTGCTGCACCGTTTTCTTTTGAGTCTTCGGCTCCTTCTTGTGCTTTGAACATCGCTTTTTCGCCGCCTGCAATGATGCCCATGATTGTGGCCGGATCTGTCCCGAACGTTGGGGGGCACTCAACGGCATCAAGGACCCCCAGCCGGCCGCTTGTACCCGCCCCCACATAGATCAGCCGTCCGTTTCTCCTGAGCGTGTCTGTGACAATTTCAACTGCCTTCGCGATATATGGGATTTCTTTTTGAACAATTCCTGCAATTTTGTGGTCTTCCGTATTGATGACAGCGAGGGCCTCTTCCACGGACATAGCATCGATGTTCATGCTTGCCGGATTGCGCTGTTCGGTAGCCAGTTTCGTCAATTGCTCAAATACCTTATTGTTCTTCATGACTTTCCCAAGTGAACAATCACAAGTTTCTTATCGGTCCACCCTCCGTCCTCTTCGCCTGTCAAAACAAGCTCTGTGATGTCTGCCACCTGTTTGCTTCTGCGGCTTTTCTCGATTTCCATCTCCAGATTTCCTCCTTTGTAAGCCAGCAGGCACGGAGTGGCAAGGTACGGTCTTTTTCCTTCTTCTGAAGTTTGCATCTGCACCGACGTCATGAAGGGAACCGCGAGGTGCACGAGTTCGGAAAGCGGACCAACGCCTCGCGCGACGGCAACATCGAACCTTCCTTGAAATTCCTTCTTCCTTCCAATCTCTTCGGCCCTTCCCCAAACCACGGTTGTGTCGGAGAGATTTAGTTCTTTCACTATTTCGTCCACAGCGACAGTCTTTTTCTTTGTCGCGTCCAACAGGACCGTCTGCATGGAATCATTGAGAATCTTCAGAGGAATTCCCGGGAGTCCGCCGCCCGATCCAAGATCAATCAGCCGACATCCCATTGGGAGGGCAACGCGAAACAACGGGCTAATGCTGTGAAGAATGTGTTTCTGCCATACGTTATCCTCATCTTTGCGTGAGATCAAATTGATCTTCTTGTTCCATTCCAGCAAAAGAGCCACATAACGCTCAAGAAGAGAGAGCTGGGTATCCGTTATCGGGAATCCGTGCCTGGCACAAAGAGTGCGGAAACGGAGCAATTCGGACAGCGGGTCCTGTAAGTTATTCACTTTGAAGGAGTTGCGGTGATTTGTTCCACGTGAAACACCGGTAACTGGGCCATTACTTGAGATGGACAAGGAGAACGGAAATATCAGACGGTGTTACTCCGCTTATCCTCGAGGCCTGGCCGATGGAAGCTGGTCGTACTTTTTGCAGTTTTTCCTTTCCTTCTGCCGAGAGAGAGCGGATTCTGGAAAAATCAAAGTCCTGAGGAATCGCTTGTGATTCGAGTTGTTCAAACCGTTCAACCTGCTCTTGTTGCCGGGCGATGTATCCCTCGTATTTTACCTCTATCTCTATTTGCTCGATGACCTCTTCTGCAAGGCTCGGGCGTTCCATAAGCGCGATCGGAAACGGTTGAGATTTGATTGCCTCCAGTCTGAGCAAGCTTTCAAGCTTCACCTCGGGACGTTTCACAATGCGTTCAAGCCGTTCTCTTCCGGAAAGTTGGTCTGAGCCCACGTATTCAAGATAGGCATTGACATCTTCCGGGGCCGGCGCAAAAGACCTGAGAAACCAGAGTCCCTGCCGGATGAGATCTTCCTTCTCCATGAGCCTTCCGTACACTCCATTTTGAATCAGACCAAGGCTATGTCCTTTGGGCATGAGGCGCCTGTCGGCATTATCCTGGCGGAGCAGGAGTCTGTACTCGGCGCGAGAGGTAAACATGCGGTAGGGTTCGTCCGTACTTTTGTTGACCAAGTCGTCAATGAGAACCCCGATGTATGCTTCTGATCTCTTCAGAATAAAGGGGTCCTTCTTCTGAACCCGCAGTGCGGCATTGATGCCGGCAACCAAACCTTGTGCTGCAGCTTCTTCATAGCCGGATGTTCCATTTACCTGGCCTGCGAAAAAAAGCCCTTCCACCAGTTTCGTTTCCAGGGTAAGTTTCAATTGGTGCGGAGGAAAGAAATCATACTCCACAGCATAGCCGGGCCTGAGCATTCTGACGTTCTCCAGGCCTGGAATGGATCTAAGTCCCTCGAGCTGGATTTCCTCGGGAAGACTGGTTGAGAATCCATTGACATAAACAACGGGTGTGTTGTACCCTTCGGGCTCCAGAAAGATCTGATGGTGTTCCCTATCGGCAAACCTGTTGATTTTGTCTTCAATCGATGGACAGTAGCGGGGACCAACACCCTTGATTCTCCCGGTAAACATCGGGGATCGCTCAAAACCCTTTTTCAGGATTTCGTGCGTTCGCGGACTGGTGTGGGTTAAGAACATCGGAATCAGTTTGTTTCGAATCTCCCCGGTTTGGAACGAAAATGGGCGGGGCGGAATATCGCTGTGCTGTTCGATTGTTCTTGATAGATCGATGGTTTCGATATCGATTCTCGGGGGTGTTCCCGTCTTAAGTCTTCCGCTCACGAATCCCAGTTGCTCAAGCTTCTCTGTCACACCATTTGAAGCTGGTTCGCCATACCGTCCCCCGGGTTTCTGGTTCAAGCCCGTGTGCATGATACCCCGCATAAACGTTCCTGCGCACAGGACCAACGATGTGCAGGTGATATGAAACCCCTTCCCCGTCGAAATACCCCTTATTCTGTACCCTTCAGAATATCCGGTCTCCTCTGCGTGGAGGTCTGCCAGAAAATCCTCCAGGATGTCGATGCCCTCTTGGCTTTTTACCCGTGTAGCAGCTTCCCTGGAATACCACTCGCGGTCGTTCTGACAACGCGGTGACCATACGGCGGGTCCCTTCGACCTGTTGAGCATTCGGAACTGGATTCCCGTAGCGTCGGCAATCTTGGCCATTTCTCCGCCCAAGGCATCTATTTCTCTGACAAGGTGGCCTTTTGCCGTTCCCCCTATCGCCGGGTTGCAGGACATGCGCCCAATGGCCTTTGGATCCATCGTCATCATCAGCACAGAGCAACCCATTCGGGCCCCGGCCAGGGCGGCCTCGATGCCTGCGTGTCCACCCCCCACAACGAGAACATCGTATGTATTTCTCGTCGACATTATTGTTTCACGTGAAACATTACTTGCCTATGCAGAATTTCGAGAAAATATCATTAAGAATGTCATCGGTGGTGACTGCGCCGGTAATCTCGCCTAAAGCATCGAGAGCGGCCCTGAGGTCAATAGCAATGAACTCTCCGCTGACACCGTCGGTTAGTGATTTCAGGGCAAGATTCAGGCTCTCTTTTGCTCTCGCCAGGGCATGGAAATGCCTTGCGTTGGTTATGGTTATCCCGCTCTCTCCATGTCCCCCGCTTTCCAAAATGGCCTCTCTGAACAGCGTCTCACGAAGGTCGTCAATCCCCTCGCCTGTTAGCGCTGAGATTCTGACCACTGCTCGCGGGTTCAGGACCTTTGCTTTCTCCGCCAGATGTCCGTTCATCCCGACACCCAAGTCAATCTTATTCAAGACCACAATAGATTGCACCTGACCACGTAGGTCTTCAACAAGCCTGCCGGCAAGGTGTATCTCTTCGGCATCCAGGGAACGGCTTGAATCCAGAACGAGGAGCAAGAGATCGCTCGTCCTTATAGCGTCCTGTGATCTTCGAATCCCTTCCTGCTCCACCCTGTCCACGGCCTCCCTTAAACCCGCCGTGTCGACAATCCGGAACTGTACCCCCCGGATGTTGAGACTTTCTTCGATGGTATCTCGGGTTGTCCCCGGGATATCAGTCACTATTGCCCTGTCCTCTTTCAGCAGAGCATTCAGAATACTGGATTTCCCGACATTCGGCATTCCTGCGAGAACCACCTTCACCCCATCCCGCAACATCCTACCTGTGTGGTAGGTTTCCAATAGCTGGGACACAAGTTCTATTCCTTTGAGGATATGGTCTTTCACGTTCTCCTTCCCCGCAAATTCAAGCCCCTCTTCCGCAAAATCCAACTCAAGCTCCAGAAGTCCGGTCGTCTTTACCAGGTTTTCCCTCAGAGCATTGATTTTCTTGGCCAGCTCTCCCTGAAGATGCTGAAACGAGCTCCGGCGCGAGCGTTCAGACCTGGCATGAATCAGATCTGCAACCGCCTCCGCCTGCGAAAGGTCTATTCTGCCATTAAGAAAAGCCCTCTTCGTGAACTCACCAGGCCCGGCAGGCCTGCAGCCGTATGCGTACAGGGACTCAAGAATCCGTCTTGTCACGAGCATCCCGCCATGACAACTGATCTCGACAACATCCTCGCCGGTATATGATGTCGGCTTCAGAAAAACGGTCGCAACAATCTGATCCATATCTTCGCCCCCGGGCCCGACAAAGAGACCGACATGGGCCGTGTGGGACCTCGCCTGTTGGAGTGTGACCTTGCCCCGGAATCCTCTGTCTGCTAATCCGACGGCCTCCGGTCCGCTCACGCGAATAACCGCGATCCCTCCCTCCCCTGGCGGAGTGGCCAGAGCCGCAATGGTATCTGTTATCCCTTGAGTTGACATGCCGCGATGGTTTCACCTTGGGGCTGTGAATGTACGAAAAGCGTGACGGAGAAACAACGCAGGCGGAAAGGGGTGGGCAGGAACGAACAACCCCGTCGGGTAAGGACGGGGTTTCTTCGGAAGGAGAACGATAAGTTGATTACATTGAATCGTTATGTTTTCTTGTTGATCCGCGGGATGTCCCCAAGCTTGCCGAAGACACCGCCGCGGTTTTTCTTCTTCGCGTCGACTTTTCTCAGAGGCTCCCCCTCATGCTGTCTGTTGATGTACATCTGCTGACCGATCGACAACAGGTTAAACATAAAGTAGTACAGATTGAGGCCGGCGGGAAAACCGTTGAAGAGCAAGGTCATCATTACCGGCATCATCCAGACCATTGCCTTTTGACGCGGATCCTTGACGGACATCTTCTGTTGAATAAACGTGGTAATGCCCATGAGGAGCGCCAGTCCGCTGACTTCCTGTACACCGAACAAAGGAATCTTAAACGGGAGCGTGAAAAGTTTGTCGGGCACCGAAAGATCATTGATCCACCAAAAGAACGAAGCCTGGCGCAACTCTATTGCGGCGCGGAAAACATTATAGAGTGCAATGAGGATCGGAAACTGCAGTAACAACGGAAGACAGCCCCCCGCAGGATTCACGCCGTACTCACGGTAGAGATTCATAATTTGCGCGTTCATTTTCTGCGGATCGTCCTTGTACTTTTCCCGGATCTCCTCCATCTTCGGCTGAAGAGCCTGCATCTTCCGCATCGACGTCATGCTGCTCTTTGTAAGGGGATGAAGGACAATTTTTATAATAATCGCAAAAATTATGAGAATTATCCCCCAGTTGGGAATGAAGCCGTGGAGAAAGACGAAGAGGGGAAGCATGATGTACACGGAGATCGGGCGGACGATCCATGTCCAACCCAGGTAGATCACATTTTCAAGACCTTTGTTGTACGACGAGAGGATGTCGTAGTCTGCCGGACCGAAGTACACCGAAATCGTACTGCGCTCTCTCGCGTTGCCCCGAAACGGCAATTCCAGAATCATCCCGTAGCGCTCGACCAAGCCTTTGTCGGGCGCTGCGTGCGCCGTGCCCTCCAGATATGCCGCCGAAGTCTCTACAGACTTGGGGAGCATTGCCATGACAAAATACTTCGTGTTCATGGCTACCCAATCCACTTTGCCCTGGTGGTCTTTCTTTACCTCCTCTCCTACCGAAGATGCATTGAGCACCGCATGCTCTCCAGCGGCATACACGTGGGCCTCGGCAAATCCCGATTCCTCAATGCTGTTCCGTTCCGTGTACCGAAGACCCGATTCCCACGCAAACTCGTATTTGTAATTGGCCACCACGTCTCCCAGGCGGTCAAATTCGACATCTACATCAAAGTCATATGCGCCGTTTCGAAAACGAAATGTTTTGATCAAACGGCCTCCGTTGGAAGCAGGCAGAACGAACCGAACCTCCCGTTCGTCGCTTCCCGTCAACGTGATCGTACCGCGCTGTTCGGGATCGAAATACAACTCCTTCGTATCGACAAGCCTTCCATCTGCCGTCATAAACCTGACGCCGAGCTCACCGGGCGATTCATAATCCACAAGCTGAACCGGGTCCCCTCGCCAGGTCTTGAAATTCTTAAGCTCCCATTCCTTCACCACAGCTCCATGCGATGAAAGCACAGCCCTGTAGAGATCGGTCTCAATCAGAATCATTTTTTCCCGTCCGGCAGCCCTTTCAGAGAAAAACCTCCCGAACCGGTCTTTGCCTGTGGGAGTTGATTCTTCTTGGCCGGCCATCCGTTCGGTCGGTTCTTGCTTGGGAGGTGTCACAACGGCGCTATCAGCCTTTGCCCGCTCTGCGGGGGCGGGAGGAGGGGGCGCGTTAAGATACATCCACACCATCAGGATGATAAAAATCAGAACAAAACCGGCTATAGCTTGACGGTCCATGGCTTATTGTGTGTTTCTGGGAGATGCGGGATCCGGCACCGGATCGTAGCCGCTGTGTTTATGGAACGGGTGGCATCGGAAAAGCCGGCGGATTGCCAGAAGGCCCCCTTTTGTTACCCCGTGCCTTTCGACAGCTTCAATGGCGTATTCGGAACAGGACGGAAAAAACCTGCAGTGGTTAAAAGGCAGAATAGGGGAGAGCGCCGTTTGGTACGCCTTGATTGCAAAAACGACTGCTTTCTTCACTGAAGCTCCTTTGCAAGCTTTTCGAAGGTCGACAGCAGGTCCTTTTCCACCAAACCCCTCTTTACAAATTCGCCTTCTTTGCCCCGGTAAAGAATCACGACGTCAAGGCTCCGGCCTGGGGGGGTTGCAATTTTCGTCAAGTGGTGACGGCACGCTTCTCTCAGGCATCGTCTGATCCGGTTCCGTTCCGAGGCGCTGCGTATTGCCCGGGAAACCGAAAAACCCACGCGGGGCGGAGAGATGCGGTCGGCGGGGAGGTAAAAGAGCCTGATGGAGCCCGAGCTTATGGAGTTCCCGCGGGCAAGCACATCCGAAAACGCTCTATAACCGCGAAGAATTCTTGCTTTGGGGAGCTCAAACACCGTGGGAACAGTCCGCTTACCGCTCGCTGCTTACGGTAAGCTTATGACGCCCTTTCGCGCGTCTCCGGCTCAAGACCTTCCTTCCGTTCTTGCTTGCCATCCGGGCGCGGAAACCATGTGTGTTCTTGCGTTTTCGCTTGTGCGGCTGAAACGTCCTCTTCATCCAATAACTCCATTCCTTTGTGCAGAACGCAAATGTAACAAAAACGCGGAGGAAATTCAACCTTGTAATTTTTCCCCTTGCGTTCAGCACCTGCCTGTATTATAATGACTCCCCAGGATTTTCTCCAATGTGGGTGTGGATAACTTGTGTGTTCTGTGTTTTCGTGAGCGAATACCGTCATCAGGCGGTGAATTTGCGGGTTATTTGTTATCCACGGTCCTGTTGATAAGGTGGTGAGAAGTCCGAGAGGAGTTGTGCAGTTTCAACGTCTTCCGATTGTCTTGTTCATGTGAATCATTGACGAAGTGACGTAAGCATTTATCGACACGATTGTGAATAAATCTGTTCATAGGTTGTACGTTTCCATGGTTTATCACCCGCAATTTTTTTGATTTTTTCCATGAGTCTTCAAGAACCTGTCGTTTTCCCTTCTTCACAGAACCTTCCTCCCTCAGACCACGTTGCGGTCTGGCAACGCTGTCTCGAGTACATCCGGTCTGACGTCAGCTCGCTCAGCTACAAGACCTGGTTTCAGCCGATTGTGCCGTTAAAGCTTGAGGGATCCAACCTCACCATCAAGGTTCCAAGCCAGTTTTTCTATGATTGGCTGGAGGGCCACTACAGTTCTCTCCTACGCTCAGCACTCATTGCCAGCCTGGGCGAGGGCGCCAAGCTTTTTTATTCCATTGCTTCCGAAGAGGCGCAGAACCTGCTCGTTGAAGCAGCTGACCAGAACGGGCCTGACGGCGTCGAATTCTCTTCTCCTCCTGCAGTGCCGACCCCCGCCACGCCCTTTTCAGCCCGAATGAGCGGGCGTCTTGCGACAGTACAAAGCAATCTCAATCCGCGATACACGTTCGACAATTTTATCAAAGGCGACAGCAACCAGCTTGCCCGCGCGGCGAGCATGGCCGTTGCCAATAATCCGGGCGGTACGTCCTTCAATCCCCTTGTGATTTACGGCGGAACAGGTCTGGGGAAGACCCATCTGATGCATGCCCTCGGGAACCATGCGCTCCAATCAGGGAAAGCGACGCGGGCTGTCTATGTCTCCAGCGAAAAGTTTACCATCGATTTCGTCGAGGCTATCCAGGCCGATAAGGTGAATGAATTTTCGCTTTTCTACCGTTCTGTCGATCTTCTCATTGTCGACGATATTCAGTTTTTCGCGGGCAAGGAGAAAACGCAAGACAATTTCTTTCATACCTTCAACACCCTCTATCAGCTCGGCAAGCAGATCGTCTTGTCCTCTGATGTGCCTCCCAAGGAACTCAAGGGCCTTGATGATCGATTAATTTCCCGCTTTCAATGCGGCCTCACGGCTGATATTCAGCCTCCGGACCTCGAGACGCGCATTGCCATTCTGCGTAAAAAGAGCGATGAAAATAATCTCGATCTACCGTCCGACGTCCTTGAATTCATCGCCGCCAATGTCACCAGTAATATTCGTGAGCTTGAAGGATGTCTCATCAGTCTGTTTGCTCGTGCTTCACTTGAAAACCGTGAAATCAATATAGGCCTCGCCAAGGATGTTCTTCGCGTCGTCGTCAACGAGCTCAAGAGTCCGGTCTCTATTGAACATATTCAACGAACGGTCTGTGAGTTCTACGGCCTTCCGGAGGACCTTCTCCGGGCCAAAACGCGCAAGCAAGAGGTTGTCACGGCCAGGCAGGTTGCCATGTTTCTTGCCAAGCAACTGACGAATTCTTCATTAAAAACCATCGGTCTTCATTTTGGCGGACGCGATCACAGTACCGTCATTCACGCGTGTCAAGCAGTCGAGGACAGAGTCACCACTGATTTGGTCTTTCGACAGAACGTGGAACAGCTCCAGCGGCACCTTCAGCTGAACCATTCCTGATCTTCATTTTCAACTTGGTGTTGTCGGACCGCCTCTCACGGCTTTCTCCACATTTTTTGGCTCTTCCTGTTGATTTCTGTGGATGGATTGTTGGTAATTCTCTTCGAACTCATTGTTAGCTTTATTATTATCTTTCTATGTCGATAACGTATTTCTTCTTCACACATCTTTCACAATCTCTTCTCTTCCTGTTTTCTGTTTTTTCCGCTGTTTTTTCCTCTCATTTTCTCTTCATCCACAGTATCAACAGTCTTATAACTCTTCTTCTTCATATCTTTTATCTTTAAGATTAAGATGAAAAGAATCATTCAATGTACATAGGCAGAACGAAGGGCTTCAGAAGAGAGAATTTCTTGTTTGTGGAGAAAAATTTTGGTATTTTTTGATGTTTTCACCCCGAATGTTTCCAACGGAGGAGCCTCTCAATGAAATTCACCGTTGCCAGTACCGAGATTCAAAGAGTTCTCTCGAAGATCATTGGAGTTGTTCCGGCCAAGTCAACGCTCCCTATCCTGGAAAATATCCTGTTTGAACTGAAGAAAAACACACTTCGGCTGATGGCGACAGATCTTGAAGTATCTATGGCCGCGACGGTGGAAGTGAAAGGCACCGAGGATGGATCCATTACAATACCTGCAAAGAGGCTGATGGAAACCATTCGGGCCTTAAGCGATGTGAATATTGTCTTTACGGCCGACCTTGCTTCGAATAAGGTGAAAATGATGACGGAAAACGGGGAGTACACTCTCTTGGGTGAGTCCGGAGAGGAGTTTCCAACGATTCCTCAATTTAAGGGAGAGGATCGTATTGTTCTGGATGGCTCAATTCTCAGGAAAATTATCGGCAGGACGAACTTCTCCGTGAGTACAGATGAATTGCGGCCGGCGATGACCGGCGTTTTGTTCCAGGCTCAACCCCAGGGTCTCCGCGCTGTGGCAACTGACGGGCATCGGCTTGTCCGTTTTACCGTGAAGGGCATAAAACAATCCCAACTCCGCAAGGACATCATCATTCCGGCAAAAGCATTGAATCTCGCTCTTCGGACGGCGGAAGAGGCGGAGAGTACAATCCTTGTTGATGCAACCCATGTACAATTTCTCTTCGGCACAACAACACTCACGTCGCGACTGATCGAAGAGCACTACCCGAATTATGAATCAGTTATTCCGCTTGACAACACGAAGATCGTATCGGTCAACCGCGAAACGCTCCTGGCATCGGTACGAAGAGTAGCGTTGTATTCGAGCACCACAACGCACCAAATCAGGTTTTCCATTAAGGGGAACGAGATGCGGATTGCGGCGGAGGATCTTGATTTTGGAGGAGAGGCGCGCGAAAATGTTGCATGTAAGTACAACGGGGAGGAGATAGAAATTGGTTTCAACTCGTTGTACGTCATTGACATGCTTTCGCACATGGATGCGGATGAGGTATCCTTCAAGCTCAGCACGCCTGTGAGGGCAGCGATCATGACGCCTGCCGCACAAAAGGAGAATGAAGATCTGCTGATGCTTGTCATGCCCGTGAGACTGAATGTCTAGCGGATTCGGGACCGTGGCCGCCTGGGATGTCATGATAGCCCCGCGTGACGGGGCTATCGCATTGTAGGTGATGGCAGGCGATGAAGGTGGTGTCTGTTGAAATCCGAAATTTTCGCAATCATACCGACACAACGTTGGAATGCGGCGGGGGTCTGAACGTTCTCGTGGGAAATAACGGTGAGGGGAAAACGAACGTCGTGGAGGCCATTTCCTACCTGTCGCTGACAAAGAGCTTTTATGCCGCAAGTGATGCCGTTGTTCTTCAGGTGGGGAGAGATGAGTTTGCGTTAAAGGGGGATTTTAGCGGTGATACCGGAGTTAGACGTCACGTCGAGGTAAGATATCGGAGGGACACGGCACGCAAGACATTCCTGGTTGATCACACAGCGGCCGAATCGCTCGCGTCGGTGGTTGGGGAATTTCCCGTGGTGGTGCTTTCACCCGAACAGACAGGGATTACCATGGGGGCGCCAACAGAACGACGAAGATTCCTCGACCTGGTGATTGCCCAAGCGAGCAAGACGTATCTTCAGGACCTTCTGGAGTACAGAAGAATTCTTCGTCAACGGAACAAAATTCTTTTGGATGCAAGAATTCAACGCCGCGAGCCCGGAGATGCTCTTGAGCCGTGGAACAAAAGCCTTGTGGAGACGGGCAGTGCCTTGATGGAGCGTCGAGCAGCGTTTTTCGCGTCGTTCAAAGACGCGCTTGAACGGGCGTATAGGACGTTGGCGGGGAATGAGGAACATCCCGGAGCCGACTATGTGCCTTCATTCAAAGTTCCTTCCTGGAGCGACCCGAAGGAGATCCGTGCTCTCTTTGAAGATGAGCTGCGACAGCACGAAGACGAGGAGCGAAGAACGGGTGCCACGGGCGTTGGACCACATCGGGACGACATCGAATTCACCATTGGGGGCATCAGTGCGCGGAAGTTCGCTTCTCAGGGGCAGCACCGGACGCTTCTGGTGGCTCTCAAGATCGCGGAGTTTGATTACCTGAAACGGCAAAAGGGCGAAACGCCGATTCTTCTTCTGGATGATGTTTTCGGTGAGCTTGACGGACATCGAAGTGAACGGCTTCTGGAGGAAGCGCAAACGCTGGGACAAGTTTTTGTGACGACGACCGATCTTCGGTCGTTCCCCCGCGGTCTGGTACCGGGGGAGAAAACAAAGGTGTTTGAAGTGGAGGGAGGAACCGTGATGGAGGGGGTTCACTGACATGCAAGTCTTAGGCAGAGCTCTTGAGGAGTTCATTCGAAGCCTCGGGCTCCAGAAAAAAATCCGTGAATACGATGCGGTGCTTCGGTGGAATGAGGCGGTTGGCGAGCGGGTGGCGCGCGTGGCAGAGGCTTATGCGATCCGGAAAGGAGTCTTGTTTGTACGGGTCAGCAGTGGACCGTGGCGGGGTGAACTGCAGGTGCTGAAGAGCGAGATCCGGACGAAGCTCAATCAATTGCTTGGGGAAGAAATTGTGAAAGACATACGCTTTCAGTAACGGTCAACGGAAGAATAGAATGGCAAAACGAACAGCCGAAAAGACGAGAAACCTGCCTGTGGTGCCGGGAAAGAAGAATGGGCAGAACGACTATACGGCAGACGATATCACCGTTCTGAAAGGGCTTGAGGCCGTTCGGCGGCGCCCCGCGATGTACATCGGCGATGTCAGCGCCCGGGGACTTCACCATCTGGTGTATGAAGTCGTGGATAATTCGATCGATGAAGCTCTGGCCGGCTACTGCAAAAACATTCTGGTGGTGCTGAATACGGACGGGTCTGTGACGGTTGCGGACGATGGTCGTGGGATTCCGACGGATATTCATCCAGAAGAAAAACGTTCGGCGCTGGAGGTCGTGATGACTGTCCTCCATGCGGGCGGGAAATTCGACAAGAACACGTACAAAGTGTCCGGGGGTCTTCACGGTGTCGGGGTTTCCGTGGTGAACGCTCTGAGCGAGTGGCTGGAAGTTGAGGTGCGGAGGGATGGCAAGGTTTTTACACAGAAGTACAAGCGGGGGGAGCCGGTCGCGCCGGTGAAGACGGCAGGAAAAGCGGAGCGCGGGAAAACAGGAACCAAGGTCACCTTTCTGCCGGACGGAACAATCTTCAAAAACCGGTCCTTCAAGTTTGAAACCCTTGCAGAGCGCCTGCGGGAGCTGGCGTTTCTGAATCCCGACGTGACGTTAACGATCCGGGACGAGCGCGGGAAGTCTCCGGAAGAAGAGGTGTTTCATTTCAAGGGAGGCCTGGTCGAGTTTGTGCGCTACATTGACGCCACGAGGCCGGCCATCACGAAGAAGATCTTCTACGCAAAAGGGGACGACAAGGATGAGAATGGCCGGGTGGTTGAGGTCGAGTGCGCGTTCCAGTACAATGACCAGTACTCGGAGAACGTGTTCACGTATGTGAACAATATCAATACGCACGAGGGTGGAACACATCTTGTCGGGTTTCGGACAGCGTTGACCCGATCGCTGAACAACTTCGCTTACAAGAGCGGACTTGTGAAGGAAAACGGCATTCAGCTTGTCGGTGATGACTTTCGGGAGGGATTGACGGCGGTGGTGAGTGTGAAGGTGCCGGAGCCACAGTTCGAGGGGCAAACGAAGACAAAGCTTGGCAACAGCGAAATCAAGTCAATTGTGGAATCGGTCGTTGGCTCGCAGTTGGCGGACTGGTTGGAGGGGAACTCGCCGGATGGCAGGAGGATCATCGAGAAGTGCTTGAAGGCGGCGGAGGCTCGCGAGGCAGCCCGCAAGGCGAGGGATCTGACGCGGCGCAAGAATGCCCTGGATTCCGGCGGACTTCCAGGAAAGCTGGCCGATTGTTCGATCAGCGATCCGGAGCACTGTGAGTTGTATATCGTTGAGGGAGATTCGGCGGGTGGGAGCGCCAAGCAAGGGCGAGACCGGAAATTTCAGGCCATCCTGCCGATCAAGGGCAAGATCCTGAACGTGGAAAAAGCACGGATGCATAAGATTCTTGAAAACGAGGAAATCCGGGCCATCTTCACGGCGGTTGGAGCAGGCGTGGGGGAAGATTTTGCGCCCGAGAAGATCAGATATGGAAAGATCATTCTCATGTGCGACGCCGACGTCGATGGTTCGCACATCCGTACGCTGTTGCTGACTCTGTTCTTCCGTCACATGAAGCCGCTGATCGAACTGGGTCATGTGTACATCGCGCAGCCACCTCTCTATAAGATCAAAAAGGGCAAGCAGGAACACTACGCCTATGATGAGGAGGAGCGAGAAGAGATCGTCAAGCGATTGAAAGCGGAAAAGAGATCGGCAAAAGGCCAGCAAGCGGAGGAAATCCCTGCGGTGGACGAAGAAGGTGCGATCGTGCGAACGGACGGGATCGTGATCTCAAGGTTCAAGGGTCTCGGCGAGATGAATCCCGAGCAACTGTGGGCGACGACAATGAATCCGGAGACGAGGACGATATTGCAGGTGACGATCGAAAATGCGGCAGACGCGGATCGGACTTTCTCCATCCTGATGGGTGACGAGGTGGAGCCGCGGAGGGAGTTCATCGAGAAAAACGCAAAGTACGTGAGGAATCTGGACGTATAGCAGCGGCAGGGAGTTTGAAGGAAAACGAGAATCGCATATCTTGAATGGTGATGGCGCAACTGAACGAAAAAGTCATTCCGGTTGATATTGAAGAGGAAATGAAGGGATCGTACATCGATTATTCGATGTCGGTCATTGTGGCGCGCGCGTTGCCGGACGTGCGGGATGGGCTGAAGCCCGTGCACCGGCGCGTGTTGTTCGGGATGCAGGAACTTGGTTTGGCATCGAACCGGCCCTACAAGAAGAGCGCGAGGATCGTAGGCGAGGTCCTGGGCAAGTACCATCCGCACGGTGACAGCGCGGTGTATGACACCATGGTACGCATGGCGCAAAGCTTCTCTCTGAGGTATCCTCTGGTGGACGGCCAGGGGAACTTTGGATCGGTCGACGGCGATTCGCCGGCCGCCATGCGGTACACGGAGGCCCGTCTGGCGCGGATGGCCGAAGAGATGCTGAGGGATCTGGAAAAAAACACGGTCGATTTCGCGCCAAACTTTGATGATACCCTGAAAGAGCCCGTGGTTCTGCCTGCGTTGTTTCCGAACCTCCTTTGCAACGGAACGAGCGGCATTGCGGTCGGCATGGCCACGAACATTCCTCCGCATAATCTGCGTGAAGTGATCGACGGATGTGTTGCTTTCATTAAGGATCCCTCGATCGACAATAACAAGCTCATGAAGCACATCCTTGCGCCGGACTTCCCGACCGGGGGAATCCTCTATGGCTACGAGGGTGTACAGGAGGCTTACCGGACCGGGCGCGGGCGGCTGTTGATCAGAGCGAGGGCGTCGATCGAGACGGTCAAGGGTGACCGTCAGAGGATCGTGGTGTCGGAATTGCCCTACATGGTGAACAAGGCGGGGCTCATTGGCAAGATCGCGGACCTCGTGAACGAGAAGAAACTCGAGGATATTTCCGATGTTCGCGACGAGTCGGACCGCGATGGTTTGCGCGTGGTGATCGAGTTGAAGAGGGATGCCACGGCTGAGGTTGTGCTGAATAATCTGTTCAAGCACACGCAGATGCAGGTGACGTACGGTGTCATCATGCTTGCGTTGGTGGACGGTCGGCCGCAGGTTCTGACCCTCCGCGACATGATTCGTCACTTTGTGGAGCATCGGAACGATGTCGTTGTTCGGCGATCCAAGTATGAGCTCGACGAAGCCGAGAAGCGGGCGCATATTCTCGAGGGGTACATCATTGCGCTCGACAATATTGATGCCGTCATCAAGCTGATCAAGCAGTCGAAGGATGTCGAGAGCGCGAAAACCGGCCTCATGAAGAAGTTCAAGCTGTCGGAGATCCAGGCGAAAGCGATCCTCGACATGCGTCTTCAAAGGCTGACGGGTCTGGAACGGAAGAAGGTCGAGGATGAATACCGTGAGACGATCAAGCTGATCGAGAAGCTGAAGGCGATTCTGAAGAGTAAACAGCTCCAGATGAACATCATTGAGCAGGAATTGAAGGAGCTGAAGGAGAAGTACGGTGATGATCGGCGCACGGAGGTTGTCTACAAGGCCGAAGAGTTCAAGATTGAAGACATGATCGCGGAAGAGAATGTCGCGATCACCATCAGCCACAAAGGGTACATCAAACGGTTCCCGGTATCCGGCTACCGACGTCAAGCAAGAGGAGGACGGGGGGTGACGGGAGCGGCGACGCGTGAGGATGACTTTGTGGCACACGTGTTTGTAGCAAGCACCCACGACTACGTGCTGTTCTTCTCCGACAAGGGTCGTTGTTACTGGCTCAAGGTTCATGAGGTTCCGGAGGGGGGGCGGACGGCCAAGGGAAAGCCAATCAACAGCCTTATTTCGACCGGAGCAGATGAAGGAATTGCAGGGTTTGTCGCGGTCCGGGCGTTCGACGACAAGCACTATATCCTCATGGTGACCGAGCAGGGGATGGTGAAGAAGGTTGTTCTTTCTGAGTTCAGCAATCCGCGAAGGAGCGGCATCACGGCCATGGGGTTGAAATCGGGAGACAAGCTGAACGACGTGAAATTGACGACCGGCAATCAAGACATCATCCTGGGTACGCGGCTCGGCATGGCGATTCGCTTCCACGAAGACGAGGCGCGCGCGATGGGCCGCGGCGCCGCGGGCGTTCGGGGAATTCGGCTTGGCAAGGGTGATCGCGTCGTCGGCGCTGTAACCCTGCACCGGAATGACACCACCATTCTTGTGGCGACTGAGAGAGGATACGGGAAACGGAGTCAGGCGGAGGAGTACAGGATCAGTCACCGCGGCGGCAAGGGCATCATAACGGTCAAGACCTCGGAAAAGACCGGCAAGATGGTGGCGATCAAGGAAGTAACCGATAGCGACGACATCGTCGTGATCACGACACGCGGGGTTGTGATTCGCCAGCATGCTTCCGATGTACGGGTGGCGGGTCGAAACACGCAGGGTGTTCGCTTGATTCGTCTGGACGACGGCGATGCGGTTGCGGATGTTGCGGTGGTGGTGGCGGAGGAAGAAGAAGACAAAAAGATTGAAGAAGCGGATAAAGCGCTCAACAAAGGCGGTACAGACGGAATGAAAGATGGAGGCGAAAGGAACGGAAAGAGGAAAGAAGTGAAGGAGAAATCCTCCGGAAGGAAGGGAAAAGGGAAGAAGGAGAGCGCGAAGAAGAAAAAGAAATAGGAACGGTTCCCCTTCCTATCTCTTGAAAATTCCTTTTAGAACATCCTCACCTTTCTTTTTCAAAGCGTCTTCCTGCTTCTTCTTCCCTTCGGCGATTTTCTGTTCGAGTTCTGCCTTCTTGCCGTCGACAAGGCCGAGTCTTTCGCGCACTTGTGTTTCATAGTCGCGTAGGCCTTCGGTGATCTCCTCTTTCTTACCGTTTATCAGTCTCTCTATCTGCGTTCGTTGTTCGGTCACCCTCTTTTCAAGCTTTGTCCGCAGTTCGTTTCTCAAGCGCGCGACCTCTTCTCCAATCACTCTTCGGGCCTGCACCGCCAGGTGATTGTCCAGGTCTGTTTCGAAGGCCACCTGAAGCCCCCCCTGTGTTCTCCACAGTCGTAGTTTGAGACGAACGGCAGAAATGGAGGCGAGAACGTCGCGCACAAGGCGCTCAATCGTGGTCCGGGGTTCCCGTTCAAACTGGAGCGCAAGACTGCTCAGATAGATTTGCGCATCTGCATCAAAGCCTGTTCGGGGCACCTTAGCCTGCACCGTGAACTCGCCGCGCGCACCAGTGATGCGTGAGGGCATAAAATCGGACCTTCCGAGATTCATCGCTGCAATCGGCAATCCGCTGAGCTGTGCCATATAGGTATCAAGCGGCTCCTGAGAACGGCGGTCGATGGAAGCCTTCAGCGCGGCTTTCGTTCCTCGCCCCTGCTCGGCAGTGAGATCGACCGTCAGAGGGAAGCCGGTGAGTGTCTGATTCGAACTGATGTTGAGGATCTCCCCTTTCGCGTAGAAATAATTGGGATTCCGGTCGCGTGCGGTTCCTCCGGATACGAGGATCTTCTTGATCCAGAACTTTGGATAGGCGCGTTCACTGGGAAAAGGGATATCCTGACCCTGAAGACGGGGCGGACTCGTCTTTTGGGGGGTGGGAGATGAGTTGCGGATGTTTTGCCTTGCGAAATCGACGTAAGAAAGATATTCTCCGGCTTTTTCAAAGATTTCGGGTCCCATAATCATCTCCGCCAGTCCTCGCATGGAGACATCCGGAAGGCGAGCTGCCCGAAGCAGGCTCTCAAAGTCTGATCGGACGAGGTCATCAATGGATCTGACAGACCGGTTCAGGGCGTCGAGGGAGGCAACAACGGCATTCTTCCGTGTTTGAAACGAAGAAGTCAGTTCTCCCGCTTCCTTCTTGATAGCGTCAACATTCTTCACAGCTTCCGTCAAGGCCGGCAGGGATTTCACCTCCTGAACGTTGATCGCCTTGACCCGACGTTCGATCTCAACAATCCGTTGACGCGATTTATCGAGTTCTTCCTGTGTGTTCTTCCATTCTTCCTCTACCCGTTTGACCTGCTGACGCAGGCTGTCGATGTGCCGGAGGGTTGCCAGGTTTTCCCGATCCAACAGGCTGTCGATGTTGACAAGTGAGCGCAGGCTGGCCGGATCGAACAACGGCGACTCCCTCTTCTTTTCGGCTCTCAGAGAATCCATTTCGGCAGCAAGCGGAGGTCCGTCCGGTGAAGCAGTTTGGGCCGGGGGCATTCGAGATTGCCGGGCTTTCGGCAGAGAACCGTCCGTTTTACGCTCGGATCCCAGAATGAGATCATGGGCCTCCATCGTTTCAATGATGTACTTGCCCCGAAGCAGTTGGCCGAAATCCAGTTCAAACGCGACCGTGCCGGTTTCGATCATATTGGTAAACGGCTCCCGGGGATCGGCAACCTGGAGCCGGGAGAACCTTATGCCGACGGGAATGAGCGTGAGTCGGAGGTCGTCGATTTCCACCTTGGCTCCAACGAGGGCTTCGCCTGCGCTTTCGAGGCCCGACTCAATCCAGCTGTCGAGAAAGAAATAGAGGATCGCAAGAAAGCTGATCAGGGGAGCAACAACAACGATGAGGAATTTCGTTCTCATATCAGAATGCGAGATCCCGTACTTTTTGGTACCACCGCACGAGGGAGCTCTTGCTGATAATCTGGTAGACCTTCCATTTTTCAATCCTGGCACCAAGGTGGGTACGATAGGCAATAACAAATTTCTTCATGGCCAGATAGATAACAGGTGCCAGAAGGATGCCGCCGACCATTCCGCCCATGACAACGGTATTATTGAATCGTGTCAGAGGAGCAAGCGGAGCGTTGTAGAGCCAGGTCCACAGCGGTCTCAGTGGCTCTGTGTTTACGAGGAGCATATAACCGAGCTCGTGAAACGCAGGGTCGAAGAGATACGCCACCAGCGATGCGAGAGTGAAAGCCAGAATTGCCGCGGAGAGGTTGACATCGAACAGGAGAATGACGAACCACAGGAGAATGCCCTGCAGGGTCAGAAAGGGTGAGAAACCGGCGATCGAGCCAAGGGTAAAGCCGGCGGCGACCTGTCGGGGTGTTTGGCCGGCACGCAGAACCTTAAAAACATTTGAGATAATCTGAAGCCAGAACATTAGCCTGAAGGGATCCGGCAGGTGAACGGGAAACGGTCAATGATGCAACGGCTACCGGTTCAAGATAGGATTTGGCAAAGAGGGAGTCAAGGAAGGAGTCGGTGGCCGGGAACGAGGGGTCGAGCACCAGTGGGGTTGGCCGGCCTTTTCATTTTGCGGAGGCAAGGTGTCCGGCAGAACGTTTTAAGGATCGGCAATCCGCAGCGCAACAGGATCGATGGATCACTCACACGGATCTCAGCGCATTGACGATATTGAGTCGGGCCGCGCGGATGGAGGGAAGAAACCCGCCGACGAAGCCCATGAGGAGTGCAAACACGATTGCGGCGATTACGGTGTCGGATGTCAGGGCAAAGGAAAATTCCAGTTCCGAAAACGAGCCGAAATTCAGCGTCGAGACCCGGAGAAATTGCAGAAAGGACGCGAGGAACAGTCCGACCCCCGCCCCAATCACCGAAATAATCAACGATTCGGTCAGAAACGCCATCAGCACGCTTCGGCGCCTGAATCCGAGAGCACGCATGGTTCCTATTTCCACCGTTCGGTTGGCTACGGCCGCATACATGGTGATCATTGCGCCGATGACGGCTCCGACGCTGAAGAACACTGTGATGAAGATTCCCAGCACGCTCAGAAACACGGCCATGAATTCCGATTGGTCCGCGAAGAATTGTTTCTCGGTCTTTATTTCAAACTCCTGAAGCCGGTTATCCTGCTCGAAGGTCCGCTGAAGGTCCGGCAGGGCGTCGGGGCTTGTGAGGCGGAACGTCACCGTCGAGGAAGAGCTTCCTCTGGAGAAGGCGTCCTGGATCTGCCGGACGTCCGCCCACATTTCCGAGTTGAATCCATCTCCTCCTGTTTCGAATTTTCCGACGATCGTCCATTGGTCTCCTGCGAACTTGACGCGTTGACCCACCTGAGTGCCTTCAAATCTTCGTTCGATCGAGGCTCCGACGATGATCTCACGAGCTCCCCAGTTGAACATGCGGCCTTCCACGATTTTGACCTGAGGTCGGAGTTCGAATGCGGCCGGGGAGACACCGCGAACCGTGACATTGCTCAATCCTCCGTCTGTGCCGATTTTATTCAGGTTGATGACCGCCACCACGTCGCCGGTGGCAAGTGGCCTGCCCTCAGCGTTTCGGGCGACCTGGGGAAGCGAAGTAATGATGCCGTAGGTTTCATTCGGAATGATGCTGGAGATTTCGCCGTTTGCGGCTTTGCGGGCAACAAGCACATTTTCTTCGGAGCCCGTGGCAATGAGTGTTTGGCGAATCCCGTTGGCAAGCATTAGAACCGCGACGAACACGAAGACGACCAGGGCAAGACCTGAAATCGTGATAAAAGTTGTGAGTCGGCGCGTAAAGAGACTTCGAACGATGTACTTAAATGGGATTGTCATCATATCGGTTTTTCATCCGACGAAGCGGAGTCCGTTCACAATGGAAGTTCGGAGTGCGCGTTGAATCGGGAAGAACGAGGCCGCGATGCCCACGCCGAGCGCTGAGAGTGCCGCGAGAGCCACGGTTGAAGGCTCGACATAGAAAATCGGGAACCATGTTTTGGGAACAAACAGAGAGAACATGCCGACGATGGGATAGGTTAACAGCAGCCCCAACCCGCCGGCGAGAAATGAAATTACCAGGGACTCCCCGGCGATCAGTGTGACAAGGTGCTTTGCGGAGAACCCGAGCGTTTTGAGCACGGCATATTCCTTTGTGCGCTCGCGGGCGGACATGATCATCGTGTTTCCAAGAACGAGCATGATGATCCCGATAATAACAAAAGAGATGAAATTCAGAAGGTCGATCACAAGGCTTGTGCCCTGAATGAAGCCTTGCTGAAACGCCGCCTCAGTTTCGGTCTTCGTCTCTGCGCGGGAGTTTCTGAACTCCGCGTCGATTTGCTCGGAGATTGCGGCTGCGTTGGCGGGATCGGCGATCTTGATGATGTACCAGCCGACCTGGCCTGCCCTGGCCGGGGTTTCCGCTTTCATGCGCTCGTCGAGGTACTCCCAGTGGAAGAAAAATTGGGTGCCGTCGACCTTCTCATCGCGCGGCTCATAAATTGCGCGAACAACGAACTCCCACTTGCCCGGGTAGATATCTCCCTCCATCGGAATCACGTCTCCCAGCTTGAATCCGTACTGGCGTGCCAGATCTGCGCCGACAATGCAGGCGTTGCGTTCCTGCATGAAGGCATGGTATTGTTCGGGCGGCACGCGGAATTCCGGGTACACATCGAGAATCGTGCCGGCATCTACGGCCATTCGGGCAAAAAACTGAGTTTTGTCGATGTACACGCCGCCGAACCAGTTGGCAAAACTGACGGTTTCGACGCCGGGAATCCGGGCGATCCTGTCGCGATAGGCATAGGGAAGCGGAAAAATGAACGATACGGAATTCCGCGTAATGAGGCGGTTGGCGGCAGAGGCCTCTACGCCGGCGTACCACGCCGTCACCACCGTCCGCAGAAATCCGAATGCCACAACCGCGATGGCAATGCCGAGGATCGTAAGAGACGTCCTGAGCTTGTGGCGGAGGGCATTCTTGAACATGAGCTTCAAGACTTTCATGTGGAGCAATTCCTTATTGCAATTCGCCTTTGTCCAGGTGGCGGATGGTATGAGCCCGTTCGGCCGCCCTCGGATCGTGTGTGACCATCACAATGGTTTTTTTGAATTCCCTGTTCAGTCGTTCGAGCAGAAGGAGAATTTCTTCAGCAGAGTTCTTGTCGAGGTCTCCCGTAGGTTCATCGGCCACAAGCAGGGTTGGATCCGTGGCGATCGCGCGTGCAATGGCGACACGTTGTTCCTGTCCGCCCGAAAGTTGTTTCGGATAATGATCCATGCGGTCGGCAAGGCCAACCACCGAGAGAGCAAGTTCTACATGCTTTTTTCGCTCAGCCTTGGAGAGATGAGTCAGGAGGAGGGGGAGCTCGACGTTCTCAGAGGCCGTGAGCACCGGGATGAGGTTGTAAAACTGGAAGATGAAGCCGACATGCGTGGCGCGCCATTTGGCAAGCTCAGATTCGGTCAGGCGGGCAATATCCGTGCCTGCAATGACAACACTCCCACTGTTCGGTTTGTCAATGCCGGCGATGAGGTTCAGCAGGGTCGTCTTTCCGGAGCCAGAGGGTCCCATGAGGGCAATGAACTCGCCTTCCGGAATGGAGAGGGAAATATTGTTGAGAACCGGAATCTCAAAGCTGTCTCGCCAATACGACTTCGAGACTCCCTGAATGTCGATGATTGATGCCATTCAAGCTCCTTCTGCTTATTTCACTGTGACTTTGATGCCGTCGCGAATGTCGTCGGAGAGCGTCGCAATAACGCGTGTCCCCGCCGGGATCCCGGAGAGAATCTCGACTTGCGCCCCCAGGGAGCGCCCCGTCTGCACGGGTTGTTCGACCGCGACATCATCTCGAACCAAATAAACCACCCTGGCGCCGTTTCGCTCGGCAACCGCGGATACAGGAACCGTAAGGACCGGCTGGGAGGCCTGTTCTTCGTTGGAAGCCGGACGCGCAAGGAAATGCACTTTTGCACTCATTTCAGGGAGGACCTTGGAGTCGTAGGACCGGAAGCGAACCTTGACCATCACCGTGGCTTTGGCCCTGTCGGCCGTTGGGACGATCTTGCTGACGGACCCCTGGTAGCGGTGGGAAGGGTACGCGTCGAGAACGATCTCACACGGCTGGTCGGGCTTGATGCGGTCGATGTTCGATTCCGATACATCGGTCTCGACTTCAAGTGAAGACATGTCGGCAATCGTGACCACGGCGGAACGTGAGCCAATGCTTGCGGCCATCGGGGCGACCATTTCACCGACGTCGGCATTTTTGGTGAGGACGGTTCCGTCGAAAGGAGCGCGGATCAGCGTGTTTTCGAGCGCCACTTCGGCTCCTACGACCGCGGCCTTGGCAACCGCAATGGATGCAAGAACGCGACGATAACGGGCATCAGCTGCGTCGTACTCTGCCTGAGGGATCAGCCCCTTTTCCATGAGTTGGCGCGCTCGTTCGAGCGAACGTGTAGCATCGTCGAGCTCCGCTTCATTGAGCGCGAGTGTTGCACGAGCCTGGTCGAGTTGAGCCTGAATGTCCGTGTTTTCGATTCGTGCCAGGATCTGGTTCCGTGTCACCTGGTCACCCTCGACCACGCCGAGATACTCCAGACGTCCTGTTGCCTTGGATGCTACGGCGGCTTTGCGTTGTGCCACAACGTAACCACTTGCCGTGAGGATCGCGTTGGCCTGGGAGGGGGATGAATACGAAGCCGTTGCGAGCCGGACCTCGGGTATCGGGTCAAGCGCGCTCACGACAAATGCATAGACGGCGATTCCAACAATCAGAACAACCATCCCGAAGCCAACCCTGAGCATGAGCTTCTTTCTCGGGGGTGCCGATGAAGGGGGGTCTGCGCGATTGATGCGAAGATGAGAAAGATCCAGATGTTCGTTTTCAGGCATAACAAAGAAAAATAAGCAAAAAACGATTCAGAAGTGCGAAAATGCGCACAAGGGGGTTGCATCCCAAAAAGTGGGGTAATTATGGTTGACGGGCCCGACGATCAAAGGCTTCAT
>BQML01000008.1 GCA_022180565.1 Bacteroidia bacterium
TCACCCAGGAAATCACTTCTGTCTTGACTTTCTCTTTGGCTATCTTATTGAGAGTCTTTTGGAAGGTTTCACTGACGTTGATCTGGCCAAGGGATGTAGAAATAGACAGCAAGGTGAGAGCCAGTGATGAAGCGAGAGTCCTCTTGAAGGTTTCTCTGCTAGCAGGAACTTCTGATTTAGGATGACTCATGCGGAACGTGTTCATCAATCCGACTCCACAGCTTCGGCATAATCATCGAGAACACTATCCGACAAATGCTCCAAGTGCTTTTCTTTGGCCAGATCTCGGAGGCTATCGTATGATATGTACGAGCAAGTTTCCGCCAGGGGGCCGCTTTCCAAGAGGGAGAACACCGGGCGTCTGATTTCTTGGAACACTTTGTCGCGCTTTGCCGGTGGAGCGACAATGTGAAGCTTGATTTTCATATTTGGCTGAAGAGCCAACAAATCGGCCATCCGCAGAATACCTGAGTAGACGGATGTGGTGTGCTCAATCTCAAACGCGCGAACAATGGATCTCTTGTTCAGCCATAAAACATCTATTTGCTCAATTGTCTTCAGTGTTGTTGTATCATAGTTGAGGGGGAGCCTCTCGAGGAGGTTATCTTCCGATCCTTTCCAGAGCTTCAGAACAGAAGACCTATCGGCCTTAGGTATCCAGATTTTCATTCCCATGCGTGAGCCAATGTCGGCCAAGAGAGCTTGAATGTGAAGCGATTCTCTAATCTCCTCCTGCAAGTCAACTTCCGGCTCTTCTGCCTCGGTATCCATCGGCACTGTCACTGCAACATCTTTATCCTCCCTCTTCACCGTATGTTCCATTTTCCATAGAGCTTTCATTTCAGGGTAATAGCAGAATCGAGTAATTGTCCTTGCCGTCCCATCGATGCCAAGTGAACGAAGACCCGCGAGGATGGCTTTATTGGACTTGACAACCTTTTCTCCAATGGAAGATGTTTCAAAATCGAAGCCGTGCGGAAAGCCAAACTGCTCGATCAGTTTTTGTCTATCTCCGAGCGAGATAATCGTGCCCGTGTGTACCGGATCGTAGGCAGCAAGAAACGCATTGATTGCATTCGCGCTTGGACCTGTGAGATTGTTCTTCCTACCCTGATTCATCTCGTAGAGTTGGTTGATGTACTTTGCCTTGATCTCTTCATCGTTTTCTTCAAAGATTCTCGTAATGATGCCAGAGAGTTCTTTGTCCGAGTGCAATTCGTTGAACATTCTTCTCCAGGCCCCCTGAGCAATCATTGCCCTTGCCACAGCCTCGCTATCCCTTGTGTTTCCCTTTGCATTCCTGTCAAGTATTCGGACGATTTCGTCGATCTCAGCTTCGGGAAGATCGCCAGACGGACCTGCTAAGACTCGCTCCTTCCAAAACCTACGGAATTTTTCGCTGTGTGAAGCCCAAATTGTATCTTTCTCCTCAGGATCATACTGCTTAAGGAATTCTGAGAATAGTCTTGGAATGTCCGATTTGTTCATATGATACTCCGTCGTTCTTTTCTCAAATCACGTTCTGCTAACGCGCCTGCCAAACACATCTGGATTTTCAGAAAGCTGCTCTTCGATATCGCGATCATAATGGATCACGATCACTCGGTATCCCCGCTGAACAAGCTCATGCCTTATCGCTTGGTCCTGTGCCATCTGCTCCGGTTGATCATGAACTGAGCCATCGCAGAAAACACAGATATTCGGGCTATAGAAAAAGTCGGGAATGCAACGAGGTTCTTGAATCGCTTTTTGAGCTTCATCAGGTAATCGTCGATGCGATTCTACCAATGCGTTCAAAAACTTTCGTTCTAAATCTGACCTCGAATCAGTGAGGGAGCGCAGCCATTCGAGATGTGATGTCCAATCGCGGCCACCTATCCGAGGAAGAGTTTGGCTCGCAGCAAGGTCCAAGAGGATTTGCCGAATCCCTCGACGGTCAAGCAACAGAGCTTCAAACTGATTCCCATAGCTCATCAGACATTCGTAGCATGCTGCATGGCAATCAGGCTTTAGGTCATCGCCATTTTGGTTAAAGTGGCACCGCTCAAGCGCTTGTTGTGCTATTCGAGAAAAAGCATCTGCTTCTTCGACGAGTCTCTGGAGTACACCCGCACCGCCTTCCGTCGCTTCGTACATCAAGATGCTGCCGTGTTCTCCTTCTCCAATGCGTTCGGCAGCAAGCTCCGTCTCTTCAAGCTGATACTCTTGTTCACAACCACGCTGAAAAGCGTATTGAAGAGTTGCCTGAACACTGGGGTTATCTCGCAATTCAGGAAGCAGGAACTTTATGAGGAGGATGTTATGAGTTCCAGCGACGCTAAGTCGGACATTCTCGATTCGTTGCTGTCGTGGTGGCCGTGGTCCTGCATTCGGCGCACTGTCAATGAGCTCTCCGGTTTCGAAATCGACAAGGAACCCTGGCTGACCGGCGGTTCGCCATCCGTGATTGACTCGTAGCAGAGTTGCTGCCGGTGCGTAAACCAGTCTGAAAATGGAAGAACCGTTATGGACGACATCTGCCTCCTGGGTTCGAGGCTGCCCGCCCTCTTGTGCAAACTGAAAATAGGTCTGCACATCGTATCCCCGTCTCCGTCTTTCTTCTTCATCGCACGTGATTCGTTCCCGCCGTCGCACGCGAACATTCGGCATTTCCAACAAAAGAGGACGTAGGCTATTCTGGGCGTCAAAAAGAGAATTGCAAACTGGACAACGATCATCATTTGGATTCCAGAAGGCACCACAGGATAGACAAAGTCGCTTCTGGCTTCGACGTTCATCTAATCCACCAGGAGGTGATTGGAAGCTGGATACCTCCCACTTGGAGCCTTCATGATAGAGAATATTCGCCGGAGCAAATTCTCGAAGGGCAAGGAATCTCGGCCTCGGCACAAACTCACCCTCATCTCTCGGCACCCAGGCACGGACGGGCAGAGACGGGAAGTTGTAACCCGGCAAAAATCCTTCGCTGGCAAGGTAGCGATAGGGATAGAAATCGCCTTCCTCCCGACTTGTATTGATCTGGAGAAGCAGATTCCTCTGTCTCAGTGCTTCTTGTTGTCTGGCTTGGGCTCTCTGCTGGTCTTCCCGGGTCCTTGCGCGAAGTAGGGTGTTCTGCGCATCTAAGAGTTGGCGTGTAGCTGCACGATATAGCTCTCTCCACCTGTCGAACGCCTTGTCGAACTGGGCTGCGGCTTCTGAGAGAACTCGTTCAACCCATTCTGTGCTGAACCATTGAGAAGTAAAAAAGAATCCGCTGTCAGCTTTCAGCATACTCAGGATATGGTCTCGTAGGTTCGCTCGTGCAGATTCGCTTACCGTAAGTTCCGCTGCAACAGTTTGCCGCAAAGGAAGGCCTTCAAGCTCGGTTTCGAGGATGTTGTCAATTGATTGCCCGAGCGGAAGACGGAGATGAGCCAACCAAACGGCGTGGATGTGTGCGCGGAGAAGAGCTTCGTTTGTCAGATCAAGACGAGGCGGGCGGACAGTGCCAGCCACCATTTCTTCCTTTCGGCGGAAAAAATACTGATCGTGGCTGTTGAGTGCACCGCAATACGTGAAGATAAGCCCCGGCTGTCCCTGTCGCCCCGCGCGTCCGCTCCGCTGTGCATAGTTGGCAGGAGTTGGCGGAACGTTTCGCAAATGAACAAGATCTAGATCGGCAATGTCTATGCCCAACTCCATCGTGGGCGAGCACACTAGATAGGGGAGCCTTCGCTCAACCGCATCCGATTCCTGGCTGAATCGCTTTTCTCTCCGCTCACGCTCGCCGGGCTTGACGACCTGTGCCGTGTGCTCGCGCGCCTCAAGACCTCGCAACTCAACCGGTTCACCCTTATAGAAGGCTTGAAAGAAGGCATTCACACTGGGGGCAACATTCTCGTACGATGGATGAGTTGCCCGCCGGCGATACAATGGGCCTGGACCCTGTGGGGTACCATCACCTAACTTCCAGACAATTCGAGCGGCATCTAATTGGAAAAACTGGTGGTCGTCAACAGGATCCAGGCGTGCAAGGAAACCCTGACTCACAAGTAGACTCAGCAAACCATCAATGAATGTGTCGTATTGTTCTACGCTGAGACCCAATTCATCTCGAAGATATCTTCCAATTGCACTCCGTTCGCTAAGGCTAAATCCTTCAACGTATCGTTCTGATTGACCTAAACGCACAAAACGATTTGCTGTTCGCAGCTCATTGATGTTCGGGTCGAGTCCCCAGAATTCATTCAGGTTCTGCACGGCGCGCTGGCGAATTTGTTGTTGCGTGTTTTCCCTCAGGCATGAGCTATTGATAGCAAGTTTTCTGCGGAACTGATTCAGAATGGCCCGGATGATGGTTGACCGTTCTTCGGGAGCGAGAGCGGCCATTGCTGGAAGCGACTGCCAGCGTTGATCGTCTGCGCACAAATCATCTAAACCCTGAAAGTCTATGCGTAAGAGTCCGACCTGCTCCAGATTGGGTTGAACAATACGCCAGCCACGGCGAAGATCTTCGTACAGGCGATACTCTGTCAGCTCTCGGAATGAGCGCCACACATCGGCCGCGGCGGAAGATTGAGGATCGAGCTCCGGGTTCTTTGCAATATCCCGAAGAGTCAAGCCGCTGGCGGACACTGTGGCATCGGCGACGCGATCGAACGTAAGTTCTTTTTCACGGCTTAAGGCCGAGTAAAGGGCTGAACGCAACAGGGAGACATGGACAAAATCGTTGAAGTGGCCGGCTTGAAGAGAAGCATCCTGGCGATTGTCGGTGAAGGAGAGGAGCTTGTCCTTCGCAACCCGAGTTCGCACTGCGTTGCGAAGCATTGAAGTTGCCAGCACAGTGGTTGCGCTACTGCGCGCTTCGCTTGAGAGAGACGCTAACTTGGTAAACTCGAGTTCGCGGGCTGTATAGTACTCGCCGCAATTCAGGCAAAGAGAGAAAGATTCCTTCTGCCACCACATCTTGATTGCATGATCGCGGCGCTCCGGAGAAAACGTTCCGTCGGCGGATACCCATACGGGCACAGGAACTCGATCGCGCCAGGTTCGAGTCAGTCTTCCTCTCGCATCATACCATTCTGCCGGGATCTGGTCTTCGGTCCAGTCATCCTCGTCGGGAGCAATCATCAAGTATCCGGCAATGCCATCACCGATGTCCTCTTGATTACCAAGGGGATGAGGGAAGAACCGATCGTCGCCCCGTACTACGTGATAGTAGTCCTGTCCGCAAGAACGGCAAAACTTGATCGGAACGAACAGCCGCCCTTCGCTTGCACGGAGTTGTCCCTCCGTGGAGAACTCCCTTGTGCTTGCAGCTTCAAACGTTGCGAAGAGGGCACGACCCTGTCCGATGAATTGATGAAGTTTGAACGCAAAGGCCCTGCCGCCGTCTTCACGTAACAGATTTCCGCCCCGGCTGAGAAGTTCTCTAAGATGCATTTCGCACTGCTCGGTAGAAGCGCCGGTTTCTTCTGCGAGGGTTTTTGCCGCCTGTGTGAGCGTACTTGGTTTGCGGCGCTTCAGTTTTCCGCCCTCCTCTGGCTCTACGCCGAACTTCCATTCCACCCAACGCGCCAACGGATGCCGTCGAAATGCTTCCAAGCTTGTGGGGATGGGTTGCGAAAGCGACGACGTCAGCTCGGCAGTTGTTGGTTCGCCGCCTTCTGTGAAGGGAACGAGCGTCTCTTCAATGACGTCCGATGGAACAAACGGATGTCCAAACAGGCGATGTGCAAAATCGGCGACGGCGGCGCGACGAGAAGCCGCAGTTGCGTCGGCACTGGCAACCATAGTAGCGCTGGTGCCGATGTGAATCAGGTGTGGCCCCGCGCTGCGCTCTTTCAGCCGGCGGATGAGCATTGCCACATCGGCGCCCTGACGACCGCGGTAGGTATGCAATTCGTCGAAGACAACATAGCGTAATCCACCCCCTGCTTTGTCCAGGAAGCGCTGATCTTCGGGCCGGACAAGCAGTAATTCCGCCATCACGTAGTTGGTCAGCATGATTTGGGGCGGATGAAGACGCATGCGCTCACGTTCTGCGTCCGGCGTCTCTCCCGTGTACTTTGCAAATGATACGGGAAACTTCTTGCCCGTTCGAGACTCGTAAGCCTTCGCCAGCGTCTCCAACGCCTTCTGCTGCGAGTTGACCAGCGCGTTCATCGGATAGACAATGAGGGCGGCCACCCGGTCACCGGTTTGCGGCTGACGAATGAGATTGTCTATGATGGGAAGAAAGTAGGTTAGACTCTTACCGGAGCCTGTTCCGCTGGTGACAACATAGCTTTCACCTTTGACCGCCTTTTCCAGGGCCTCGACCTGATGCTGATAGAGATAGAAGGGTGTACCATTTGCTGTTCTGAAAATTGCCGCCGCCTCTGCGGTAATCGTTCCTCTGGCTGCAAGTTCATCCACCGAAGCGGCACGGGCATACGAAGGGCTGAGTTGCAGCAGCGGTTCCGGCCACAACTCGGCTTCCTCGATCAGTGTACGGTCAACGAACTGCCGCGCCCGGTCATCGGCAATCGTGACAAAGGAACGGACAAAGTTCTGATAATCTTCGAGGACGGATGTGTGAAGGTTGAAGATGCTCATACCACCTTCTTCCCCTCAGCAGTGTTGATCAGTTCTGCGAGGACGAAAACCTGACCGCGACGTCCGCTCCCGCGCCGAAGCACCTCCACAATGCCGGCATCTTTGAGCTTTGAGATGAGAGTGTTCATCATTGGGCGGGTGGGCATGTTCTTCCAGGAAAGCTGGGAAATCTGAAACACCGGATGTGCGAACATCTTATCGAGTAACGGCACGGCAAATTGTGAGTGTGTCAATGTAATAACTTCTTCCTTCAGTCGGTCATAGAGAGCCATGATGTTTCGGGCTTTCTCTGCATTTGCCCTCGCTTGATGCTCTACACCCGTCAGAAAAAACTCTATCCAGGCATTCCATGCATCACTTGTCTGACCTAAACTGCGCAGATGGCTAACATAGGCCTCCCGATGTTCTTCCAGAAAAGCCGACAGATAAAACATCGGGCGCGAGAGCAGTCTTTTCTCATAGAGAAATAAGGGGATGATCATGCGTCCAAGTCGTCCGTTGCCGTCAAGAAAGGGGTGGATAATCTCGAACTGCGCATGAACGATCGCCAGTTGAACCAGAGCATCCGGTCGTTGCATGTGATAGTACTTCTCCCAGTTGTCGAGATACTCTGGAACGAGTTCAGGTTCGGGCGGTATGAAATGTGCCTGTTCAATGGGAGTGTTCGGAAGCCCGATCCAGTTCTGAACCGTGCGAAATCTCCCCCTCGCCATATTCCTGCCCCGCACGCTGTCAAGTAATGTTGCGTGGAGATCCTTGAGCAGATTCAGGTTGAACGGCTTCTGTTTCAGTGCTTGTTCGGCCTGACGAAGCGCACGACGGTAGTTCATAATCTCACGGATGTCCTCTTGCCGCTGAACCTCGGATGGCTTCTCGCCGGCTTCGAACTTCAGCACATCACCTAATGTTGCCTGCGTACCCTCGATGCGGGATGAGAGAACTGCTTCCTGAGTGGTGAGAGGAGAAAGCAGCAGCTCGGGATTAGAGATCCCTTGTAACACGCCATCGAAGAATGCGAGAGATCGGTTCGCGCTTGCGATCAGTGGGATGAGCGGCCCCCATTCAACCTGTTCCAACGGGAGCTTTTGTGGTACAAATGGCTTCACAGGGCTCTAAACTTGTTTTTGCTGCAATATACGCAAATCAATTTGCATAAAGCAATAACGCTAATACTTTATGCAAACAAGTTAGCAGTTACTGAATTAGACACAAAACACCTTTAGAATAAAGGGGTTAGCGGACGTCTCAAAAATCCGCCGAAAGCGGACCTCCAAATTCGCTCGCAGTCAGCCAATGTGTCCTTTTATCAAAGACACCTTCTAACCAACCTATCCCTGAATAAAGAACAGAATATATGGTGCGCCAAACTCTTGGATTCTCATCGGATTTCAATATCTATTGACCCTTCATCTCTCCGCCGCCTGCAGACTAAACCGCCCTTAGGCGGGGTGGCCCGGCGGCGGATTCAACGACGACTTGTACGGCTTCCCTGTTCTCTGTGCTTCTAACATTGCATCGTAAATCTCCAATATGCGCTCCTTCGTTCTGTACCTGCCGTATGCTTCCTCGTCTTTTCTCTTGACGATAGGGAACTGCTCGAGGATGTACGACACGGCATCGCGAGGCCGGGGGAAGTGTTCTTTCAATGCAGCAAGTTGCTCTGGCGTTTCATCCACCACCGCCCATTCTCTATTCGCCATTCGCCACTCACCATTTGCTTCGCAAGGAAGATACAAGTGAAAAAACGCCGCGTCCAACTCGCAACGGATCTCGAAGCGGCGGTCGGGGTCCCAACGGAAGGGTTCTCCTTGGAAACCAACATCATGCGCCATAGCAACCATGTCGTGAGACGTGTAGACAAGTTCAAGCGTCCTTGAAACAATCCAGTCCTTGGTTACTTCTCTGTTTGAGAATGGCATCAGCCCACCAAAATTCTCCGGGACCAAAATGGAAAACTGCTTAAGGTAGAAGTAGTTTAGATTAGTTCCTCCGACTTTCTGCCGTGTAACATAGTCTGCTACTACAGAACTCATGCATGCCGTTAGACACAGTCGCTCAGTGCCTGCAAGCGAGGTTGTGAACAGAAGCGGTAGACTGTTGCCAACTGGTGTCTTTGGAAAGGAGGTTGTGATCAATGTTCGTTCATTTGTTGTGTTCGTTATGTTCCTCCACCCCAGAAACCACTTCGGGCTGAAACGATCCACAAGCTCTGTCGCAATTGACTCAGGGGAGGAGAGTTCGTTCTCAATCCTGCGTGCATCCTCATCGGACAAAGGAAACTCCCGCTCCATCTGAGCAGCAAGCTCGTCAGTGGACAGTCCTGCAAGAAGGGTGGCAACCTCTTTGTTGGGGGAGTACGGTACGGCATTATCCATCACACGGTCCGCTTTGGGCTTGAGCTTGTGATTCAAGTAGTAGCCGGCGAGCCAGCACGAGAGTACCCGCTGGATGCTCGGCCTGTGTTTGAGCCGGAGAGCGGTTGCCAATGGCTCGGGATATTTCGGGATAACGGATTCTACGATCTCTTCCTTCACCCAGTACCTTGGCTGAACGACGAAGTTCGGGTCGGCTTTCTCTTCGTCGGTGACATCCCTCACCTCCACTTGCCATTCGCCATTCACCATTCGCTCTTCATACGTTGCCCAGCGGTGATCGAACTGATGGATCATCTTCGCTTCGTAAAGCGGTAAGTAGCGAGTAGCGAATTGCGAATGATCCGCCGATTCCATTTGCCCCTGACCATTCGCTATTCCCTTTACAAAGATATTCCCTTCCAGCTCAAATCCCTCTTCTCTCAACTCCTTCGCCGTGCGGAAGTGGTGGGAGTCGTTTGCCATGTGAAAGAGGGTCTTGAACGAGAGTCTCCACGGGTTTTCTTCCGGACGATCCTCGGTTCGTTCACGCCATAATACAGGCACACGGCGATATATCGCCTTAGTCAACTCTGCATCCGCCTGGCTGCGAAAGATGGGACAGTTGCCCGTGTTGGGATTGAGAAGCTCGATCTCCTCCGCAGTGAGTGTGAACCGCTTTTCCGGGCGTTTGAGGTCATCGGTATCGAGCGCAAAGAAGACGAACGTGGCCGGCTCCGGCTTTCCGCTCCCACGGCAGGTGAGGAGACTGAATTTCATCCGACTATCAATTGCAGGAAAAATTCCTTTCCTGTTCTCAAAATCGAAGAGATTCACCAATGCACCGGAGCGAGTCATATCCTGGAAGAAAAACTTCGTGGTATCGTCTGTGGCAATTCCGGTGGGCACGATAATGCCGCAACGGCCATCTTTTGCAATCAAGCGGCGAGAAAGCTCCGCAAAAACGGCGTATGTGTTGATATCACCGCGCCCGGTGAGCGGGTAGCGACCGCCGTGCCGTAAGAGCATGCTTGCCGCCTGCGAGGAGCGCTGAGCGGCCACATACTCCTCGTAGAGTCGCGGACTTGTTTTAGGCAGTTCTTCTATCATCCTCGCTCGCGCCGCCTTTGTCGGGGCATTCGCTATCCGAGCATCGCGCACGGCAAAGAATTCCTGCTCCTGCAACTTGATTCTTTCCCACGGGGGATTGGAGAGGACGACATGGAATCCGGAGTGAGATCCTTCAGACTCGGGATGTTCACCTGCGGCGAACACCTCCGGGAACTCCAAAGGCCAGTGAAAGAACGCCTGTTGGTGGGAGTAGAGCGTTGCCAGTCCCATAACACGGGCATCAATAGGCCGACCGTTGAGGTGATCCGCCAGCGCACCGGAGGTAATCGGCACTGAGTCAGGTTTGAGCGGTTGGAAAAAGGCAGCCGTCCACAAATCGCAGGCACGTTTGTAGCGTTGCCAGGCTGGGTCATCGTGACTCTTCTCGAAAAGTTGCTTCTTGCGGCGAATGGTGTCAGGACTATCGTCTGCAATCGCATCAATTTCATAGCTGTGGGCGCTGAATTCATTCAGTGGAAACTCAATGTTGCGGCCAAACAAGTCTTCCTGTCCTTTCCGCTCATCACGGTTTCGTTGTGCGAATGTTCTGGCGGCTGTTTTGTCATCTCCTTCAAGTGGCTCGAATGCTTTGTCGGGGATCCCCTCTTTAAGCACCTTCAGGTCGAACACTCCGATGAGCGAATCGCCACAACGGATGCGATGGTCGAGAAATGTCAGCGGCTTACCCCCGGTATGACTTTCGAGCCAGAGAGCCACGCGGCAGAGATCAACGGCAAGCGGGTTCTTGTCAACGCCATAGATGCAGTGCGAGATGACATCGCGGGTTGCTTCACGGACTCGTTCCGGGGCAGGCTCATCCTCACCTGTGCGAAGACGAGCAAGCTCTTTACCTAAACGACGTGCAGCAGCAAGCAGAAAATGTCCGGAACCGCAGGCGGGGTCGCAGACACGGATGGAAAGAAGCGCGTGTTGGGCAAGGAGCGAATAGCGAATGGTGAGTGGAGTTTTGGCCCATGCTATAGCGATTTCTTTCTGCGCTGGAGACTTCGTTCGAGACTGAGAAGCTGCTTGCCCAGGGTCTCCAGTTCCGTCAGTAGTGGCTGAGTTGCGTCCGGAGAGCAAAGATTCACCTCGGTGCTCAGGATCAAATGGGTTTCCAGTTCCACTCTGCTGCCGTTCGCCTGACGGAGGAACTGGATGAACTCCGCCGTGTAACGCCTCCCCCAACCTTCCGCGATGTTGGTCGCTATCGAAACCGCTGCTCGGCGCATCTGGCTTGTCAGCCCGTAGAGTTCGCTCTGCGGAAAGTTGCTCGTCAGCTTGTACACGAGCTTGGTGATCTGTATCGCCCGCTGCCAAACCTCCAAGTCCCGATAGTCGTTGAAAGTCTTCATTGGTAAACCTTTCTCTGATTTGTATCGGTACCCCTCCCCATTCGCCACTTGCCATTCGCTCAGCCTCTTCGAGTCGTTCTTTCATGACCGGCTCAAGTGCGCTTTGGATCAACTCATTCACCAGTTGTGGCGGCGTGTAATATGAGCCGGTGGTCTTTCGCTCGGAGCCCGTGATGAGTTTGAACTCCGGATTACCAAAAGCGCCGATATCAACAGCAGGATGGAATTCGAGCAGGCTTTCGTACACCGATCCCAACTCTTCAACATCGAGCGCAGAATAGTTGACGCGTCGAGGTGGAGCCGATTGACTTTCCTGATACCAGGCGAGATACCAGAACGCTTCTAACAGGTCACGATTGGAAATGAAACAAGCGTCCAGGTCTTGCCATTCGAAGAGTTCACCGTTGAGTGGCGGCAGTTCAAGTATTGAAGCGAGTTTCTCGTCAGCG
The DNA here is from genome assembly GCA_022180565.1 of Bacteroidia bacterium. Lineage (GTDB taxonomy): Bacteria > Bacteroidota > Ignavibacteria > UBA10030 > UBA10030 > JACQPU01. The sequence continues at coordinate 11,842 of BQML01000008.1, forward strand.
AGCACCTTCCAGAGGACTTGCAAGCTTCGCCATACATCGTCGTGGTCGGTGAAGGAAGCTCGGTTCTCAATCAATCGCCTCAACCTGCCGATGCCATAGTGGTCGCGGTAGATGTGGCTGGGACTGAGCAACCCTCTGTCCTCTGATACCAAGAGAAAGAGGAAACGGTAGATCAAGCGAAGGAGTTGGCGGTAGAGATTTTCTGGAACGATGCGATCCGGCTCCACGCATTGTGGAGAGGTCTTTCGCCGCAGGTCATCGTTCGACGGATGGCGGAGAAATCCGTTGGCCAGACGCTTGATGCATTCCTCCACGCCGTCACGGAGGTGCTCGCGCACGCGGCCGCCCTGCTCCACGGAGTGCTGGTAGTATTGTTCGAGCAGGCAATGGCGGGCATCGGGGAGAGCGTGAGGAAAACGTGTGCGATGAATGAGCCGGTACAGTGCCGCAAAGTCATTAAAGCGCTGTTCCACAATAATGCTTTGCAGATCGAACTCGATGTAGGCTTGCCGTCGTATGAATGTGCTGTCGCGCAGCAAGCGCAGCGTGGAGCCGTTGGTCACAATACTCCAAAGATGCTCGGTGCGGTTGAGATACTCCTGCACGAGTGAATGCGGGGCAAGGCGGGGCCTTCCCGAGATGGGCACACGACCCAACTCTTGTCGGGCCCCCACGATATGCACAGGGGGAGAATCCTCCGGTTCACCCATCCGATGCGAGATGGCGAAAGTCATTCCATCCACCTCATATGCGCGCTGGTTGTACCGTGCTTCGATACCCAACAAGCCGAAGAACGGGATCGCCCATGCATCGCGGGTCACGGTTGTCCCAACATCGTTTTCCGGAAGCCGTTGCAGGCGGTTCTGGAACACTTCCCACAACTTCCGACTATCGGCAAAGACTGCCGCGATTTCATCTATGAGATTTCGCCGACCGTCAACACCGAAATCTGCCGGTCTTTGTCCTGGCAGATCACCGTTGAGGAGGTGCTCGATCACATCTGGACCGAGCAGGCCGCCTTCGATGCGTATGGCAGGGAGAGAGATCATCCGGTTACCATTGGCTGAAGTACCAAAACGCCGAGAAGGTCAACTGGAAACTGAGGCTTCACATTCAGCTCACGAACCCGCATCCCTACCGCTTGCCGAACACGTTTATGGCTGTTCTCAACCTCTTCAGCTCGAGTTTTGATGTGTGGCGTTAACGTAGCTTCGAGCGAGGGCCAGGCAGCAAGCGCATCGGCAACCAGCGTGCGCTTCTCGGTGATAGGAAGGTTTGCGTCTGCCTTCGCTTCAAGCAATAATCTAAGAGCTTCATTGTCCGGGACTTTCACCGGCTGGCCGTCTTTGTTTTGGAAAGCCGTCACAAGGACTTCTTCAGAAAGAAGAAGAGGGCGTTGCGGTTGCTCAACGAGGTAGCGTACACGGAGAAGCAGGGCGGTTGTAAGCCGTGAGACAGAACGAGTCCGGATTGCACCACAGCGTGACGCGCGCGCATCGCCATGCTTTGTCAATGCCTCTTCCATGAGAAAGCGTGCAAGAGTCGCAACGAAACGATGATTGCGGCCAAGATACTCTGCTCCCTCCGGAGTTGGGGAAACAAAGCTGATGGCCCATATGCCGCCCTTCGGTCGAGGGAGAACAAACTTGATAGCCTCTGGAACTGTGACAATAGAACTCGGATCCACCCTCACCAGGAAGACGTCCATTCTTCGCTTGTCACTCGTGATGTGTAATCCCAACCTTTGAGCTGCGTTAAGCACAAAGCTACGTACGGCGTCAGGATCACCGAGGACTGAATCGGTGGCTTCGAGTTCCTTCCGGACCTCGTCCGGCTTGATGGCGCGCTGAGCAAAGCGGGTGCGATTGATGCGCTCGCGTTCTGCATCACGCTCCCAACGTGTGTGCAATTCTTTTATCTGGTGAGCCTCAAGTCCAAGGTCGAGTTGAAACTGTTCGGTAACGGGTTTACGGGGACGGAGAAAGAGCGCGTTCAACACCGCTTCGGTAACCGTCTCGCTTTCTTCCGGTACAGGTACATGAGTGCCGAGTGTACGATGGATTTCACGCGCTTTGTTCAGCAGAACCTCAATTACAATTCCGTCAACCGGGCTATCGGGACTGAAGTATCGGATCGTCTTCACCACTTTCGCCGGCTGGCCATATCGGTCAACGCGGCCTTCACGCTGTTCGAGACGATTGGGATTCCAGGGTAGGTCGTAATGTAAAGCAGCGTTGAATTTTTCCTGAAGGTTCACGCCCTCCGACAGGCAATCCGTAGCGACAAGCACGCGAGGCATCAGCGCATCGATTTCGTCGATCTTCGCTCGGCGCTCGTCATCACCAAGGCGTCCGGTTATCGTGACGACCTGCACTTCGCTGTTGGAACCGAGCGCATTCCGCAAATGCGTTCCAACATACTCGGCTGTCGCAACGTAACGACACCAGACGATTGGGTTGAAACCTTGCTTGACCAGACTCTTCACCAATTCGGCACAACGGATGACTTTGGTGTCGTCAGCAGTGTTCATGAGCGATTGGGCCAGGCGTCCCAGTTCTCTCAGACGACGACGATCACTTTCAGCCAACGTTGATTCAGTAGACTTTAGCGGCGATGTGGGTTGATCATCATCCGTTCGGTCGTTGGACGACTCGAATACGGACACACGGAAATCCGGCTCGTCTTCTGTTTCTGGTAAGGCCTCATGTCGCGTTTCAAGTGCAGCGACTGCGGCCGCGGGACTGGACATGACACACCTCAGCAATGCCAGTGCGCCCCAGTAACGTACGCGCTGCCGTCGCCTATCAAGCTCCTGTCCGGTTCGGACCATCTCTGAGCAGAACTCGTACGTTCTGTCGAAGAGATCCTGGTAGGGCTTCGAAAGTCGGTAGGTTTCGTCCAGAAGTTCGCGTGCGGGGAAGCAGTGCTCGCCTTCCCAATCTTTCACAATGTCCGTCCGTGTACGCTGGACAAAGTGCCGCGCAAGCTCGATGCGTTGTGGCTCCGTAAGTGTGGCCATTTCCCATTCTCCGAACTCTGGCTTCAGGAGCGAGAGAAGCGAACGGAATGCGGCTTCGATGCCGCTGTGTGGAGTGGCAGTAAGAAGAACTAAGTGTCGTCGGGGGTCCTTTGCAATCTCCCTCAGCAGATCGTGTCGCTGGTGCTGGTTCTTGTTCATCGAATTGGCCGTTGCTGAACCGTGTGCTTCGTCCACAATGATAAACTCAGGCGGATTCAGCAAGAAGAGATGACGATTGCGGTCGCTTTTCACGAAATCAATACTGGTGACTTGGATTGGGTAATACTCATAGATACTTTGCTGGCGGTTTGTCTTGCGGCTCTCCAATTGACTTACAGTGCCCGACCTGATCACAACAGCGTCCATGTTGAATTTCTCGGAGAGCTCCTTCTGCCATTGGTCGCACAAGTAAGGTGGGCAAAGAACACAGAGGCGCTTGATTTCTCCGCGATCGAGCATTTCGCGTGCGATCAACAACGCTTCGATAGTCTTGCCCACACCCACGTCGTCTGCAATCAGGATTCGGATCGTTTCCAATCTGAGCGCCATGAGAAGAGGGACAAACTGGTAGATTCGGGGCCGAATCGAGATTCGACCGAACGACCGGAACGGCGTCGCACCTTCACGAAGCGTCAGTCGCGCAGCGTGCCAAAGAAGCTCAGTGCTTCCAGCATCCGCAAGATCGCCCGCAGTTGGTAGTGGGAATGTTGCGGAACGAACTCGCTCACCCGGAAGGGTGTAGCCGACGATATCGCTCAACTGTTTGTGAACAGCCACAACCTCGTCGGTCGCTCCAGTAAGCGGACGAAGAAGGTAGATTCCGTCGTGATCGCTCGGGAGTAGTACCCAATCACGGTTACGGCAGCGGACAATGGAGCCTGGGTTCATAGGTGTTGATTAACTTTAGGTCAAAGAAAGACATGACGCCATCATCTCCAGTTAATAAAAAACCCGTAGGGTGGGCTTGCTGAAAGTTTCTTCCCTACGGGTCGTTAGTCCATTCCTCAACCAGAGGTAATGGAACACTTGCGCCAGAGGCGCATCAGCCTTTGGCTGACAAAGTCAGTCTTGTTGCACTATTCTTTCAATCCTCAACTCTGATCAGCAAGCCCGGCCCGCGTATCACTGAAATGTGCCTTGGCGGGCAGGTATAAAGGTATAACAATATTGAAAAAAATCAATTTGAAGACTTTGTTCGATCTCTCGTGATATTGATCCTCCTTTCCGTTCAGCTTTTGCCCGATAGGGCTCGGAATGTTCATTGTGGAGTTGCCAGTTCTCGACGTATTGTGACGCGAGTTCCTTGTCACGGACCACAAGAAGATTCTCTGCGTTACTCTCCTCAGCTGCCTTGGTGAAGTTAAATGAACCAGTAATCACGACTTCATTGTCTATGATCATCACCTTGTTGTGAGCGATGGCGTGTGCTGCATCGATTTTGGTCATGATGCCGGCATTGGCCAGAAAGTCGGCGGAAGAGTATTTCTCCGTTCTTTGGCTCTTGTCTAACAGAACCTGAACTTTGACTCCTCTCCGATGCGCTTTCACTAACGCCTCGGCAATCCGTGCAGAGGTGAACGAATAAGCCTGGACGAGCACGGATGATTTTGCGTTATCGAGTGCTTGCTTGATGGCGAATGTGGCTCCGCCGCGGGGAGAGAATCCGCCAAAAGGCAAAGCCCGGCGGACAGGGTAGACGTTGCAGGTGAGGGAAGCGCGATTCTCTTGGGCAGATGCAATAGATGCCAACAGGACAGTGCTCTCACTTTCCCGGCGAATAGCTCTTCCAAGGTGACTGAATCAAAATCGAACACATAGTCTTCATCCAACTTAAAGGGTCGCTTGCGATGAAGTCCCGATACAGGTATTCTCATTAAGTAGTTCAAATCAATCTCCAGCGTGAAATTTCCGCCAAAAGCGCTTGGAGCCCGGAGTCGCCACTTACCGCCAGCGTGTTCATCAGCAGGTGCGTGTTCCACAGAGATACCACGAGATTCTGTCAGCTTCTTCAACTCCTTCTCAAGAACAGGTCGGTCTTTCAACATTGTGTTCCTATCGGCGCTGGCAACATAATTGAGGTCGATGTCGACCGAAAGACGTGGTAAAGAAAACCAGAAAAGATTGATTGCTGTTCCTCCTTTGAGCGCAAACTTTCTTCTGAGCAATGGATGACGGCTTATTTCCCGCAAGAGATCCAGAAGAGTCATCTGCTTCTGCAGAGTCTCTGCGGGGAAGCTCGTCCGTTGTGACATCTTTTCAAGGTATTCCCGTGAGAACATCAGAGCTCCTCCCAGCTCCGTTCGAGGACCGCCTCCGGTACAACGAGGTTCCAGCGTTTGACGTACTTGCCACCCTTCTTCGACCGATCCCAGTACACCGCTGCTGCAGGTTTGTTGCGTTCAAGATTCTGAAGGAGCGATTCCTCGACGTGAAAGGCCTCGCGGTGCTGTTCGAGAAAAAAGCCGACAGTGGCGTGGAGTTTTTTCTGCTCGCGGAGTTCAAGGTACTCCATCAGAACTTCGAATTGCAGGTATGGCATCTTTTCAAGGGAGCGGTACATCTCTTCGAAACCGCCACAGTATTGAGGCCGCTCTAAGCAGTCCACCAGTGTGCGCTCTTTTCCGGTAACGGTTATTTTCAGACCCACACGCTCTCCTTTTTCAGTTCCGAAGAACTGTTGTGATTTCTTCTGCAGTTTCTCCGGTGTTCTTACGGAACGAAAATGACTTCCACGGAAGCGAAGCGCTGGGCGAAAACGATTCGAGAAATAGTAGTACGTGTTGAAGAGGCTGTGTCCAAACCCCAAGAGATCAAGTGCAGTATGGAATCCGATCACCGCATCATCTGAGAGTTTTGAGACTACCAAAAATGGATCGGGAGATGTTTGTTGGACATTACTACCAGGCCGAATGCTAAAGTAAAGACCCTCCTTGATCACTCCTATTCGTTGCATCTTTTTCTGGTAGAGTACGGTATCGTATGCCTTCCGATCTCCATTCTTGTATCCGAGGTAGTCTCGTAACTCCTCTAGTGTGAAGACAGGATGGTTTTCAAGAAAGGCCAGCATGTTCTGGTCGCCATTTGCCATTTTGTTAGCTATCTCTTATTCTTGTGCGAGATTTTGAAGCGATGTGCAAATACTGTTTGCTAAAAATTTTATAATCTCGTGTAATTATACGAGATTGCAAAGAAAATAGCAAGAACAAAAAGCTAGTGTGGACTGTTGCAAGTTGGCGGAATAGACGAACCTATTCTAAGTGGATTCCCCAGAAATTCGATGTAAAGGACTTGTGCCCGGGTAGAGGATGTGCCCCGCTACAAAACACAGTGGCCCGCGGGCCCAGGCCATTCTGATTTTTTGATAGGAGGGAAAAGTGTGCTTTATCCACAACTTCTTGTTTGATGATGCTGCCTTCGTAATCTCCTTTCGATCTGTTAGTTGCATGCTGCCGGACGCCCGGCATCAGCGGCCGCGCGCTGGTGCCGCCCCCTGTATGCTGTTGTTAGCCGGCATCGTCAACCGGGGCTGTTCCCTTATCGGTAATCTGCATTGTTCGCCACACCACCTTCCATTCTCCGTGTAAGCGCGAGAATACGAGGATGTCGTGTCCGCTCTCCCGATGTCGCTTATCGTGGACTTCATACACGACGTCGAACGGCGTGACCGCCACCGCCACATCCCCAACCACATCAACCTGCGGCTCGCCGGCCGCGAAGTTTAGAGTCCTTACGCCTTGGTCGTAGTCACGATACGACTGGACATAGGCGTCACGGCCGCGAACCCGCCGATCAAATCCCGGGGGAGCGATGATCGCATCGCCCGCCAGCCGTGCACCAATGCGGTCGTACTCCCCCGCCCGCCAGTGCTCGTTGATCTCGAGCACCGCGCTCCGGATGGCTTCCTCATCGTCCGATGTCTGCTTCGGCATATTGTGTGTCCTTACGGTTAACTCTTGATGATCCGTTTCCGCATAACGGCTGACACCGCGCCGCGGAGCGGTGTTGACTGAATGAATTATTTGACACTACTTCTCTGCAGGAAAATAGTAAACGCGCCGGATCCGTTTCCCGGAAAATTCGTGAACAGACACGCCGCCCTGCGTTCGCGCCCGTTCTTGCCTTGCCGGCTCGACGTCTCAATGGGGTGGTGACATGGCAAATGCCGAAAACGTCTTGAGCTGAAAGCCGAACCTTATGTGCCGCCAAGGAAGGGGTCCCACCAGGTTCCACGCCAGACCGTGGACGAACTCATGCGTGAGGAGCAGCATTTCTCAACACTTGCAATCTGAAGAGCGTGAACAATTGCAACGTCAGCTTGAGCGACCGGTTATGCGGCATCCCCTTTTGGCGCGATCGGATATAACTTCCATCTGCCGTACGTAACACATGCAAGAGCCAACGTGAATAATCCTGTCATCGGGAGTACAAAGAATTCCCCCCGGGCAATATGAAATCCATCGGCCAGGATCATGATCACGGTCAAGCCCGCCGCTGCCAGGGTTGTCAACTGAGGTTGAATCCTCAGCAGGGCCGGCAGGATAAGACCCGCTCCGCCAAGGAGTTCAGAGATGCCTATGAAACGCAATAAGGCTTCGGGGACCGATGGAGCCCAGAAGATTGTTGGAGCGATTTCATCGACCGAAAGAAACGTCTTCATGTAGCCGGCATTCAAATACGCCAAAGCCAGGAATACTTGCAGAATCCACAATGCGACATTTATCCACGGTTTCTTTTTTGATGATTCTTCCATCGTAACCTCCTTTCGATCTGTTCGTTGCCTGCCGCCGAACAGAAGGCGCCTAAGGTGCAGCTCATGAAAAAAGAATCCATTCCGCAATCTACACGCGCCGTCGGGTTCAAGCGCAGGGCGGGCTTCACTCGGCTGAACTAAGCATCCTCAGAGTAGACGGTCTCCTCGGCCTCATCTGTGGGGCTTTCGAAAAAAAGATCATAACCGTCCGGGTCCCGAACCTGCGTAACCCACATACGATTCCCAACAAAGGGCCTCCTCGCCTGAACACCGCGTGAAGAAATGTCTCGATAGACCGCGAGGGCATCGTCACAGAGGAAATAGATCGCCACTCCGATGCCGACCTTCCCTTCGGGTACAGGACCATGCTGTCCATCATCTCGGCGCCCCTGCAACATGAGTGCGGCCCCGCCCAGCTCAAGCCAACACCACCGAAGGTCGCCCTCGCCAATCCACTTGTGTGTAATCGCGAATCCGAGACCATCGACATAAAATCGAATGGATGCGTTGATGTCCTGAACCAAGAAGAAAGGCACTGCTTGCCTGACGTTCGGCCGGATCTGAGCCGTCGAAGTCGAAGGCGGTCGGCTCATTTTCTTTCCTCCATGAGCCCTACGAGATTGCCGTCAGGGTCGCGCAAGAATCCCGTCCACAATTCGTGGTCGGGCATCTTTGCAGTGAGTTGCGGGGCCCGCTCGTTCGTCGCTCCCCGGGCAACAAGCGAAGAATGGACCGAAGTAATGTCCGAAACTGCGAAGTAGAGGATCGAGTTCTTGCCCACTTCACCGGCCCCCTGCTGCGTGCTGAGCATCAACCGAATCCCTCCGGCGTTCAGAAAGGCCAGGTTCGGTCCGGCTCTGAATACGAACGCAAGACCAAGCACATCGCGATAGAACTTCAGCGCGACATCAACGTCGCTAACGGTGATTGCGATTTGTCGGATGGTCGAGAGTCTTGTGTTCATGTCCATGGTTGTCTACGTTCCTGATGCTTGTGATGGCTACCGCCTGACAATGGGTTGCCCGGCCTGCGCTCACTTCGGATCCTTGTCTAGAAGGGCCCAAGCCCTCCATAGATGTTGCGATCTCCTTTTGTCTGTTCAGGGCTCCGTCGGCTTCCTTGACCGCCACGTTTTTTTAGCGACCGGTTAGGTGGCCGCTCATTACTCGAAAGCTCCATATGGTAGATGTTGTACGGAATCGCGCATTATGTCATAAACATAGTGGCCACTTACATCGAATCCGCCAACGGAGAGAAAAAGAAATCTACTCTTGGAAATCCATGCATAGAAATGCTGATTCCAATCCGTTGGTTGGATTTCCCGAATGACACGACGTGTTGGGATGTCGATAACCAATATTGAATGGATCCGCTCGTCTGGTGGATCTTCGCCGGGTTCATACTCTCCAGGCATGTCAACAATTTCGACCATCTTGAGGCATGCAACATAATGTCGAGTGGGGGATAGAAAAAAAGTGTCGATGTTACCCCCTGTGGCCGTCAATTGACTGGATTGCAGGGACAGAGAGTCATATAGAATCAATTCCCCTTCCGATCGGAAGACGCTGATGGCTAGAGGGGCGGTAGCAAGTGTGTCAAGTTCAGGCAAAGAAAATGGACCATCGTCGTTCTTCTCGACTGGTCTTGTCCCTTGGATCTCTTGAATGTCGCGATGCGTGGTATCACCATCCGCGGAATTATCCTGTGGTCTTGGCCTCTCATGGCAGGAAGTTGTACCCAGAAAGAAGAGAAGCAGGATGGAGTATTTTGTATTCACAAATCCTCGAAGGACGGACAGACGCGAGCGGCCACCGAACGGTTGGGAGCTAATCCCGAAGGGATCCCTTCGGGAGCCGCGGCGGTAGTACCTTAAATTAACGTACTCTGGACCGCTGAATCTATATTCAAACCTTTTTCATTTGTACTTACAAAAAATCCCTTAGCCCTGATTTTCGTACTCCGGAGGTTCCGTCAGCTTGAGCGACCGGTTAGGTTGCGCCTGTTAGTATTAGGTGCGAGGTGCGTAGAACATGATCCCAACTCCGATAAGGGCAACAGATGCTCCTATAATATCGTACCGATCGGGAGCGATATTATCGATTTGCCAACCCCAGAGAAGCGACATAACAATGAAGACACCGCCGTAGGTGGCATAGACCCTGCCAAAATTCGCTGGTTGAAGTGTTGCAACGACACCGTACAATGCCAGAATTATCCCTCCAGCTAGGCCAAACCAAAGAGGCTTGCTCTGTTTGAGCCACAACCAAATAAGATAGCCCCCTCCGATTTCACAAAGACCCGCAAGGATGAAAACTCCGACCGACTTGAATATTGGCATTGGGACCCTTTGTTATTTGTTCAAACGAGCCTCATCTGGAACGATTTCACTTGCTGGCGCAACCTAACTATTGAATATATGGTTTCCCGATAATACTGCAATCTGGCGCAGGTTCCTGAAAATATGCAAAAAAGAGAATTTGTCAATAACAGATTATCCAATAACGCGTTGCAGTCTGAGCCGGAGGGGGTATTATGCGTGGCGAGCTGCAGACTCACCGCCATCGGCCAACCGCAACCTTTGAGCGACCTGCGCCAGTTATTGTTCTGATGTGAATGTTAGGATTTCCCTCCTCAGGGCATCTTGGGTTGCCGCTGGAAGAATTTCTGTTTTTCCCCATCGTCGTGTTCGTCTCGATCTTTGTGTGGGAATCGGTGAACTATTTTCTGCGCGTGAAGTGATGGAATACACGGTCGGCGCTTTTGCATCAATTGTCATAGTCGTGGGACTGGATGTTCTCTTGAACACCAGGATTCTGCGTCAGTCCCGATTCTGGATCTTTCTGCTCATCATGTGCGCGTTCATGACGCTGGTGAATGGTTATCTCACCTGGCGTCCCATTGTACTGTACGGGAATGAGCACATCATAGTGCGTCCGTCTCTTCACGATCCCGATCGAAGACTACGCTTATGGATTCGGGTTGATCACCACCAGCATCGTCGTGTGGGAGCGGATCAAAAGGAGACTGTCCAGAACGACCTAGGATTGCAGGTCGGAATACGGTTACGACTTAGGCATCGAACCGATCCAACATCATTACCTTGTTCCATGCGGCGATGAAGTCGTGCACGAATTGTTCCTTGCCGTCCGTGCTGCCGTACACCTCGGCAAGGGCGCGCAGTTCGGAGTTGGAGCCGAAGATCAAATCCACTCGCGTGGCAGTCCATTTGACGTTCCCTGTCTTGCGATCGCGACCCTCGAACAGCTCCCCTCCACCATCCTTTGAGACCGGCTTCCACTCCGTGCTCATATCGAGCAGGGCAACGAAGAAATCGTTGCTGAGCACGCCGGGTCGATTTGTGAACACACCGTGCGACGTTCCGCCGTAGTTCGCGCCCAACATCCGCATGCCGCCAACGAGGACGGTCATTTCCGGCGCAGTCAGATGGAGGAGCTGTGCCTTGTCCATCAGCAGGAACTCCGCCGGGATCGTGGACTTCGCTTTCATGTAATTGCGGAAGCCATCGGCGAACGGCTCGAGCACGGCAAAGGACTCGACGTCGGTCTGCTCCTGCAGCGCATCCATGCGGCCCGGCGTAAACGGCACGGTGACGTTGTAACCCGCCTCTTTCGCGGCCTGCTCCACCGCCGCACAACCGGCCAGCACGATCAGATCGGCGAGCGAGACCTTCTTGCCGTCTTTCTGCGCGGCGCCGAACTCGGCCTGAATCTTCCCCAGCACCTCCAACACTTTCGCCAGTTGCTTCGGCTGGTTGACCTCCCAATTTTTTTGCGGGGCGAGTCGGATGCGTGCCCCGTTAGCCCCGCCGCGCTTGTCCGAGCCGCGGAACGTCGAAGCCGACGACCAGGCCGTGTACACAAGCTCGGAGATCGTGAGACCCGACGCCAGAACTTTCGCCTTCAATGCAGCAACATCCTTCGCATCAATCAGTTTGTGATTGAGGGGCGGGATGGGATCCTGCCAGATCAGGTCCTCGGCGGGCACTTCGGGACCAAGGTAGCGCGACTTCGGACCCATATCGCGATGCGTGAGCTTGAACCATGCGCGCGCGAACGCCTCGGCAAACTCGTCGGGGTTCGCGTAGAAGCGGCGTGCAATCTTCTCGTACATCGGATCGTAGCGCAGCGAGAGGTCGGTCGTCAGCATCGTCGGAGGATGCTTTTTCTTCGGGTCGTACGCATCGGGAATGATGGCCGGGGCATCCTTTGCAACCCACTGGTACGCACCAGCCGGACTCTTCGTTAGTTCATAGTCGTACTTGAACAGGTTCTCAAAGAAGCTGTTGCTCCACTGTGTTGGCGAAGTGGTCCACGTCACTTCCGGTCCGCCGGTGATCGTGTCCGGGCCTTTGCCCGACTTGTAGCTGCTCCTCCATCCCATTCCCATTTCTTCGATTGGAGCTGCTTCGGGTTCGGGACCCACGTGATTTGCGGGTCCGGCCCCGTGCGCCTTGCCGAACGTGTGCCCTCCTGCTATGAGCGCTACCGTTTCTTCATCGTTCATGCCCATGCGGCGGAATGTTTCACGGATGTCGCGCGCGGCAGCAATCGGATCGGGATTGCCGTTCGGGCCTTCAGGGTTGACGTAGATGAGACCCATCTGCACGGCCGCGAGTGGATTTTCAAGCTGGCGATCGCCGGAGTACCGTTTGTCCTCCAGCCACTTCCCTTCGGGTCCCCAATAGACTGACTCATCCGGCTCCCAGGCGTCCACGCGTCCGCCGCCGAAGCCGAAGGTCTTGAAGCCCATGGTTTCGAGCGCAACGTTGCCGGCGAGGATCATGAGATCGGCCCAGGAAATCTTCCTGCCGTACTTTTGTTTGATAGGCCAGAGCAAGCGGCGCGCTTTGTCGAGATTGGCGTTGTCGGGCCAGCTATTGACGGGTGCGAAGCGTTGCTGGCCGGAGCCTGCACCGCCCCGGCCATCGCCGATGCGGTATGTGCCGGCACTGTGCCAAGCCATGCGAATCATCAGCGGTCCGTAATGACCGAAATCCGCCGGCCACCAGTCCTGCGATTGCGTCATCAGCGCGGCAAGGTCTCTTTTGACTTCCGCGAGGTCGAGACTGCTGAACTCTTTCGCATAATCGAACTTCCCTCCCATCGGATCGGAGAGCGGCGAGTTCTGGCGGAGGATCCTCAGGTTGAGTTGATTCGGCCACCAGTCCGCGTTTGTTGTAACGCTTCCCGCGGCGGCCGGAGTGTGGAACGGGCATTTGGATTCGGTTGACATTGCTGGGCTCCTGTTGTTCGTTCGATGTCGTTTGCACCGATGTCAATCTACGCTCGGGGATTTTATCAATCCAATTGATAATCTTGATACCATGATAGATAACAACTATCTTTGAGAAGGTATGACCCTCGTACAGCTCCGGTACATCATCGCCGTTGACACGTGGCGGCACTTTGCGACTGCGGCGGAGAAGTGTTTCGTCACCCAGCCGACCCTCAGTATGCAGATTCAGAAGCTCGAAGACGAACTCGGGCTGCGCATCTTCGACCGGAGCAAGACCCCGGTCGTTCCAACAGCGGAAGGCGAATCCATCATTGCGCAGGCGAGAGAGATTCTCCGAGAAGCCGAGAGACTGACGGAGCTTGTGCGCGAGAAGAAAGGCGAATTGGTGGGCGAACTCAAGGTGGGCATTATCCCAACCCTCGCACCGTATCTCGTTCCTCTGTTCCTGAAGAATTTTCTGAAGCGATTCCCCGGTATCCGTCTGACACTCACGGAACTCACAACGGACGTCATCGTGGAGAAACTGAAGAAGAACCTGCTCGACGCAGGCCTGCTCGTGACACCGTTAGATGAGAACGGAATTACCGAACGGCCGTTGTTCTATGAAGAATTCGTTGTCTATGTTTCCCCGGACGAGGCGGCATACAAAAAGCGATATGTCTTGGCAGACGATATCGACGTCCGCCACTTGTGGCTGCTCGAGGAAGGGCATTGCCTGCGCTCCCAGATCATGCATTTGTGCGAATTGAAGACGCGTGCCGTCGGGGGACAGAATGTTCAGTATGAGGCAGGAAGTGTGGAGACGCTGAAAAAGTTAGTCGAAACGCGCAACGGCGTTACGATCCTGCCTACATTAGCGGTGCGCGACCTGACGGCGCGCCAGATGAAAATGGTGCGGCACTTCAAACCGCCGGTACCGGTGCGGGAGGTCAGTCTGGTCACCCACCGTAACTTCGTCAAGAAGAAATTCCTCGATGCTTTACGCGATGCCATCCTGCAATCCATCCCCGACCACATGAAGCACAAGAAGCGACGAGACGTGGTGGAGATTGACAAATCGGCGGACAAATCCGAAAACAGGAGAGCAAAGGCGGCATCACGTTGATGAGTCCATCGTGCAGACGGCGGTAGCGCGAGCGGTCAGGAAGGCCGAATTAACCAAGCGGGCGGCCTGTTCTTCCTTCGCCACGTATCTGCTGGCCGACGGGTACGGCATCCGCACGGTGCAGGAGTTGTTGGGGCATAAGGATGTGAAAACGACGATGATTTATACCCACATGCTGAACCGGGGTGGGAGAGGCGTTCGCAGTTCAACAGGAACACACGTTGATGCGCTTCATCGACTCTCGCTCGGTCAATCGTCGTGGTTGATTTTCTTTAGGATAAAATCCAAGGCAGGAGAACCCATGATTCAATACATTGCAGACGAAAGCAGAAAAAGGCCAACCCCTTAACGCGAACGAATTGAACCTGTCAGTTTCGTAAATTGGTCAACGGAGAGATCAGCAAACGGACAAGAACCCTGCAATTCCCTCAGAACGATAAGCCCCGCCCTTGCCGTTCCTCGCTATTGTCCGTCCAGAACAGCCCTCACCTTCGTCAGCACTTCGGAGGCGTTGTACGGCTTTTGGATGATGTCCTTTACCCCGGCCTGGAACATGGCACTCTTCTTTGCCGGTTCGATGTACCCACTGGCCAGAATAATCTTCGCCTGAGCATTGAGCGTCTTGATCGTCGTCACGACGGTCAGACCATCGCGGAGAGGCAATCCGACATCGGTCAAAACGAGATCGATTTGATCCTTGCGGGCTCGATAAACGTTTATCGCCTCTTCCCCGTCCGCGGCAATAAGCACCTGATACCCCATGGTCCCAAGCAGAACAACCACTAACTCCCGCAGGAGAGGTTCATCCTCCACGACCAGAATCGTTTCCGTGCCGCCCACGGGTTCCGCCGAACCCCGATCGTTCCGATCCTCCGCCGACGCCGGGATCTCCGTAACCGGAAAATACAGTCTGAACGTTGTTCCGTGGCCGATGGCGCTCGTTAGATCAATAAATCCCTGGTGTGCCCGCACAACACCGTAGACTACCGACATTCCCAGCCCTGTTCCCTTGCCGAATTCCTTCGTGGTAAAAAACGGATCGAAAATGCGGCCCTGGATGCTTTCCTCAATTCCCATCCCGTTGTCCGCCACCTCGATACAGACATACCGGAGATCCTGGGCATCGGGAAACTTAGGCTTCAGATCCGCGCCGTTCCGGACCGACGTCCGGAACTCGAGGATACCCCCATCCGGCATAGCATCGCGGGCATTGACGGCAAGATTCAAGAAGGCCTGATGCATCTGATTGGGATCGGCCTGTAACAAAGGAACACTCCGGTCCAACGCGGTCTCGAGCGTTATCGTCCGGGGAAAGGCCTGCTTCAACATCTTTATTAACTCTTCAATGATCGCGTTGACGGCCACGGCCTGCGTTTCCGCGTCCGTTTTTCGGGCAAACGTCATTAGTTGCCTCACGAGACCTGCTCCACGTTCCACGGCACGGTTGATGGCATCCAGGCTCGGCTGCAATTCCGGTGGTGCGGATTTGATGCGCTCGAGAACGCCCGCATGACCCATGATAATCCCCAGAAGGTTATTGAAATCGTGCGCAATGCCGCCCGCGAGCGCTCCGATGGTCTCCATCTTCTGGACCTGAATCAATTGCGCCTCAAGCGCCCTTCGCTCCTCGACCTCAGCCTTCAGTTTGATCGTCCGCTCGTGCACCAAAAACTCCAGATGCTCGTGGATCCTGCAACGCTCCAGCGCGGCGCCGATCTGATTACCGATGCCGTTGAGAACTGTGAGATCATTCCGATCGAAAAGCACTTCTTCGGTTCCTACCAGATTGAGAATTCCCAACAGCCTGCCCGCGGTTCTCAGCGGAATGGTCGCATGGGAACGAAGGTTGAGTTTCGCATCCACGATACGCTGCAATCGCTCACACTCACTGATATTCGCGGCCCGTTCAATCTCGCCGGCAAGCACTTTCCGACGACACGTACAATCGCCATCCAGGAATCCCGGACCTTCGAAAGCAGGAGGCAATCCCCGTGCGGCGGCCAGACGAAACCCTGATTTGTCGTCCCAGAGAGAAAGCCACCCCGCCCGCACATCCGGCATCTCGAGCACGCGATCAAGAACGAGGGCGATCACTTCTTGCTGTGTCGTCGCTGAGTTCAGCCCTTTTGCAATTCTGTAAATGCCGTCCAGAATCTTGTTGGCACGCTCGAGTCGTTGTTCACGAACCTGCAGATCCGCGCACAATTGGACCGCCTGCTCATACGTCGAAATCAGCAGGTCCAGGATCTGCTGTTTCTCTGCCGTGATGAAATGCCGCTGACCGGCGAGCTGAAGCTCAACCCCTACTTTGACCGTACTGGCCTCGCGGAGCTTTCTGGTGGTGAGGATGTTGTCGATGCGTATGAGGAGGTGACGTTCATCGTAGGGCTTACGAATGAAATTGTCAGCACCGCTCTTCAGCGCTTCAATGACTTCCCTGGGTCCGGTGAGGGAGGTCATGAGAACAATGGGCACGTTCTTGATCAATTCTTCGCTGCGCACGGCTCGACACAAAGCATAGCCGTCCATCTCCGGCATGACAATATCGCTGATAATGATGGCGGGAGGCCGCTGCAGTGCCTCGGCAAGAGCTTCCTTTCCATTTGCCGCGGTCCTCACCGAGTAACCGTTGTCTTCCAGCAAGTGCCGCAGTTGTTCAAGCTGCGTCGGGCTGTCCTCGACAACGAGAACATCATGGTGATTGAAGCGGTCGCGCTTTTCCATGGCAAGCGTCATCCTTTCCCGGGTGAATTTCCTTTCACAAGGGCGGCCATTGCTTCGGCAATTCCCTCCGGTGAAAGGACATAGACAGCTGCCCCGCGCCGTACGGCTTCTCCCGGCATCCCCGCAACAACGCATGTCTCCGGCTTCTGCACAAGGGTTGTCGCCCCCCGGTCCTTCAAAAGGGCCAGTTCCTCCGATCCGTCTTTTCCCATTCCCGTCAAGAGAACGCCGATGGCACGCGGGCCAAAAGCCTCCGCCACTGACCGGAACAACACCGCCACGGCAGGGCGATGACCTCCTTCGTGTTCACCCTTGTCAAGGAGGACCCGACCAGTTCCTGAGACCCGCGTGTGATGTCCGTCTGGCGCAATATAGACATGACCCGGAAGAAGAACCTCCCCGTGAGAGGCCACGGAAACCCGGAGCTTCGTGGAATGCTGAAGCCACTCCGCGAAGCCGTGGACAAAACCCTGCGCCATATGCTGAACGATGAGAATCGGGGCTTGGAACTGCCTGGGAAGTCGCGAGAGGATCGTTTGAATCGCTATAGGTCCGCCCGTGGATGCGCCGATAGCCACAATGCCGACTTCCGCGGGTTTTAGGAGCGAAACCCCTTCCATGCCTGCCGGTCTCTGACCGGTCTGCGGCCAACGACGGACAACTTTAACTTCAGACATCAGTTTCACCGTCTGAATCAGTTCTCTTGCCATTCCTTCGTGATGAGGATGCGCAATTCCCACGGGTCTACGGACGACAGCCAGTGCGCCGGATTCAAGAGCATGAAACGTCGTGGAAAGCTCCTCCGCCGTGGAGCTCCCGCTCACGATCACAATAGGAACAGGATTTGTTTCCATGATCCTCCGCGTGGACTCGAATCCATTAAGCTTGGGCATATGGATATCCATGGTAATCACGTCCGGCCTCTTTGCACGTGCCGCTTCAACCGCTTCTTCGCCATTGCGGGCAACTGCGATCACCCTCAGTTCAGGATCATACCCGAGGATATGCACGAGGAAATCCCGGATAACAGGAGAATCCTCAACAACAAGGATCTTGATCATCGTACGGTTTCATGCAGTGTGAGGAGTAGGCCCATCGATGTTCAAACCAGTCTCTTAATGGCTTCCAGGAGGTTACTCTGATCAAAACTACTTTTGACAATGTACGCGTTTGCACCGGCCTCGATACCGCGCTCGCGATCTTCTCTCGACTCCAGAGCAGTGACCAGGATAATCGGGAGTTCTGACAGCCTCTTGTCACTGCGAATTTTTGCAGTCAGGTCAAAACCGTTCAGTCGCGGCATATCGACGTCGGATATAACGATGTCGAATTCGGACGTTCGAAGACGCGTCAAGGCATCAACACCATCGGTCGCCGTAGTCACGGCATACCCTGCCGCGGTCAGGATGCTCTTGACCAGCGTGCGAGCCGTGATGGAATCTTCCACAACGAGGACCGATACTTCCCCCCTGGCGTCTCTCATCTCCTGGACGCGCGGCGCCGGTCGTACACCACCGGCAAGCCGAACGGCGGATCTGATCAGGTCCGGAACATTGAGAATCGGCACGACCTTTCCCGACGGGAGTACGGTTGCTCCGCCGATATTGCGAACCCGTGCCAATTGTGGCCCGAGACCTTTCACGAGGATTTCCTGCTCCTTCAGCACAGCATCGGCCAGAAAAACCAACCGCTTGTTCAGAGCATTCAGAACCAGGCCGGGGAATCTGCCCTCGCCGTCATCGGTCTCCGGCCGCTGGACCAACCCGAGAACCTCGTCAAACCGCGCGAGAGACAATATTTCGCCATCGATCGTCACTGCCTCCCTGTTCTCCAGAGTCCGGATATCCCTCTTGTGCACATTAACCACGCGCTCGACCGATGCCGAAGGAACGGCGAAGATGCACTCCTGAACTGAAATGAGAACGGCGCGATACGTGGCCATCGTGAGCGGAACACGAAGAAAAAACGTACTCCCGCGGCCCGGCTGGGAATCCACCGACACACTCCCACCGAAGCCCTCAACACGTTCCCGAACGATCGCGAGCCCCAAACCCCTTCCGGAGACATCGGTGATGATTGGGCTTGTTGAAACGCCGGATTCGAAGATCAATCCGAGGGCCTCGCTGTCCGTCAACGCACCGGCTTCACTTTCAGTGACGATTCCGCTTCGAACGGCCGCTGACCGAACCGCCGCCGGATCGATTCCGCCACCGTCGTCGAAGACGGCAATCTCGATTTTGCTTCCGTCTTTTTGTGAGACGGACACTCCAATCGTTCCACGCGGCGGCTTCCCCTTTCGCCGGCGTTCGTCCGGCAAGCCCATCCCGTGGTCTACACAGTTTCTGATGAGATGGATGAGAGGATCTTTCAATGCCTCCAACACCCGCCGGTCGATTTCAATGTCCCCACCCTGCACGGCAAAATCCACCTCCTTATTCTGATCCCGTGCAAGGTCCCGGACAAGTTTTGGAAACGGGTCGAGCAGTGATGAGAAAGGAAACATCAGCGCTTGTTTGGCGTTCTCAAGCAGACTATCGACCATCGAAGAAAGCAACCGATGGTCGCTAAACGAAGAGCTGACGGCGCTCACAAGGCTCTCTTCAAGCTTATTCATGGCCAGGTCGCTTGCCGCCATGCGATCGAGGACCTCCTGGAACGAGACGTTTCCGCCGACCCGGATTCTTCCGCCGTTCTGTTCGGTCGAATGTTGCAGTCCGCGGAGCTGCCCCGCGGTATCCGCCCATATGTTCTTCCATGACCGCAATTCTTCAAGGATCGACTGCAGATCGGTCGACCGTTGAACTCCGGCAAGTTTCATGGAGAGAAGCTGTTCCGCCTGGCGCATGAGCAAATCGAGTTTCTCCGTCGCAATTCTGACCGTCTCCGGGGGCTTTGGAGGGCTCGCGCTTGCCGGCGGACGAGGGTGGGGAGGTTGTCCCTGGGTGGCGGCCGGCGATGCCGCTCGGGACCCTGATTCGCTGACACCCGACGAGAGGTCTTCGAGGCGTTGTGCGAGGGTGGAAAGATCATCGGTGGTATTGATCTCTCGTTGCAGGGCGTAGCCTGGGAGAAGGAGCCCAAGCCGGTCGACTGCGCGATGAAGAATATCGATAAGGTCGGCAGTCTTCGCTGTTTGACCCTGTTTGAGGGAAGAAAAGACGTTTTCGAGCGACTGGCAGAGTCTCTCAATTTCGGAGCTGCTCACGGCCCTCGCCGCTCCTTTCAAACTATGCGTTTCGCGAAAGAGAGATTCCACGATCTTGGCCTGTTCAGCCGGATCGGCGCTCTTTTCCAGGCGAAGCAAGTCATTGGTGAGCCTCCCTACGCGTTCGGTCGCCTCGATGCGAAACGTGTCGATCAGTTTTTTCTGAAAATCGTTGTTCTTTTGCCTCATCGCCGTTCTTGGGAGGACCCATCTCTTGTTTGCCGGCCAACGAGCAGCTCAAACTTACTGCCCAATTCATGGAGGTTTTGGGCGGCGGATTCGGCCTGTTTGGTGCCGGCGACATTTTGTGTGCTGGCCTGCTTGATGTTCTCCATCGCCTGCGCCACCTGGTCCATCCCCACCAACTGCTGTTGACTCGATGCCGCAATCTGCGTCGCCGCCTGCGCCGCCTCTGTAATACTCTCTGCCAGCATCCGGATCGCCTCCCCGGCTTCCACGGTCTGTTTCACCCCCGCCTCCACTGCCTTGCTCCCCTGCTCCGTCGCCATCACCGCCGCACTCGTCGCCTTCTGAATGTCCGTCAAAATCGTCCGCACCTGGAATGTCGCCTGCTTCGACTGCTCCGCCAAACTCCGCACCTCCTGCGCCACCACCGCAAAACCCTTCCCCTGCTCCCCCGCCTTCGCCGCTTCAATCGCCGCATTCACCGCCAACAAATTCGACTGCTCCGCCAAATCGTTCACCGTCGCTATAATCTCTCCGATCGCCTGACTCTGTTCGCTCAACCGAACAACCGTCTCCGCCACCGACTCCATCTGCTGCCTCACCTGATTCATCCCCTCAATCGATTGCTCCACCGCCTTCCGCCCAGCCTGTGACGTCTGCGCCGCCCTCTGCGAACTCTCCGACACATACTTCGCCTTCTGACTCGATACCTGCGCCGTCTGCTTCACCTCCTCCACCGTCGTCGTCGTCTCGCTTACCGCCGTCGCCGTCTCCGTCGCACCCGCTGCTACCTGCGTGGTTCCGGCGAGGATTTCGCTGGCGGCAGAGCCAAGAACGTTGACGCCTTCGAGAATTTCTCTCGTGGAACTCCGCAGATTCTCAACCATTCTGCCGAAGGTGGCGGTCAGCAGACCGACCTCGTCATTCCTGCCGTCGCTGGAAACTACAACCGTCAAGTCCCCGGATGCAATTTGCCCGGCAACGTGCGCGATGTGCCTGAGGGGCGAAGCGATGACGCGAGTAAAGAGCATGACGATGAGGCCGCCGACAACAAAAGCGGACCCGCCAATGACAACGAATCTCGTGATGACCGACTCCATAGTCTTCGTGCTTTCATCCATGGAAAGCCTCGCATCCCGGTTTGCTTCATCTACAAGCTCCTGAGAGATGGTTCTGATCCGTTCAAAACGTTCAGACTGAATTCCGAGCGCGATTCGCTGCGCTTCCTGAATGTTCCCGGAAAACAGGAGCGGCATGATCTCCCTCTCACGGGTTTCACGAAAGGCGTTGAACTCATTTTTCAGTTCCTGGAGCTTGGATTTCGCCCCTTCGGTGTTCTGAAAAAAGGTCTCAAGCCTGTTCAGCGTTTCTTCTATCTCACCCGCTCTCGTCTCGAGTTGCTTGTGGATCATTGTCTGCTCGGCTCGTCGAGGTGCCAGCATCATTTCCAGAAGCTGTGCGCGTTGCGTGTTGCGGTCAGCGCGGAGTTCAAGTAAGTCCACGACCACAGAGTTGATCTCGAACAGGCGACGCTGACGCTCCCGAATCGACTGCAAATCTGAGAAAGATGTGGCCATCACGATCGCGAGAAAGAGAATCATCAGGCCGAAGGCGGAAAGGAGCTTTGCCCGTGTTGAAAGATTAAGAAACCACTTCATAGTCTAACCTCCCCTCGTGTCTTGGAAGATGTCCTTCATGATCACTCCGGTGCATCACGGATCACCATTCGATGGTCGTCGAGGAGCCTGCCGGCATCGAGGAGCACTGTTCCGTCTGGCGTTAATCCTTTGAGGTATTCTTCCCGTATCCCTGTGAGGGTCGGCAGGGCAGGCCGAAGGTCGCGGGGGGAGATTGTGTTCACGCCGAGGATCGTGTCGGCCAGAATTGCAAACTCCATCGCCGGTGAATGGAGCACAATCGCTTTGTTGAGGTCGGTGAGCCCATGATGGGGAAGATCGAAAAATGTCTTCAGGTCGATCACGGAAAGTATTTCGCCGCGCACATTGATAATCCCGAGAACGAAGGAGGGCGCTCCGGGAAGGGGGGTGAGATCCCTGAGCGGGTAGACTTCACGGACAAACGGGGTCTCGACACCGTAGCGCTCAGCCGCCAGCGTGAACTCCACGAACTCTGCGGCTTCTTCGTCTCGTCGCACCTGAGCCGATTCCTGCGAGAGCGCCCTTGCCCGAGCGTGCAGAATCTCCTTCACCTTCCCCTCTCCGCCCGGCGAACCACCCGACTGCAGGGAAACCTCGAGGCGGTGACGAATCTCGGCCCAATCGAAACGATGGTCGCGTGAGGATGGAGAGGTCTTTCTCATGATGCTCGCCGCTGTTCGAGAATCGACACGATGACCTCCCGTAACCGTCCGGCGGACATGCCTTCGGATTCGGGAACAAGCTCATCATACCGATATGGAGCAAGAAGGTGAAGCGCACGACGATAATGCTTCTCCGCTTCCTGCCGCTTTCCCTTCCGATCTGCAAGATGGCCGAGCAGAAAGGAGGGTAGAGGAAACTTCGGGTCGGCGTACAGAGCCGCCTGGAGCGCAATGATCGCGTCGTCATCGCGACCTTGCTCACAGAGAATCACCGCATGGAAATACCGGTGAGCCGCGTTGAGTTTGTCGGATGCAATCGCTTTGCGGCATTGTTCTTCAGCCTCGTTCAGATTGCCGCTGCCGGCCAGGATACGGGCGGAGAGGGCCAGAAGCGCCGCGTGATCGGGTTGAGTCGACAACACAGCGCGAACGCGCTTCATCGCCTCCCCGGAGTCACCGCGTTCATAGAGCCGGAGAATGTGATCATAGGCCTCCTCCGGCGTGCCTTGTTCCTCTTGAGGCTGACGATCGGAATCTTTCGGTGGGAGTTCTTCCTTCGGAAAGGGAATCGTTGGTACATCGGATTCTCCTGTGATTCTCCGATCAAGCGGCGGCACAGTCAACGGGTCCGGGGACTCTCGCAAGGCAGTCTCCGCCTCCTTCGCGATTTTCCGATAGCATAATGCCCCCGATAGCTCCACGGGCTCGAAATCCGGGAACAGCTCGCGAGACATCTCGCTGGGACTCACCAAGAGCCATCCGGAAGAAACGAGGGAGCGGAAGAGTTTGCGGACGACGTTCTTTGCGTGCGCTGGGGAGAAATACATCAGAACATTTCTGCAGAGAATAAGATCCATGGCGTTCGTATTGGTGACAAACGACGGATAAGAATCATCGACGAGATTCATGGGCGCGAATGTCACCATCGACCGGAGAGAGTCGCCGATTTGGTATCGGCCATCTTCGCGCCTCGCGAAGAACCGTTGCCTCACCCACGCCGGCGTATTCCGGAAAGACCATTCGCTATAGATTCCTTCGGTTGCCTTGCGAAGGAAACGATGGTTGATATCGGTTGCGAGCAGGGTAATCCTCCATTCCCGGATGTCGGGAAGAAGCGACTGCAGGAGAATCGCAAGGGAATACGGCTCCTCTCCCGTACAGCACCCGGCGCTCCAGATCCGCAGTCGCTTTTCGGGCCGACGGGATGCAATCAGCGCCGGAAAGATGTGGTGTTCCAGGGCCAAGAAGCTCTTCGCATCGCGAAAGAAGCAGGTTTCACCGACCGTCAAATGGCCGGCAAGAATCTCATGAGCTTTCGGAGGGGGATCCGCCGAAAGGAACCACTCCACGACGTCTTCGGGACTGCGAAAGCCGAAGTCGCCGGCCGCCGAAGCAAGACCGCGCTCCAGATCCTTCCACCGCTCCCGGGGAAAAGCAAGACCGGTTCGTTCCGAAACGACCATACTGAAGCGTGCAAGGAGATCGGGGGAAATAGTCGGCATCATAGGCTCGAACCGGGCTCTTCGCCCCTCGCGGTCGGCTTGGTCCTGTAGGCTTCTATCGCTCGGGCAAGGGTAGTTTCCTCGTTGAGCGAAAAGAACGTGTCGGGATCATGAATGAGGATCAGGCCATCCTTGAGCCTCACAATCCCGCTCACGTATTCAAGTTTCGGTGCAACGGCGGCAGAAGCCAGAATCTCGTCCTCCGGATAATCCAATACGCCGAGGGCGGCATCGACGGGGAAAATGACGGCCCGTCGTGATGTTCTGGCAATCACAAAGTGATCATGCGGAGAAAGAGGCCGATCCGGAAGCCTGAAGCGCCGACGGATTTTCACGGCGGGAATGATTTCACCCCGAACATTGAGAAGTCCGAGGATGATCTCGGGAGATCCCGGAAGAGGCGTGAGCGCGGCTGAACGAACTATGCGCTCGACACAGGTCAGAGGAAGGGCGTACCGTTGGTCATCGAGCCGGAATGGAACGAGCTGCCGGTAAGTACCCACGTCACCTCCTCTTCAATGTCAGGATGATGTTCTTTGCGTGCTTTTATGTTTCTCCCGCGCAAGCCATCGGAGAACATCCATGAGCAATGTAAAGCCCTGTGCTTTTTCCAAAAACAAGTCGGCTCCCGCCTCAAGACAGAACCTTCGGTATCCTGAGGCCGGGAGATTTGTATACATGACAACGGCGGTCTCCATGCCCTGTCTTCTGATTTCCTTTAATACCTCAAATCCTGTTCCGTCGGCAAGCTTGATATCGAGGACCACAACTTGGGGGACACGATCATTCACCCTCCTGAGCGCTTCCATTACCGTGCCCGCCTGATCCGCCTCGGAGAACTCCGGAATTGTCCTTAACTGGCCGGCCAGTTTCTCTCGTATCAGTTCCGAATCATCAACAATCAGAACCGAGAGTGAGTCATGGCAATGGGAGGAGATCACGCGATGGATGTACGATTTTCTTCCGGGATGGTCAATGAGCCTTCTCCGGAACCGCTCGTAGTCTCCGGACTACAATCCGAAGTGTAAGGTGGGTTTTGCCGGCTTTGGGCGGAGGGAGGTCAACACTACCGGGGAGGGGAAGGAAGGAAACCGTGCTTTGATGCATAGTGGGCCAACTCAACGTCGTTCCGGACGTTCAACTTCTTGAGCACCCGTTCGCGAAACGTTCGGATGGTCTTCACGCTCAGGGTCAATCGATCCGCGATCTCCTTGACCGAGAGGCCGGAAGCAAGCAGCAGAAACACCTGAAATTCGCGTTCCGAGAGGTTCTCATGACGATGAGCCGACGCCGGTTCTCGTACGGCCCGGAGCAGTTCATCGGAAACTCCTGCGGGCAGATACTCGTGCCCCGCGTAGATAGTCCGGATCGCTTTCTCCAGCTCCGTGGGAATCGTCCCTTTATTGATAAACCCGTTGGCACCCATCCGAAGGACGCGAAGGGCAACCTGTGTTTCCGGATGAATACTCAGAACGAGGATTCGAAGCGAAGGGTGGGTACGTCGAAGAGTATGGAGTACTTCGAAGCCGTCGCGACCGGGCATGTTCAGGTCAAGAACAACGAGATCCACCTGCGATGGATCTACCCGATCCACAACTTCCTGACCGCTTCCGGCTTCTCCCACGATCTGAATATCGGGAAATCGCGCCATGATTTGCTTCAGACCTTCGCGGACAACAGGATGATCGTCTGCGACGAAGACACGTATCATGGTTCCTGAGATTCGACCGATATAGGTTTCAGTTCCCCGAAAGGAATCATGGCTCGGACATGCGTGCCTTTGTCCTGTCCTCGCTGGATCTCCACAACTCCCCCAAACGCCGCCGCCCGCTCTTTCATTCCAAGAATCCCCAGAGAACGGTTCGTCAACGGATCCGATTCACGCACTCCAATCCCATCATCAAACACATCGAGCACGACGTGTTCCCCCTCCAGGCCCAGACGTACCAGAACGCGATTCGCCCGCGCATGACGAGCAACATTGACAAGACACTCCTGAAGGATCCGAAACAGCGCTGTGGAGCGGTCACGATCGAGGCGGATGGGATGTTGGGGTTGCCCGAAGTCGTATGGAATGCCGAATTTGGTTCCAAACTCAGAGAGTTGCCATTCAATGGCCGCGCTGAGTCCCAGACTGTCAAGAATGACCGGTCTCAGTTCCGAAGATATTTCTCTGACGACCTTTGATGCGGAGTCCAGCACCTCATTGATGGATTCTATCCTCTTCATCAGAAAGCCGAACTGGCGGTCGTCTTTCGCATCGTGCAAATCATCCGCCAACAAGGCGACGTCCATTTTTAACACAGTCAACGCCTGGCCAATGGAGTCGTGAATTTCTCTCGCGATGCGTGCACGCTCCTCTTCACGTCGCCGCTGAAGGTTGGCATACAGTAATCGTAGCTGTTCCCGGGACCGGTGAAGTTCTCCATTCATCTTTTTCCGCACACTAATGTCCTGCACGACGCTGATCAAATGCTGATGCCCATCCCCGGCTGAAAGAAAAGTCGTTCGTACATCCGCCCAGAAAAGCTCACCATTCTTTCGAACGAGGCGAAGCTCAGCATGGACATCCTCCCTCCCCCCTTCCAGAGCGCTTTGTACCTTGCGGCCATACTCTTCGTACTGCGAATCGTCAGGGTAAAGCATCCGTGTCGTGCGGCCAATCATGTCAACAGCCGAATACCCGAAACATTCCTCTGCTCCATGGTTTACGAAGGATATGGTCCGACCAGGAAAGGAGACGCTGAAGATCGCTATTCCGATCGCGTCCGTGAGTTTCCGCAGATATTCCTCGCGGTCACGGAGCTTTTGTTCAACCTGGACCTGCTGTGTAACGTCGTTCAAAGAGAAGACGAGTACGTCAACATTCTTGTTGTCGTCAAGAACCGGGGTGAGCGTCCAATCCCAATACGTTACCCCCATTCGGGATGATCGGGAAACACAAACGGCCTTCGGACAAATCGAACAGGCCGTTTCGTCTCAACCACCTTTTCAAACTCCGCTTTGGCATCGGAAGGATAAAGATCGAAATGATTGCGTCCAAGAAGATCCTTCCGCCCTTTCCCACACGCCCTGGCATATGCTTCGTTGACATCGATAAAGTTGAATTTGTTATCCAGAAGAACCATGGGGGAAATGGAGGAATCGAAGAACGTCCGGATAATTTTCGACCGCTGCTCAAGCCTCCGCATCAATTCCAACCGCCCCGTCACATCCCTGCCGGTGGAAGCAAATGCAACAATCTGCCCGGAAGCGCTTCTCACGGGAGTTATCGTCCTCTCATCGATGTAGATCTCACCGTTTTTTTTGCGGTTCAGAAACCTCGCGCGAAATGTCCCCCCCGAAAGGACCGTTTGCCACAGCGATTCATAGAAAGAGCGTGAATGGGCGCCTGACTTGAGAATCCGCGGATTTTTTCCGAGAACCTCCTCCCGTTGATATCCCGTAACCTGTTCGAACGATGCATTGACATAACAGATGGTCCCGTCTACATCCGTGATAAACACAAGATCCTCAGCCTGCTCGATTGCCGCCGTAATCTTTTGCGTATGCTCTTCCGCCTGCTTCCGTTCTGTGATGTCGCGATAGCTGACCAGCATTCCCCCAACAGCCGGTTCTTCGAGCAGATTCGTGGTCAATCCCTCAAGCCACCGCCAGGAACCATCCTTGTGACGTACACGGGCTTCGACTCTCGCCGCGGATCCCGGCACTTCCACAAGCTGGGAAAACTGTTGACGGACAAAATGCTGATCAAAGGGGTGAACAAGTTCCGTCATTTGTTTCCCCCTGCGTTCCTCGGGACTCCACCCAAGAATGCTTTCCAAAGCCGGGGAATGATAGAGCACCGTTCCTTGCCGGCTCAAGAGCACAATGCCGTCAGAAACCTTCTCGACTAAGGCGCGAAAAAGGGCACCCGCCCCTCGATCCCCCAAGACCTCGACAAAAGTTTGGGTTTTTCCCATTGTCCTCAAATTCCTGCGACCAAAATATGCACTTCGAAACTGATGTTCAACGGCCATCAAACCCGGTCGGGAGACAAGAGCCAGCAAAAACTTACGAATTCAACATGCGAAATTCAATCAGAAATGAATCTCCTTCGCCAATGTTTGCCGGATTGTCAACCGGGAAAATGGCGGACTTGGTAAGCTTTGCGACCCGTTCTAGCAGATGGATACCCCGCCATCGGGGGATTGGCCATTATGTCGAGAGTATTCGTCCCATGACACAGAATCCCCCCGCTCAAGTATGGACAAAGACGCGTGACTTGGCGGGAACCCCCGCCTCCTATCACGGCCACGTCTTCGAGCTTCTGAATCAGCATACTGAGGGTCGGCTGAATGACGAAACACTTCTCCGCCGCAGTCGCTTCTCTCGCCCCCTGTCGAATTAACCCCCCGCAAAACGATTATTTGGTAGAAAGCAGGATTCGATGCATATTCCCACGTTCACAAAGGAGAATAACCCATGCGAACAAAGAAGGAGGTAAAAAAATAAGAGCAGACATATGCGCAACAGTACGGACAAGAAACAATGGCGTGAGGTGATTGAATCATGGGCGGCATCCATACGCGCTGGAGATATGGTAGGCATACTGGCTAATCACACAAAAGATATTTTGATCTTTGATGTGCCAGAGCCGCTCCAATCAAAAGGGCTTGCGGCATACAAAAAGACCTGGAATTTATTTTTCAATCTGGCCTTCGAAGGACTCTGAAAATTTGTCCACAAAGAAAAAACTGATAAAATGAATCCATGACAAACGAATCTGAGAAAACAACAGACATGAGCAAAGTTTTCGTCAATATCGCCCTCAGCCTCGACGGCTACATGGCCCCAGCTGGCATGACCATGGAGAATTGGGACAGGTCCGAGCTCTGGGCCGCCGAATGGGGTGCCCTGATGGCGTGGGCTTTGAATCAGCAATACCTGCGCGAGAAGTTGAAGTTCGGCCCCGGTGGCGAGACAGGTCCTGTCAACGACATGGTTCGCCACACTTTCGAGCGCACCGGTGCCCACATCATGGGCAAGCGGATGTTCGAAGGGGGTGAGCGAGGCTGGCCAGAGGAGGCGCCGTTCCACACACCAGTGTTCGTGCTCACGCACGAAAAGCGGGAGCCATGGACGCGACCCGGCAGGACCACATTTTATTTCATCAATGACGGAGCTCAGCGGACGCTGGAGCTGGCGCGCGAAGCAGCCGGCGCCAGAGATATCCGCATCTCAGGCGGTGCGGATGTGATTCAGCAGTATCTGAATCTCGGCGAAGTGGACGAGCTCGAGATCGCGCTGGCTCCCGTGCTGTTTGGGGGTGGTCGGCGCTTGTTTGAGAATTTGCGTGAGCCAGTGCCGCAGTTTCGTATCGACAGAGTTCTCGACACCCCTGCCGCCACGCACTTGCGATACGTGCGCCGGTGAACGGGGGCCTAACAACCGATTGCAGCGGACGATCTGTTACGCGCCCCGCCGCTGAACCGGGTCGCTAGCCCACACGAACGCAGCGCGGAAAAATCAAGGTACAATCCGTCGCAGTATCACGTGCCTTCGCCATATTGGCCGTGGCGCATTCTGTTGTTCCGCCGGCCCGGCGTTCGACCAGCGTATGGTTCAGCAAATTCACGTGTAGTGCTCATGTTTCGGACACATTCAGGATCATTGCAACCCTCCCCATGTCATCCGTTCGCAATTCGAGGCTTGGAAAAATTTTTTCTTTTCCTTATTTTTCATCACAATCAGGGCAGTTCAATCCGCCGAACGCCCTACAGGCTCACGTTGTGATCACGCGCCAGTAGCTCAATTGGATAGAGCATCAGCCTACGGAGCTGAGGGTTAGGGGTTCGACTCCCTTCTGGCGCACAAAGCCCATCCATACCGGATGGGCTTTCCGTTTCCTCTCCTCCCTCTCTCTTCTCTCATCCTCAGATTTTTCACGAGTACAACATTCGTTACAACCGAAGTACAATTTTCGTGATGGACAATCTCGCCCCAAGGGCCGACATTGAGACCGGGTAAACCTCCGGGGAAACCATCCGCGAGCCTTTTCGAACAACGTCTTGTCAGGGGAATGTGATGCCGAAAGTGTGGTGTTGTGGGCGATATCCCCTTATCTTGGCTATGCATTGCTCCGGAAGACGCAAGTGCCTCCGGGCAGAGCCGGCCTCCGTACCCGGACCGATTGGAGCCCAGCGCGAGATCCCCTCCGCCCGAGAACAGACGTGATCACGCAGTACATTTACCAACTGTTCTCACAAGGAGAAAAGCCATGACAACGAATCAGAAACATCTCGTCCGCTTCTTTGTCCTGTTTGTCCTCGGCTTCACGTTTCTGGCCGGCACTATCATCACGAGCGAACGCAACGCTCCGGTGAAAGCGGTTTTCACCGGCAGTGAACACCATCGTATCTCGACCGAGAAAGCAATGAGATACATCGCGAATTTCCAGGCCGCCACGAACGAACCGTTTGCCGCGGGATATATGGGACGAGGGATCTT
This sequence comes from Bacteroidia bacterium, assembly GCA_022180565.1. GTDB lineage: Bacteria > Bacteroidota > Ignavibacteria > UBA10030 > UBA10030 > JACQPU01. The sequence continues at coordinate 42,398 of BQML01000008.1, forward strand.
TGACGAGATCCTCTCGCAGAAAGATGTCGTCGGAATACGGATCTACAGCGCCCGTCTTGACAATGGAACGCCGACGTATGTTCTGGTGGGAGTGGACGCGAACGGAAATGACCTCGTAGACGGCGTCATCGGGGAAGACGCAATCCCATGCCCTCCGGTTTGTGCCGATGGAGCGATGCGGCTCTGGCCGGATCCGGGAGTGGTGGCTTTCCGGTAACGTAGGATTCCTCGCGGGGTGCGCACGGCACCCCGCGCTTGTTCATTGAGAATCTGTCCAAAAAGAACGATATTCGAGGACGCTGATCATGGGTATCCCGTTCCTCGCATATCTTGCCGGCGGCGCTACGATTGCCCCGTTCTTCATGGGTCTCTGTGTGTATCGACGCTTGGAGAGACAGATCAAGCCCCTCTTCATTCTGTTCGGCATCCACGCAGCATTGACCTTCGTACAAGCCTATCTCGCTCTCCGGCAGACAAATAACCTTTGGACCTCACATGTCTACTATCTGGTCGAGGTGGTGATTCTCCTCCGGGTATATTCACTCTGGACGGCGTCTGCTCATGCACGAGGAATCTTCTACGGAATGGGCATCCTCTATTCCCTTTTTTGGGCGGCGTCGAAATTGCTGTTCGAACAGTTTACGACGTCGGCGCTCTACACTCCGACGGTCTCCCGGATCATTCTGCTGGGATCGACACTCTACATTCTCCTGATGATCTCGTCCACCACCACGCGTATGCTGTATTCGGAACCAAAGTTCTGGTTCGCTGCCGGATTTCTCGTGATCTTCGCGGGAAGTCTCATGTTCTATGGGTTCAGAAACCTCTTTCTGGATTTGTCCGTCGAAGCGGTCAAGACGCTGTGGTCCATCCACTGGAGTGTGACGATTGTGTCGAACCTTCTTCATGTCATCGGTTTTCTATGCATTCTCCGGTTCCCGAATACTGGTGGGCAATTGGAATTGGCACGGTAGGGCTGGTTCTCCTGACCGCTGCTTTTCTGGCCACGTTGGTTCTCGGCCAAAAGCGGCTCCGGGCACAGCTTGAGGCGACCGAAAAGAGCGAGAAGAAATATCGCAGCCTTTTCGAGAACTCTCTGGTGGGCATGTTCCGCTGCACCGTTCCCGATTTCCGGATAATCGACTGCAATCGGACCTTCCGAACGATCCTCGGCAGGGAAGCCGGCGAGAACCTTTCTCTCTTCTTTGAAGAACTGCCGGCGGAGGTCCGAGGGGCCTTGCGGGAGACGCTCTTGAGGGAGGGAGGCATTGAGAATGCCGAAATCAAGCTGACCGGAGAGGACAGCCATTCATTGTGGATTTCCCTTACGTGTCGGATGCATCCGGCGGAAGGATATGCGGAGGGCGTTGTGCTGGATATCACCGAGCGCAGGCTTGCAGAGGAACGTGTGCTGGAGTTCCACACTCAGCTTCGCACGCTGTCGGCCCGGCTGGAGTCGGTACGCGAGGAGGAACGCGTGCGGCTTGCCCGGCAGGTGCATGACGACCTCGGCCAAATCCTCACAGCGGCCAAGATCCACCTGACCGTGTTGATGGACGATGCCTCGAAGGTCGCCGTGCGCGCAAAGGCCGACCTTGCGCGGAAATTTGAGTCCCTCATCGCCGTGATCGATCAGGCCATCGATCTGGTCAAGAACATTTCCTACGATCTTCGTCCGGTTGCCCTCGACGAGCTTGGTTTAAAGGAAGCTGTGGAGTGGGAAGCGGAGCAGTTCGGGCGAAAAACCGGGATTCGATGCCGGGTGCAAAGCGAGGGAGAAGTTGAGCTGGAGAGAGAACAGGCGACGGCGGTGTTCCGGATTCTTCAGGAGGCGTTGACCAACGTAGCACGCCATGCAGAAGCAAGAACCGTGGAAATCGAATTGCGCGCGGTGGACGGCACGTTCAGATTAAGAGTAGCCGATGACGGAAAGGGAATCGCAGAGCGCAAAGCAAACGATCCCCGGTCGCTGGGAATCCTCGGCATGCGTGAAAGGGCGACGTTCCTGGGGGGCGAAGTACAGGTGTTCCGCAATAACGGCCGCGGGACAGTCGTGAACTTGACCGTTCCTCTGAAATAACGACCATGGCCACGAGCGTCTTCATCGTTGACGATCACGAACTGATGAGGCAGGGTCTGAGGAGCGTTCTGACTCACCACGGCGGATTCCGGATCGCCGGCGAGGCCGGGAGCTTTCAGGAGTTTCTATCGGCGTTCCGAAGAAACAGCGCTGAGGTGCTCGTTCTGGACATCAGTTTGCCCGACCGCAATGGCCTTGAGGTGTTGAAATATGTGCGGGATAACCATCCCTCGACGCGTGTGTTAATTCTGAGCATGCACCCCGAGGAGCGATTCGCGATCAGGGCCCTGAAGGGGGGTGCCCTGGGATACTTGAACAAGCAGACAGCGGCTCAAGAGCTGGTTGCGGCCATTGAGCGCGTGAAACGCGGGCAGATTTATGTTAGCCGGGAGATGAGCGGGGAGTTGATCCGCGAACTTGAAGGCACCCGGAGCAAACCTCCTCACGAGAACCTCAAGGACACGGAATTCGAGATTCTTCGCCTCATTGCCGGTGGCAAGACCTCGAAGGAAGTTGCGAAGGAGATGGGATTGAGTGTCCACACCGTCACCACCTATCGCGGCAGAATCTTGGACAAGCTGAACCTCAAGACTACCGCCGACCTTGTCCGCTACGCCATGGATCACCATTTGATCGATTAGCCCCCCCCTGGTCCGGAAAGCCCGGCACCCCCCTGTACAATTTTCGTTACAACCGAAGTACAATTTTCGTGATTGCGCCTCCGGTGGTATTTTCTCACTTTTTTCGGCGTGACAAAACAGCGTTCAGGGGAGGCAAACCGGGAACGGGGGGGAGAATCTGTGGATTGGGAGGAAACCGTCCGATTTCTCCTTCGACCGCCCGGTTTGCAGTATGTGCGGGAGCTCAGCGACATCCTTGATCGTGATCCCGACTATCTTCTATTCCATGCGGGCAGTGTCGCGATTCGGATCAACGAGCTTCTGTCAAGATCCCGGTCAAAATTGCCCGGGATTTCCGAAGATACCGTAGGGATAATCGTCCGCGCAGCAATTCAAAAACTGCGGACTGTGCGGTAAGTCGCCGGTTGGGGGAAGAACGGGGTTGCCCAAACTTGGCCGGAGGGTGAACCAGCCCCCCGGCTATGAGGGCTTTGCGCGGGTATGAAAGACCTGAGGAAACTCTCGAGGAACGGACTTGCTATTATTGTTGGAACTTTCTTTTTCCTAGGAGGCATAGGAAAGTTGATATCTCCCGATGTCGCCGCAACGTTCTTGTCGGATGCCACTGATCTGTCGCTGGCACTTGCTGTCGCCATCATGTACGCACTCGCGACAGTGGAATTGGTAATCGCCGTGCTCATCATCTTTATTCCACCTTATCGCGCGTTGGCACATTAATAGCTTGTGTTCTTCTCACTCTTTTCTCCGTAGGATCAGTCTTGGCCGAGTCAGAGCGTGAATGTGGCTGTTTCGGAGGTCTCATTGAATCGCCCCAACTGTGGGATTTGAACTCAGCTATGACTTCTATTATTGCTGTTTCCTTGAGTGAGCAGGCGAAGTTGGGAGATTTCCTGAAGCGAGTCCCTGTATCCTTGCCAATTGCTCTTCCCTCCGATATGGAGGAGTTCAAACGCCAAAATAATCTAAGCTTTGTTCCCCTCACATTTTTAGTCGACCAGAGGTTCTTCCCCTCGGCGGTGTTAACCCTTGAATACTAGAGCAACTCATCCCGCCAGTTCTGAAGTATCCTTGCTGTGAGGGTGTCATTGGAGAGATGATCACGAAAGTTCTATTCCACTTCCTCTTCAATCCTTCCTTTCCACCACGTCCCGTCCGAGAACTCCAGATAATGAATATCCACCTTGGCCTTTCGGGTTCTGGGGTGGTTACGAAGCGTGAGGATTGTCGTAAAATCCTCGCCCGGGCCGATGGGAACGCGTGACGTCGCATCAAAGACGTGGTTGCGGCCTCGGGTGCCGGATTGCGGCCGACCCTGGGCGTCAAAGCAGTGCACGCGCGTGCGAAGCAGGGAAATCTTCTTCTCCGTCAGGTTCAGGATCGTGAGAGCGATCTGAGGCGACTCGCCCGAGGGCCGTTCGAGGTTCGCCGAAAGCACCGTGAAGGGCAGACGGTCGAGTTCGGATTTTTTCCGTTTCCCGGCGGCCACGTCGGCCTTCAGCTTCTCCCTCCGCAGCAGAGCAGCCCGCTTTCCGAGCTCTATTTTCAGCGCATCGCGATCGATGTACCGGTCCGTCACATCCCTCCCCGAAGCCCTGTGGACGATGCGGTCGATCGACGCATTGTCCAGAGCCAGGCTGTCGCCCGTTTCTGAAAGGGCGCGGAGAACAAGAATTTCCCCGCGCACAAGCTTCACGGAGAGCGAGTCACCGTCATCCAGATACACGATATGGTCCGGCTCGACGGTCTTCATGGTGGCTGAGGGCGAACAGCCGAGAAGGATCATGGCGCACACCGTGAAGAAGAAAGCGGGCAAGATTCTGGCAACGTTCATCATCAGAGTGTCGGAACAGGTTCGAGAGAAACCGAAAGATTATGGTCAATGAGCGCCATGGAGTTGGGCGGAATCTCCTTCCAATCCATAGCCCGCTCGGTCATTTGTTCGGAGCTGACAATGATGCCCCGGTCGCTGGAAACCGTGTCAATCAGCTCAGGCCGGCCGGCGGAATCTACGACATACTTTCCCTCCTGCGACCAGTGCAATGAGTGAGGCTTCTCTGCGGGGTCCGACACATAGCGAAGAGCGAGGAGATCCGTTCCGTTGGTCACGCAGAAATTCAAATAGGATGTCTCCGTAATCCTGTTGTCCACAGCGAGCTTCTTGAGCGTTGCCAATGTTTCCAGAAGCGCCGCTTTCATCTCGAAGGGATGAGCCCCTTTGGTGGGATCGGACAGGCGATCGAGAAACAGAGCGAACACATACTCGGTATCGGTGTTTCCCTGAATTCCCATGAACCTCTCTTCGCTCAGGAGGTTGATGATCTTGCGTTTGAGGAACGGGAAACCGCCGACATGCCCATTGTGCATCCAGAGGAATGCGCCGTATGTGAAGGGATGGCAATTCACTTCGAGAACGGGGCTGTTGTGTGTTGCCGCGCGGACATGGGCGAAGAAACAGCCTGATCGCGTTTTCTTCGCGATGTTCTGTAGATTCAGATTGCTCCACGCCGGTGTGACGCTCCGGAAGACCACCGGCTCGTTGTCCAGGTCGGGAGCATACCATCCTACGCCGAACCCGTCTCCATTCAAGGGTTCACTGCGCTCCCTGGCCTTGAAGCTTTGCAGGATCAGCGAATTCCTCGGCCGGTAGAGAAGCTCGTCGAGAACGATCGGCTCACCAAGATAAGCGGCAAATCGACACATGAGATGTCCTATCTGAAGTCTGGAAGATACGGCGGGAGGGCCGAACATGCAATGTTCAAGGCATCGTTCCGCATGTTCCGGCTAAGTCTCAATTTCACGATACCTGTTCCTTTGCTGTGGCTTGATAGCGCGGGTGTCGGAGCGGTTAGCCGGGGGGGCGGGAGAAACTGAACAGAAACCTTTGCTTGATTCTTGTTCTTGCTCTTGCGTTCTTGTGGTACGTTTTCGCATGATGAACAATCTGTCAAGTATCGCATTTCTGATTCTCGCTGTGAGTTTCTGGCAGGTGTCTGCGCAGACCCCGCACGTGTCCCTTCGTGTGTGCACCGGACCAACGCTGGATTTGCTCCTGCACGACGAAGACACGGACCAGGACGCAAAGATCACGATCGACGACCCGCACCTCGCGGGAAGCTCCAGGGGCGACAAGCGCTTCTGGGTAAAGGATGTCACGGGCCGGCACTGGGAAATCACCGGAACCTTCTATCTCTCCAATCTTCTCCAAGAGCTCACGCTTGCCCGACAGGCTGGACTCGATACTGCCGTTATCTCGGCTCAAACCATCTACGAACCGCCCACACAACGTATTTCGAGGTTTATCCGTGAGTATTACTGGGAAGGGCTCACTCGGCGCGTGGATGAGCAAAGCTTGCCGGTCATTCTATCGGATGAAAAAGCGGTTTCACGCGACGGTTCCCGGTACCTCTATGTTCCTGCCACCGACCGAACGGCTTTCGACTCCTTCTCCGCCGCCGCGGCACGTCATCCCTCCCCCAAGCTCCGGGTAGTGAAACTTCCCCCGACAATCACTCCGGATTACGTTCGTTCCCTTGACGGCCGTCACGGAATTCTCGCACTGGCGCTCAGGCGCGAGGGGTCGTCGGTCAGAGGCGTACCATTCGTTGTTCCGGGGGGACGGTTCAACGAGATGTACGGATGGGACAGTTATTTCATCACCTTGGGATTGATTCATGATGGGCGAATCGATCTGGCGCAATCTATGGTCGATAATCATGTCTATCAGATCGAGCATTACGGAAAAATCCTCAACGCAAATCGGACGTACTACCTCACCCGCTCGCAACCGCCGTTCCTCACGTCGATGATTCGTGCCGTCTACGAGGCGCTTCCGAAAAATCAGGAGACGCGCGCGTGGCTGAAGAAGTCGCTGGAAATGGCCATCAAAGAATACCGCGAAGTCTGGATGAGCCCCCAGCGCATGACGGAGACCGGGCTTCAGCGATACTTCGATTCCGGAATCGGTCCGCCCCCCGAAGTCGAGCCCGGCCATTTCGATCCCGTGTTCCGGCTCTTTGCAGAGCGTCATGGAATGGATGCGCGGGAATTTGAACGCCGGTATCGTGCTGGAACGATTCAGGATGAAGAACTCGACAGGTACTTCGTGCATGACCGGTGCATGAGGGAATCGGGACATGACACGAGTTACAGACTGGACAACTGCTGCGCGGATCTCGTGACGGTTGATCTGAACAGCCTGCTGTACAAAATTGAGACCGATTGTGCAGGCATTTTGGAGGAGGAGTTTGGGGGGATGATGATCACGAGGGACGGAGCGGTACAAAAGGCAGAGGAGTGGTCGGCGCTTGCACGGAAGAGAAAGAGTTTGATAGATCGATACCTCTGGGATGAGCGGCGGGGAATGTTCTTCGACTATGATGTCCGGCAAAAACGGCGGCAGGAATATGTTTCTGCCACGATTCTCTATCCGCTTTGGGCGGGAGCGGCGAGCGAGGAACAGGCGGCGAGGCTCGTTCGAAACGCGCTGCCCTTGCTTGAAGAGCGTGGAGGAATTGTCAGCACGACGGAGTCCTCACGCGGACCTGTGTCGGAAGACCGGCCACAGCGGCAGTGGGATTATCCGAACGGTTGGGCGCCGCATCAAATGCTGGCCTGGGAAGGATTACGAAGGTACGGATACGAAGGAGAAGTCGTTCGGCTGGCTTATCGGTGGCTCTATACGATCACGGTGAATGCCGTGTACTACAACGGTACGGTGACGGAGAAATACGACGTTGTGAAACGGTCGCACCGCGTGTTTGCAGAATACGGCAATGTCGGCGCTGCTTTTTCCTACATCACCCGCGAGGGATTTGGGTGGACAAATGCCTCGTATCAGGTCGGGCTCTCGCTCCTCTCACCACAACACCGAGCCGCCCTCGATCAGCTCACCCCGCCGGAATGGATCTTCTGAGCCCCCGTTAACCCCCTCCCGGTCGTCCTTCCCGCAACACGTGACCTCGGGGGCATTCGGCATACTTTCGTCGACGAGACCCTGCTTCCTATCCCTGTCCTCCCAATGCCCTTTCATTTCGGCATCATGCCCGCGAAGCGCATGAGGGCACGATGAACACGGTGAAGCATTCCCGCATTCTTGAAGAACATGAACGGACAATAGCCGGGAATAATGCTGATGCCCTGTTCGGCTCCGATGGTTAGGACAGGCGGAGGAACGCCGCGCGGGCCCATGATGCCGTAGATCCAAATCAACGTTACCCCTGCCTCAGCACATTGAAGAATGAGTCTGGTGAGCGATTGTCGGGGAAGCATGAGGAGCGCGGATGTGACACGTGGAGTGACGTCCTGAATCGAGCCGAAACACTTGCGCCCTTCGATCTCGACAGTGCCAGGATTGACCGGGGCGATGTCGTACCCCGACGAAAGGAAGGCATGAAAGAGGATTCTGCTGAAGTCTCGCTCGTCGCGCGAAACACCGATGAAGGCAAATCGCTTCTGACGAAGGAATTCCTGAATATGTGTCTGGGAGGTCATCGCGGTGAGGTCGTCTCGATGGATTGATCGTGCCATAGTGCGGTCAAGGAACGATAGAGTGTTGGATAATGGGAAGATGGATGCCTGGGAGCTTCAAAGAGTCCAAACAAGTGAGGTCCCCTCCTCAGGGAATTCCGAGCCTTTTCTTGAGGAGGTCGTGCACCTCTTTCCCGTGAGTCATCTCGTTTCGCATCTTGACGGCTAATTCCCGGATCACACGGCGGTCCGGCTTGGCCACGGAAAACTCCTTCTCCATGGTCTCTATGAGATCCTTAACGGTGGAACACACCCGTTCAAGGGCCTTGTGTTCGGTGTCGAAAGTGTTCTGCTGAGCCGGGGTCAGGAGCTCCCGTGCCGCTTTCAGATGTTCTTCCATCTTCTCCTGATAACGTGCGACCTGGCCCAAGTGAGCGCGTGCCACATCGACGTTGAATTGGGATTCGCTCGCTTCGGCAACAATCCGCGCCGCATGTCCCCGAATGCTCTTACAATCGGTGGTCAAACTGCTGTGCAAACCGGCAAGATCGGATGATTGGGCGAAAACGAGGCTGGAGGTCACCCCGCAAACGAAGAACAGGGAGAAAAGCTTCATGAGAAAGCACCTCCTTTCTCCGCAAAACCGCGCGAAGTATCCGCGGAAACCGGCCGCAATTGGCGTTCCACAACGAACCGGCCACAAACTCGCGGAATTTGCCTTGAAACCGTATCCCCTCAGCCGCCTTTTGGCAAACCTGGGAATGCTCCGGCCATGCGTTTCCCATTCTTGGAAACTATTCCCGTCAAAAAGCTCAAATGCGGAATTGTTGAACACGGCATGAATGTTGAACTCCTCAACAGAATGCAACCCTGTTCTTCAATCGCCTTTCAGCTACTCCGGGGAGCCCGGAACGGATCGATATGAAACCGCCGCACAACACACGATTGGAAAAATCTCTCTGGGAGAGCGAAGAGCGCTACCGGATTCTCGCGGAATCCTCTCTGACGGGCGTTTATCTGATTCAGCGGGGAAAGTTCGTTTATGTCAATCCGGCCCTGGCCGGTATCTTTGGATACACGGTGGACGAAATCGTCAATCAACTTGGACCGCTGGATCTGACGTTCCCTGAAGATCGGGGTATGGCTGAGGGACACATCCGCAGAAGGATCCAGGGAGAGGTTGCGGAGGTCCGATACAGTTTCCGGGGGTTGAGGAAGAACGGCGAGGTGATCCATGCCGAGGTGCACGGCAAGAGGCTGAACTACAGGGGAGAACCGGCCGTGATGGGCACGCTCATCGACATCACGGAAAGAAAACGGGCCGAAGAGACAATGAGGTTGCAGAGTACGGCCCTGGAAGCGGCCGCCAATGCCATTGTCATTACCGACAGAAATGCCGCGATCGAATACGTCAACCCGGCGTTTAGCCGGCTCACGGGATATACGTTCTCTGAAGCACGAGGCCGCAATCCACGGCATCTGGTGAAGTCGGGAGTCCACGATCGGGCATTCTATCAGGCAATGTGGGAAACCCTTCTGGCCAAACGTGTCTGGACAGGGGAAATGGTCAATCGCACGAAGGATGGCCGGTTGTACACGGAAGAACAAACGATAACGCCAGTTATGGCAGATGACGGCACCATCTCTCATTTTGTTGCTGTGAAACAAGATGTCACGGAAAGGAAAAGAGCTGAACAGAATCTGAAGGAAAGTGAGGCACGACTCTCCGCCTTCATTGAAGCGACGCTGGACGGCGTCATCGTGGAGCAGGATGATCGGGTCGAGTTTGCGAACAAGGCGGGGGCAGCGATCTTCGGATATGATGACCCCACGCAGCTTGTAGGAATGCCGATGGCTGAACTTCAGGCCGAAGAGGAACGGGAGAGATTGAGAGGATACTCGCGGGCACGGGAACGAGGCGCGGATGCACCGACGCGGTACGAGTTCAAAGGAAGGAAGAAAGATGGGAGCCTCGTGGATCTCGAGCTGGCCGTTTCGATGTTTCAGATCGGGGGAAAACCTCACATCATCTCCATCGTCCGAGACATCACCGAACGCAGGATCGCCGAACAGCAGATTCGCGAGCAAGCCGCGCTGCTGGATAATGCATCGGACGGCATCGTCGTACGCGATCTGGAAAACCATATTCTTTTTTGGAATAAGGGCGCCGAGCGGATCTATGGATGGACCAGAGAGGAGGTTCTGGGACGCCCTGCCCGCGATTTCCTCTACACCGACGGCATCGATTCGTTCCCGGATATCAGCGCAACGGTTCTTGAAACCGGTGAGTGGGAAGGTGAGTTTGAACATAAGACAAAGGCGGGCAGGACCATCATCGTCCGAAGTCATTGGACGCTTATGAAAGACAAAGCCGGCACACCGAAATCAATCCTTTCGGTGAATACCGATATCACCGAACGAAAAGCCCTTGAAGCACAAAGTCTCCGCACGCAGAGACTGGAAAGCCTCGGAACACTGGCGGGAGGTATCGCTCACGACCTCAACAATGTTCTCTCTCCGATTCTTCTCTCCTTTGAAGCCATCCGCAGAGCAATCACGGGAAACGAGAAGGTTACGCAGCTGCTCTCGATTGCGGAATCAAGCGCAAAGAGGGCAAAAAACATCATTAGCCAGGTGCTGACTTTCGCCCGCGGAATGGAGGGAACGCGTGGACAGATCCAGATCCGTCATCTGATCAAAGAATGCGAAGAAATCATCAAGGAAACCTTTCCCCGAACGATTGCCCTCGAAACGTCGGTCCCTAAAGATCTCTGGCCGGTTTCGGCCGACCCGACGCAAATCCATCAGGTCTGTATGAACCTGGTCGTCAACGCGCGGGATGCCATGCCCCAGGGCGGAATACTGAGGATCCGCGCGTCCAACCTGCGGCTCGATAAGGAATTTGCCAGCATGCGCATCGGCGCGCATGAGGGACCCTATGTTGTTGTTGAAGTCAGCGACACAGGGGTCGGAATTCCCAAAGAACATCTCGACAGGATTTTCGACCCCTTCTTTACCACGAAAGAGGTCGGAAAAGGAACGGGTCTGGGTCTCTCCACAGTCCATTCAATTATCACTGCACACAATGGGTTTATCGAGGTTTCCTCCAAACCCGGCCATGGTTCCACGTTCAAGGTTTATCTTCCTGCGTTGGAGGTTGCTGAGAGGAGAGGGGTGGGTCAGGACGAGAGTGCATTCCCCAAAGGAAACAATGAGACAATTCTGCTCGTGGACGACGAGGCTTCCGTTCGCGAAATTACCGCTGAGACTCTGCAGATGTTTCAGTATCGCGTTCTTGTTGCCGAAAACGGCGTTGAGGCCGTCGCGCAATTTGCGAGGCATGCGGAGGAGATCGACGTGATTCTCATGGATCTGATGATGCCCGTCATGGACGGACCTTCTGCCATTAGGGCGATCAGAAAATTACGGCCTGATGCCCTCGTGATCGCTTCCTCAGGTCTGGTCCCAGGGGAGGGGCACGGACCACTCGATGGGCTTCAAGTACAGGCGGTTCTTCAGAAGCCCTATACGGCAGAACACCTGCTGAAGACAATTCATGCTGTTCTCGCAAAGAGGGTGAGATAGAGGGAAGCAACAATGCTTCTGGAGGATCCCCACTACAGATAGTTCCCGATAAGCCAGCCTGCCAACGCTGAACCGCCCACGATCCATCCCGCGTTGAGGTTCCATACGAGGACAGTATACACCGCCAGCCCAAACAGCCCCCAGGTCAAAGGCTCCGTCAGCGTAGATCCCGCCAGCACCATGGTCACTGCCAGCATCAGCCCGATCGACGCCGCGTTTACTCCATCCAGAAATCCGGCTGTCGACGAAGAGTTGCGAAGTCGCGGAATGAATCGGCTGATGATCAGGACGAAAATAAAGGAAGGGAGAAATATCCCGGCGGTTGCGGTCAAAGCGCCCGGGATTCCCAGAATGACATAGCCAATGAAGGTGGCCGCCGACAGCACGGGTCCGGGGGTGAACTGACCGACCGCCACAGCGTCGAGAAGCTGTGCCTGGGTCAGCCAATGCCGGGTCTCCACAAGCCCGCCCTCCAGAAACGCCACCAGAACATAGCCACTTCCGTACAACACCGAGCCGATTTTCAAGAAGAACAACCCAAGGGCCATCAACGTCGCGGTATCGCGTGCAGTCGGGCTCGTGAGCACCATGGTCCACGGTGCCGCTGCGCAGAGTGCGAGTGCATTTAAGCCGGAAGGCCAAAACTTGCCGCGGGAATTCCAGAGCAGACCTGTGGTGCCCGAGAGGATCAGAAGAAAGATTTCGTTGAGTCCCATGAGGTTCAGCACCATGGCCATGAGGCCCGTTCCCACCATGAACGGTTTCCGGATGATCGGACGAGACAGCCGGAAAACCGCGGCGAAGATCACCGCGAGGATGGCGGGACGAACACCCTCGATCAGCGGCTGAAACCGCGGAAGCCTACCGTAGGCAACATAGACGTGCGCAAGGAGGAGAGTGATAACAACGGCGGGACCGATGAAACACACACCGGCAAGGATGAGCCCCTTCCATCCCCCGCGCAGCAGGCCGATATGAATGGCCATTTCGGTGGAATTCGGACCGGGGATGAGGTTCGTGGCGCCGAGCAGGTCCAGAAAATGCTCATGCGTCATCCACTTCTTCCGATGGACGACCTCATCTTCCATCATGGCAATGTGGGCCGCAGGGCCGCCAAAGGCCGTCATGCCCAACTTGAGAAAGAGAAAAGCCAGTTCGGTCACAAGGCTGCTGAACGTTCAGGGAGCGTGATGCTGTTATGAGTTGCCCGGTTCGTCGGGTGGCCAACGAAGGTAGGAATTGATTCTCACTTGGGCAAGCGACCGAGGAGGAACAACAACGCGGTGAATCAGAACGCGGCGGCGGTGCAGGATGGAAAAGTGCGGGGGGAAGACAAAGCGGACGGGGCAATGCTTTCCGCTGTCGGAGATGTTCCGGCAGGGCACGCCCCACACAACGGTCGATACACTGAACCGTTGTGCGAGGGTGCTGGTACCGTGCAAAACCGATTCCTCATTGAACCTTTTTTTCCGGCTTCGATTGCGCGTTTGTCTCCGACTTCATTTCCGCCTGTTTCTTGGAACTCTTCTTCGCTTTCTTTCAGCTCTTCTTCACCGTGCCCTTCTTGGCTGTTTCCTTTTTCTGCTCAGATTTTGTTTCTTTCGTCATCTGAGTTTCCTGCGACATCTTTTTTTCCTGTGTCGCGGCCTGTTTCTGTTGTGCAGGCCCGAAAGAGGCCAGTACGAACAGGGCCAGGACAGGCAGTGCGAAAAATCTTGTTTTCATGTTGATGCTCCTTATGGATGAATTGATGAAAAGAAACCCATCGGGCTTCCCGATGGCGTGTGAAGTTGCTCTTTATCCACGGTTTGGGGGCCCTCTTTTCGGTCTCCGATGAAGGATGCCACACAGGCGCCGGGATCCCTTCAATTCCGTGGATCTACCTCCCGCGAGGGGTGAACCCGTCTCTCACAGAAACACGATGCGAATGAACACGAGCAGAAGTATCATGATTCCGAAAATGACGAGGAGGCCTAAGGCCATCTGCCTGCTGTCCAGCATCGCTCTTTTCGGCTTCTCCATAGCAGTTACCCTGGGCCTTAAGATACGTCGGCAAGATGAAGATGGGATGAATGGAGGATGACAATTCTGTCATCTTCCAGGGGGTCTCTATGGCAGGTGGGGTGGGCGAACCGGCAGGACTACCGTGAAAGTACTGCCGCCGGGCTGGGTTGACGCAACGAGAATGGTTCCCCCATGGGCGTGTGCGATCCATTGGGAGATGGCGAGGCCAAGGCCTGAGCCGCCCATCGCGTGGTGGTGCGCCCTTTCCGATCTGTAGAATGGCTGAAAAATGTACGGAAGGTCCGTCGGAGCGATGCCGATCCCCGTATCCCGGACGCTGATTTCAACGCTGTCTCCGTTCAGGACGGATGAAATCCCGATCGATCCTCCCGGAGGAGTGTACTGAATGGCGTTGATGACGAGGTTCCTGAGCAGTTGGCGCAATCGCGCCGAATCGCCGGTCAGGATCACCGGATCGTTGTGGTTCAGTGCCACCGATAGTTCTCTCCAAGACGAGAGCAGTTGGGCATCTTCAAAGACTTCGTGGACCAGCTTGTCCCATTCAAGAGGTTCGTGCTGAATTTTTATTTGACCCGCCTCTGTCTTGGCCAACGTCAGAAGGTCATCGACAATGCGCGAGAGCCTTACCGTCTCTTCCAGATAAATGCCTGCGAGCTGGCGCGTTTCGTCATTCGACTCCTGTTTCTGGAGGGCCAGTTCCGATTCTCCCTTCAGAATCGTCAACGGTGTGCGGAGCTCATGAGCGATGTTGAGGGAGAATTGTCGTATCTGTGTGAAGGATTGCTGGAGGCGTCCGATCATATTGTTAATCGTCCGTATCAACCTGCCGATCTCGTCGGGTACGTCCCTTCCCGGAATGCGTTCCGCAAGATTATGGGCGGTAATGCGGTTGGCCATGTCGGTGATCGAATCGATCGGACGGAGCGCGAGCTTTGCAAGCAGCCATCCTCCGGACGCGGAGAAGACGATGACCAGCGGTGCAAGAATAGCGAAAATGGTCGATAAGTGATCGAGAGCGAGGTCGACCGGACGTTCCGGATAAGCGATCTGCACGATGTAGGGGTCCTGCCAGTTGACGCAGGTGCGCACGCCGCCCTGGGGGGAGTTTCTCGAGGAGAATGCAGGTCGGTGGCGGAGAGTGTCTGCCGGCGGCGGGCCGAGGTTCGCCCAGTCTTCGGATTGATAGAGAATTGTGCCGTTTCGTAAAGCGATCATCACGATATAGTTGCGCGGGTTGGCAATGAAGTGATCGTCCAGAAGAGACTGGATGGCTTCCGGAAGAATGCCCCTCCGGAGCGAATCTGCGGCCGTGTCGCGACGCGGTGCGAGCGTCTTCAGCACCCATTCCGTTTCTCCCGTGAGATCGTCGTCAAGGGTTTGGAGCAGGAGGCTTTGGAGGTAAAAATAGGTGCTGATGGCAAACAGGGTGAAAGCGACGACGAGAAGCGTTGTGTACCAAGCGGTAAGAACGACCCGTACGGAACGCAGGGAGGGAGAAATGGGCATGGATCACGATTCTTTCATCATGTATCCGGCTCCGCGCACGGTATGGATCAATTTCTCGGAAAACGGGTCGTCGATCTTGCGGCGGAGCCGGTTGATCACCACGTCGACGATGTTCGTCTCAGAATCGAAATTCATGTCCCACACATGCTCGGTGAGAATGACCCTCGAGATCACCCTCCCTTTGTTGCGCAGAAGATACTCCAATACCTCGAATTCTTTTGTTGTCAGCGGGATTTCCTGTCCGGCCCGGCTCACGCGGCGACGGAGGAGATCCATCTCGAGATCGCCGACCGACAGAATGGAGCCGAGTTCTGAGCCGCTCGTGCGTCGAACCAGGGCCCGGACGCGAGCGAGCGCCTCCGAAAACGCAAACGGCTTGGGAAGATAGTCATCCGCCCCCGCATTCAACCCGTCCAGCCGATCTTCAAGATCGCTTTTTGCGGACAGGATAAGGATAGGTGTTGAAACCTTTGCCTGACGAATGGATCGAAGAACCTCGATGCCCCCCATTCTGGGAAGCATGAGATCAAGGATAATCGCATCGTACCGTTCGGTTCGTGCAAGCCAGGAACCTCGCTCTCCATCGGACGCGATATCGACAACAAACCCTTCGGCCGAAAAGCCCTTTCGCAGAAACTGGGCAACGCGCTTCTCGTCTTCGATAATCAGAATTCTCATGGCGCTTGAGCGCGAATATACGAAAGGAAAAGGCGGAATTCACACAGTCGGGCCAAAGCGACACCCGTTGTTTCTTTGCTCATCTCCACCTACCTTAGCGACAGTGCCGCCGTCGGTGTCGTGATGTTGAAAAGACCGATGGCTCAACGGTTTGACTGCCCGATCTTGTCAACCGCCAGATTCCTCCGGGCCATTCGCCTTGCCGGAAGGAATCACTGCTCAGTCCGGAGCCTCCCTATGAAGAAAGGCCGCACGCGACCGAACTCGCTGCTTTCGCGTCGATCCAAGACCCCATTGCGGGCCGGCCTCACTCCCGAAGCTCTTGCTGATTCCATCATCCACAATCTCCACATCGCTCAGGGGCGCATTGCAAAAACTGCAACGCGCAACGACTGGTACATGGCCGTCGCGCTCACGGTGCGGGACAGGATCATGGAGCGATGGATGCGGACCATTGAGCTGTACATGGGAAGCCGGCAGAAGTCCGTCAGCTATCTCTCGGCGGAGTTTCTCATCGGCCCTCAGCTTGAAAGCAATCTCTACAACCTCGGGATCTACGACGAAATGGTTGCGGCGGTCGAATCTCTGGGACAGGAATTCGATTTTGTGCTGGACCAGGAACGCGAGCCGGGTCTGGGAAACGGGGGGCTCGGCCGGCTGGCGGCATGTTACATTGAATCCATGGCTTCTCTCCGGTACCTGGGAGTGGGGTACGGTATACGGTACGAGTTCGGGATCTTTCGTCAAATGATGAATGATGGATGGCAGGTGGAGACCCCCGACAAGTGGCTTCGCCTTGGAAATCCCTGGGAGATCACGAGGCCGGAGATCTCGTTCACCGTGCCGTTCGGCGGACATACCGAACACACGACGGATCGCCGCGGCGACTTTACGGTTGTGTGGCATCCGGAATACTCGGTCCGAGGTGTGGCCTGCGACATTCCTGTTCCCGGTTACCGCGTCAACACGGTCAACCTCCTGCGGCTGTGGAAAGCCGAAGCCGCCGAATCGTTCGACCTCCAGGCATTCAATGAGGGCAACTACTATGGGGCGGTTGAGAACAAGGTTGCTTCGGAAAACATCACGAAGGTTCTCTATCCCAACGATCAGATCACCGCGGGAAAACTCCTTAGGCTTCAACAGCAGTATTTTTTTGTGTCCTGTTCCCTTCAGGACCTCTTCAGGGTGCATTTCACGAGGGGGTGCAAGATCGAGGAATTCCATCGACTGAACGCCATTCAGTTGAACGACACGCATCCCTCGATCGCGGTGGCGGAGCTGATGCGCCTTCTGGTCGATGTGAACCGGGTCGACTGGGACACGGCATGGGAGATTACCCGGAACACGTTCGCCTACACCAATCACACGCTGTTGCCCGAAGCGCTCGAGAAATGGCCGCTTCCCCTGTTTGCCCGGCTTCTCCCGCGCCATCTCGAGATTATATTCGAAATCAACCGCCGTTTTCTGGAGCGCGTGCGGGTACAGACAGCCGCCGATGGCCCCGCGCTTGAGCGTCTTTCGATCATCGACGAGTCCGGCGAGCGGTCCGTGCGCATGGCCAACCTGGCCTGCGTCGGCAGTCACGCGGTGAACGGTGTCGCCAAGCTTCACACCGAACTTCTGAAGACCGAGGTGCTTGGGGATTTCTACCGCCTGTCCCCGGAGAAATTTGTGAACGTCACGAACGGTGTTACTCAGCGCCGCTGGATTCTGCAGAGCAATCCAAAGCTCGCGGCGCTGATCTCGAGCAGAATAGGCGATCGCTGGGTGACGGATATGGAGGGTGGATTACCCGCGCTGGAGCCGTTTGCCGATGACGCGCAATTCCGGAAAGAATGGCGGCAGATCAAGTTCGAAAACAAAGTGAAGCTCGCCCTCCTTGTCCTCCAGCGCTGTGCCGTCGACGTGAACGCCGATTCCCTGTTCGACGTTCAGGTAAAGCGCATCCACGAATACAAGCGGCAACATCTGAACCTCCTGCACGTCATCCGCCTGTACAACAAGCTCAAACAGAACCCCGCGGCTTCGGTCGTGCCGAGAACCGTCCTTGTCGCCGGAAAAGCCGCTCCGGGATACGCGATGGCCAAACTCATCATCAAGCTCATCAACACCGTGGCCGATTGTATCAACAGCGACCGCGACACCGGACACCTGCTCACGATGGCCTTTATTCCGGACTTTAACGTCAAGATCGCACAAATCATCTATCCGGGAGCAGACTTGTCCGAGCAGATCTCCACCGCCGGCAAGGAAGCTTCCGGCACGGGGAACATGAAATTTGCCATGAATGGTGCGCTGACCATCGGAACACTCGATGGAGCCAACATTGAAATACGCGAAGCGGTCGGTCCGGAGAACTTCTTTCTGTTCGGCCTGACGGCCGATGAAGTGGTACGAACGAGGAAGAACGGCTATGATCCGATGGAGTATGTGAGGCAGAACGACGAGCTTCGTCAGATCATTGAACAACTTCGCGACGGATACTTCTGCAACGGGGACAAGGATCTCTTCAAGCCCATTGTGGACAACATCACCGGGCCCGACCCTTACATGATCATGGCAGACTTCGATTCTTATGTCAAGTGTCAGGAAGCGGTGGAAGACGCCTACAGAGATGAAGAGGAGTGGACGAAAAGAGCTATTCTCAACGTTGCGAGAATGGCTCCTTTCTCATCCGACCGCTCTGTCCGGGAGTATGCGAAGAAGATCTGGCAGATCGAGCCGGTCAGGATCTGAAGAACGGCAGAGCCGGCCTCGCGGTCCTATTTTCCCAACACCATCCGTAGGTTTTTCTCCAGCGAATCGAAAGTCACCGGCTTGGCAAGGACGGCGGAAGCTCCGGACAGCGTCAACGCGTCGCGGCTCGAGCCCGAGTCATCCCCGGTGATGACGACAACGGGAATCCGTTTGGTCTCGGCATATCGCTTCAGTTCGGTGAGGGCCTCGTATCCATCCATGACAGGCATCGAGTAGTCCGTGAGAATCAGATCGGGGCGTAATCTCAGGGCTTGTTCCGTGGCCTCACGACCGTTGGAGGCAAAGATAATATGCGCGTCGGGATAGATTTTCCTGACGTATCGCGAGTGGAGGACACGGGCTCCCTCTTCGTCGTCGGCGATGAGAATGGCGAGTCCGTCCCGGCGCGAGTTGCTCACAAACTTCAGCGTAAAGGTCGTTCCCTGCCCGACGGTACTTTGGACGGTGATGTCGCCTCCGTGTTTTTTCATGATTTCCTGACAAACCGATAATCCCAGTCCTGTTCCGCGCTCGCCGTCCAGACCATTTCGCGTATACTTCTCCTCGGCCTTGAAGAGCTTTGGAAGGTCCTCGGCAGGTATACCGACTCCGGTATCCGTGATGGTTACGGCAATGAATCCATCCCCGGTTTCTTCGGCTTCAACGGTAACCGCTCCGCCGGCGGGCGTGAACTTCAGCGCGTTGCCGATGATGTTGTCAAAAACCTGTCTCAGAAACTGCTCGTCACCCTGGACGTGAAGGCCTTTCGATACTCTGGACACGAGGGAAATGGATTTCTTCCGGGCGAGGCCGGTAAGACCATCCACGCTTCCCTTTGCCAGAGTCGAGAGGTCCAGGGTTCGCATATCCATCCGAACGCGCCCGGTTTCAAACCGTGACCAATCGAGGAGTTTGTTCACGAGCGATAACTGATCCTGGGCGGCTTCGCGGATGTACCGAATAAACTCGTTTCGCTCTTCGGCAGGCATGGTATCCCCCTCGGTGGCGAGGATCTCGCAGAATCCGAGAATGCTTCCAAACGGGGAACGGAGATCGTGGGACAGAATGGAAAACAGTTTGTCTTTTTCGCTGTTGAGTCGGGCAAGCTCCTTTTGAGACGCCTCCAGGGCCTCGACATACTGTTTCAGTTTCTGTTCAAGCGCTTTCCTGGCCGTGATGTCTTCGAGGATTCCTTCGAATCCGACAAGCCGTCCGTTCGCATCTTTCAGGGCTCTCGAATACTCCAGAACGGTTATCACGCCGCCGTTTTTTCTCTTCAGTTCGATCTCAAGGCCGATCAACGATCCTTTGGAATCAACGGCTTCTTTGATCTGATTTCTCAGTTCCGGTTTGACGTAGAGGTCGGCCATGTTGATGCGCGCCAGCTCTTCAACATCCTTGTATCCCAGGAGCCGCAGAAGGGCCGCGTTCGCATCAAGCAGTGTTCCGTCCACGGAAGTGCGAAACATGGGCTGGACGGCGTTGCGGAAGAGGTCCCGGTACTTGGCTTGCTCTTCACGTATCCGCTGTTCGGATTCCTTGCGGTCCGTGATGTCACGGACAATCCCGAGGATCGCTTCAATCCGATCGGCCTTTATTTGCGGGGCCCATGAGAAATCGCCTGTGAGGTACCTTCCCTCGCGGGTTTTGACGCGCAGTTCGACGGTTTGCGGACGATTGCTTGTGAGCTGACGTCGGAAGCTATTCCACGCGGGAGTGATATCGTCAGGATGAAGCAATTGGCCGAAGTGTCGTCCCAGCCATTCCTCCCGCTTCCAACCCGTCCGGCGCTCGAACTCAGGATTCGCCATCAGCATCGTGCCATGTCGGTCAATGACGAACAGGACATCTCTGGCAGTTTCAAAAAGAGCGCGGAACAGATCATCCCCCCTCATAGCCAGTTGCGTGTCTGGAGAGGATTTGGGAGTAAACCTCAGGACTTGTCCTTGTGGTTTTGTTGCGGAATCTCGATGGGTTATTCGGCGTGCAGGGTTCATTATTGACGCTCCGTGTGAAAAACCTTTGTCATGGGCATCAACGTGCATACCATTCCGGTCCTTTTGGGACATCGAGGGATTACCAAGAAAAAAACGTGCGTGAGGTTCTGTTTCGAAGGCTCTTTTTGAAAATTCTACAATAGTAGAGAAGGTTTTTATCACTGGCGGGATGGTGACTTTTTTGCGAATCCCGGGGTGATCCGCGGCAGGATGCTCATCGTGCCTTGCGGGCGTCATTTCCCCCTGGCGCCGGGGAATCGAATCGGGCCGTGGACGACAGCATATGCACGCCTGCTGGAAATCGCAACCGATAGTGGTGGATGAACGCCTGCAGTGCCCGGGGGCTCCTCTGGTCTCTTCCTGCGCCGTGAATGAGCGGTTATCTATGCGGGGACAGTCATCTGGAACCGGTTGGTAGGCCGTATCGCGCGGCCACTCGATTGTCCCGGTCCATCTCGATCAGCGTCCTCGAATGAGAAACAGTAGCCCAGCCGCCGTCATCGTCAACTCGACGAGAAAGACAAATGCATGTTCCGGGAGTCGATCAACGATCCGTTTCCCTGTCCAAGACCCGACAATCATAAGTGGACCGATTGCGAGACCCGTGAGAATGCTCTCCATTGGGAGCACGTCTGCACCGCGGTAGGCCACAAGCTTCGTAACGTGCATTACGACCGTGGAGAGCGCCTCGGTGCCGATATAGGCGCCTTTCACCAATCCGTAGGCGAGGAAAAATGGTGCCATGAGCGGGCCCACGCTTCCAAGCAGCGCCGAGAGGAAGCTTCCTCCGGCTCCAATGAGTGCGAAGGACTGCAGAGTGGGTCGGACGGAGGTTCGGGTCCCCAGCCTCCGCCAAGCCACGATGAGTAGCAGAAAGAGGCCAAGTAGCCGGGTGAGGCCGGCAAGTGGTGCCCCGGCGAA
This sequence comes from Bacteroidia bacterium, assembly GCA_022180565.1. Lineage (GTDB taxonomy): Bacteria > Bacteroidota > Ignavibacteria > UBA10030 > UBA10030 > JACQPU01. Next base: position 64,033 of record BQML01000008.1, read on the forward strand.
GAGGACGCCGCCGAGCAATGCCAGTGGAACGCCGCCGAGGGCAAACCAGCCAACGACGCGATAGTCCAGCTCGCGTCGGTTGAACCATACTCGGCTGGCGTTGCCGATGAGTTGCGCGACGGTCAGTATCGGCACCGCATCGCGCACGCCGAAGGCAATGACAAGCACTGGGAGCAGAACGGCCGCTCCACCGAAGCCGGTCACTCCGGCGAGCGTGGATGCGAGCAGGGCAACAGCGCCGACAAGTAATGAAACTCCGAGATCAATATGCGGCATAACGGTTGGGAGTTCATGCCGACCCGCAGGGTTCCCTTGGAAAGGCATCCCTTCGGAAGCTGCAGCGGTGCCACTGACCCTCTCTCAGTGCATGAACTCGTGAGCGATATCAGTGATGTGACCACGCCAGTACGCTTTTGTGCCGGTTGGAAGAAGCCACGCTACCTCGCCATCAAGCGGTACCAGCATTCCATTGCGCTCCCCATAGTTCCAAAATCGACCTTGCCACGGTGTCGGGACCAAGTTGCCACTCACCATCCGACTGCGGGCTTCTGCTTGAACAGTCTCGATGAGCCCCGCTTCGTTGAACACAAACAGCAAGGTTACGGAACGGTTTCCATCGGATAACGTGGCATAGGCCGAGCGATCATCAACAGACTTCCAGCGCACCCCTTGGCTGGGGAGCAGGGCGGTTGCGTACCACGTTGCCTCTGCGAGGAATCGCATCAATTCGCCCTCCGCTATGTGGCTGGTATCGCGTATGCTGGCCAACGTGAAGAGGCCTAGCAGTGAAGCGTGGAGTATTCCTTCCCCCGCTACGTAGGCATCGTGAACACGCACCGACAGTCCGGGCATCATGGCTATGCGCCCATCCCAATCAAAGCCGGGCCGCTTCGTGACCACCTTCTGATCCGAAGTGAACGGTTTCCATTGGTCCGTGGTTTCGCTCATGTTGAACGTACCGGTATGCCGCACACGCATCCCAGTGACCATCGGCTGTCTGTCCCTGAGCACCGTGCGGAAGTAGCGTTGAACCGGAGCAGGCAAGTCTTTCAATTCACGGAAGTCAACAAGAGACGGCCGGATTGGTGAGCGGGCCAGATCCAATCCTGCACGCAGTTCTTGCGTGCCGGAATTCCAATGGTACGCTCCATACCACAGAGCGGCCGCGGCACCGGCGGCAAGTGCCGGGAGGATGATGAGGAGAACTATCAACATCTTTCGTCTCATGCCTATCTTCGATTGCCTGCCTCACCGTGAGACCGATCAGCAAAAGTGCCTCCGAGATTCTGGGCCGTCAGTCTCACTCCCCAGATGGGGTTGTCATCACTCAAGGTAGAGCAAGACGATCAACAATACGAAAACTTCGATGATTTTCAAACTCCGCTGAGGGGAGCGGTCAATTGCTGTCATAGGTTCGATCCATTGCCGTCTGACACTTCATCACCAAAGCTCATGAGGAATTCCTGAGCGTTGGCAGATATCGGCCCCTCCAACATGATCCCACCATTTTGACAAATCTCCTTTCCACAGCGTTCAACCGTTAACCTTCGCCGGCGTCTCGCATTGTCGCCCCGCGACCATCATTCCGCTTGACAGGGAACTTTCCGCGCAGTACACTGGTTCAGTATTTTAGTATTCACTAAATTACTGGAGAACCGATGCGAAAAGTCATCATCGAAGGAAAGGTCTGTATCGGCCCTACGTTCTCAAAAGCCGAGTTTGCCCTCATCAAGCGAAACCTGGCCAAACAGAAAGGACTCGCAACGCTGGCCGACCTGCTCAACGTCGCCGGCAACATCCAACGACTCAGAATCATTTACCTGCTCCATGCCCATCGGGAAATGTGTGTCTGCGATCTGGCCGAAGTACTCGGACTTACCGATTCTGCCGTCTCACAGCATCTGCGGAAACTGAAGGATAAAAACATTGTAAGAAGTCGGCGCCAAGGGCAAACCATTTTCTACTCCTTGGTGCAGAATATCTTTACGACGAACTTGCAAAACACGTTCGCACTCGATGAAACCAAAGAACCCCATGCTTTCATGCACAAGGAGATTGCGTGATGGAAAAAGGAAAACTTACAACCACAGGCGCCGTCACGGCGGCGATCATCGCTTCGCTTTGCTGTATCGGACCCGTTGTCGTTGCGCTTATCGGCGTGGGAAGCATCGGCGCATTCGCCGCGTTTGAGCCCCTCCGCCCGTACTTTATCGGACTCACCGTCGTACTGCTCGCTCTCGCCTTCTCTCTCACCTACCGCAAGCGTGAAGTGATCTGTGCCGACGGCACGTGCAAAATCGAAAGCGCAGGCACATGGAACAAGATCGCGGTCTGGTTTGCCACGCTCGTTGCTGCCATTGCCCTCGCATTCCCATCGTTCGACTTCACCAACGCCGCTGCAGCACAATCGATGCTTGATCAAAACCGACAACAGCACCCGACCATGATCATAACCGTGCTTGACATCGAAGGGATGGATTGTAAAGGCTGTGCAAAAGGATTGGAAGCGACATTGGGTCGTGCTGCCGGGGTGAAAAAAGCAGCGGTGGAGTTTGAAAAGAGTCGTGCCGTCGTGGAGTACGATTCCAGCAAAACTACTCTCGAACAGCTCATCGCCGTGGTGGATGAGGCGGGATTCACGGCAACACCCAACAAAAAGCCGCAGTAACCCACAAGGTTCCACACATGAACAACTACCCTCTCATCATCATCGGCGGCGGGGCGGCGGCATTTGCCGCGGCAACCAAAGCCAACGACCTCGGCGCTGAAGCGCTCATCGTCAACAGCGGACTTCCAATCGGCGGAACATGCGTGAACGTCGGATGCGTGCCGAGCAAGCATTTGCTCGAGGTCGGTGCACGCTACTACTACGGGCAACGGCCGGGCTTCTCGGCCATTCAGACCAACGGACAGTTCCGGTTCGACTTCGCACAGGCGATCGCGTACAAGAATCAGCTCGTTGATGCGCTGCGCCAGAGCAATTACAGCGACGTCATCGCCAACTTCAAAACGGTGGAGTATCGAGAAGGGACTGCGCGATTTGTTTCACCACACGAGATCGAGATCGAAGGCCATCGTGTGCGCGGTGAAACGTTCATCATCGCGACCGGCTCGAAGGCGAAGATTCTTCCCTTCCCCGGCATCGAAAAGGTTCGCTATCTCACCAACATCGAAGCGTTAGAGTTGAACACGCTTCCGTCATCGATGATAGTTGTCGGCGGCGGGCCGCTGGGACTTGAATTCGCCCAGATGTACGCACACTTCGGCACAAAAGTCACGGTGCTCGAAAAAATGAAGCGCATTCTGCCGCTGGAAGAGCCTGAAGTTTCCGATGAGCTGCAGACGGTTTTGGAAGAAGAAGGGGTGACGATTCACACAGGCGTGGATATCCGACAGGTGCGAGAAGATGGTGGGAAGAAAATCGTGGTGGCGCTCGTGAAGAATACGGAAAAGGAATTCCGTGCCGATCACTTGCTGCTGGCAACCGGTATCGAGCCGAACACGAACGGGTTGGCGTTGGAAAACGCCGGCGTGAACGTAGATCAGCGGGGCTTCGTTGTGGCCGATGAGACCCTCCAAACAACACAGCGGCACATCTGGGCTGCGGGCGATTGTGTGGGGAAGCTTGCGCTGGAGACTGTTGCCGCCAAAGAAGGTGCAATTGCCGCGGACAACGCACTGAACACCTCCGGTGCGCGTAAAAAAATCAACTACGACGAAATTCCCCATGCAGTGTTTACGATGCCGCAGGTGGCAAGTGTCGGCTTGACCGAGCGAGAGTTGATGAAGCGCATCAACGTGTGTTCCTGTCGCACCGTGCCGCTGTCCGCGGTCCCCAAAGCGAAAGCAGTCGGCGAGACGCGCGGCGTCATCAAGCTGGTGGTTGACCCGCACACCGGTATTATCGTGGGTTGTCATATTGTAGCGCCCGCGGCGGCAGAGATGATTCACGAAGCCGTGCTGGCCGTGAAGTTCAAGCTGACGATTGATGATATCATTGATACCGTGCACACCTTCCCCACGTTCAGCGAGGGAATTAAATTTGCGGCACAGGCCTTCACACGCGACATCAGTGTGATGACGTGCTGCATAGGATAGACAGGAAAGGAATTGCCATGAACTCCTGTTGCACCTTACCCGTCGAAACTCTTGCTTGCAATGAGCATCGTACCGATGGCGAGTGTTGCCTTATGACGGATGTCTCGCAGGCTCCCGAAACCGCTCAATGCCCCGTTTCCCAGGTAATCGGTCGAAAAATCCAACGCCGCACTCTGGAGAGTCTCCTGAAACCTTATGCCCGTACGCACCTTGAACCTGTGCAATACTATTACTGCGCCGATCCAACCTGTCCGATTGTGTATTTCTCCAATGTGAATGTGCGAACATTTTCGATTGGCGAACTGACCGTTCCCGTTTTCGGGAAAGACGAGGAGGAGGACACTCCCGTCTGCTATTGCTTTGATTGGACGCGCAGGAGAATCCGAAGGGAGATTGTGCAAACGGGCAGGAGCACAGCAGCGGTTGAGATCGCGAAACGAGTGAAGGCGGGTGAATGTGCGTGCGATCTGAAGAACCCAAAAGGCCGTTGTTGCCTGGGCGATGTGAATCGTGTGGTGAAGGAAACCATCGCACACACCTTACATTCACCGCACAGCCCTTGACAGACACCCCCCGCCCTTCCGTATCTTGTACGGAGAAAGGAGGTGAAATGTCGTGAATAAGAAAAAAGGCTTGCTTGCTGCGTTGCTTGCACTCCTGTTTGGCCTCGCATCCAGCCATGCCGCATCGAAGGCAGAGACGGCTACTGGATGTTGCCCGGCGTGTAGCCCGCCCGAAATCTGCTGTTGCAGATAAAGTCTCTGTTGGGGATTACCTTCACATCGCTGAAGGTAATCCCTGCTTAAAGAGGACGATCTATGCTATCGTTGAAAGAGAAGAAAACTCTGACGAAGCGCTTGCATTACCTTCAGGGACAGTTGAAGGGCATCGAAGGCATGATAGATGACGGGCGGCCGATTCAGGAAATCTTCAATCAGCTCAAGGCTGTCGAACAGGGCATTCATACGACGATCCACGATGTGCTGGCGAATCAGTTGAAGATGCATCTCGCCGAAGTGCTCTCGGCGCGACTTGCCGCCTGTCCTGGCAACTGCAGCGACGCGGAACGATTACAGTACACGAAGAAGCAATTTGCAGAACTTGATTTGAAGGGGGTCATTGAATCTTTATCCTGGCTTGTCACGGACAACGGACAAGGTCACCGTCAATGAGGCACACAAGGCGAGTTCTCCTTGTTCTGATGCTGAAACCACCATTCAGCATGCAGACCGTCCGCGTTCTTGGGTTGAGGTGAACTGACGAAGGACCGAATCATGCCGCAGCAATCCAAGTTCTGGTATCTGAAGCACTTTAACATCTTCGAGGGGATGGATGAGGCCGCAATGGAGCGGATCAGTCAGATGTCGTCGCTAACAATGGTCAAGCCAGACCAGCCCATCTATTTTCCCGACGAGCCGGCAAAGACCATCTTTTTCTTGAAAGAGGGGCATGTCAAGATCTCGCGGTTGACAGCCGGCGGCAAGGAAGTGATTCTCGATGTCATCGGTCCGGGAGAGATATTCGGTGAGGTTTCCTTCAGCCGTGAAAAGGAATCGACGGGAGAGCTTGCACAGGCGCTCGACGATGTGATCATCTGTACGATCAAGAAATCCGATTTCGAACAGCTTCTAACGATGCATCCGGAACTCAATCTGCAAGTCACGAAGCGCATCGGACTCCGTTTGAAGAAGTTCGAGGAGCGCGTCACCGATATGGTTTTCAAGGATGTCCGACAACGCATCGCCGCATTTCTCGTCCGTTACGCCGAAGAATTCGGCAGCATCAAGCGCGGCATCGTTACGATTACGATGCACCTCTCCCACCAGGAAATAGCCCTGCTCGTTGGGGCTGCACGCCAGACCGTCACCACCACGCTCAACGAATTCCGCTCCGAAGGCCTGATTGATTTCTCCCGCCAGGGCTTCGTCATCCACAATCTCGACCGGCTCAAGAAAATCTCCCGGTAGTTTCCGCTTCTTTTCGCTTTCCCATCTGCGGGCACATTGTCACGCAGCGGACAGCCTGTCGTTGCGCATCCGATTATCTTACAGGCGTTCACCATGTTCAAAGTCGAATGGAGAACTTGTGGAAAAGATAACGGTGTACTCAACGCAATGGTGCGGCGATTGCCGGGTTGCGAAACGCTTTCTCAAGGAGAAGGGCATCGCGTTCACCGAGATCGACATCGATAAAGATGAGGCGGCTTCTCGACGGATAATCGAATGGTCGGGCGGCAGGCGCGTGATCCCCACCTTCCTCATCGAATGCAGCTCGTCGGGCCGACGCATCATTCTACACGATCCGTCGCTTTCAGACCTGGCCAAGGTATTTTCACCATGACGAAAGGAAAGCGACTCGTAGAAGTATTTGTCGAACGAGATTGTCCTTCATGCGAAGAAGTGTTGAAACTGGTCGACACGTATCGTGATGACTCTTCGATCGACGTGCAGGTCTACGAGCGAGAAGCGCACGCGCCGGTGTTTCGCGAACGCCGGGTGGTGATCTGTCCGGCAACGTTCGTTGATCACCGACTCGTCTTCTACGGCGCATTTACCATGAACGAATTAGCGCGGTATCTGCTATAATGTTCTCACCAACCAAGGAGGTTTTCATGAACAAACTCAATATCCCCAAAGCCATCGGGGCAGGGATTGCAGGAACGATCGTTATGACCATCATGACGATGGTTGCGCCGATGATGGGCATGCCGGAGATGAACATCCCCGCGATGCTCGCCGACTTCATGGGATTTCCCGTCGTCGTGGGCTGGATCGCTCATTTCATGATCGGCACGGTGCTCGCACTTATCTATGTGTATGCATTCATCGGAAAGCTTCCGGGCGCACCTTGGCTCCAAGGAGCGCTCTACGGACTCTTTCCTTGGTTCCTCGCCCAGATCATGGTCAATCCGATGATGGGTGCAGGAGTCTTTGCCGTCAACACCCCGGCACCAATGATGATGGTGATGGGGAGTCTGATCGGACACCTTGTCTACGGTACCGTCGTCGGCCTTGTCTACGGCGGCAACGCTCGACAACCAATCCCCGTTTCACAACACTAGCATTCACAACTCATTAAGGAAAATCACGATGAAAGGAATAAATCTTTTTTCCGCAGTACTCCTCTCCCTGCTCTTGTTTGTCGGTATTGTTTCGGCACAAGACAAGAAAGAGATGAAAGAGATTTCCGTGACGGGCGAGATTATTGACACGAAATGCTATCTCACGGGGATGATGGGCGGACGCGGGCCGGAACATGAGGACTGTGCAATCGCGTGCATAAAAGGTGGACTGCCGCCGGGAATCGTTGAAGACAAAACAGGAACCGTCTACATTCTTGCGCCCGAAAAGGGAACAAAAGGTGGAAACGAGGCGCTCGTGCAGTACGCTGCGAAAATCGTGACGGTCAAAGGAAAAGTCATAGAAAAGGGCGGATCAAAACTGCTGCTTTACTCGGCAATTACAGCTAAATAATTGCTGCCCCTCCGCATAGTAACAGAAGCCCGGGATTCTCTCGGGCTTCTTCATGTCAAGCATATCCTTGTGGCAAGGGAAATCCCAGGCTCTGCGTTAGGTAGTCCAAGGTTGGCCCCCGTGAGTAATCCGTTGCCAGACACCCCCGCCTGATACTGCGACTCGTGGGGCAATCATGCAGTTGCTCCACAAACTCAATGCCGACATACGGGCGTCATCGTCACTCGTAATCCGGAAACCATTTACGACGTTGACCGCTGCATCCATTTGAAGGAGGGGAAACTTTTTATGGAAAGGATCGGCGGGGCACTCTGGTGAAACGGCATCCGCAGAGTTGGAGAAGGAGCGATTGTCGTGTTTAGCGTCGACTCCGGTCTAAAGTGACCGATAAGTGTGAACCTGCCGGCATCCCTGCCGCTATCAAATCAACTCGCTACGGCGGAGGTAAGAGCAGACTCATCAAGATGCCGGGAACGAAGGGCCGTTGCCTTCCACCGCGGAACATTATTCGCACGCCGACCACAGATCCGGACGGCTGGTTTGCATGACCACGGGGAGGTTGACCGAGATGGTGTCAACAACGTACCCTCCAAACACCCCCAATCCCCCGGGGAGAGGAGAATAGTCGGGCTGATCGATGCGGATCGAAAACCGGTCCTGAAACGCTCTCGCGCTCGTAAAGTACTTGTACCACTCGTCATTAAACTGTACAACCGTAAACTTTGCGCGAAGGAATCGGTTGTTGTAGGACCGTTCATTGACAAGCTCGACGCACCGGCGATAGGAAAAATGAGGATAGTCGTACCTTACGAGTTTCCCTGATGATCCTCCCGTTGAGGCTGCAGTCCGAAACTGAAAATCATACACTTCCTGGAAACAGCTCACGACAACCAGCCGGTCCGGGACTTCGATGCTTTTCTGGACGACACCCGACGGCGTCACGTCCTCATACTCGATCCGGAAGCGTACGAGAAAGGCCGATGCACCGGGGGAGATGACAAACGAAACCACCGGATTCAAAATGCCCGTCCATGGATTGCGAATCACCACGTTCTGGGCGTAATCCGTGCTGAGGGTCGATTGTGGCGGAACCCGTGTTGTCGCCGTGAGGGTCCCTGCCGAAGGCGACGTCACCGTGAGCGTATACGAGGCGCCTGGAACGGGTTTGAAGCCCCGGGCAACGTACACAAATACGGAATCACCAAATTCCGAAGGTCCCGGGCGGGGAAGGACCGTATCCGAAAACACGACGGTCTGCAAACCATCCGAGATCTCCACCACGGCATCCCTGACCGCAAGGTCTGCCTTCGAGGAATCGTCGGGAGATCGGTAGGACCGCACGACTCTCACATATTGCGTGTCGCTCTCGGCGCTCAGAATCGAATAGATCGCCATCCGCGGCACGAATTCTCCGAATGGATCCACAGAATCGTCGCACGAAAGGAGAAGGACCATCATCAAAGACAAGACGATCGCCTGGCTCAGACGGAAGATGAACGAAGAAGGTGGGCCAAAAGGTCTTGGAATTCTCACGGGCGGAACTCCAGAGAAAATGCCGCCGTCGGGAAGAATCTGAGCATGTTCGTTCTTCGACCCGTCGTCCTGTCGAAATAGAAAATGTTTTTTCGATCGTACACGTTCGTGACACCGGCCCCAACGGTGGCTTCCAACCCCGGCAATCGGATCAGCGTGTAATTGAAGTTCACATCCAGCCGATGGTATGTCGGCAAACGTGCTCCGTTCTTGAGACCGTAGATCGGAATCGCTTGACCCGTTTCATCGACGTACGAGTTCGGATATCCTTCGCCGAGATTGAGCTTTTCATAGAACCCCACGAGGCGCGTAAACGGAAGGCCCGACCCGAATTCCCACCGCAGGGAAATATCGAGTCCCGTCAACGGATGCAGAACCTGGAGAAGATTCACCGTGTGGCGTCTGTCGTACCGGGGCGGATACTCAAAACCGGGCTGTTTCAGAACTACTCTGGCCAGCGTGTACGACGCAAAGAAATCCATGAGGGGAACCGAATACCGAAGCAAGATCTCGCCTCCGTACGAGGAGCCTTCGGCATTGATGTAGTCGGGCTCTTTGACCTCGATTTTGTCCCGATTATAGGCGACGAGCGAGGGATATTGTTTATAGAATGTCTGGAGTGTTACGGAGAGCGAGGTTGTCACCGGCCCTTCCACTCCGAGCACATAATGGTTTGAGGTCTGCGGCTTGAGGGACGTAGGGATCACGATCCACGGGGTGAAGATGGGCAGAACGTCATCCTCGTTGCTCACGGTGATGAGCCCCTGGCTGAAGCGTCCGTACGACGCCTTTGCCTTCCACTGTGCTGTGAGCGGAATGCTTACACTTGCCCGCGGCTCAAGGGCCGATTCAACGTCGCCCCAGCGGAAGAAGTTGCCGATCTCGGCCCGGAGTCCCAGGTCTGCATTCAAACCTTCCAGATTCATCTGGTAGCGCATCCACAGCGAAAACTGCAGAAGGGTCTCCGCCAGCCGCACCTGCGTTCCGAGTCTGTCGACGAACTGATACTCCGCTTTCGGGAAGTCAAGTTCGAATCCGAAAAAATAGATGTCCTTCGAATCGGTATACGAGGTAATGTTCGCGCGCAGTCCGAATTCGCTGATCGTGCTTCGACCCGGCGGCGCGGAACTGAACTCCCGGACGATCCGCCGCGCTTCATAGTCGCTCAGCGACAGCGTGAGGTTCCAGAACAAACGGTCAGACATAAGGAAGTTCCCCTCCACTCCGACTGCCTTTGTCGACCAGGAGTACGCCGCATCGGAGCTTGATGAAGCGGACAATTGGTCGTCCGTCACCAAAGCCTGGATGCTGTACCGGTCCTGGGAAGAAGGATCCTTGATGGAGAGTTTTGCAAAGGCATCATAGAAGGAAAGCGGAACATCCTGTTTCAGATAGGTTTTAAAGGTACGGGAAAACAGGGACTTGCGGCCCGTGAAAATGGCCTGAACGGAATTTCCGACAGGGCCCTCAAGTTGGAGTTTAGAAGAAAGGAAATTAACGTTCAGAGTGGATGAAAACCGCGAGGCGTTTCCATCACGCGAGATCATATTGACCACGGCCGAAAGGCGCCCTCCGAAGTCCGCAGGAAACGCGCCGGTGTACACTTCCGTGGTACGCACAATGTCGGGATCGAAGGTGCTGAACAATCCGAAAGCATGAAACGGATTGTAGATTCTCATTCCGTCCAGCAAGAACAGGTTCTGATCGCCTGCTCCCCCGCGAACGTAAAACTGCGCATTCACATCGCTTGTCGTCACAAACCCGGGAAGGATCTGAATGCTCTTGAGAATGTCGGCCTGGGGGCCGACCGGGACCTGTTTGAGCTCGGCTTTGTCGATCACGTGGACGCTGGTCTGCGTGCTCAGCAATTCGGGTTTCATGCTCTCCGTGACGACCACTTCGCTGAGGCGGACTGTCGAGGGCGGAAGGAGGAAGTTCACCGTAACGGTTTTGTCGTCCAGCACGACGACGCGGACCGTACGTTTTTCAAAACCGACGGCAGAGGCCTGGATGTCGTATGCGCCGAGGGGAAGACTGGGGATGCGATAATAGCCGGCCGTGTTCGCGGCCGAACCCTTCGAGAGGCCGAGAATCATAATGTTGGCATACGGAATCCGTTCCCCCGTTGTGCTGTCGGAAACCGTGCCATGAATGTCTGCCTGCTGGGCAAGGGCGGTACAGAAGGCGCAGGCAAAGAAGAGGAGGAACAACAATACCCGGTTCATGGGGTATTCACAATCTCAAAAAAAAACCCGGAAGTCAACTGCGGAGTGGACCGGACGATCCCTTTCGTCACGAAATACCGCCCGTTGGTCACAACAAAGTGAGCTAATCCGTAACGCGCTCCAACTTTGTTATCCTCCCCCCTACAATCCATTCCACGACATACAGATTGCCTTCGCCATCGGCGGCAATGGAGTGAGGGCTATTGAACTTTCCGTCGGCCAGCAGGCGCGGCGGATGATTCGGCCATCCCGGAATGGAACAGGTCGCCTCGTTCCCACCGAGATAGCACACAACCCGGTTATTCCGATCAAGGACGGTCACCCTGGCCTGGAGTTCGGGAACGATGAGCTCCGAGCCGACGATGATCGCCATGCAGGGGGAAGAAAGCCCGTGCCGGAAACTTCCGCGGAAGACCCCGCTCCCGTCATACACTTGAAACTGTTTGTTTCCCCGATCCGCGATCGTCAGCTCCGGTTTTCCCCTTCGATAATCAAACATGATCCCGTGCGGACAATTGAATGCTCCTGCTGTCCCCTCTTCCCCGCTCAGACTCACCTTGTACTCTCCCCTCTTGTCATAACAATGGACCAGGTTCATCCCATATCCGTCCGCCACCCACACGTCCCCATTTCCTCCGAACCGCTCCTCATTGACGGCCACCCATGTGGGAGAGTATCTCCCCCCCTTGTATGCCCGGTGATTCGGCGGATCCAGCTTAAGCACCGTCGTTCCGTCAAGTGTCGTTTTGACGACCTCTGCGGTATCCTGGTCTGTGAGCCAGAGGTACTCCACATCGTTCTCGCGGACGAGCGTCATTCCATGCGCTCCCGGAAAGCGTTCACCCCACGCATCCAGGATCGCACCATGGGAATCGAACACAAGCACGGCGGGGCTTGCCTGATGGAACACCAGCACATTCCCCGAGGCCGCCACGACAACACCGTGGGTTCGCCCGTTTTGTTGAGAACTCGGGGTGTCCGGAATGACGGCCCATCGGTTGATCCAGCGGTAGCGGTGACGGCCTTCTCCAATGATCACACTCATACAACTCTCCCGTAAGGTTTCAGCATCGGGACGTCGGGACAGACATCCGGCCCGAAGAATTTCAGAATCACCAGATCCTCGTTGCCGGTGTTCCTCACCGTAAGCTCCTCGACGGCCTTCGCGTGCGACACCAGAAGCTCGTCCTTTCCCGCCTCGCCGGCTTGCACTTCATGTCCGTCAAACGATCCGCGTCCGCGCCACACGAACAGGCTGTACACTCCGGGATCACGGGTGGTCATGGTCTTTCCCGGTTTCACTACAAGTCGTTTACCGCTGAACTTCGTCGTGTTATAGAAAATCCACTCTTCTTCTCCGTCTGACGAACGCCGGATAGTGACCGGCGGCGTATGGTGGTTCTCATAGAAGTAGGGGTCGCCGTTTGCCTCCCAGTCGATCATCTCCAGAAGTGCGCGTTCACCGAGCCGTGCACGGTCTTCGGGGCGAACATCTTTGAAGAGCAATTCCTTGTCGAGGATCCTTCCCGCCACGCGTGCCTGAAACATTGCAAAGACGTCCGAATCCTCCTGCAGTTCCACCGTGAGCGCCGAACCGGGTGCGTGCAGTATTCCGGCCGGAACGTGCCAGCCGTCCCCGGGGACGAGTCTGTATGCCCTCGATTCCCGCAGAATGAGATCGCTGTTCCAATCCTGAAGGTACGAAAGAAGCACGTCATATCGTCTCTGCTCGACGATCGATGGATGCAGGCCGAAGTAGGTTTCCGGCTCATGACCCAGTGAAACACCTTCGGGAAAGTAGTAAGCTTCCTCTTTCGGATTTCGCCCCACCAGGTCCGCGTGCTTCTTCATTTGGTGCAGATGGTATGGGATTCTGAATTCATAGTCAAACAGTTTGGCAAGACGGTCCAGTCCCCGCGGATGCGTTGCCGCATAACGGCTTCCCATCACAAGGTCCGGCGCCGCGGCCACGGCATCCTTGAGCGTCAGGCGCGTGTCCCCCGCCAGGGCGATGAAGCTCAGCCCCTCGCCGGGAACCTTGATCCGGTTGTCGGCTTCTGTCGTAGACGCAAGCCAGCGTTCCCCAATCCCTCCCCGGCTTCCGAGATCGTAGAGCTCCTCCGGACAACCAAGCCGTCTCCCCGGTGGGAGGAAATCCCGCGCCACCCATGCCGGCTCAAGGGGCAGAATGCCGTTGTGATCCGCGAGAATCTTGTCGACAAACGCTTTCAGGTCTTTCGTTTCAGACGTCATCCGGAATGCCGTATTCCCCATAGTTCACATGGTCCTTCCATTTTGGTCTTTCTTCGGCAATGAAACCCATCGAATCCGAGGGAAGTTCAGAGACGGTGTGTTCGATCCTCGTGAGCCATTCTTGCTCGCGTTCGCTGAGAAGCAGATGTTGTTTCGACAAGCCTTCCCGCAGGAGATCAACGGCCTTGACGGCGACGGCAACCCCCCGCCGGTAATCGTCCTGCTCCGAAACGATGGCCCGGGCCAGCGCCTCGACCGCCCTCGGAGATAAAATAAAGGCTTGCGGATCAAGACCGGCGTCGGATTCCGAAAACCAATCGCGGAGTCTGCGGCCCTCTCCCCTGCCCGCCGCCACGTTCATCAGTCTGCAATCATACACAAGTTGTTCCATGGAAACAACAGGCGCCATGCCGGCCAGCAGCTTGATGTTCTGCACGGATTCATTGCTCCAGAGGTCCGCGTAGCAACCGGCGATATTGCCTACAGGGCTCAGATGCGCGCAGGCGGCGGATTTGCCTTCCATGGACATGGGAAGCCCGGTGATCGCCTTGAGAATAGCGTTCTCATATCCGCAATCCTTGCCCGGTCCGGCGGCACCGACCTCGTAGGCAACCAGGGAGCGGACTGCCGTAACGGCGCGGACAACGGCGGCAAACACCCGCGGAATATATCCCTGGTCTGCCAGTACCATAGCCGTATTGCCGATGCCGCATGCCGTGTCCCCCGCAGGCACGGTACCGGTTTCCCTGGCAACGCGAACGATCTTTTCCCAGAGAAATTCCATGTCCGCACAGCCCAGGACGACTGTGCCGAAGAGGATTCCCCTCACATCTGCCGCCATGATTGCCTGATCCGTGACTTCCTTGCCGCCGGTGGATTCAATGGACAGAAGATCGGCACCCGCCCGTGCACACCGGCGAAAGCTCTCCAGAAGCAATTCCGTTTCACGCCCGCGCCTTCTCTGGGGAGGTTTGTTCTGCTCCCGAATATCGACGGGCGTGATCCTCAGCAGGGACTGCAGACCATGCGATGTCCTGAATTCTGCCAGGATCCCCGCAATCAGTGAGGTGATCGACTCACCCATGGGCGGATCGACGGTCATGGGCGGCAGGAGCTCAAATTCGACGACAACGGATTGCTGGCCGAGATGGACAGCCCGTTCGCACACGGCTGTGACGATTTCGCGATACATCGCCTCGATTTCCATGGCAGGCGTGTCCTCGATGCTCATGGGCGGAAGCGTGAACTTGATCTCCGGAAGCACCTTTCCACCGCCGATCAACACGCCGTTTCGTCTCAGGGGAGTTCCTGCGACACCAAAGAGGAGAGCATCGGCTCCCAGGGTAAGGCTGTTGAATCGCTTTCTCATCGGCTGTTCAGCAATTCTTTGACGACATCCACCGCCGTTGCGGCATCGCGCGCATAGCCGTCGGCGCCGATCTCGCTTGCGAAGTTTTTGGAGATCGGCGCGCCTCCGACGATCACCTTGACGTGCGCCCGCAGATCGCGCTGTTTCAATGCCTCAATCACCGTTTTCATATGCACCATGGTTGTCGTGAGGAGCGCCGACATGCCGACCACATCCGGATGTTCCCGCTCGATCGCATCGATGAACTTCTCCACCCGCACATCCGTCCCGAGATCCACCACGTCGAATCCCGCCCCCTGGAGCATGATGGCAACGAGGTTCTTGCCGATGTCGTGCATATCGCCGCGCACCGTGCCCAGGACCACCTTGCCAAGCGGCTCGTGTCTCGCGGCGACGAGCAGCGGCTTCACAAGTTCCATGCCCGCTTTCATGGCGCCGGCAACGGCCAGCACTTCCGGAAGGAACATTTGTCCCGACTTGAACTTTGCCGCAACCACTTCCATCCCCGCAATCAATCCTTCCTTCAACACCCTCTCGGCAGGGCATCCTTCCGCAAGCGCCGCCTCCACGGCCTTGCGCGCCCGTTCCGAGTATCCGTTTTGAACATGCTGAGCTATTTCCGCATATCTATCCATTGATTGCTCCCTAATATCGTCCATAGGTTTCCGCGACCTCCACCATCGCAAAGATGTTCTCATGCGGGGTATCGCGTCCGCACTGATCGCCCGTCGAAAGCACAAAACCGCCGTCGGCCGCCGCTGCATCAATCAACCGGCGGCACTTTTCCTTCACTTGTTCCGGCGAGGCGTTCAGCATGAAGTCGAACGTGTTGATGTTTCCTTTGATACACAGCTTGTCCCCGACCCTGCGCTTCGCCTCAGCAATATCGACATTGCCGCCGGGCGGCTCTTCCATCGGCTCCATCACATCGATGTCCGTCTCTTCAGCCACGATCTGCACCAGTTCCCAGGATCGCCCGCAGACATGGAGATGCGCCAAAACACCCTCCTCATGGCAGACCTTCGCCGCTTGCTGAAGGAGCGGAAGTTCGTACGTTCGAAACAACGCCGGCGAGCTGATGCTGAGGCTTGCCGAGGAACCCCCGAACATCACTTCGTCTGGATGCGCTTGTGCAAGCGCCCTGACGTACGCAAGCGCCCAATCCAGGTACAGCTCATGGACTTCCTGCATGAATTTTTCCTCCTCATGAAAGTCCATGAAACATCGCTCGAATCCGCCATGACGCAGATTGAACCACCAATCCTGAAACACCGGAACAACTGGCGAGTAGACCCCAAGGTCCCCGATACGATCCCTGTCTCTGAAGTCGGCCTCATACTTCCACGGGCCTGTCCCCATCCACAACTTCAATTTCTTGAAGTCTTCTTTCAAATCCTTCACCGGTTTCGTCTCCTTCCAGGGCGGTTCATCGTGGAAGAACATTTCTTCTTCCGTGAGATCGCCCAGCGGGGTATGACAAACTCGCTTCACCAGCTTTCCGTCCTGAACAGGCTCAATCGTTTCGACAAATTCGGGCGCGTCCGGAGGACGAATCTCCTTTAATCCTCCATAAACGTACCATCCGTCTATGCCAAAATATTTGACCGTATCGACATAGACGTGTGTGTAAGTCTCGGATGTCCATCCCGTATGATCGCTTCCATCAAGAAACAATTCATGGAACGGCCTTCCTGTGCGTTTCGCAGGCACCATCACCGAGATGTCGGGGCATACGGGCACACGGTCTGCCTTCTTCCTGCGAAACGCCATTCTTAACCTCTCTTTTGATGTCATGGTATGGATGCCTTGGTCGAGTTTTGGTCACGGGGCGGCCAAAAACGGGAGAGAAAATTCGCCCCTCTGAGAAGAGCGTCTTTGATCGCCTCTTCCGAATCCTCCCACTCCGGATCCTCCAATTCAATAGAGAGCGTTCCCTCGAACCCCGCCTCGTGAAGCGCCCCTGTAAACCTTGCCCAGTCGATGCTTCCCTTGCCCGGCAGACGGTACCGCCACCACCCCGGATCGCGGGGCTCCGAGGTCAACTGCGGCCCATAGATACCGTATCGATACAAACCCTCAGGCAGAAGCTCACAGTCCTTTGCGTGAACATGGAAGATCTTTTCTCGGAAATCTCTCACCGCTTTCTCGTAATCGATGGCGAGCCAAAAGAGGTGAGACGGATCAAAGTTCAATCCGAAATTCTCGAACGGCAGTTCGTGAAAAAGAGCGCTCCACAGTTCAGGAGAATATGCCAGGCTCCCCGGCGCGTTGAACTTCTGCCATCCTGTCATAGGACAGTTTTCAATCATGACTCTTACTCCCCTGTCTTTCGCAAAACTGAGAATTTTTCTCAGCTCTTTTACAATCTCCCGGAAAGATTCGGAGGGGGTCAGATTTGGGTGAGCGCCGACGAACGTGCCGACGAGGTTCACGTTCAAGGCCGCCGCGGCGTCGATCACCTTCCGCAAGTGACTTCGCACATGATCTCTGACGGCGGCATCCGGGTCCAGAAGATTATCGTAATAGGCGAGCGCAGAAATCGTTTTTCCCTTTTCAGCAAGGAGATCTTTGAAGCGGTCGGCGGAAGCGTTGAGAGAGTCAACATCGATATGACTGCCCTTGAACTTACGCTTGGAACCAGACGGCCACGCCGCCACTTCAAGGGCATCAAATTTCGTGCCCTGGGTCCATCGAATCAGGTTCTCAAGTGAAGTCTCGAGGAGGCAGGAAGTAAGAAATCCGATTCTCTTCATGAGTGCGGAAGGAGGTGTGTGGGAAAATCAGAGGAAGACGGATGAAGAACTCGCTCGAGGAAATATATCTGTTTGAGAAAGGTGAATCAAGGAGTTCAGCGGAAATCGACAATCGTTATTATCTTGACTTGTCTGAGATTTTTTTGTTTAATTAGGAATCATTCTTACGTCGGTTTTTTCCATTCTTTTGAAAAATGTTTGATGCCGCGGTCCTTCCGCGGCTTTTTTCCGTTCCCCTGAGCCCTTCCGGGGATTCACAGCAGAAACAAGGCAGCACTCTTGGCCCAAATATTCCGTCCAAGCATGAAGGTTGTATCCCGCGCCAGTATTGTCGCGTTTTTGCTGGTGCTGGCTCTTCTTGTTTGGGTGGGATCAAGCATTTACCGCGCGGGGTACACAACAGGCGTGGGAGTGCCCAGGGAACAGCCGATTCCCTTCAGTCATGAACATCATGTGAGCGGGCTGGGAATCAGCTGCGAGTATTGTCATGTGTCCGTCACCGAGGCATCGTTTGCGGGCATTCCTCCGACGTACACATGCATGACCTGCCATTCGCAGATTTGGAATACGAGTCCCATGCTTGCCGCCGTGCGGACGAGTGCCGCGACGGGAAAGCCGCTCACCTGGATTCGCGTTCATGATCTCCCCGATTTCACGTACTTCAATCACAGTATTCACGTCAACAAAGGCGTCGGGTGCGAAACCTGTCACGGACCGGTGGACAGAATGCCGTTGACGTGGAGGGTGAACACACTGTTCATGTCGTGGTGCCTCGAATGCCACCGCGCACCCGAAAAGTTTATCAGACCCCGTGAAGAAGTCTTCACCATGAACTGGAAAGCAGCGGGCACGGAAGAGGGAAAGGAATTGGTGAAGAAGTACGGCATTGCCGTACAACAGCTTTCGGACTGTTCCATCTGCCACCGTTGAGAGACGCATGAGCACCACTACCCCACTCGATCTCCACCAGATCAGGGCGAAACTGCAGAGCAAGCAGGGAAGCGAATACTGGCGCTGTCTTGAAGAACTCGCCGAAACGGAGGAATTTCGGGAATTCCTTCATCGCGAATTTCCGCGGGAGGCCTCGGTGTGGGACGATTCCTCGATGGGTCGAAGGCAGTTCCTCATGCTCATGGGCGCCTCCTTGGCACTCGCCGGGCTCAACGCGTGCACAAAACAGCCCGATGAGAAAATCATCCCGTTTGTCCGCTCGCCCGAATTAGTCACACCCGGCGTACCACTTTCCTTTGCAACCGCGATGGTCCACGGCGGCTTTGCGACCGGAATTCTGGTCACAAGCCACATGGGACGTCCGACCAAGATCGAAGGCAATCCCGACCATCCGGCAAGCCTGGGGGCCACCGATGCATTCACGCAAGCATCCATCCTGTCACTCTACGATCCCGACCGATCGCAGGTTCCTCTCAACAGGGGCCTCATCAGCACGCGTGATAAGTTTCTCCAGGCACTTTCCCAGTCCCTTCAGGCAAAGAGAGCCAACGGGGGTGCGGGATTGCGAATCCTCACTGAAACGGTGACCTCGCCGACCCTTGGAGATCAGCTTGCGCGCCTCCTTCATCAATTCCCCCATGCCCGCTGGCATCGGTACGAACCTGTGACTCTGGATTCCGTCCGGGAAGGGGCACGGATCGCTTTCGGGTGGATCATGAGCACGAGGTATCATCTGGACAAAGCCGACATCGTGCTGGCGCTGGATTCTGATTTTCTCACTCATGGTCCGGGAGCTGTGAGATACGCGCGGGACTTTGCGCAGAAGCGCAAAGTTGCCGGCGGCAAGCAAACAATGAACCGTTTGTATTCCATCGAGTCTTCGCCAACCAATGTCGGCGCGATCGCGGATCATCGGCTGGGAGTGAGACCGCACGAGGTCGAGTCCTTGATACGGAGAATCGCTCGAGGGCTCGGCATTCCTGTTCAAACGCCGGCGGAATCCGACGGGCATGATTCGTGGCTTGCCGCGCTCGTGCAGGACCTCCGAACGCACCAGGGATCTTCGGTTGTCATTCCCGGCCCTTATCAGCCCCCCGCCGTGCACGCGCTGGCCCACGCCATCAACGAGCGTCTTGGCAACGTCGGGAAGACGGTGAGTTATTCTGACCCCGTGGAGATTCAACCGGAGCAAAGCCAGGCCGAATCTCTTCGCGAACTGGTGAGCGACATTCGCGACGGCCAGGTGGACATGCTGGTCATCATGGGCGGCAATCCCGTGTATCATGCGCCCGTGGATCTTGACTTCGGAGGCGCACTTGCGTCAGTGGCGTTCTCGATTCACCTCGGTCTCTATGCCGATGAAACGGCGGCAGAATGCACCTGGCACGTTCCACAGGCTCACTATCTTGAAACATGGTCCGATGCCCGCGCCTATGACGGCACCGCGACTATTGTTCAGCCCCTCATCACACCGCTCTATGCCGGAGTGTCCTCCGACCACGAGCTTCTGGAATTGATGCTGGGAGCCGCTGAGCCGAAATCCTACGACATTGTGCGCGATTTTTGGCGACGTCACTCGGCTTCGCGTGACTTTGAGACGTTTTGGAAAACCTCGCTCCATGACGGTCTCGTCGCGGGCAGTGCTTTCCCTTCACGGAATGTCCGGGTCCGCATGAAGGAGGTCCAGGCTCTTTCGGCGAAGAACGACGCGCCGAAGGACGAACTTTGTCTTGTTTTCCGTCCTGATCCGACCGTGTGGGACGGACGGTACGCAAACAACGGATGGCTACAGGAATTGCCCAAGCCGCTTACGACGCTGACGTGGGACAATGCCGTGCTCGTGAGTCCCGCGACAGCCGGAAGGTTCGGCTTGCAGAATGAGGACGTTGTGGAAATATCCGGTGACGGGCGGACCATATTCGGTCCCGTTTGGATAACACCCGGCCATCCCGATCAGACAGCGACGGTCCATCTTGGGTATGGTCGCGCGAAGGCCGGACGTGTCGGTTCGAAGCGGGGATTCAGCGTTCAAGCAATCCGGACTTCGAACTCTCCGTGGTGGGTCTCGGGCATCCGGATAATCAGGACAGGCGCAAAAGCAAGGCTTGCCGTAACCCAGCACCATCACTTGATGGAGGGGCGGAATCTCGTGCGCTCTGCGTCCCTCGCCGAATATGTGGCAACCCCGGATTTTGCCTCGGAGCATCAGCCGGCCGCACAAGCGAGCCTGTACCCTGATCATGAGTACGACGGGTATGCGTGGGGCATGTCGATCGACCTGAGTGCGTGCACGGGCTGTAATGCCTGCGTCATCGCCTGCCAGGCGGAGAACAACATTCCTATTGTCGGGAAGGACCAGGTGCTTGCCGGACGCGAAATGCATTGGATCCGGATTGACCGGTATTACAAGGGGTCGCTTGATGATCCGGAGGTTGTCTTTCAGCCCGTCACCTGCATGCACTGCGAGAACGCACCATGCGAAGTGGTGTGCCCCGTCGCTGCGACGGTGCACGATTCCGAAGGCCTGAATGTGATGGTGTACAACAGATGCATCGGCACCCGGTACTGCTCCAACAACTGTCCCTACAAGGTTCGGCGATTCAACTTCCTCCAGTATTCAACTGCAGAGCCGACCCTCGCCATGCAGAAGAATCCTGAGGTGACCGTCCGCAGCCGCGGCGTGATGGAGAAGTGCTCTTATTGCGTGCAGAGGATCAGTGCGGCGCGGATTGCGGCTAAGAAGGAGGGACGGGAGATCAGGGATGGTGAGGTGGTGACAGCCTGCCAGGCCGCGTGCCCCTCGCAGGCCATTGTCTTCGGCAACCTCAACGATCCGGAAAGCCGCATCGCCGGTCTGAAAGCCGATCCCCTGGACTACGGTTTGCTCACAGAGCTTAATACCAAACCGAGAACGAGCTATCTCGCCAGGGTGACAAACCCGAACCGGGAGCAAGACATCTCAGCATGAAGCGGGAGAACACAGTGGACACTGTTGAGACCGCGCCTCTCATCGGGCACGGGCAGACGTACGGGACGATCACCGACAAGATAACGGCTGATGTGCTGGAGAGGAAGACCCCACGCGGCATGTTGGTCGGCCTCGCCATTGCCTTTGTCCTCACCATGGTCCTGTTCATCTCGATCGGGTGGCTGATGATCAAAGGTGTCGGAATCTGGGGAATCAATATTCCCGTCGCGTGGGGATTTGCAATCATCAACCTCGTCTGGTGGATCGGCATTGGCCACGCCGGTACCCTGATTTCAGCGATTCTGCTATTGCTCAACCAGCATTGGCGCAATTCGATCAACCGGTTTGCAGAAGCCATGACACTGTTTGCCGTCGGATGTGCGGCCCTCTTTCCGCTCCTCCACCTTGGCAGACCGTGGGTGTTCTATTGGATTATTCCGCTCCCGGACACCATGGCGCTCTGGCCACAGTTCCGTAGTCCGTTGACGTGGGATGTCTTTGCGATCACGACCTACTTCACCGTGTCCTTCATGTTTTGGTTTGTCGGACTTGTGCCGGACCTGGCGACGATGAGAGACACGGCGAAGAAGAAATGGATGAAGATTGTCTACGGCGTGCTTGCCATGGGTTGGCGGGGTTCGGCCCGGCACTGGCATCGCTATGAAATGGCCTATCTGCTCCTCGCAGGCCTGGCGACCCCTCTTGTGATCTCGGTCCACAGCGTCATCAGCTTTGACTTTTCGGTGAGCGTCCTTCCGGGCTGGCACGCGACGATTTTTCCTCCGTACTTCGTTGCCGGGGCAATCTATTCCGGATTTGCGATGGTCTTATGCCTGGTCATTCCGGTGCGAAAGGTCTACGGGCTTCAGGATTTCGTCACCGATCGCCACATGGACTACATGGCAAAGGTCATGCTGGCGACGGGATTGATCGTGGCATACGGGTATGCGATGGAAGCTTTTTTTGCCTGGTACAGCGGGAATGAGTTTGAAAAGTACATGATGTTCAACCGCACTCAGGGACCCTATGGGTTTATCTACTGGGGACTGCTGTTGACCAACATTGCGATTCCCCAGCTGTTGTGGATCGGCCGCATCCGCAAGAACATGGTCTGGCTCTTTCTGATCTCGATTACCATCAACATCGGCATGTGGCTGGAGCGGTTCGTCATCGTGGTAACCAGCCTGCACCGTGATTTCCTGCCGTCATCCTGGGATATGTACTATCCGACAATTTGGGATTGGGCGACCTACATCGGAACAATCGGCCTCTTTCTTTGCCTCATGTTCCTGTTCATCCGCTTGATGCCGATGATTTCGATTTTTGAGCTGAGACAGCTTTTGCCCTGGAGGGGCAAATAGGTTTTTCACTTTTCGGTTTTATGTATGCATGAACCTCGCGTTTTCGGTTTGATGGCTGAGTTCTCCGGCCCGGAGCAGGTCCTCGAGGCCGCGCGGCAGGCGTACGCCAAAGGATACCGCCAGATGGATGCGTATTCTCCGTTTCCCGTCGATGGACTTGCCGAAGCGATCGGCTTCCGCCGCACCCGCTTGCCGCTGTTTGTTCTGGTCGGCGGCATTGTCGGAGCACTGTCGGGATTCTTCCTACAGTACTATGCTGCGGTCATCAGCTATCCCCTGAACGTCGGCGGGCGGCCGTTCAACAGCTGGCCGTCGTTCATTCCGATCACCTTCGAAGCCACGGTCCTTCTTGCGGCCCTGTGCGCGGTGGTGGGGATGCTGATGCGCAATGGACTCCCAAGGCCGTATCACCCGGTTTTCAACGTCCAGAGATTTGAACGAGTCACCCGTGATAAGTTTTTTCTGTGCATCGAAGCAACCGATCCGCTGTTTGATGAGAAAAAGACGCTGAAATTTCTTGAATCCCTGAGTCCTGCGAATGTCACAACGGTTGATCCATAGCATCGTTGTTTCCGGCCTCGTCCTCCTGCTCTCCGGATGCCATTTGGACATGTACGACCAGCCCAAGAATCCTCCGTTGACGAGCAATGCGTTCTCTTCGGACAGCTCATCGGCCAGGCCTCTGCCTGAAGGCGTAGTTGCACGGGGCCATGCGAGGACGGACGAATTGTTGTACACCGGCAAAACTCAGGGGAAATTCTCGGTCTTCTTTCCCTTCCCCGTCACCGAGCGGGTTCTCAGGAGGGGGCAGGACAGGTTCAATACCTTCTGCTCGCCCTGCCACGGGAGACTCGGAGACGGAAACGGAATGATCGTGCAGAGGGGATTCCCCCGGCCGCGATCGTTTCACAATGACACCCTTCGGGCCGAACCGCCCGGATATTATTTTGACGTGATCACAAACGGTTTTGGGCGCATGTACAGCTATGCCGCCTCCGTGAAACCGGAAGACCGGTGGGCCATCATCGCCTATATTCGTGCGCTTCAGCTGAGCCGGCGCGTGCCCGTCGAGACCTTATCGCCGGACGAGCGAGCGCTCCTGATCCGGAACAATCCCTGACATGGAACAGCAGACAAGAGAACGGCTGAAGGGTGTGCAGAGACGCGCGTGGCTTGCGGCCGGAGGCGGAGCGGCGCTGCTCGCGCTCGGAGCCTGGCTTTCCTTCGGAGATTTCCTCGAATCGTATCTGTTCGCTTACGTGTACTGGACCGGACTTTCCCTCGGATGCTTCGGCCTGCTTCTCCTTCATCATCTCGTCTCGGGTCGTTGGGGACATGTCATCCAACGCGTCCTCGAAGCGGGTACGCGGGTTCTACCCGTGATGGCGATTCTTTTCCTCCCCATCGCCTTCGGCATGGACCATCTCTATTCCTGGACCGGACACGGCGAAGGGGAAGTCCATGGACACGTTGTTGCGAAAGCCGCCTATCTGAATGCTCCATTCTTCCTTATTCGCGCCGGCATTTATTTTGCATTCTGGATTCTCCTTGCCTTCCTCCTGAGCCGTTGGTCACGATTGCAGGACCGAAACGGGGACACCGGCGAAACACGCCGAATGAAGATCGCAAGTGCGCCCGGAATGATCGCCTTTGTCCTCGTGGGAACGTTTGCTTCTGTGGACTGGCTGATGTCCCTGGAACCGGAGTGGTTTTCCTCCATCTATGGGCTGATGATACTCACAGCACAGGGGCATGCCGCGCTTTCGTTCGGCATCGTCATGCTCTGGTTCCTCAAATCCTCCAAACCTTTCTCCGACATCCTGACGACAACGCACTATCATCACCTGGGGAATCTGCTCCTGGCCCTGACAGTGTTCTGGACGTACCTCGCTTTCTCGCAGTATCTGATTATCTGGTCCGGCAATCTTCCTGAGGAGAATTTTTGGTACATCAACCGCCAGACAGCCGGGTGGAGCATTGTTGCGGTAGTGATTCTGGTCGGGCATTTCTTTGTGCCGTTTCTTCTCCTCCTTGTGCGCAGAATGAAGAAATCCATCGATTCCCTTGCCCTCCTTGCGGCGGGCTTGTTGGTGATGCGTCTTGTGGATTACTTCTGGCTTGTCAAGCCGGCGTTTTCGCCGGATGCGTTTTCGTTCTCGTGGACTGATGCGGTGGCTCCGCTTGCCCTGGGAGGCATCTGGGTCGCCGCGATGGTACGTCAGCTCCAAGGCGCGCCCTTGATGGCGAAGAACGATCCGAGATTTGAGCACGGCCAGCTTCGGGGACGGGAGCACGGAGGGCACGGATGAAACCAAAGCAGAACGCAGCAACGTACGAAAGCCGCGACGCGCACTTTCGTCCCCTCATGGTCACCGGGTTTGGTTTGCTGGGACTCATGATCCTGATTCTCATCATGGCCTGGGGTGCGTATAAGCTGTTCCAGGACACCTCTGTTCAACCCGGCGCATTTCCCGAAACGTTTGCCACGCCCGAAACGACGCCCCCTCAGCCGGCGTTACAGCCAAACCCACGCGCAGAGATGCTGAAGCTCAGGGCGAGGGAAGATTCCCTGCTGACCGGATATTCGTGGAGTGACAGTGCCGCCGGGATGGCGGCTGTGCCCATTGATACTGCCATTCAACGGGCCCTTCGACAGGGCTTCCCTGTCCGGCCCGCGGAGAGACAACCATGAAAACCATGACCCTCGTTCTTGGAGTATTGCTTGGAACCTCCGTCGCTCAGGGACAGGTGACGCCCGATAAGATCGTGGAGGAAGTCCGCATCGACCAAAAGATGAATACGAAGCTTCCTCTGGACTTGAGATTCCGCAACGAGCGCGGCGAGAGTATCGCTCTGCGGGAGTATTTCGGAAAGCGGCCGGTCATTCTGGCCTTTGTATACTACGAATGTCCGATGCTGTGTACGCAGATCCTCAACGGAATGGTTGCAACACTGAAAACGCTGAAGTTCACGGCGGGAAGGGAATTTGAGGTGCTGACCGTCAGCATCGACCCCCGTGAAACACCGGAACTTGCCTCCGGGAAAAAGGAACAGTATTTGCTGACGTACGGCAGGGATGGAGCGGAAGCGGGGTGGCATTTTCTGACCGGCGAGAAGGAATCAATCGAGGCTCTGACGGACGCGGCGGGCTTTCACTACGTGTACGACGAGAAGACGGATTTTTACGCTCACGCAGCGGCCATTATGGTGGTCACCCCGGAGGGAACGCTTGCACGGTATTTCTTTGGCATCGAGTACCCGGCGAGGGATCTGACGTTCGCCGTCATGGAGGCCTCTCAGGAAAGGATCGGCTCGGCGGTAGATCAATTGCTTTTGCTGTGTTATCAGTACGATCCTGCCGCCGGAAAGTACAGCCTTCTCGTTTCGACCGTCCTGAAGATCAGCGCCGTCATCACCGTTGTGACTCTGGGCGGGTTCATGGTTGTCATGCTCCGCCGAGAGCGCAAGGCCCGCCGGCGGAATGAAGCTGGAGAAGACGCCTAATGTGGGACTTTCCCCTTTTGCCTGAAGCTGCTTCATCCACCGCCGCGGAAGTCGACGCACTCTTTTGGCTCCTGATCGGCGTGGCCGCTTTCTTCGGCGGAATCATCACCGCGGGCCTGGTGTACTTCAACATCCGCTATCGGAAGAACTCCAAGGCCAGCCGTGCCGGGGCGGTTTCCGAACATCTGCCGCTCGAGCTTCTCTGGTCGATTGTTCCTCTCGTGATCAGCGCGGGGATCTTCGGCTGGGGGGCAAAACTCTACTTCGACATGCACGTCCCGCCCGAGCACGCCCGTGAAGTGTACGTTGTCGCGAAGCAGTGGATGTGGAAAATTCAGCATCCCCAGGGAAACCGCGAAATCAATGAGCTTCATGTTCCTGTCGGCGTGCCGATCAAGCTTGTCATGACCTCGCAGGACGTAATCCATAGTTTCTTCGTACCGGCCTTCCGCGTCAAGCAGGATGTGCTTCCGGGGCGCTACACGACCACTTGGTTCGAGGCCACGAAACCCGGAGAGTATCATTTGTTTTGTGCCGAGTACTGCGGGACATCGCATGCATCCATGAAAGGGCGAGTGGTGGTAATGAAGCAGGAAGAGTTTGAACGCTGGCTCGCGGGGAGCAGGCTTGCGGAACCCATGACGGCGAGCGGTGACCAACTCTTCAGGCAGTTCGGCTGTGTGACCTGCCATTCGCAAACGTCGCAGGAGCGCGGCCCGTCGCTTCATGGCCTCTTCGGCAGTACGGTCCGACTGGCAGACGGATCAACCGTCACCGCCGACGAGCGTTACATTCGCGAATCGATCCTGAATCCAGGGGGGGCCCTTGTCGCTGGATACAAGCCGCTCATGCCCACCTACGCGCAGCAAATGAGTCAGGAACAGCTTTTTCAGATCATTGAGTATATCAAGTCCCTCGGAGGGCCGCAGATCGCGGGTGAAAGGAAAAACCCATGAAAACCGTGAACGAGGACGCCCTGCAGAAGAACTATATTACGGCCGCGTACGGCATCCGCTCCTGGCTCCTGACCAGAGATCACAAACGGATCGCTCTCCTGTACCTCATTTCGATCACGCTGTTTTTCTTCGTTGGCGGCTTCTTTGCCGTGCTGATGCGTCTCGAGCTGATGACTCCCCAGGGCGACCTTGTGTCAGCCGAAACCTACAACAGGTTGTTCACGATGCACGGCATCGCAATGATCTTCTTTTTCCTCGTTCCTTCCATCCCGGCCGTGCTTGGGAACTTCCTCCTGCCCATGATGCTCGGAGCCCGCGATTTGGCCTTTCCCAGGCTCAATCTCCTGAGCTGGTATCTCTATATGGTCGGGGGTGCATACACCCTCTATGCTATGGTAACGGGCGGCATCGATACAGGATGGACCTTCTACACTCCCTATAGCACGGGGTATTCCACGACAAACGTCGTTCCCGTTGTCGTCGGAATTTTCATCCTGGGCTTTTCATCGATCCTGACAGGCCTGAACTTCATTGTCACAACCCACAAAATGAGGGCGCCGGGCCTTACCTGGTTCCGTCTCCCCCTCTTCGTGTGGTCCCAGTACGCGACAAGCGTCATTATTCTTCTGGCCACTCCGGTTCTTGCCATCACGCTCGCGTTGCTTGGCGTCGAGCGAATTTTCCAGGTCGGCATCTTCGATCCGGCCCTCGGCGGGGATCCGATCCTGTTCCAGCATATGTTCTGGTTCTACTCTCATCCGGCGGTGTATATCATGGTCCTTCCGTCGATGGGCGTGGTGAGCGAGCTTGTGACCTGTTTTGCGCGGCGAAGAATCTTCGGCTACAAGTTCATGGCGGCCGCGGTGATGGCGATTGCGGTCCTCGGCTTCCTCGTGTGGGGACACCACATGTTCGTGAGCGGACAATCGGTGTATGCGGGAATGGCGTTCTCCGCCCTGAGCTTCTTTGTGGCCATCCCGTCCGCCGTCAAGGTCTTCAACTGGACCGCCACGCTCCATAAGGGACGCATTGAATTCCGCACTCCGGTGCTCTACGCATTCGGATTCATTGGCCTTTTCACGATCGGCGGACTTACAGGCCTGTTCCTGGCTACCCTCGCGGTGAACGTGCACCTGACCGACACCTACTTCGTCGTGGCGCATTTTCATTACATCATGGTCGGCGGCGCGGTCATGGGATATTTGGGAGGGATTCATTATTGGTGGCCGAAAATGACCGGGCGGATGTACCATGAAGGGTGGGCAAAATTCTCGGCCCTGATTCTGTTTGTGGGATTCAATCTGACCTTTTTCCCCCAGTTCATTCTGGGATACCTCGGCATGCCGAGAAGATATTACATTTATCCCGAAGAATTCCAGGTACTGAACGTTCTGTCGACTGCCGGGGCCTCGATTCTTGGCCTCGGGTACATCATCCCGATGATCTATCTTCTCTGGTCGCTTCGCAAGCCCCGGACGGCCGGACCCAATCCCTGGAATGCCACGGGATTGGAATGGTTGACGCCTTCGCCGCCCCCGACCCATAACTTCGACAAGACGCCGATCGTCACGGAAGGACCGTACGCTTACGAGGAGAAATCTGCCAATGGCGAATAGTTCTTCGCGCCTCGCCCATCAATTCGACGATCTTCTCCAGCAGCAGGAGGCATCCAACCTGGGTATGTGGGCATTCCTGGCGACGGAGGTCCTTTTCTTCGGAGGGATGTTCGCGGCCTACGCCGTGTATCGTTCCCTCTATTACGAAGCCTTCGTTGCCGGCAGTCAGCACATGGACGTCCTCCTGGGCGCGGTCAACACCGCAGTCCTGCTCCTGAGCAGTCTGACGGTCGCTCTTGGCGTCCACGCGGTCCAACGCGGCGACAACGCGACACTCACGCGATATCTGCTGATGACCATTGCGTTGGGGTCGGTCTTCCTCGTTATTAAGGGATTTGAATATTCCCACAAGTATGCCGAGGGGCTGATTCCGGGGATCCGCTTCACGCTTGAGGGACCGAATCACGTCGAACTCTACTTCATTCTCTATTTTGTGATGACGGGATTTCACGCCCTGCACATGATGGT
This sequence comes from Bacteroidia bacterium, assembly GCA_022180565.1. Classification (GTDB taxonomy): domain Bacteria; phylum Bacteroidota; class Ignavibacteria; order UBA10030; family UBA10030; genus JACQPU01. The sequence continues at coordinate 93,561 of BQML01000008.1, forward strand.
CGGCATCGGAATCATGACGGCCATGATCATCATGACCCGCAGGGGGCGATTCTCCCCCGAGTATTACAATCCGATCGAAGTCAGCGGACTGTACTGGCACTTTGTTGACATTGTGTGGATCTTTCTGTATCCCTTTTTCTATCTCATCCGGGTGCACCCATGAGCGGCCACCACGTATCCCGCAAGGTCTATGTCGCCGTCGGACTCGCCCTCCTCGCGTTGTTCGTGCTCACCGTGGGCATTGCCTACATCGACCTCGGGCCTTTCAACATCGTGGTCGCAATGACCATTGCGACTCTGAAGGCCCTCCTCGTTGTGTTATACTTCATGCATGTTCGATACAGCTCCAGGGTCACTTGGGTATTTGTTTCCGCCAGTTTTTTCTGGCTGGTCATTCTCCTTGTCCTCACTCTCAGCGATTACTTCACGCGGGGGGTCTGAACTTCCGCCGGCTGTTGCACTTCTCCGTTGAGGAAGAAGAGAAGATTCCGTACTTTGCTTGTCAGCGTGGGCACCCGTAGCTCAACTGGATAGAGCATCGGTCTTCGGAACCGCAGGTTGGGGGTTCAAATCCCTCCGGGTGCACAAGTTGGCGAGAGGGTTGTTTGAATTCGGCATCGAGAGTTTCTATCATCCCTGCCGTAGAAATCCGCCATGAGAGGCGGCGCACCACCCTCAAGGAAAGAACATGAGCGCACGATCTGCTTGTTCGTCCTCCATCATCTTCGACGAATTCCGGAAGCGCGGACTATGAAGCGCTTCTTTCGTCTCCTCTTTGAACCCCTTGTCAAGTTCTTCGTCCAATACCCTGCCGTCCTCTCGGGGTACATTATTTACCTCTATTTCTTCCTTGCTACATTGGATTTCTACCAGGACGTCAAGGCCCACGCGGCCCGGCCGATCTTCGGATACTTTCAGAATTTTGATGCGCTGATCTGGATGTGGCTGCTCGCCCTCGCCCTTGTCAAGATCATTGAATACCGCTCGAAAGTACAAGAGCATGCAAGAAAGGAGATTTTGCATAAGCAGGAGTTGGAGCTCAAGCAAACACAGCTGAATACGATGCAGGAGGTCATTCGCGCGCTTCAACACGACATCAACAATCCCCTGACCATCATTCTGGCGTATCTGCGCAGAGCGGAAAAAGCGGCGGGGGGTTCCGAAGAAGTTCTGAAGAATCTGGCAGAAGTGAAGAGCGGAGCGGAAAGAATTGCCAAATCGCTCTCCGACTTCGCCAAGGCAAAGGCTTACGCAACCATAGAATCGCCGGTCGGAGCGCTGGCACAACCTGTTATTGATGACCAGACACGAAGAGTGGATGAAAAAAGCTCTCCGAGAAGCTGAGAGAGCATTTGAATGTGATGAGATTCCCGTCGGTGCCGTCGTGGTGCACGAAGGAAGGATTATCGGACGCGGGTACAATCAGGTTGAGATGCTTCAGGACCCGACAGCTCACGCCGAGATGATTGCCTTAACGGCGGCCGCAAACCACCTGCGTTCACGCAGGCTGGAACACTGTACATTGTACGTTACGCTGGAGCCCTGCGCCATGTGCGCGGGAGCGATTGTCCTGTCCAGAATTCCCACCGTGGTGTTCGCAACCTTTGACCCCAAAGCAGGGGCTTGCGGCACTCTGTACGACATCCCGGGAGACAAACGTCTGAACCACCAGCCTCACGTCATCAGCGGCGTGTGCGACAAGGAAAGCGAGGAACTGCTGAAGGGCTTTTTTGGGAGGATACGAGGAGTGAAGAATCTGTGATTCACAGACTCGTTGCTTCGTCCATTTCGTTGACTGGTCCCCCTCGTTGATTCGTCCTCTTCATTTCTCCACAATCAGCTCTGTAACTGCAGTTTCTCCGTCCTGTCCGCTATTCTCAACTGCTCGATCAATCCATCCAGCTCCCCTTCGATGATGCGATCCAGATTGTACAGCGTCAGGCCGATGCGGTGGTCGGTAACCCTGTTTTGAGGAAAATTATAGGTCCTGATCTTGTCGCTCCGGTCGCCGCTCTTGATCATGGACCGCCTCTGAGCAACCGTTGATGCAGTCTGCTCCTGGAGCTTCGCTTCGTACAGCTTCGCCCGAAGCATCTTCATTGCCCTCTCACGGTTCTGGAACTGCGACCGTTCCTGCTGGCAGGCCACGACGATCCCGCTCGGTTTGTGGGTTATCCGGACCGCTGTTTCCACCTTGTTGACGTTCTGCCCCCCCTTTCCCCCGGAACGATAGGTGTCGATCAGCAGGTCCGAAGGATTGATCTCAACCTCCACTTCTTCCACTTCCGGAAGAACGACAACGGAAGCGGCGGAGGTATGCACACGCCCCTGAGCTTCAGTCTCCGGCACGCGCTGAACCCGGTGGACACCGCTCTCGAATTTCATCATGCCGTACGCTCCTTCGCCCTCCACACTGAAGATTACTTCTTTGAATCCCCCTTTTCCAGTCTCGTTCCAATCCATCAGGGACACTTTCCATCCCTTACGCTCTGCATACCGGGAATACATCCGGTACAAATCGGCCGCAAACAGTGCCGCCTCCTCCCCTCCCGTACCCGCCCGGATTTCCATGATAAAATTCTTCGAATCGTTGGGATCCTGGGGAACAAGCAGGAGTTTCAGTTCTTCTTCCAGTTCTGCGATCTGGCCTTTGAGTCTCTCATATTCCTCCCGCGCGAGTTCCTTCATCTCGAGATCGGAGACAGTGTCCAACACTTCCTTCGCTCCCGCGAAATCACTGCGCATCTTCTTGTACCGCTTATAGGCCTTGACAATCGGCTCCAGCGACCGCAGTTCCCTCCCAAGCTCGCGATACCTCTTCTGGTCGGCAAGAACGGCAGGATCACTCAACAGAGTGTTCAGTTCCTGAAACCGCTCAAGGGTTTTCTCCAGTCGGTCAAACATGGCACTCAGGCCGCCGCCTCCACCCGGGTGTCTTTGAATTCATAACGGCCAGCATCCTCGATGCCAAGGGCGCACTTCAAGGCGATCACGGCGACTTCCAGCTGGGTTTCATCGGGTTCACGTGTTGTTACCCCCTGCAGCCAGAGTCCCGGGGCAATCGCCACCCGACCCCACCAGGTAGCGCTGTGCCTGGCGGAGATCTTGATGAATTCATAAGCCATTCCGCCAACAACCGGGATGAACGGCACATGGGTGGCAAGCCGCAGGGCAAATGACATCACGCCGATCCATTCCAGCAGGAGAGCATCCAGCAGGGCGAACATGATGATCGCGACAAACATCACCACCAAAAGAAAACTCGTGCCGCATCGCGGATGAAAGCGCGAATAGCGCGCCGCGGCGGCGGGAGTCAGATCGTCGTTCAGTTCGAACGCAAACACGGCCTTGTGTTCGGCACCATGGTACTGAAACAATCGCCGAATATCGGGCATCAGGGAGATGGCAGACAGATAGCCGATCAGGATCAGAATCCTGATGATTCCCGCAACGAGGTTAAAAGCCACGGCGGTTTGTTCCACGTCGAACAGAACCGAGGCGAGGAAGAGGGGAGTGACAAAGAATATTCCGATTCCCAGCGCAAGAGCGATGACCAGGGTTGTGACGAGGGCAACCGTCGTCTGGCCCGACGGCTTTCCTCCGTGTTCCCGCGAGGCGGCATCCTGCATGGCCACTTCTGCAGACCAATTGAGGGATCGGATGCCCACATACATCATATCAACGAGTCCGAGGGCTCCCCGGAGGATCGGTATCCGCTTCAGCCCCCATCGGTCGACGAGGGATGTGTACGATTCTTTCTGAACCACAATGTCCCCGTTCGAACGCCGAATCGCCGTGGCGACCGCACCGGGCGCCCGCATCATCACTCCTTCGATCACGGCCTGTCCGCCGATCTGCATCGGCTGTCCGGGATCAAATGCCGGATTCTTCGGAATCCAATCGCTGGTTGTTTTGCTCACCCTTCACCTGCTCCATTGCGCTCAATATACCAAAGAAACCTGGCACTTCCAACGGTGGTAATCATCGCACAAGCACAATCTTCCTCACCAACACACCCTGCGACGTCTTCATCCGCACAAAATAAACTCCGGATGTCCATCGTGATCCATCAACGTTCACGGTATAGAAATCCGGTTCGTGAAGACCCTCTCTCAGCACAGCGACTTCTCTTCCGAGCAGGTCGTGAAGCGTCAGACGAACCTCTGCCCGAACGGGCACATCATAGGCAATAGTCGTTGACGCGTTGAAAGGGTTCGGGTAGTTCTGATGCAGGGCAAACGTTGTCGGGATGGCGGGCGGCGCTGAAGACGGGGGTTCGTTTGTGGCGCTGACATAGACCCTCACATAGAAGTCTCCAAGACTCGAATATAAACGTCTTCCCGCGGTCGGCTCTTGGCGTAGATACAGATAACTCCGCAACCGTGTTTGACCTCCATCGCGCCGAAGCAAGGGATGGGGAGCACCCGATCCGTAAATAAGCTGAACGACAAATCCGGGAGAGGACCGGACATTTCGGCCGGACACCGAAACGACCGTCCTGAAAAATCCGGTATCCGTAACGGTGAATGCCACCGGTGGACCGGACATCCTTGGTCCACCGCTTAACCCGCCCAAAGGCTGAAGCGTCAGGTCATAGTTCGGATTCCAGTCCCTGAAGAACAACTCCCCCGATCCGGTGGAGGAGAACCAGAACGCGACGCTGTCGACGCGGCCGCCTTCAATCGGATCAAAAGCTACATAGGCCGTATCACCGGAGAGGAACAATGCATTGGGCGTCGAATGGGTCGCGCCGTCGTCGTTTCGTAACTCAACGGCGACACTCGCCTTGGAGGTCCCGGCGGAGGAAAAAGTATACGAGGCATTGGTGGCGGCATTTTGATTGACAATCACGAGAACCGCTTCCGAGGATTCCGGCCCGTTAAACAACGAACTATAAGGGACACCCGTCGGCAGGGTAACCACTTGCTTAGCGCCGCCCCTGATCTCTAAGGCTGTTCCCGAAATGGTCCCGGAACTTGTCGAGAGGGAAACCGAAAGGGTTTCCGGGGCAAACAACCGGATATAATCCGCCGCGAATGGTCGAAGGTCCGTCCTCCCGCCCGTGGCATAGGCGCTGAAACCGGCCTTCAGGAACGATGGCCCCGATCCAACGACGCCGGCATTGACGTATCCGTATGACGGTTGGAATGTCCGATCGCGAACGACGTTGGCAATGTGGAACGAACGCACAACGTCCGTAAACGAAGCAGGAATTCCCAGCCCAGAGGCCGCGCCGTTGAAGCCTCCGACACCCTGAAGGGGGTTCTGCGTGAATGCGGCGACAAAGGCATCGCCAAATTGCTCCAGGAGATAGAGCGACCAGAGTGCCGCGCGGCTGTAATCCGCGAGACCGGAATTCCAGCCCAGAAACGTCACGTTCGTGTTCTCGAGATACAGACCCGCACTGCGCAGGCCGTATCCGCAAATATACGTGGAGAGCTCTGAGAGGCCTTCATTGAAAAACGAGATCTCATTGGGGTCATAGTTCCAATGGATCAGGTGCTGAAATTCGTGAGAGAGCGTACCCAGAGGACGCTCCGCATCCCGAACGCCGTCAAGATAGATCCCGGGGTATGTATCGATATACAGGAGGTCCCGTCGGTTGCTGACGGGTCCGGAAGGAGACACATCAATGCTGTAGAAGAATCCCGCTACATAGCTGGTACTGGACGATGTCCAACCGTCCTGGATATCGCAAAGCAGGAAGTGAGTACGTCCGTCCCCCGCGCCCTTGACGAAATTTGCATTGATGTTTGGAGGATCGCCGAAAAATGTTCGGGTCAGGTCCAGCACGCCGCGTGTCGAATCCCTTGATGCGCCGGGCGTTCGCGCTTCCAGAGATTCCAGGAGCTTCTGCACAACGAGGGAATCGACATGGCCGTTCTGCAATTCGTTCCGCGACACCCACACGAGCGACTTCGGACCCACAGCCCGAAGTTCCGCGGGAACCGGATCAAATGCATTTGTGGCAAAGTTAAAGACGAAGAAGGTGTCGATGGCTCCGACATCCCAGGTCACGCGAGCGGCGAACCGTTTTTCGGCCAGCCCGGGGTGTTTTGCCAGAGTTGTTCTGATGATTTCCGGTAATGCGCTTGAATCCGGAAGGAGGGGTGAACCGCAGAGGGGATGAGGGGAGATCTGGCCCTGGAGAACCGCAGGCATCAGAAGGAGGGCGAGAAGGAGACAACTGCCGCGCACGGGACTACTCCGGCGTCTCGGACAACTTCCCGACCCCATTCCGGGTCATACGGAAATCGTCAAGCGAAATCACGCGGGCGAACAACACGAGGATCACGAACGCCGCGACCAGGCCGGCTTTGACAAGCAGATGGCTGTAGGCAGGATCCGGCGAAAGCAGTTTGAACACTGAAACGATCATGGTCGCCGCCGAGAGCAAAGAAAGAATCTTCCCCCATTCATAGTCAATCTTGTATAACCGCTGGGAAGGAACAAAGATTCCCGCGGCGAGAACCGCATAGCTCAGCAGAGTAGCATATGCCGCCCCCATCATGCCGTACAGGGGAATGAGCGCAAAGTTTGCGGCTACATTGACCGCGGCCCCTGCTCCGAAAATGTACGGAAGCACGGATGTTCGCTTTTCCAGATACACGCCCACGAGAAAATTGACGTAAGCCCCATTCAGCACGTATGCGAGGAGAATCACCGGAATGATCTTCGCCCCCTCCCAGTAGTCCGGATGGATGAAATACACCGACCCGAGGCGGATCCGGATGAGATCCTCGATGAAGAGGGTGAGAACGACAAACAAGGATATTGCCAGGACGCAAAAGAGCGTGAAGACGCGGGAGAACAATTGTTTTGCGCCGGGTTCGCGCGCATGGCGCAAGAAGAAAGGTCTCCAGGCATAATCGAACATGCCGACCACCAGCATCATGAACACCCCCATGCGATAGTTTGCCTGATAGATGCCCACGGTGGCATCGTCAGTCAGCGCCTTCATGATGGGCCTGTCGATCACCTGCATCGCTACACTCGCAAGTCCCGCGGGGAGGTACGGCAAACCGAAGGCAAGGAGCTGTTTGTAGAGTCTGCCGGAGAAACGAAAAGTAAGGTTCGGGAGGATGCCGCGAAGATGAGGAATGACCGTTAGGGCCGATGAGACCAGGTTCGCCAGCACAACTCCCTCGGCCTTCATGTCCAGGCCCACGAGAAAGATCACGTTGAAGATGATCGTCAGTACAATGTTCGTGATTCTGATGAACGCAAACGTACCGGCTTTGTTTTCCATCCGCAGGGCCGCATACGGTACGAGGACGATTGCATCGAAGAAGAGGACCCAGGCGGACATCCGAACCAGAGGAACCGCGCCTTCTCCCAGCCCCATGGCACTACTCAGCCAAGCGGCGTTCCAGTGCACGAGGACCGACAACAGAAACGAGCTCGCCGTCACCGACAGCAGAGGTACGCTGTACGTCTGCTTCTTGTCTTCCCCTTCCCAGGATACGGCGAACCGCATGTAGGCGGCGTCCATGCCGTAGCCGAAAACGATCGCCGCGAACGCGAGGTACGAATACAGCGTCGCGATCAGCCCGTAGTCGGCAGGAAGCAGGAGATTGGTATAGATGGGTACGAGGAGAAAATTCAGGAACCGCCCCACGATGGAGCTCAGCCCGTAGATGGCGGCTTCCTTGCCCAGACGCAGGATCTTCTCGATCATCGGGCGGGTTCCGGCACTGTTCGCGCCCGGCGGAAGCCGGGCGGGCAGCCATCAGGCCTGTTCGCCTGCGTCATCGTCGACGAGCATGATCGGAATGTCGTCTTTGATCGGATACACCCGGGCGCACGATGTACAGGTGAGGGTCCGAGCCGCCTGGTCGTAGCGAAGATCGCTCTTGCAGACCGGACAGCAGAGAAGTTCGAGGAGTTCTGGTTTCAGCATAGGTTATCGGGAAGCATTCTGAAGTACCTGGAGAAACTGTTCGGGGGCCCGCGTAGGGCGTCCCGTTTCGACATTAACAAAACTGTGCACCGTGTACCCTTCCACGAGGGCCTCCTCCTCCCCTTCCCCAAAGATCTTATACGTGATACGGATTCTGGTGACGGGCATTTCATCCACCGTGCTTTCGACGGTAATCAAATCGTCATAGCGGGCCGACCGGCGGTAACGGGCATACGCCTCAATGACGGGGAGAAAGATCCCGGATTTTTCAACGTCCGAATACGGGAGACCTATGGAACGGAGAAGCTCGGAACGAGCCTGTTCGAAGTATTCGAAGTACTTCCCGTAGTACACCATCTTCATCTGATCCGTGTCGGCGTAGCGGACACGGATCCCGGTTCGATGCTTAATCACTCTTTCCAGGCTCCCATCGCCGCGAACTTTTCAATCCGCGTTTTGACGAGCTTGTCCGGCTTGATCTTCCTCAGAGTGTCCAGCTCTTCCACCAGGATCTTTTTGAGAATCGAGGCCGCCTGTTCGTGATTCCTGTGCGCGCCGCCGGGCGGCTCGGGAACGATTCGATCCACAATGCCCTGGTCCACGAGGTCGGGAGCCGTCAGCTTCAGCGCCTCCGCCGCCTGTTCCTTGAAATCCCAGCTTCTCCACAGGATGCTCGAACACGACTCCGGAGCAATGACCGAGTACCACGCATTCTCGAACATGAGGATCCTGTCGCCCACGCCGATCCCCAAGGCCCCCCCGGAGGCCCCCTCCCCGATAATCACCACAACAATCGGTACGGGAAGATGCGACATCTCGAACAGGTTTCTGGCGATCGCCTCGGCCTGCCCCCTCTCTTCGGCTTCGATCCCCGGGTAGGCCCCCGGAGTATCCAACAGCGTGACAACCGGCTTGTTGAATTTGGCGGCCAGCTCCATAAGTCTCAACGCCTTCCGGTATCCTTCGGGATTCGGCATCCCGAAGTTCCGGTAGAGATTCGATTTCGTATCCCTTCCCTTCTGCTGCCCGATCAACATGATCGTTCGACCGTCCAGCCTCCCGAATCCTCCCACCACGGCTTTATCGTCGCCGAACCGGCGATCTCCGTGCATTTCGACGAAATCCGTCAGCATATGGTGCACATAATCGAGCGTGTACGGCCGCTCCGGATGCCGGGCCAACTGGACACGCTGCCATCGGCTCAGGTTCGCGAAGATGCTTTCCCGCAGTTGATTCACTTTGTTTTCCAAGGTTGTAATCTCTTCGGCAATGTCGAGGTTGTCCGAGTACTTCCTCATCTCCTCGATCTTTTGTTCCAACTCGATGATGGGTTTTTCAAACTCCAGGATCGTTTTTGCCATTCCCTAACTCCTTCCCTCATGCGTACCATCCGTTGTTGCCCTGACTCCAATCAGGGTCTCCAGCAAGATCTCCAGGTCCAACCAGATGGATTGATGCCGCGCATAGGAAACGGCGTACCGGCTGATTTCTTCCGCGGTCAACTCGCGGCCCCGCTGAAGCTGAACAAGGCCTGTCAGCCCGGGTTTGCCCAAACTGACCGGTGCCGATGGCAAACCATTACGCGTGAAGAGGGCCATGGCCGAGTCGGGGGGACCGACAAGGCTCTTACGGCCTCTCAGTACATCGGGGAGGCCGAGAATGAACGTGGACGTTGAAGAACCACTGAGGACCGATTTGAAATATACAAAAGGATACACGGAAAGCAAGAGCAACGCAGAGATCCCGATGTCCATCACACGCTTGATCAGTCGGTTCGATTTGCGATCGATATTGTTCGAAATCTGCACCAGAGGAACATCGCCAAGAGAATCGATGCCCGCCTTGCCGATCATCACATCCAGCGTGTCCGGGACGAGATAGTAGTTGACCGAACGCTGTCCGGCGCGGCTCATCACCGAGAGGATATCCATGTAGGAGAGACCGTCCGTCGAGAACACGACGTCACGAATTTCGTAATCCCGCACAAGCTTTCCGACATTGTCCATGCTTCCAAGGATCGGCGTGCCGTCGAGTCTCTCTCCGATTCTCCTCCATCCCCGGTCCGCAAAACCCATCACCGAACGGCCCTCGGACGATTGATCCAGGCGTTTCTTGAGGATCCGTGCGGACCGTCCCGTTCCGACAATAAGTACCCGGCGGTCGAACGGAAGACCGTGCGGGTGGCGCAGACGAACCAGGAAACGCCATCCCGTCAGGAAGATCATCGTGAGCCCTCCGGAAATGACGATCACCAGCCTGCTGAAGGCATAATCCTTGAAAAAAGCGACGAGGGCCGAAACAACGGTGTAGCTGGCAAACACCACCGCGGCGGTCCGGGATACCGAGAGCGGATGACGGACGTAGACGCCGGAGAGGTACAGACCGACGGTGACGAGCAAAACCGGGACCGTGTACACCGCGGGGTACGCATACGCGGGGAAATAGAACACCTGTCCCATGCGAATGAATTCCGCGATCACCAGGCTGAGAATGATCAAAACCGAATCGAGGATCGCATAACGAATCGGGCGGAGAGCGTGTCTGACTGCGGCGAGGCGCGAAGAGACAGCGATGCCGAGACGCAACAGGAGATTCACAAGCCGGGAACCCTGCAGGTGTTTGGCGACATAGATGTGCATTGCATCGTAGAACATCCGGACTTCGTCGATGGAACTCCGCCGTGTACTTTCGCCCTTATAATGAATGATGCGGGTCGCCGGCACATAATAGGTTTTCCATCCGGCTTGCTTGATTCTGTAACACCAATCCAAATCCTCGCCGTACATAAAGAAATCCTCATCCAATCCACCAACAGCTTCATAGGCCTCGCGACGCACCATCATGAACGATCCACTGACGGCATCAACCTCATAGATCTCGTCGGGGCTGAGGTACGTCAGGTTATAACGGCCAAAGACTTTCGACCGCGGAAAGAGGGCGCTGAGACCCGAGATCCTTGTGAAGGCGGTCCATGCCGTGGGAAAGCTCCGCCGGCAGGCGAGCTGGAACGTGCCGTCCGGATTCAGGATCGTGCAACCCGCGCATCCTGCGTCAGGATGGGTGGAAAAGAAGTCGAGCATGATGCGGATTGTATCCTCTTGCACCACGGTGTCGGGGTTCAGGAGGAGCAGGAAGCGTCCGCGTGCCTTACGGAGTGCGAGGTTGTTGGCGCGGGCGAATCCGATATTGGATTTGTTGAGGAGGAGACGGACCCCGGGGAAACGGGATCGCACCATTGCCGCGCTGCCGTCTTCAGAGGCGTTGTCCACAACAAAGACCTCCGCAGAAATTCCCTTGAGGGCCCTGAACAGCGAGGTCAATGCCTGCTGAAGGAAGGCACGGACATTGTAGTTCACAATGACAACCGACACCTGCGGTTGTCCCGACCGTTGTTTCTCAGAACGCATCAAAGAAGCTCTTGAACTTCAGCTTCCATACAAGCCACGCGGCTTCGTACACGATGTTCCGGGACATTTTCGACACCCCCACACGACGGTCGACAAAAACAATGGGAATCTCGCACACGCGAAACCCCTTTTTCCAGGCAATGAAGGTCGTTTCGATCTGGAAAGCGTATCCGTTGGAGTGAATGGCGTCGAGGTTGATCGCTTCCAGCACAGCGCGCCGGTAGCATTTGAATCCTCCGGTCGCATCGCGTACCGGCATGCCCGTGATGTATCGAGTGTACACGTTCGCCAAGAAGCTCAGCATCAGTCTCTTCATGGGCCAGTTGACCACGTTGACACCGGAAATGTAGCGGGAGCCGATAACCAGATCGCACTGTTCGGCTTGTTGGAGCATACGTGGAAGCTCATGGGGATCGTGCGAAAAATCTGCATCCATTTCGAACACAATCTCATAATCCCGCGCCAGGGCGAACTTAAACCCCTCGACATAAGCCGTCCCAAGCCCAAGCTTTGCCTTTCGCTCGATCAAATGGACACGAGGATTGCTCTCTTGCAGAAGCTTAACAAGGTTCGCCGTACCGTCCGGAGAGTTGTCGTCCACGACCAGCACTTCAAAGTGGGCACCGAGGCTTAGGATCTTCGGAATAATCTCCGGAACGTTGTCCGATTCGTTGTACGTGGGAATGACAACGAGACAGCGTTTCATGACTTCGGGGGCACGGCAGACCGGGATTCCGCAGCGTCCCGCACCGCCGACACAATGGCGGACTGCTGATCATCGGTCAGCTCGGTATGCATGGGGAGTGACAGAACTTCGCGGCATGCCTGCTCGGCTTCGGGAAAGGATCCTTCGCCTGCCTCCGGCCTGCGAAATGCGGCCTGCAGGTGGAGAGGGATCGGATAGTAAATGGCATGGGGAATCTTTTTCCGGACAAGCGCGTCCACGATCGCTTGTCTCCGGGAAACTCTGATCGTGTACTGATGATATACATGGCGCCCGTACGGCGCCTCAAACGGCACGGTGATTCCCGATCCTTCGAAAAGCTCCGTATAGCGGGCCGCAGCCCTTCGCCGTTCACGGCACCAGCCATCGAGATACTTTAGCTTCACGCTCAGAACGGCGGCCTGGATGGTGTCCAAACGACTGTTCACTCCCAGAATGTCATGATAGTAGCGCACTTTGGAGCCATGGACAATGATCATCCGAACCTTTTCCGCAACCGCGTCGTCGTTGGTCACCACCATACCGGCATCCCCGAAGGCGCCGAGGTTCTTGCTCGGAAAAAAACTGATCGCCCCCATGAGACCGATTCCTCCCACTTTGCGGCCTTTGTACTCTGCTCCCATCGCCTGGGCCGTATCCTCGATCACCGGAATCCCGTACTTTGCGGCGATTTCCATGATCGGATCCATGTCCGCCGACTGGCCGTAGAGATGAACGGGAATGATCGCTTTGGTCCTGGGGGTCAGCGCTTTTTCGAGCCTGGCGGGGTCTATGGTGAATGTCCGCGGATCGATGTCTGCATACACGGGACGTGCCCCCAGCAACGCGATCGTTTCCGTCGTGGCCACAAACGTGAACGGCGTCGTCACCACGTCATCTCCGGGACCGATCCCGAGCGCCATCATCGCCACCTGAAGGGCATCGGTTCCGGAGGCACAGCCGATGGCGTGCTTCACACCGAGATAGGCCGCCGCCGCTTTTTCGAATTCAGCGACTTCCCTGCCCAGAATGAACTGTCCGGAATCCAGTACCCGATGAATGGCCTCATCGATTTCTTTTTTGATACGTCGGTACTGGCCGACCACGTCGACCATGTGAAGAGATTGGGTTTGCATGGAAAGGATCTTGTGAAGAGTCTCGTGATCTGATGCCACGGGCGCAGGAAGCGAGAAGAGAACTAACGCCACTTCTTCGCCTCTTGCTCAACCGCTCAGACATGCCCTTTCCCCCGCATCAGAACGTACAATGTATTAAAAAGTATCTTCAAATCCATCCGCCAGGACATGTTTTCAATATAAAACAAGTCGTATTTCAGTTTTGTCCGCACGTCTTCTACCGACTGGTCGTATCGGTATTTTATTTGCGCCCAGCCGGTCATCCCGGGTCTGACCCGCAAGCGTCTGCGGTAGAGCGGAAGGTCTCGTTCGAGTTTCTCGACAAAATACGCGCGCTCGGGACGGGGTCCCACGAGACTCATGTGCCCGACAAGCACATTCAGAAACTGCGGGACCTCATCGAGATGGAGACGCCGGAGAATCTTGCCGACACGTGTCACCCGCGGATCATTCCTCTCCGCCCACTTCGGTCCCGACAAACTCTCAGCGTCCTCCCGCATGGACCTGAATTTCAGCATCGTGAATTTTTCGCCGTTTCGACCAACGCGCACCTGACGGTAGAACACAGGTCCCGGCGAATCCAAAACAATCGCCAAAGCAACAAGCGCCCACAGAGGACTGCCGACGATGAGAACAACGAGCGAGACAACGACATCGGTCATTCGCTTCATCGCCTCTTCCCACGGCTTCAGGAACCACGGCGTCACTTCGATCAGCGGGAATCCATAGATCGAATTGATCCTCGCTTGTCCGCTCACAATGTCATAGAGATCGGGAATGATCTTCATTCCGACCTCCCGTCCATTGCAAAAACGGATGATTTCAAGCAGCTGGTCGTGATCCGTTGAATCAAGCCCCACCAGGACTTCCGTCGCCCTATGGCGATCAAGAAGGTCCGGCAGCTCTTGCGTGGATCCTACGACGGGGATACCACGGTACCCTCTCTTTCTTTTCTTTGCGTTCTGCGGCGCGACGAAACCCACGACCCGATACCCCAGGGCCGGATACTTCAGAACCATGTCGCACAAATCAAATGCCTTTTGGGACCATCCAACGATCAGTGTGTTCTTTGCGCCGATCCCGGCCTCCAGGAGCCGCTTTTGGAGAGCCCGCACAACGAGCCTCCCCGCACTCACGAACACAAACACGAGGGCCCAGTACACGACAATCCAACGATGCGTCGGCCCCGACTCGGGCCGCCCGCTCAGAAATTCGAGGAAAAACAGGAGGAGCGATCCGAGGGCAGTCGCGCGGAAAATCGTCAGCACCTCGTCGAGACGCGACTGCGCGTACCAATGACGGTAAAGCCCAAAGAGAAAGAACCAAAGGAGCCAATAACCGTAGTTGATGGCCATCGAAACCCAGAAGTCTTCCGGGGGTTCCGCACTCCTCAGGGACCACATGAGGGATGAAAGAACAAAAGCGAAGTTGACGGTCAGAAAATCCAGACTCAGGAGGACAATACGGTCGATTCTCTTATGCATGAACAAATCCTAGCGATCGACTTCCCAAAAAAGACTCTGCCTGCCGGTGATCGATTTTAAGAAACCGACAATCAGCGCCGCATTCACGGCAAGGAAGTAATAGGGGAGGATGACCATCGGCGTCCGGACATTCCATCGTTCGCCCACCCAGCCTGCCAATGCCAGAGCAACGAACGCGACCTCAGCGTAGAAGACCGGAGCCAGAGCACCCCCGGGGCGGTACAAAGCGGCGGTGGCCGCGCCCAGCGCCAGAAGCGCAAACGGGACAGACCATCGGATAATCTTGTGCGACCAAAGCGCAAAGGCCGCAAATCCCCTGCGGGGATTCAGGGAAGAACGGACATACCGGAGGGCGTTGAAGTTCTGCGCTCCAATTCTCGCCTTTCTGCGAAATTCCCGTCGGACCGTTTTTTCCGCCGTTTCAAACGCGACAGCCTCAGGCGCATATTCCACGCGGTACCCCTGCTGAAGAATCATCATGGGAATGACAAAATCGTCCGCCACCGCACGATCAAGCGGTAAGGGCCGGTACAAGCTCCGCCTGATTGCATAAACCCCTCCCGTTGCCCCGACAAGCGTTCCCGCACGGCCTTCCAGACGCTTCACCATGGTCTCGTACTGCCAATAGACGGACTCACCAACGTTCCCCGAACTCGTCAACAGGAGTTCCCCCGACACCGCCCCGACGTGGGGTTCGGAAAACGGCTTCACGAGGTTCTCCAGTGTGTCCACACGAAACAGCGAATTGGCGTCGGAAAACGCAATAAGTTCTCCCCTCGCTTCTTTGACGAGATCGTTCAGCACCGCGGCCTTTCCGCGCCGCCGGGGGAAAACTAGGACTTTCATGACCTCAAGTCGGTTTGCCTGAAGCAAATCCACCGTGCCGTCCGTCGACCCGTCTGAACCCACAAGGATCTCCAGCCGCCCGGGCGGATAGGCGATCTCTTTGAGATTCTGAATTTTTTCCAGGATTCCTTTTTCCTCGTTGTAGACAGAAATAACGATGGACACGAAGGGGAGGCTTTCCTGCTTTTTGTCATCCCTCGAAGGAGCAAAGAACAAGAGAATCTTCAAGACCAGCGGATATCCCACATAGGTATAGATAACGAGGAGTGTTGATATCCAGAAGACAACCTCGGCCGCCATTCCTTCAAAAACCTCCGAATCCCATGCGCCGAAACATGCTGCGGAAGCGCTGTTCATACGTATGCTCTGCCAGCGTTCGGCGTCGCGCTTCCTCTTTCATGCGCCTCCTCTCGGCATCGTGCGTCAGATAATATTCTATCTTCTCCACAAGATCGCGGAAATCCGTCCACACGCCGATTTCCTTTCCGGGAACATAGTACCGGTCAAGACCCTCCGCCGCGGCTGTCAGGAGGAATCCACCGTGTCCCGGGATTTCGAAGTTACGGCCTTTGATCTGTTCCCGGCGGCCCGAGAAGAGGAGGCGAACGGACGGCATAACCTCACGCGGGGGGCGGATGGAGTACGATCCATCCGCGCGACGCGAAAACAAGACCTTTCCGGCTCCCCGAAGACTCCAACCGGCTACACTGCCGGTGAAATTCAGATTCACTTTCGTTCGCTTAAAAACCGTCACCATCTCCCGATGAGACAACGGTCCATTCTCCCATCCTCTCCCCCAGGTTTCGACGCGAAAGCCCTCAGCGCGCAATCTTCTGATCAGGCGTTTGCGGTCCGAGTGCGCCTGCCCAACAAACGATACATCGATATCCTCGGCAACGGAACTCTCCTCCTGTTCATGATGGTTGAACGCCCATTGCGAGTGGATCACGTTCCCGGCACCGATGGCCCGGTATTGGTCGACCGCCTGTTCGTCCGTCGTAACACACCACGTGAACAGATGCGCGCGGAAGCGAGAATACACGTCGAACCGCCACTGATCATCCCCAAACCAGTTCAGAGTGACTGCCCCGCTATGACGCGTCAGCCCCTCAATGGTTTCGGGGAAAATTTCGTCGTTGTACAGCACAAAGAAGAACAGGTCGGTCTTCCGCCCTGCAAGGGCCTGAAGCCGCCGATTCATCTCCTTCCTTCCGTCGGTTCTCAGGATCTCATCGTAAGGAAAATGATCCACCTCAACTCCTTCTATACCCCGAAGCGACGGGAGAAAACTGCGGTACTCATAACAATCCCCGCGACGCGGGTCGCCGTAGTCGTACCTCATCCCCACATATGTCACTTTCATAACGATCCCACATCATTATAGAGACGCTCGAAGGCGTCGGCAACCCTGTCCCACGAATACCGCTTTTCCACGAAGGCACGCCCTTCTCTTCCCAATTGCTCGCGGAGCCCGGGCGAACCCAACAGGTCTACAATCCTTTGTGCAAACGTGGATGGCTCATCCGCACAAATCAAATGGGTGCCATGAACCGCTCCAAGACCTTGCGCCCCGAGTGTCGTGGAAACCACCGCCTTCCCCATCGCAAGAAACTCCAGCGTCTTCATCCGCATTCCACTTCCCGCACGCAGAGGTACGATGCAAACCTGCGATGCGGCGATAAGCGGACGGATATCCTCCACCTCACCAAGGAAATCAACATTGGGATGATGAAGCTTCTTTTTCAGATCTCCGGATCCGCTCCCTGCAACGCGCACTTTCACGGACGGTACCTCGTCGACCACCACGGGGAGAATCTCGCGAAGAAACCAGGAGAGGCTGTCCCGGTTGGGAAGCCATTGAAGCGATCCCAGCCATAAGACCGATCCGGGTTCTTCACCTTCCGGTCTGGGATGAAATGAAGCCGTATCCACCCCCACAGGTATGACCTCAGTCCGCACCGATGGAGCGATCTCCCGAAGCCGTCGCTCATCGTCGTGTGATACAACCGCCACGCGATCGAACATGCCGCACACCAACCGCTCGTAGGCGAGCAATTTTCCCCATTCCATTCTCAGGAACGACCGGACAAGGGGGTTCGGATGCAACGGAAGATAGGTGCCGAGATTCGCGGACTCAAGATTGTGGAGACGGAGAACGACGGGAACGCGATAGCGCTTCTTAACCTCCGTTCCATACCACGCCGCATGAATCCCCTCGACCTGCACAAGATCCACCCCATCCATCATCGCAAACACCGTCTCGAGGAGTAACGGCGAATGATTCCTGCTCACGATATACGGAGTACGACGAAACAGCGAATGAACCGCTCCGGCCGCCGAGGGTTTCTTGGCCGCGTGAACAATGACCTTTACCTGGAAGTACCTTGCCAGCTCTTTGCGCGCCTCCTCGTTCCCTGCGGCGGAAAGACAAGCCAAACGGACACTGGAATGACGCTCCGAAAGGCGTTTGAGGGAAAAGAACACATTCCGCCTCCCGCCGTCGACAGGCGGATAAGGAATCGTCGGACAAACAGAAAGGACAGTCACGTCGAAAACCTTCAGTGTTGATCTTCTTTCTCACGAGCTACTCTGTCCGCTCTCCTCCTCCTCCTCGGCAGAGAGGACGGCCCAGCACAACGCGATGATCATCACCGAATCCCGAGCATAGAATTGTGGAGAGGTGAAAGAAATGATCATCATTCCGATGAGCAATGCCACCGCCGTTATCGCAAGAGGACGGTTTTGCCCGGTGCGGCGAAAGGCGTTGATCGCGGCTTTGATCTTACCAATGTATAGAGCGAGAAACACTGCCAGACCTGCCAGACCAAGCTTGAACCAGAGCCACAAATATGCGTTATGTACGTAGGCATTCGTGTAGGTGACGCCGCGCAGGGGACTGTAGTACGCAAAGTCGGCCCCCAGGCCATATCCCATGACGGGGTTGGCGGCAATCTGAGCGAGCACCGCCTTCGATTCCTCCAGACGGGTAAGAAACGAAAGATCCTCCAGAGCCAGACCCGCGGAGAGGAGTCGTCCGAAAACGATTGCTGCCACAGCACCGAAACGGTCGCCGAGCATCAGCCAGGCGAGAACGATGCCGCCAAGACAGACCAGGGAAAGAATCCCCGCCATCCTCACGCGTTCCGGCTTCGTCAGGAACAGAAACACAACGAACAGAGCGAGGAACGTTCCCAACCAGTATCCCCTCGAAAATGTTGCCGCGAGCGAAAAAGAAAACAAGACGAACACGGAGAGGAGAATTGCCCGGGAACGAACCTGAGTTGAAATCCCAAGCGACGCTGCCGCCCAGACGACCATAGCCATGAACAGAGGTTCACCTGCCGTTTGTCGTCCGGAAACGATCTCCCACGCGTAGTGAATCTCCCTGATCCGCTCGCTGTACTCGACAATATTGCGAACCGCCATCACCCCGGCCAGCATGGCAAACGTCACGAGAACGACCCTCTTCCCTCCTGCTGTCGTGCATGCTTCGCGGAGGGGGAAAGAGAGGAGGAATCCTGCCAGCACGAGGAGCTCACGGGCCCACAAACCCGGATCGTTACCAAACAGGACGGCCGGGATAGCGGAAGCGACTGCGAGCAGAAAAAAAAGAGCCAGCGGGCGATCTCCCGGCGCAGAAAAGAGGGTTTCCCTTCGGACAATGATCCTATCGATAAAGTACGCCCCCAGGTAACCATAGGACACAATACCAAACACCGCTTCAGAGACGCTGATATCGGTCGTCCGCTGGAGGAAAAGCACGATATGCCCGAAGAGCACCGCGCTCAACCACCAGACAAGCCGGCGTGAGAGAATGATCGCGAGCGTCACAACGAGAAGCGCGATCGGAAGATAGAGGACGGTTCCCGTAATCGTCGCAACGGAGACCAACCCAGCGTTGGCAAGGAACACGAGGAGCATCTCTCGGCCCCCGGCGTGTTCCGGATCCAATGGCTGAAGAGTTTTCACGAGGCAGGAGGGCGGCTCTTCAGGCTGAAGAGGCGCTTAAGAATGTCATACCGTTCAGGCGAGTGTGTTCGCAATTCTTCGAGACGTTCACGGAATACGAATCCTACCAGGGAAAGGACGCCTACCGAGAACACTGCCGACAGAACGAGGATCGCTCTCTTCGGCTTTGCTTTCCTCTCGGGGGGCACAGCCCGATCGAGCACGACCACCGACGGCAGTGCCTTCCGCTCATCAAGTTTGGCCTGTTCGTACAGCGGAAGGAGCATTTCCAGAATTCGGGCCTGAATTTGGATATTGCGGTACAATCTGACGTGTTCCAGGGTCACATCAGGAATCTCGCCGATTCGCTCAGAAAGGGCCTGCAGTTCCGCTCGTTTCAGTCTGATTTCCGGATGGTCCGCCCCAAAGAGGGCCTTCAACATCTCCACTTCAATTTCCCTGAACGCCTTTTCGGAATACAACTCTGCGACACTTTTCACGGATTCCTGGTTTTCCGGCAGGATTACAATACGTGATTCCTTTTGCAGGTCTCGGTACGCCTCCTCCACTTTCCTCAGCGTGTCTTTCACGCCCGCAATCGTCGTTTCGAGAAATTCCCGATAGACGCGGGTCCGTTGAAGGCCGAGTTCGATGTTGATGCGGTTAAGGACGGCAACATAGTAATTTGCCATGTCTGCCGCGCGCTGGCGATCGCGGTCGTATACCGTGATGACAATGTGGCCTTTCTCCTCAAGATCGATTTCTACGTTGCCCTCAAATTCCCTGATGGCTTTTTCCATCTCATCGACCTCGTAAAGCTCCATAAGACCGAACGTTCGGATAACATCCTCTTTGGCATTTCTGCTCTCCAGGATCGAAAGATAGCTGTAGGCTTCTGAGGAAGGCGCTGGCCCTCGGAGGCTGGCAAAATCCCGCAGAAAAGGAGCAAGAGGCCCCAGTGACATTCCGGTGTCCTTGTGGGGAAGGACGCTCGTGATCCCCGCATACCAGTTGGGCATGAGGAGCGCAATGGCAACCGCCACAATTCCCGCAACCAGACAGTTGAAGAGCACGAAACGGCGGGCACGGACAAGGAGACCTGCAAACCAGAACAACGAGCTCTTGTCCACGACGGGAGAAGGCCGGGCGTTGTGCTCGTCCATCGTCATCACTTCGATCCGGTGAGCTGGAGAATGATCACGGTCATACTCAGCACAACACTGACGAAACTTGCCGCTTGGCTGATCAGATTCAGATAATATGCCGTGGGATACTTGATGTCTTTGGGTACCCAGATGAAATCGCCGGGTTCAATCAATGTGTCGGAGGGATCGAGCCACTCGCGGGTCTTGCCCTTAATGATACGCGTCTTGCCCGCGTCGGCCTCTTCACCGTATCCCCCGGCTTTGCCCACATAGTACCGGTAATCCGCTCCTTCTTTGTAGCTTACATATCCCGGCCGCCCCACCTGACCATAGACATACACGGTCTTTGCGGACGACGGAACAAAGATCACATCGCCGTCGCGTAAACGAACGTCGAAAGACCGGTCTCCGCGCTCAAACAATGCCACAAAATCCGTTGGGACGGTTCCCCTCCGCAGAGTGGCCTCAAGATCGTAATACGCGCGCTCTTCGGGAGTCACCAACTGGTCGTTCATACGGAGATTCAGAAGCGCTTCCCGGCTCAGGTCCGCCGGAATCCCTTGAGCGGTCGTTTGTTTTCGCTCCACCTCCGCCATCGGCAAATAAGCCGATGCCGTGAATCCGCCGGCCCGCCCGATAACGTCGGAAAGCCATGAGCTGTCGGGCGTGATGGGATAGGTTCCGGGGAACCTCACTTCTCCCTGGACAACAACCTTAAAATCTCCGCGCCTGTCATGAAATTCCCGTACGACAATGCGATCCTTGTTCTCGAGCGCGATATCGGAGGCTGATCCCGCCAAAATGGGTGAGATGTCATGAAGAAAGCGCCCGGATTCGGAACCGTCGCGCGCAAGCCGGAGAATCTCGACGCTGGTGGGGTCCGCCGCAAGTGTCAGCCCCTGCGCGATGCGAATCATGCTCACCAGGCTGTCCCCCGGTCTGAATTCATATTGTCCGGGAGCTTGAACGCCACCATAGATACTCACGGACATCTGATCCAGGGCTCGTGGAGGCACAATGACCATGTCTCCCTCGCGAAGAAACGGATTGTCCTCGTTACGCCGCAAGGCAAAGAAACGATCGAGGTCCACGGTCCTGTCCGGCTCACCGTTTCGTCTCAGAATGATATGCCGCGTGGAAAACAGGATCTTGGACCGG
Organism: Bacteroidia bacterium; assembly: GCA_022180565.1. Taxonomy (GTDB): domain Bacteria; phylum Bacteroidota; class Ignavibacteria; order UBA10030; family UBA10030; genus JACQPU01. Next base: position 115,288 of record BQML01000008.1, read on the forward strand.
TCGGCCGATGGGGCGGCCCCGGCCAAGACCAGCGCTTTATCAACTCTCATGACAGCGCTTGCAACATAACTTCCGGGTTTCTCGACAGCTCCGAGCACGCTGACGAGGAACGATCGGGGTGTCAGGAGAGTCAGGGAAGGTCGCGCGGCGGAAAAGGACGACCGGACCGCTTCCTTCACAGCTTTCAGAGTTTTCCCATGGACGACGAACTCGCCGCTGCTGGGAATGACCAGAGTTCCTTCCGGACTCACCATGAGTTCAAGGGGAACCACCGTCATTCCGGGAATCAGGAAACTGAACACATCGCCGGGACCGACGATGTACTCGCGTTCGTCAACAACTCCCTCAAGGGGTATTTGTGGGATCGTGACGTTCGTCTCGGGGCTCGAAAGTTTTTCCAGGGCCGATCCCAGCGACCTTCGTTCCCGGCCGGGGGTTGTCTGGGCATCCAGCCTTTCCTGCGCGATGAAAAGAGCCGACAGTATCGCAAGCAGCCGAGTCATGCCCTGAAATGCCTGATTACCGTTCTTCATACATCTTCCGATAGTATTCCTTGTATTCACCGCTGATGATTCGTTCCCACCATGTGCGGTGTTCCAGATACCAGCGGACAGTCGCCGAAAGTCCTTCCTCAAACGTTACGGCGGGCCTCCATCCAAGCTCTGACTGGATTCTCGAAGAATCGATGGCGTATCTGCGGTCGTGGCCGGGACGATCCTTGACGAACGTAATCAACGACTCGGGTTTTCCGAGCTGACGGAGGATCAGGCGAATCACCTCGAGATTGGTCTTTTCGTTGGAGCCGCCGATATTGTACACCGTTCCCTCCTTTCCGCGGTGCAGGACTGCGTCGAGTGCCGCGCAATGATCGGCGACGTGCAGCCAATCGCGGACATTGAGCCCATCCCCATAGACCGGAAGCGGTTTGTTCTGCAGAGCGTTGGCGATCATGAGCGGAATCAGCTTTTCGGGAAACTGGAAAGGGCCATAGTTGTTCGAACATCGCGTAATCAGGGCGGGAACCCCATGGGTGTGCTGATAGGCAAGCACGAGAAGATCCGCCGCGGCCTTACTCGCGGCGTAGGGGCTGTTGGGATGAAGCGGCGTGTACTCGGTGAATTTTCCCTCCGGCCCGAGCGATCCATACACCTCGTCCGTGGAAACCTGCAGGAACCGTTTGATTTTGAATTCCCGTGCCGCGTCCAGAAGCACGGTTGTTCCGCCCACGTTCGTCTCAACGAACTCGGCCGCTCCGACGATGCTCCGGTCGACATGAGACTCTGCCGCAATGTTCACAATGGCCTCGATCGCGTGCTCGCGGATCACTTCGTCCATCGTCTGCCGATCGCAGATGTCGGCCTTCACAAACGTATAGCGCGGATTTCCCTCTGCCTCCCTGAGATTCTCGAGATTCCCCGCGTAGGTAAGCTTGTCAACATTCACGATTCGATAGGAAGGATGCTTCGAGAGCATGGAGAGGACAAAATTGCTCCCGATGAATCCCGCTCCGCCTGTCACAAGAACATTCATGGGCGTTCAGTCGATGACGTAGATCGACGCCGGATCGTGTTCATGCCGGATTTCATCCACCTTTTCCCTTTTCCCCCTTCCTGCATAGAGTCTGTTCGGAAAGTTGAGAACCCACCCCTCCACGGTGCCGATATTCTTGTACCCATGCACAACTCCGGGAGGAACGAGTACCAGAAGGGGCCTTTCTTCTCCGGCTTCGAAGGTCACGGTATGGCCGCGGGTGCGCGAATGCTTCCGGCTGTCCCAACACACCACCTTGAAGCGCGAGGGTCCGATGAAGCAAAAGAGATCGGTTTGTTCTACATGTTCGTGGGGACCGCGGGTGACGCCGGGTTTTGTACCCGAAACGTAACCCATTTCCGGAAAGAAATCGGCTTCGAGCTCATCCTTCCGAAAGACTTCGATCAGCCACCCGCGCGGGTCGGCATGGGGAACCAGCTCCTTGACCACCAATCCATCTATCGGACCGTTTGTAAACGTCATGAGATTCTTTGTGGAAAAGAGAGTGTACGGATCGGGGACCTCCTGTACACTACAGAACTGAATAATGCTCGACGGGTAATGCGTGAAAGGCTATGGTCGCGCAGTAACAAAAGGCGGGCGGGAGTTCCTCATTCACTGTCAATGAATGCGAAAAATCTAGGCATTTTTCCCCCGATTGTCAATCCGACCTACATTCTCTCCGGCGCCGAAATGCCCAATATTTTCAGGCCGTTTGCCAGAACGATCTGAGTGGCCTTGCAGAGCGCAAGTCGCGCTCGGGAGAGATCACGTTCGGGGACCACGACACGGTGATCGTGATAGAACTTGTGAAACGCTGTCGCAACGTCCCCCAGATAGGTGGTCAGCCGGTGAGGCTCAAACGACGTACTGCACGACACGATAACATCCGGAAAAGACATGAGGAGTTTCGCAAGTCCGATCTCTGCCGCGCCGCTCAGAAGATCCAGATTGGCGTCTGCAAGCACTCGCTGTTCCCCCGCGGCCAGTGCTCCTTCGGATTCGGCAAACCGGAGGATGCTGGCAATCCGCGCGTGGGCATACTGAAGATAATACACCGGATTCTTTTCCGTCTGTTCCTTGGCCAGGTTGAGGTCGAATTCGAGGTGGCTGGAGATCGAGCGCATGACGAAAAAGAAGCGCGCAGCGTCGGGACCTACTTCATCGAGGAGTTCCTCGAGCGTGACGAAGTTTGCCTGACGTTTTGACATTTTGACCTGCTGTCCGTCGCGCAGGAGCGTGACAAACTGGTGAATCACAACCTTGACACGGCTCTTGTCGTATCCCAGCGCTTCGATGCCGGCCAACACATCGGGAATCGTGGCAATGTGATCGGCGCCAAAGATGTCCACGATGAACCCGAACCCGCGGCGGAATTTTTCACGATGATAAGCGATATCCGGCAGACGGTAGGTCGGTTCCCCGGTGCTCTTGATCATCACCCGATCCTGCTCCAGCCCCAGGGCGGTGGCCTTGAACCAGACCGCTCCATCCTGGTCGTACACCAGCCCTTTTGCCCGAAGCTCTGAGATCACTTCCTGCAACGCGCCGCTCGTGTAAAGAGAATCCTCGTTGAAGAACACATCAAACCGGACGCCCATGCGGGCAAGGACCGCCCGAATGTTCTCGAACAGCGTGGCTTCGGAGACTTCCTTGCAAATCTGAAGCGCCTCTTCCTCGGGAACGCCTAACAAGGCATCCCCGCGAGCCGATTTCAGCTGTTCCGCGATATCCTTGATATACTCCCCTTGGTATCCATCCTCCGGAAAGGGGAATGAGGGATCAAACAACTGCCGATACCGTGCATACGTGGACTCAGCCAACTTACGCATTTGTCGGCCCGCGTTGTTGTAGTAGTACTCGCGCGTAACGGCGTGCCCTGTCCACTCCAGAAGCGTGGCAATCGTGTCACCGATTGCCGCTTGCCTTCCATGGCCCACACTCAGAGGTCCGGTCGGATTCGCGCTGACAAACTCAACCTGTGTCCGAACACCTCGGCCGCCGTCCGTTCGCCCGAAGCTTTCCCCTTGCTTCAGAATACCCTGAAGCCCGCGGACAAAGAAGGCCCCGGCAAAATGAAAATTGATGAACCCGGGACCGGCGATCTCGACCTTTTCCACAGAATCCGGATCGAGCTTCAGAGCGTTCACGATTTCCTGGGCAAGCACGCGGGGGTTCTTGCCGGCCTTCTTTGCAAGCACCATGGCGACATTCGTCGTCAGATCGCCGTGCTGTTCCAGCTTTGGCTGTTCAAAGGTGGGTTCAACGCCGGTGTAGGACAAAGACGAAAGCGCGGCATTGAGTTTTTCTGCGAGGTACGCTTTCATGGAAGGAGTTTACCGAGCGGATGCTGTTGTGCGGGCGGCGCTTCCCGATTTTGATTTCAGCGCCGGCAGGATTTTCACGGTCTTCCCTGTATCCTCGATGGGGTGAATCTTCGCGTCACTCCAGAGGCGCTCCAGATTGTAGAATCCGCGGATGTTCTTATGAAAGACATGAACCACGACATCCACGTAATCGAGCAGGACCCACTGGCGCGCCTGAAAACCCTCGGTATGCCACGCGGGGACGCCCCGTTCCTTCATGCCATCGAGGATCCCGTCGGCGATGGCCTTCACCTGGGTGTCTGACTCGCCGGTGCAGATCACGAAATAATCCGTGGCACCGCTCTTCATGCGAAGGTCCATGAGAACCACATCCAGTGCCTTGCGGCCGATAGCCAGCTCGGCAACAGCTTTTGCAAGCATCCTTCCCGTCAATCGTTTCTCCTTTCGTTTCATCTGAAGGGTCTCAGCGTTTCGTAATCCTTTCCGATGAACACCGAAACATCCAGATAAAGTGTTTTGTCGATCCTCTGCAGAACCTGTTCCATGGGAACTCCCAGGGCTTCGGCCACCTGGACCGCCGCGCGTGAATTCCCCGATCTGTCGATGACCATCGTTCGCTCGAGGGGCTCTCGGTAATTGCCGATTTCAACGACGTCGAATCCGCGAGACCGAAGGTAGTCCGTCATGCGCTGGGCAAGTTTCGCCTCACCGGTCGCATTGAACACATCCAGCTGAATCGTATGGACGCGCCCCTCCTCGACGATCTCTGATTCGGCCCCGCCCCGCCCGCGCGTGGCCAGGATGATCGCAATGACCGCGCTCAGAAAAACAACAAAGGACAGAACAAGGCGTTTGCGGACAGTTGGACGGCCTGAAGAGTGTTTCCGGCGTGCAGAGGGGGAATCCGTGGAAGCTTCGTGCGGAAGTTCAGCCATTCGGTTTCGCTGTGGTCAAAAGAAAAACCGGACACTCTCTTTGCGGAGAATGGACCGGTTCTCGAACGGCCCAGCCTTTTCAGGAATCAGCGATCCTCCACATCCATGGGAAGAATTCTGTCATACAATCCATAGCCGGAATTCCACCAGTACATCGGGGGAAGTTGGCGGAATTGAATCTGCAACAAGGTATTCTCGCTGGGCCGATAGTTCAACTGCGCCCTCGTCAGATAAATGCCTCCAAAATTTGCCATGGTGCCCGGAAGCCCGAACGGCGAATGGAGGACGCTGACGTCAAACCGTACATCGAGGGGGTCTGAGAACTTGTAGGCCAGGCTGTTGGTATACATCCCCATGGAAAGACCCTGTCCACCGAAGGAGGAATACGACAGCGTGTAGGAATGGTGCATACTCAGCCGAGCGGGATCCAGCCATCCGAACAGGAGCCCTTCGGAACCCCGAAGGATCGATGAGCTGACTCCCGTCGAAGACGGTGTCGTGGCGGATTTGAACTGCCCGGAAGCGCTGTTCACCAGCAGAACAACCGCTGCAACAATCCACAATCTCATCCTTTGCCTCCGTTTGATTCCATGATACCCATTTCCCTTTTCAGAGTCAAGCCCGCTCCAACAGTGAGGTTCACCCTATCCGTGGAACTCACGCTCCAGAAAGGCCCGCGCCTCTTCCAGTTGTTCCACCGTGTTGATGCCGCGAATCTCCCGTTCTTCTGCCGTTTTGACCGCCGCCACCTTCAGACGCTTCTTCCAAAAATAAGCAAAGACATCCGTCAGATAATACTCGTTCTGGGCGTTGTGCGGCGTAACGTGGGCCAGGGCGTTGAAAAGGGTCTCCTTATCAAACACATAAATTCCCGAATTGATTTCCCGCACTAACCGCTCTTCGTCCGTTGCATCCTTTTCTTCAACAATTTTCAAGACAGATCCGTCGGCGTTTCTAATGATCCGCCCATACCCATGGGGGTTATCCATCTCGGCCGTCAAAATCGTTGCCACGGCACCACTCTCCCTGTGGTGTGTCACAAACGCCGCCAACGTGTCCGGCCTCAAGAGAGGAACGTCACCCGAAAGGACAAGAACATCCCCCCGGAATCCCTCAAGCGCGGCTTCCGTTTGCATCACGGCATGGCCGGTTCCCAACTGCTCCGCCTGGACCACGGCCTCGGCCTCCGGACACGATACGCGGATAAACTCCATGACCGACTCCTTCTGATACCCCACAATGATCAAGATCCGCGAGGCCTTGATCGAAGAGGCAGCGTCCACCACAAAATGGATCATCGGCTTTCCGTTCAGCTCGTACATGACCTTGGCGCGGCTCGGATCATTCATTCGTGTCCCTTTTCCGGCGGCCAGAATCACAATTGCGAGTTGGCGCTCCTTGCTCATGCGGATCTCACGAAACGGGAATGACGATGTTATCGATCAGCCTTGTTTTTCCGAAACGCACGGCCAGGGCAACCAGAATGTTGGGAGGATCAATCTTCTCCACTTCTTCAAATGTCTCGGGCCGGACGAAAGCAATATAATCCACGGCGGATACGCGCGCGTTCCAAAGGATTTCCTCCATGCCGCGCCGAATCGTCTCGACGGCCCTCTCTCCTTTCCGAACGGCGTCCTCGGCGAAACGAAGGCTCCTGAACAACGCAACGGCGTTCTTCCGTTCTTCCGGACTGAGATACACGTTCCTTGAACTCATGGCCAGACCGTCGGATTCACGGACAATCGGGGCGATGATCAGCCGGATGTCGAGATTCATATCCTTCACCATCCTACTTATGATCGCCGCCTGTTGGGCATCTTTTTGACCGAACACCGCTACGTGCGGCTTCACAATGTGGAACAACTTCATTACGACTGTCGTGACCCCCCGAAAATGGGATGGGCGGAATGCACCCTCCAGAACCGTCGAAAGGCCCTCGGTGAAGACATACGTCTTGAACCCTGCAGGATACATCTCGTCCGCGGCGGGCATGAACAAAATGTCGGTCCCTGCCTGAGAGGCGAGACGTTTGTCCCTCTCCGTGTCGCGGGGATAGCGCTCAAAGTCCTCGCCCGGGCCGAACTGGGTCGGATTGACAAAGAGCGTCGTAACGACGACATCGGTTTCCTTCCGTGCCTGCGCGACAAGACTCAGGTGCCCGTCGTGCAAATACCCCATCGTTGGGACCACGCCTATCGTCGTGCCCCTCCGACGCAATTCTTCGGCGCGCGACTGCATTTCGCCGATGAGCGTGACGGTCTCCATGCTCAGATGATTTTCTTGCCGAAGCCCGATTGGATCAGTTCAACGGCAAACTCGGCGGACTGGTTCCTGTTATCCAGAATCGGGTTCACTTCCACCACCTCCAGAGAGGTCATTTTGCCTGATTCATTCAGCGTTTCCATGATCAGGTGAGCTTCGCGGTAATTCAATCCTCCTTTCACCGGCGTTCCCACGCCCGGCGCCACCTGAGGGTCCACGCCGTCAAGATCGAAGCTCACATGCAGGAGATCGACCTGGCGCAGACGCCGCAGTGCCCGCCCGATGACCACCGAAATCCCGTGCTTGTCGATATCTTCCATCGTGAAAATGTTGATCCCATACTGTTTGATCACCTTCCGCTCCCCTTCATCAAGATCCCGCGTACCGATCAGCACCACATCGCGGGGATCCACCTTTCGAAAATCCCCTCCGACGGACGTGAGCTCGATCGCTCCCATTCCGATCGAAGCGGCCAGGGGCATGCCGTGGATGTTTCCTGACGGCGTTGTTTCCGGCGTGTTGAGATCGCCGTGTGCGTCGATCCAGATCACGCCGAACCGTTTCCGATGCTTGCGGCAGTACGATGCAATGCCCGCAAGCGTCCCGATCGCGATGGAATGATCCCCGCCCAGGACGAGTGGAAAGCCGCCGGCGGAAAGCACTTTTTCTACTTTACCGTGAAGCAGGGTACAGGCGCGGACGATTTCCGGCAGGTACTTGAGCTTTTCGTTGCGGATTCTTTGAAGCTCGGGAGGTTTGATGCTAATGTCGCCCTCGTCGGCTACCTGGTGACCGAGGGCAATCAACTTCTCACTGAGTCCGGCGATGCGGATGGCGGATGGTCCCATATCGACCCCGCGCCGGCCGGCACCAAGATCCATGGGTACGCCAAGGATGTGTATCTTCATACATGTTTAGTGAGCCAAAAGCGACAGGAGCTTTGAAACCGTCTCTTTCATTTCCTTCCGGTGAACAACCATATCGAGGAATCCTTTTTCGAGGAGAAATTCCGCGCGCTGAAAACCTTTGGGCAAATCCTTGCCGATCGTTTGCTTGATCACGCGCGGGCCTGCAAAACCGATGAGCGCACCGGGCTCGGCAATGTTGACGTCGCCCAGCATCGCGTAACTGGCCGTCACACCTCCGGTCGTGGGGTCGGTCATAATCGAAATATAGGGAACACCGGCGTCCGACAACTGTGCAAGCTTGGCACTGGTTTTGGCCAACTGCATCAGGGAGAGAGCCGCTTCCATCATGCGTGCCCCGCCGCTGGAAGAGACAATGATAAGAGGATGGCGCGTCTTCATGGCCTTGTTGATCGCCCGGGCGATCTTCTCGCCCACAACCGACCCCATGCTCCCGCCGATGAACGCAAAATCCATGCAGGCAACAACAACGGGTTGTTTATCGATCTTCCCGGTACCGGTCCTCACCGCATCGGTCAACCCGGTCTTCTTCATCGTTTCCTTCAACCGGTCGGAGTACTTTTTTGTATCCACGAATCCGAGAGGGTCGGTGGAATGCAACTTTTTGTCCATCTCGCTGAAAGAACCGTCATCGAGCAAGAGATTGAGATATTCACGGCTGCCGACTCGAAAGTGAAACGAGCATTTTGCACAGGTGAAGAGATTCTGCTCAAGCTGACGGCGGTGAATGATCTCTCCGCAACCCCCGCACTTCGTCCACAGGCCGTCCGGCGTCTCCTTCTTTCCCTGGGAAACGATGTTTTCTTTTGAACGTCGAAACCACGCCATGGTCTACTCCTTCCTTGTTACGTGGAAGAGCGAGGTTGCTTCGGAACAAAATTCTTCAAATAGAGCGGCTCAACAACAGCGGGATCACTCCACTGACCCCGCTTTGCCTTCTCTACCCCGAGAGTCGCGATCAGATCCCCGCGAAAATGATCCTCGGCTTCCTCCACGGCAAGAACACCACTTCCAAGCTCCCCGCGTACCACAGACGAATCGGTCACAACCACAAGCCTCTTCACGGGCTCCACCTCGGCCCGGAGCTCGCCGGCCTGGCGGAGGAGCACCTCTCCCGCCGGGCTGACCGCGCCGTCCCTCACTGTAAACATCCCCCAATAAAAATCCCCTTTTTTTGCGTCTAATGCCACTAGTATTTTCCCCGCTCCCGCATGCTTTTGTGCGGCAGAGACCGCGACCGCGAAAAACGTGGGGATTGGGATCAGAGGAATCCTCAGGGCAAAGCAGAGTCCTTTTGCCGCGCTCATCCCGATGCGAAGACCCGTGAATGAACCGGGGCCCGAAGACACTGCAATCGCACCAACCTCGCGCAGGGAAATCCGCGCTTTGGCGAGAACCGAGCGGATCAGAGGAGGAAGTTTTTCGGAATGAACGGTTGACAACGGTACTGACTCCCCTGCACGCGGGCCGGCCTCATCGGCAATGCCGACGGAACAGAGCGGAGATGCCGTCTCGAGACCCAGAACAATCATCGGCCCACCCTTGCACCCTGCGTAGCGGTGATCACACGCTCGATGATAATTTCGCGGTCGTTCTCGCCCACCCCCGCAGTAAGATGAACATCAATGCGGCGCGGCGGAAGGAGCGGACCAAGGCGCTCAGCCCACTCCACGACCACAAGTCCATCGCCGAAGAACAGCTCCTCATACCCGAGGTCGAGCACTTCTTCGGGCGACCCTACCCGGTAGAGGTCAAGATGATGGATGAACAATTCCCTGCCACTCCGATCGCGTCCGCGGTATCGGTGGAGAAGTACAAAGGTCGGACTGGAAACGTTTTCGGAAACCCCGAATGCTTCGCACAGACCCTTGACGAATTGGGTTTTTCCCGTACCGAGGTCTCCGTACAGGGCCACAACATCGCCGCGTCGCAGTTCGGCCCCGCAAGCCGCTGCCACCTTTCGCGTCTCTCCTTCAGACGTCGTTCGATATCGTCCTGTCATGCGGGTTTTGGCCGAAGCGTGGCGACGGGCAGAATCATTTCTTCCATGGAAATCCCGCCATGCTGGAAGCTATCGCGATACTGATTGAGATACCGGTGGTAGTCGGTGGGAAAGACAAAATAGTAGTCTTCCCGCGCAAGGACGTAGTTGGTCGTGACGCTTCCCCGGGGCAGTTTGAAATCTGCCGGATTCTTCACAAACACGGCCTGACGGTCATCCACCTTGAGGTTCCGGCCGTACTTGTATCTGAGATTGGTCGATGCCTCGCGGTCGCCGATGATCTTCGATCCCCGCAAACATCGGATACTGCCATGATCCGTGGTAATCACGATCGTCACATTCTTCTGACCGGCCAGGGTTCTGAGCATGGCAAAAAGGGACGAATGCTGAAACCAGGCCCTGGTCAACGATCGATAGGCCGGCTCGTCGGGAGCGATCTCCTTCAAGAGCGGAGAATCCGATCTGCCATGAGCAAGCATGTCGATGAAGTTCACCACAATGGCCGTCAGTCTGCCAGACAGATAAGAAAGAATATTATGCTCCACCTGCCTTCCGAATTCCGCATCGAGAATCTTCAGGTATTTGCTCTCCGGCTTTCCCGGGACCTTCTTCCGCTCGAGGAGGCTATCCAGCAGGAGGTGCTCATCTCGGTTTCGGCTCTTTTCATCGTCCCCTCCTGCTCCCCAAAGATCCGGAAACCGATGCTCGAGATCGAGCGGAAACAGTCCGCTGAAGATCGCGTTCCGGGAGTAGGGCGTCGCGGTGGGAAGAATGCTGTAGTAGAGATCGCGTTCGATGGTGTAGTGCTCCCTCAGCATTTCCTCCATGATGAGCCACTGATCGAGCCGCAGACAGTCGATCACCAGGAACAAGACCGGGGACCGGCCGGTGATGTGAGGCAGGACGTATCGCTCGATAAGGTCAACGGAAAGAGCGGGCCTGTTCGGGGGAGATGTTTCCAGCCACCCGCGATAGGACTGTTCAATGAAACGGGCGAACGCGGCATTGGCCTCCCGTTTCTGATCCTGCAGCGTCTGGCGAAGACCCAGGTCCGGATGCGCATCCAGTTCCACGTCCCACACGGTGATCTTCTGATAGAGCTCCCGCCAGTCCCGATCGTCCATCGGTCCGTTCAGGCGAAAAGTGATGTTGCGAAATTCTTGGATATAATCGCGCGACACTGCTTCCCCGGCAATCTTCTTCGCTTCGAGAATCTTTTTGACGGCGGCAAGCACCTGGCTCGGGTTGACCGGTTTGGTAAGGTAATCGCTGATCTTCACGCCGATTGCCTCCTCCATCAGGCTTTCAGCCTCGTTCTTGGTGATCAACACAACCGGAAGGGCCGGCGCAATATCCTTCATTTCGGCCAACGTCTGGAGCCCTCCCCGGCCGGGCATCATTTCGTCCAGGAACACGAGGTCGAACCCCCCTGTACGGACGAGTTGGATGGCGTCCTCACCGTTGGTGGCCGTCTCCACCTGATACCCCTTCTGCTCCAGCAGGAGAACGTGTGCTTTTAACAAGTCGATTTCGTCATCGACCCAGAGGATCTTGCGCTTCAGAGCAGTCATGGAAGAAACAAACTACGGATAATTGAGGATTGGGACAACATCATCCGACACTCCGCCCCGCCCCAACGGGCTGGAGACAAGACGCTTCGGGGGCAAAGTCAGGCTCCGGGAACCTTAGGATATCTGCACGCGAATGTCCAGGCCGCCCTCGTTGATTGTCGACCCGGGAATAAGGGAGCCACCTTCGTCGGGTTTCAGACGCGTGTACTTGTAGTAGATCGAAGCAGTGACGCGGGAACTCAGAATATAGCGGATGCGTGGTTCGATGATCGTTCGGACCGTTCCACCGAGGGGATCGCCATCCTCCTTGAAGAACAGCCGGCTGAAATCGTACACCCGCCTGTTGTTCTTCGAATAGCTGTAGGAAAAGCTGACATCAAGATCGTTCGACAAGGAAAGTCCAAAGAACGGGAACTCAAAACCCCGCCGTGAATAATTGGCGGAGATGGTAATATCGTTGGCATGTGATTCGCTGATAGTCTGAATGGCCGGCGAGAGATCATACGACGTTGTTGAACTGAACCGGATGTTTCCGGTCAGGTTGCCGTTGCCCACGGGCTTGAAGGTAACCGTGATGCCGACGAGAGGCGTGAAGCCGTACACGACACTCTCGGATTCCGTTACCTCTCCTCCGGTGGGGGTCAAGCGCCAACGGCGGCGGAATGTAGAGCTGTAGGAGTGATCCAGGGCGACGCTGGATGCAAATCCGGAAAAGAGCGGAAGCTTTTCCAGCCCATCCCAACGGATGGACCAGTTCGGTCGGGGCATTAGGGCGCTGATCAGGTTCTTGCCGAACGGAACCGCCTCCATGCCCTCCTCGAATGCCTGAATCAACTTCAGATCCTCGCCGCGCCGGTCTGCGAGATTTCCCTTGAGAAACTCGAAGCGCTTGTTGACCTCCGCAATGCCCGTCTTGAACAGTTTGAAGATTGAGCTGTTCGGGAACGTGATGAACGACCGGGACAGCTCTCCCGTCACTGTGCGGCTGACCTCCGTGGGAACTCCAACCGAATCCGTTCTGATGGTGCGGTTCAGATTGTAGGACCATCCCAGCGTCCAGTTCAGGTCCAGGCGCGCACCCTGCCAAAGACGGCGTGAGGTACGCATGGAAAGATTGTTGGTTTGGGAATAGATATCGGATAAGGTCCCGTTCGGAGCCCGCAGTCCCGGACGCGACGAACCCGTGAAGAACGGAAACGTCCCCTTGGTACCGATCACGACGTCGCCATGGGGATCCGAGGACAAGCCCAATTGGTAGAGGAGCGAGGGTCCGTGCCGGGCAGAGGATCCCTGAATGAACGGCACGCGACCGAACACATTGAGGAATCCTGTGTTCCCCACCACACCGCTGTTACGGGCGGAGTTGGAATGGGTTAGCGACAGAGTGAGTCGATCCCAATCGAAGAAGGGGAATTTGATCAGAATGCGCGAGATCTGATCAATCCTCCGGCCGATGCCCAGGCCTGACGTGTCCGCGGGAGCCGCAGGGCTCTGCGGAGGCCAGATCTCGTCGCCCAGTACTCTCAGATTGATATCGAGGGAAGCGGACGATGAGACGTTTCGTCCCGCCGAGCGGCCCAATGGACCTGCCTGGAGAGAGTTCACCCAGTCGTAGGTGCTCGAATAGCGGAACGAAGGGGAGAGAATCTTGTCGAGTTTCCAAATCCCCGGTACGACCATCCTTGTGCTCAGGGCGACATTCTGTCGGAATGAACGGTTCAATCCGAAGTCGATCAAACCTGCTCCTCCGAACATATCCCCTATGATCTCAAAGAGAGATCGTTGTCGTCCGTACTGATCAAGTTCGAAATGGACGAGACTGCTCGTGACGTCGGCGGAATAATCAATGGTCGGATTGATGTATCCTCCGTCCACGAGCGGCCACGAAAAGGACATCTGCCGCGTGGATTCGAAATTTCGCACCACGGGACGATCCGAGGACTGTCCCCGGATGCGTTCGCGCGTGCGCGATCGCGCAAAAGTAGTTGCCAGCGTAAGGTTGCGGGGCAGATAGAACAGCCGTACTGCTTTGAAAGGACTGAAGAGAAAAAACTCTCCCAAGGGCGAAAACGGCTGGATGGAGTTCTCTGAACCGAACTGGAGTCCGTAGTTCAACCGGAAGTTCCATGCCCAGGAACGGAATCGTTCGGTCGTCGGGGTTCGTCGCTCCGTGCTGGAATAGGAGTAGGAGAAACTCATTTTGTTAATAGTCTCTTCGACCAGCCAGAAGTTTGAGGGAATTTTCAGCTGGAGCGCCGGAAATGCATACGACTCGGTGATATTCAGCGTCTGGGCTTCCGTTTGCACGGCAGAGGCCCGACGTTCCGCTTCCTCCCCTGATCCCCCCTCGGAGACAGCACGATCCGAGGTTCTCTGCGCCGCTTTGTCCACCAGAATGTCCGTTCCCGGAACATAGCGCGGTGTGCTGAGCCCTTCGGAATGGCTGTACGTGAATGTCGCGCGCGATCCGGTCCAGCTTGAAGGCAGGAATTTTTCAAGAGCCACCTGGGTATTAACCGACCAGTTGCGCTCGTCAATCCGCGAGCCAAAATGCTGTTCAAGTCCGTGAAAAAACGGATCGCGTCGTGTCAAGCCAACGCCAATCGTCGCCACGTCGGCCAACCTGATCGTCGCGTCCGCCCTGTATGCCCACCCCGGTGTATCGTCCACGTCGGAAAGACGTAATTCGTTGACCCACACTTCTCCATTGACCACCGTCGTGCCTTTCCCCGCGGGGTTCTCGACTCCGAGAACCAATTCCGTGATGCGGTTCAGCGAAGGATTGCCGAATACGCGGTACACGGCGCCATCAGGCCCTCCGGGGACGGGAACCGAAACGATCGCCGTGGCGCTGTCGCGGTCCAACTTGAAGGCCGTCAAATCCGCGAACCGGATCGTGATCCAGTTTGCAGGGTGCCATCCCGGCCTGATGGGCGCCCGGTATTCATAGTAGTTCAGAGAATCCGAGCCGAAACGGAAGAAAAACTCCGCGTCGTAGTTCGAGGTGTCGACATACTGCATGTAAAAACCGGGACGTTCATCGCCGTGAACGAACAGCTTCAGGGTCCGGTAGTTCAGCACATCGAGCGGCCTTGCAATGAGCTTCTTGAAGGCACGCTTGGATTGTCCGTCTGCCAGATTCGTGATCTGCATCGCCAACGACTGCTCGTTGCCTTCGATGACCTGATCAGGCCGCGTTCGGTCCAGAGGACGCCTCACACCCGGAGGCGACGTGTAAGAGGGATTTTCCTCGATGCCGACATTGCTCAGCCGGAAATCATCGTCGTTCTTATCCACTTTTTCCCACTGATTCCCTACGAGGTTGAACTCCGTTACCTTCACATGGAGGTCCTTCTCGGCACCCGTCACCCACATCCGCATGGTCTCGACGTTGGTCAGTGACGGTGTTCCCACCTGACGTGTGAATTCCTTGATCGGAATGCGGAGTTGATACCAGCCGGTACCCGGCTCCCCGCCGGTCACGTATTTCTTGAACCCCGTGCTTGTCGTGTCGAGATCAATTTCATACTCAAAATAGCTCTCCGCACGATCGACAACATTGTTGTTGTTCAAATCTTCCGTATCCGGATACTGCCCGCCCTGGGCACTTGCGACGTAATTTCCCTCCGTACCATGTTTGCCCAGATAATCCTCCGGATCGAACGATCCCTGGACCTCCCTGACATAGTTATCGCCGGAGGGATCGCCGTTGAACTCCGGATATTTTGCCACAAACGCGGCAAACGCCACCCTTTCCTGCGCATCCGACAGCATATCCAATCCCAAATCCGACGAAATATCCATCACGCCTGTTTTGATCCTCCCGCCCAATCCGTCTTCGGTGTTCAGGATCCGGTTGGGGATTACATCTTCGCTGACGGTACCCAAATCGATATTCAGGCGTGCCCCCGGCGCCTCCTCTTCCACTCGTATCCACATCTCGATGAATGTGATGTTCTCATCAAGGAGGTTGGCCGTGATGGTGCTCAGAGGACGCATGACCCCGGCCCATCCCTTCGCCGGCTGGGCGTACAGGCTGTCCTCCAGATTCATCGAATAGTTGAATGCGCCGCGGGCAGACGGGCGGAAGAACAGATTCAGTGTCGTTACGTTGTCCTCCGCCGCTGACCGTGTCTGCCTCGTCGGCCAGATCTCGGAGACCAGGACGTCGATGGGAAGGATGTTGAACCAGGCCAGACGGGCCTTGAACTCCATTTTTGACGTGTCGGGGAGGAGGTTCTGACGAACGAGAGGATTCGAGAGATCAATGAAGCCATTGGGCGGAACCGCATACGGATCAATCGTCGAGATGTAGGCCGGCGGACTGGCGTCTCTCCAGGCACCATCCCCAATCTGCAGAGGAATGGTCCGCCGGACACCCTCGAAATCGTCGATGTACGCCACCCCCACGTCGCCGTCCTGACTGATCGTGCTCTTGCGCGTGTTCGGATCTGGAAGCATATACGCGGCCTCTCCGCGGAGCGTGATGCTCGACGGCGCGTTGGTCCTGATGCCCGGCAGCCAGTTCAACGCACGCGTAATATCGTCAAGCTGGACGGTTGTACCGCCGTCAAACCCCATGATCGTGTTGCTGATCGGCTCCTCGTTCAGACGAACCTTGTCGTTCAAGCTCTCTTGATTCAGGTTCATGATCGTGAAGCCCAACTGTGAGGTCTTACTCATCTGTAATTCAGCCCGCGCACCGAGAAGTGCCTTGGACGCCAGCTGAAACAGATCGTTCGCCTCGTAGTTGATCTGAAGGTTGGTGCCGGGGACAAGGTAGACCGGATTGAGAATGACGACTGTTCCTGTCAGGTAATCCACCGTGTAATCCTCGTTCCGTTTCAGTTCTGTGGTGCCGGCCCGGACGCTGACACTCCCTTCGGCCACGTTGAACCCCAGATTGAACTTTGACTGTGTACTGGAAATGATCGAGCCTTCAATCGTGAAGCGCTCCACTTTGCTGGTCTGTGCCCCGTTGTAGGTTGTATCATAAAGAATATCCACCGCGAACGAATCCGCCAGCGCGCGCACAGCCGCACGCTCCTGGGGCGTGCCCGGCGCGAACAGTTCCTCAAACCGTGATCGGATGTTCTCCGCAAAGGGTTCCAGCGTCGGGAACACCACCTCCCCGCGTTTCGTGTCGATCGTGACCCCCGGATCAAAATCGAACCTCTTATCCTCCCCCTCAGCGCCGGTGTCGTTGTTGTACAGGTCGAGCCCGAACAGATTGAGAAGGCTGATCGACTTCCCATTGACCTCGATAACATCGAGCGGATTACCGCCCGACAGGCGGTAGTTGATCTGAAGATTGAAATTCTCGCTTGAGATGTCCCTCCCCCCCAATGAATAGATGTTCTTGAGCATCAGGTCCCATGCCGGTTGCATGCCAGGATGCAGGTTCTTGGGTTTGACGAGTTTCAGAATGAGCGGAAGGGATCTCGCCGTGTCCTTGGATTCAAACGTTCCGATATCAATATTGGGGGGGAGCGTGTACGCCACGGCAATGATCTGCGCGGGCTGGACTGCCTTGTTCAACGAGATCGTGCCCAGGTTGGGATTCCAGGTAAAATCCACGTTCTGAACAAGCTTCTTGAACCTGCCGACTTCGACAATTCCGGGCAGAGTCACAATCTCACTCCCTCGCGCCGCCCGGTTGTTCTGGTAGAAGAGTACACTGTCCCTGCTGATGAACGCCACAGCGTCGCGATCGGTCGGATCGAACACGGATTCGACTTTTGATACCCAAACCTCGAGATCCAGGATTTGCACGGCCGGATCCACTTCCAGCGGGCGTTTTTTGTATGCCGCCTCGTAGTGGGCACGGTAGAGCGTATCGACAAAAAAGTGGTCGCGTGAGTATTCATAGAGCTTCTTTTCGAACGGCGTGGATCGTTGACCGCTGGAAACCGAAATCTCCTTCGGCTGGCCCCGCTTCTGTGATGCAAGCGCCGTCAGCTTCAGCGGACCGAACTGCATACCGGCCTTCACGCCGAAGAGAGCCTGGCTGCTCGTAACAAACGAAGAGTTCGTTTGCAACGACACATTCCCCGCCTCCACGCTTTGGATAATCTCGTCCTCGTACCCCGTATACTTCACCCGGAGCTGATTCTCATATTCGAAGGTTCGCTCTGTGTCCCAGTCGGCGTCAATACGCAATTTATCACCGATCTCTCCGCGTACACCGACACGCACCTGCTGGTCGAAATCTGGCTCACTGCGCGATTGATCAAGAATGTTGTTCGTCCTCTGGTCCGATTCTGTATTGCGGAACGCTCCGTGGATGTCCACTGAACCGTTGATCTGGATACGGATCTGATTCTTTCCAAAGATGCTGAAAAGGGGATTTTTAGGAACAGGGATCTCAATATTGGTCAACTGTCCGAGCACTTCCCCAAGACCCTGTTTTTTTTTCTCCTCCTCCTCCCTCTGCCGCGTCAACGCCTGCCAGTACTGACGGATAGACCGTGCGAGCCTGACTCTGCGGTAGTCGTCGAGTCTCATCGTAAGCGGGATTCTGATTTCCTCCGCACCCACCACCTTGCTGATGCGATAAACGTACGCCGCGGAGTCCAGCGTTTCTGCGGTGCGGACCATGGGCGGCTCTTTCAGGTAGAGCGCATGGGGGGACGGCAGGAGGGGGTCGACAGCCGGAGGATCTTTTCTGGCGTGATGAAACTGTTCGAGCCGGGCTGACGAGTCCCGTGTGGCGACAAGGATCTGGCGGATGGTCGAATCAATGACGGTGGCAGTGGTATCCCGAAGGCCCATGCGTCGCTGCACCGCCCTTGCGCGGCGGCTGATCTTGCCCGTTCCTCCCGGCCGCGTCGTGTCCTGTACCATCAAGGCAAAGGCGGGAACAGAGGGTTCGCTCGCCTGTGCCGGGCGCGATCCTGTATCCCACAGGAAAAGGCAGAAGAGAACCACACCTGCGAGGAGGAAACTTCCCGAAACAGCCGGATATGGAGCGAGGGATGTACTCACACACAATCGGAGCAAGACGAAAACGGAATCAGATTAGTATCCGTAACAACTGACGGTGGAGCTCTCCGATTGTGACTTGTGGCTGGATGGGTGAAACTTAGCAAAAACACGATTGAATTGCAAAAAGAGACATGGGAGCGTGCGGAAACAGCGAGGAATTACCCCTGTTCGGCGAGGATCCGGCGCATGAGAGAAATCAAAGAATCGTATGCATAGGGTTTCTGAATGAATTCCACGGCGCCCGCTGCAATCATCTCATCCCGAACGGCAGTGTCAAGAAACCCGCTGGCACAGATCACCTTGGCCTTCGGGTTGATCTTCAGAACCTCCTCAAGAACCTCCCAACCGCCCTTCATGGGAAGCCCCATGTCTGTAAGGACGATGGATATTCTCTTCCTGTGCCGGCGGTAGATGTTGATGCCCTCCAGGCCGTCCCTGGCCGTGAGAACCGAAAACCCGTTACCCTCCAGCATGCCGCGCAAGAGTTCAATCAGAACGTCCTCGTCTTCCACAACAAGCACGGTGGGTCGTTGGTCCTTTGTGGCGGCAGTCATCGTGCTTACGGAGCCAGTCGCTGGAGGGACCAGCCTCCGCCCTCACGGGTGAAACGCAGACGGTCGTGCAAGCGGTTATCCCTTCCCTGCCAGAATTCGAAAACCGAGGGAATGAGCCGGTAGCCGCCCCAGAACGGAGGAAGAGGAACTTCCCTGCCTGCATATTCCTGCTCAGCCCGGCGGAAAGCATCCTCGAGCTCGTGCCTCCCGGACACCACGCGGCTTTGGGGAGAGATCCAGGCGCTGATCTGACTTTTCCTCGGCCGCGTCTTGAAATACTCCGCGGACAATTGGGGATCGACTCTCTGAACGGTCCCCTCGACGCGAACCTGCCGCGCAAGCGGATCCCAGTGAAACACAAGCGCCGCATGCGGATTTGAGTCCAACTCGAGCGCCTTACGGCTTCCATAGTTGGTAAAGAAAACCAATCCATCGTCCTCCACGCGTTTCACGAGGACGATCCTGACCGAAGGAGCTCCGCGTCCGTTGACGGTGGCCAACGCCGCGGCGGACGGTTCCCTCAGCAGCGTAGCCTTCGCCTCCTCCAACCACGCATTCAATTGACGGACCGGATCGCGATCGATCGTCTCTTCCGACAGCTCCCGTTCGACCGGCGCTTTGAATTTTGATCCCATGGTCATGGAAATATATCAGAATTCTGAATGAGAAGCGAATATCCGAAATCCGGAACTTGAATATCGAAACAAGCTGGAATTTCGGATTTCCTATCTGTTTCGTGTTTCGTATTTCGTATTTCGAATTTCATATTTGCTTCGTATTTCGTATTTCGTATTTCGAATTTGCATTCAGACTTGTTTCACGCACACCGGATCAGTACATTTCTTCCATGCTGATCCTCTGGCGCCACATTCTCCGCGCCCACGCCGTTCCATTTGTTTTCTCCGTCCTGGTCCTGATGGCAATTTTCACCCTCCAGTTCATCATGAAGTTCATGGATCAGCTGGCGGGCAAGGGGCTGAGCGCGGGCGTGATCCTCGAAGTGATCGCGCTCAACCTGGCATGGATGGTCGTGCTCGCCGTTCCCATGTCTGTCCTTGTCGCCACACTCATGGCATTCGGCAATCTGTCGGCAACGAATGAGATTACGGCCATGAGGGCGGGCGGTGTGAGCCTGTACCGCATGATGGCTCCTGTTGCAGCCGCATCCCTCGTCGTGTTCTATCTTCTGCTTCGCTTCAACAATGAAGTGCTTCCGGACACCAACCACAAGGCTGTCGCGCTTTCGCGGGACATCCAGCGCAAGAAACCCACGCTGTCGATTGTGCCCGGATTGTTTTCCCAGGACATCACCGGCTACACGATCCTCGCCCGGAAAACCTTCGAGCACTCGAACGACCTGGAAGGAGTGACGATCTTCGACAACACGCGTCCCGAGGTCCACGCCACGATTACCGCCCAGCGCGGTGTGGTCTCGTTCTCTCCCGATTACACCAAGCTCATCATGGATCTGTTCGACGGTGAAATCCATGAGCTCTACCAGCAGGGGACCGGCCAGTATCGCATGATACGGTTCCAAAAACACCGCATTGCCATGAATGCCGAGGGGTTTGATTTTCACCGATCGCAGGAAAGCGCATTTCAGCGCGGGGATCGTGAGCTGAGCGCGCAAGACATGATGAGACGCGTCGATAGCCTCACCACGTTGCGCCGCCAACACGAACGCACGATGGCGGATTTCCTCACGTCGGAACTCACAGCGTTGATGGATAGTCCTCAGCCCCCGGAAGCAACGAAGGGGCAGAACCCAAGATTGTACGCCGCCGGTCCCCACAGCGCAATGGTCAAAAACACCCTGCAGTCGCATATGTTCAGGATCAAGGAGTATCGCAGAGTTGAACGCGAATACCTCGTGGAAATCCATAAAAAATACGCGATTCCGGTAGCCTGCGTGATCTTTGTGCTCATCGGAGCGCCGCTGGGCATCATGGCGCGTCGCGGGACCTTCGGGGTCGCGGCCAGCCTGAGCCTGGGCTTTTTTCTGATCTACTGGGCTTGCCTCATCGGCGGCGAAAAGCTGGCGGACAGAGGACTGGTTGATCCCTGGCTTGGGATGTGGATTGCCAACATCGGGCTCGGCGTTCTGGGCATGTATCTGACCTTCCGCATGGCCCGCGAGAGTCTTACAATCAACTGGACAGGCCTGCAACGATTCATCCCGCGACGATGGAGAACACAGGGAGAGGAACCACCGGCATGACCCTCCTCGACCGCTACATCGTGCGCCAGTTCGCGATCACATTCCTCTTCGGTCTCGTCGCGTTTCTCCTCATCTTCCTCATCGTCGACCTCATGGAAAAGCTCGACGACTTCATCGACGCCCGTGTCGAGGCCGGAATCATCGTCGAGTACTATATTCACTTCATGCCCGAGATCATCAAGCTCATGACGCCTGTAGGGATGCTCCTCGCCGCACTCTTCGTCACAGGAAGACTTTCACAGCAAAACGAACTCGCCGCCATGAAATCCAGCGGGGTCAGCTTGTACCGCTTCATAGCCCCTTTTGCCGTCGTGGCGCTGGCAGTCAGCCTCGCAGGAATTTATTTTAACGGCTGGGTTGTACCCTACGCCAATCAGAGAAAATTCGATATCGAACGGAAACATCTGCAAAGGGTCTCCGGAACCACAAGCAGATTCAACATTTATCTGCAGGACGGACCGACACGCCTTGCCTCCATCGGCTTTTATGACAGCAATCTGAAGCTGGCAAACCGTATCAGCATCCAGGACTTTGCCGACACGAATCTGACGGTCATGCTGCGCAGGTTCGATGCACAGCAGATGGAATGGTCGGCGGACGACGGCGGATGGGTGCTCCTGCGCGGGACGCGCAGAACATTCGGAGCGAACGGGAACACCCTGGAGACTTTCACGCGGCTTCCGGTGGGACGCCTTGGCCTTGCGCCCGAAGACATCGAGAAGAAGCAGAGAAAGCCCGACGAGATGGACTTTTCGGAATTGCGCGAATTTATTGAAGCACAACGGAGGGCGGGTCAGGAGGTCTCGCGCTGGCTCGTGGATTATCACAGCAAGATCGCTTTTCCGTTCGCGAGCTTCATCGTGGTGCTCTTCGGCGTCCCCTTCTCCTCCAACAAGCGACGGAGCGGCGTGGCCGTGGAATTCGGCATCTCCCTCGCCGCGACATTCGTCTATCTCGCCTTCATGAAAATGAGCCAGGTATTCGGCTACAACGGAGACCTCAATCCGGTCCTTACCGCCTGGCTGGCAAATCTTTTGTTCCTCGCCGCAGGCATCGTCAATTTGCTGCGGGTACAAAAATAAATTCACCATACCCTAAAGTCTTTAAGAGACATCCTACCGTACCAAGACCACCTTTCGCACAGCTATTCTTTCCCCGAATCGCGCAACGGAATAATAGACGCCGCTTGTCCGATCACCGCTGTCCCAAGGGAACCGATAGGTCCCTGGTAGTTTTTCTTCATCCAGAAGCGTTGCGATAGACTTTCCCGTCACGTCGTACACCTTAAGCGTCACTCTTCCGGGTTCCATCACCCGCAGGCTGAACATCACGATGCCATTGAACGGGTTCGGATAACAGCTCACAACGTCCCCATCGTTCTCGATCTCACTATCCGCGATCACTTCCCTGCTCCATGTGAACGTTCCGTCGAGGTCGATCTGTTTCAGACGGTAGGCGTAACGCCCGGGTTCACCGGGTTTATCGGTGAACGAATACTCTCGGGGCAAGGAGGTGGTTCCGGCGCCTTGCATAAACCCGACAGTCCCCCAGTTGGAATAAGGGAATGATGGAACAATGGAATGTGTCGACGCTTCATTTCCCTTATTGCAGTTTTCCACTTTTCCAATACACCGCCGTTCTATCTCAAACCCATAATTTGCGACCTCGGACTCCGTCCTCCACCGCAGTTCCACCGCGCCGCTTTTCGTCGCTGCCCCGAAGTGCGAGAGTTCCACCGGCAAACCGGCCTCAGACCAGCTCGTACCCACCCTGATCCCATCGATAATGAAATCATTGTCGGGGGAGTTTGCCTGCCTGAGCGACACACTCGAGAGCGATGAAGGCTCGGTCCCCGTTGTCCTTGAGGGACCGAGCGTGGACACGGCAGGCTCGACGGGGGGAATTCCGCTCTCAAAGACATACAAGCGAACGGCGTCGTTCCCGGCGCCCGAAACGTGGTCATATCTGAGCACAATCAGGTAAACGGCGTTCATCGCATAAATGGCATCGGTAAATACCGGACCCTCTGCGCCATGTTCCAGGCCGAACGCAATCGCTCCCGAAGTTCTCCGGGCATAGACTCTGCCGATTTGCGGACTCGTGTTGAGATGAAAGAAGTGTTTGTCCACCGTCCCGGTTGTCGCGTTCTGCACATTCACCAGAAAGGACACATACACGGTTTTATCAGACTGCATCGGAAACGTCCTCTGGACATCTTCGTCCATTCCTGAGAGCCGGGCGGCATTGCCCACACCCGAGCCGGGATGCCCGGGATATTCAAGACCCGGTGAATGGACAAGGACAGGATTGATCCCCGCTGCTCCGTAGGCAGTCCAACCATGGGATGTCAGACTCTCACCCGCAGGATAATCAAAATCCTCGGAGAGGAGCGTTTGCGAATGAATGATGGATGGGAAAGAAAGGAAAAAACAGAAGACGACCCCCCGCATAAAACCCCCCATGGGTTATTGTGGAACAATCGGTGAAATCCCCGAAAGAAGGTGGGAAAAAAAATGGTGAGAAGCAAGTCCGGATGAAGTAAGAAGAGAGAAGAGAGAAGGAAGAAGGTAAGAAGCCTCAGGAGCCGCCTCAATGCTACGGCGGTTCACAGGCATTCGTCCTGCACCCGCCACTTCTCTCACATCTCGCTTCTCATTCCTCACTTTCCCTGCGTCCACAGACAAGCATTCTTACCCCAGCCTTTTCCTGAACCCCGCCACACTCAACCCCAAAATCCCTACACCGAAAATCAGCAACGCAAGCGCTTGAGGCCAGAGAACCTCCAATCCCACGCCTTTCAGGAATAATCCCCGGACAATCTCGATGAAATACCGGAGGGGAATGCCGTACGTGAGCGTCTGGATCACCGGGGGCATGTTATCAATGGGAAACGTGAATCCGGAAAGAAACAGGAACGGAAAGAAGATGAAGAACTGTGCCGTCATCATGGCCTGCTGTTGAGTACGCGAAATCGTGGAGACAAAAAGGCCTAGGCCCAGAGTGGTCAGGATGAACAATCCGCACAATCCAAACAACAATGCAACGCTTCCGCGTAGGGGCACATTGAACCAGGCCACCGCCACCCCCAGCACAAGCCCAACCTCCACCATGCCGATAATCGTGAACGGCAGAAGTTTTCCCAGAATGAACTGAAAGGGCTTGATGGGCGTCACCAGGATCTGCTCGATCGTTCCTGCTTCCTTCTCCCGCACGATCGCCGCGGCCGAGAACGTCGTGGTGATGATCATCAGAATCAAGGCCACGACGCCGGGGACCATGTAGTTCGCACTCCGCAGATCCGGATTATACCATATCCGCGTTTCCGCTGACACGCGAGGGACGTTGATTCCGCCGATCCGCGCCAGCCGTTCGGTAACGATCGATTCCGCATACCCCGCTGTGATTTGGGCCGCGTAGTTCAGGCTGATGTTAGCCGTATTCGCATCCGATCCGTCGGCCAGTAGCTGAAGGCGGACGGGCCGGCCTGTTCCAACGTCGCGGGCGAAGTGCCTCGGAATATGCACAGCCAGCGTGGCTCCCCCCCTGTCCAGCACTGCGCCAAGTTCGCGAGGATCATCCACATACCCTATCACCGTGAAATACCCCGTGGCAGTAAACCGCTCAACGTAGGAACGGCTTGCCGAGCTGCGGTCCGCATCATACACCGCAAGCCGGATGTTCTTCACATCAACTGTGGCGGCATAGCCCAGCAGAACAACCTGGACGACCGGCGCCAGGAGAATAAGCGGAAGCATCCGCTTGTCACGACGGATTTGAAGAAATTCCTTGCTCAAGAGTTCCCTGACAGCCTTCATCGACTCAACTCCCGCTGCAAGCGAACAGCGCTGATACCGATTGTGGCAAATGCGAACATCGCAAGATACGCGAACTGCTCCCAGATTGGAGCGACTCCTACGCCCTTCATAATGATTGACCGCACGATCACAAGAAAGAACTTCGCGGGGATCACGTTGGAAATGACCTGCAGAAATCCCGGCATGCTGTTGATAGGAAAAACGAAGCCGGAAAGCAGAAAGCTCGGCAACAAAGAGCTGAACACGGACATGATGAATGCAACCTGCTGGGTATGAGCCACATTGGATATCAGGATCCCTTGTCCCAGCCCTCCGAGCAGAAAGAGGACAACGGCCAGATAGAGGAGCGGAATGCTTCCTTTAATCGTGACGTCAAACAGCCACCAGCCGACAATCATAATGATGGTAGCCGCGACGAGGGAAATCAGGAGATAGGGGATGGTTTTGCCGAGGATAATCTCATTCGACCCCAGCGGCGATGTTTTTAACTGCTCCATGGTTCCCATCTCCTTTTCACGGACAATGGAAAGCGAGGTTGAAATGACTGTTACGATCATGAGGATGAGTCCAAACAACCCCGGCACCAGGAATTTCGCTGATTTCAGTTCGGGGTTGTACCAGAGTTTCGGTTCAAGCAGGATCGCGATGGGTACGGAGACCCCGCGTGTTTCCAGCCACCGCATCGCCACGCGGTTCGAGAAGTCCCTGACGGCGAGGGAAATGTATCCTTGCGCCACAGAGCCTGTGTTGGAATTGGACCCGTCGATCAGCACCTGTAGGTGGGCTTCTTTTCCCGACAAGAGATCGTTAGAGAATCCGGCCGGGATGACGAGACCGATCGTCGCAGAGCCGGATTCAAGGAGGGGGTCGATATCTTCCGCGGCCTCAACCTCGTGGTGCAGTTCCAAATATTCCGACTGGGTCATCCGCTCCACCAGCTCGCGGCTCAGCGCGCTCCGGTCCAGATCTGTGACGGCAACAGCAAGGTGTTTCACGTCGAAATTCAGCGCATAGCCCACCATCACCAGCATGAACGCCGGCAAGAACACCAGAATCCCCAGCGCCCGTTTATCACGTCTGATCTGGCGGAATTCTTTCTTGAAGATAGGAACGATGTTTGCGTGGATCATGGCTGTTCTTGCTTCTTCTTACTTCTCGCTTTCTTCAGCGATCAACTGTATAAACACATCTTCCAGCGACGGAGAAATCCTCTGGATTCTCGAAATCCCGATATTTCCCTGCTCCAGCGTTCTTCGGATTTCCGCGTCCGACCCGGTGGAAGCGTCGGTACTGACGTGAAACGCAGATCCGAAAATGGACGTCTCCGCCACCCACGGTTGCTTCTGGAGCAGGTCCATGGCATCCACGGGATTTTCGGAAACAACCTCATAAATTGCATACCTCTCCAGTTTGCTTTTCAGAGAGGTTGGAGACCCCAGCGCTATGAGCCGGCCGGCATACACAAGCCCGATGGTGTTGCAGTGCTCCGCCTCGTCAAGATAATGGGTGGTGACGAAAACCGTCGTTCCCTCGGAAGACAGATTGTAGATCAGGTCCCAAAAATCCCTCCGTGAAACGGGATCCACGCCTCCTGTAGGCTCGTCCAGAAACACGATCGGCGGCTGATGCAGAACGGCACATCCAAGTGCCAGCCGCTGTTTCCACCCTCCCGAAAGAGTCCGCGTCAGGGCAGTTTCCTTTCCCCTCAATCCTGCCATTTCGATTGCCCACTGCCTGCGTTCCTCGAACTGAGCACCCTCGAGGCCGTAGATCCCGCCATAAAACCTGATATTCTCTTCCACGGTCAGATCTTCATAGAGTGAAAAACGTTGCGACATATACCCGATGTTCTCTTTCACCCTGTCGGGTTCCGTGGAAATGTCGTACCCACCCACGCGCGCCGAGCCTTCGGTCGGACCAAGAAGGCCGCACAGCATGCGGATCGTCGTCGATTTCCCCGCACCGTTCGGACCGAGGAATCCGAAAATCTCGCCTCGCTTCACGTTGAAGCTCATCGAGTCAACGGCCACGAAATTGCCGAATCGTTTCGTCAGTCCCTCGACAACCACGGCGTGCTCATTGTGCAGTTCCTGAGTCATTCTAGAATCCCGAGCGCTTTTCTGAATCTTTGCTGCTGCACCGCAAATTCAGCTAAGGCATTTGCTTCGGTCGTGCGCGCCTGAAGGAGCGCGACCTCCGCGTCCAGCAGGTCCGAACTCGTGGCAAGCCCTTGCCTGAACTTCTCGTGGGTGATCCTGTAACTCTCCTGTGCCTGCCTCGCCCCGAATCGCGAGGCCTCAATGCGCTCCCGCGCCTCCTTCAGCGAAAAGAAGCTCTGCGCCGTCTCAAGCACAACGGCGTCCGTCACCTGTACCAATACCGCCTCGGCCTGCGACAACTGCGCCCGCGCCTGTTCTGTTTGCGAGGCCGTCGCAAACCAATCCCAGACATTCCATTGTACCTGAACGCCGACATCCCACGTCCTGTACCAGCGGTCCTCGGGTGGAATGACCCTCGGATTTGGCCGCGCGTAATCCACGTTGGCGGCCAGGACAATTGATGGATACCATCCCCCCGCTGCTGCGGTGACCATTGCTTCCTGCATCGCACGCCGCTCCCGCCCTGCGCCGATCTCCGGCCGACGCTCTCGGGCAATCCGCACGGCTTCATCGAGGGAGCCGGGCAAACCAGCTTCATCCATCGCCACGGGGTCGTCCGACGGTGCGACAGGCGTTTCGAGCGCCCTACCCATGAGGCTGTTGAGCGTCATCTGAGCGATCTTCAGAGCACCTTGCGCCTGGATAAGCTTCACGCGAATATCGGACAACCGAGTCTCCACTTTGAGAATGTCTGCGGCCGTTGCGAGGCCTTGGTGCTCGTAGCTCCGAATGTCATTCAGGTGGGCTGAGACTTGTTCGACCGATTGACGCAAGACCTCTTCCAGTCGAGAGGCGCGAGAGGCGTTCCAATACGCCGCGGTGACGTTGACAATCAGATCCGACTTCTCGCGCTGATATTCATAGCGTACTGCCGCCTCATTTGCATCCGCCGCATCAATCGAGCTCCTCAGGCGGAATCCGGTAAACAGTGTTTGCTGAAGAGACAGCCGCGTGCCGTAGTTCTTGGTGATTGAGGGAAACAGGGGGGTCGGACCGAGGAACGGTACGGTGAACTCAGGAACGTCGCTCAGCAGAACCGCGCGGCCGGTGAAGCGTACTTGGGGGAACAAGCCGCTTCGAAGCTCGCTGGTTCGCTCTTCCGCCGCCAGGGTGCGCGCTTCGGCAATCCGCAAGGAAGGATGCCGCGCAAGGGCTTCTTGGATCGCCTCCGCAAGTGTCAAACCCTGCGAGAAGGCCGCTTGTGCGAGAAGTGTTGTGAGAACTAGTATCACGTGTCGTTTGTGCATAGGAACCTCAGGAAATGCGGGAAATGAAGACATCTTCGAGTGAAGGGGCGACGCGACGAATACTCCGGGCCGAGATTCCCCGGGACCGAAGCTCGCTTTCGAGGACATCCCGGATACCGGCGCCCTCCTCGGCAACAACATGCAAACGATCGCCAAAGAGCTGCGCGCTCCGAATCGAGGGAATGTTCCGAAGGATGTGGAGAACCTCGCGGGGATGGTCGGCAATAATCTCGAGCACAGGGTGATTGAAGGAGGAACGGATTTTTTCCGGCGTGTCCACAAGCAGGAGTTGTCCCTTGTTCAGGAGGGCTACGCGAGCCGAGCGTTCAGCCTCATCCAGGTAGGGCGTCGCCATGACAATGGAGATCCCGGACTTCAGCACATTCGATAGGATCTTCCAGAAATCTCTCCGGGAAACGGGATCCACGCCCGTGGTGGGCTCATCGAGAAAGATTACTTCCGGCGTGTGGATCAACGTGCAAGCCAGGGCCAGCTTTTGCTTCATACCACCGGAAAGACGCTCAGCGAGCCGATCCCTGAACGGGGTCAGCCGCATGAAATCCAGCAGTTCCTCCTTCCGCTTCCGGAAATCCTTCATTCGATGGATTTCAGCGAAGAAATCGATGTTTTCATCGACCGTGAGGTCGCCGTACAAACTGAACTTCTGGCTCAAGTATCCGATCTTGTGCTTAATTGCTTCGTGGTGGGAGCGCTGATCGAGCCCCAGAATCTCCACGGAACCCGAGGTGGGGAAAAGGACTCCACACATCATGCGGATCGTGGTGGTCTTCCCTGCGCCGTCGGGACCGACCAGACTGAAGATCTCGCCTCTGCGAATGGACAGCGACAGGTTGTCCACCGCCACAAGATCGGGCTGGCCTTCTTCGCGGAAAACCTTCGTCACTGCATTAAGTCGAACGGCGTCCATTATCGGGTGTTGTCCGTGGGAAGGGCGACATCGGCGGGGAGTCCCGCTTTCAAGGTTCCGTCCGGGTTCGGAACGCGGACCTTGACAGCGAACACCAGCTTTACGCGCTCGTCCTTTGTCTGGATGTTCTTCGGCGTGAACTCCGCAGACTGAGAAATGTGCACAACCCGCCCTTCGAACACCCGCTCCTTGAATGCATCGACTCTGACCTCGGCTTTTTGACCAAGCAGAATGCGGGGCAGGTCTGCTTCGGGCACATAGACGTTGATTGTGAGATCCGTGAGATCAGCGATGCGTACGATGGCTGCACCAGGGCCCACCAGTTCGCCGGGTTCAACGAAGCGATTCGTAATCGTGCCGGCACGGGGAGCTGTGATGGTGCAATCGGCCAGCTTTTTCCGCAGAACTGCCGCAGCGGCCTCGGCCTGGTCGCGTCGCGCGCGGGCGAGCGCTCGCTCTTCGGGACGCGTGCCCTCGCGCAGTTTTCTCAGGCTCTGTTCTGCAAGGATGTAACGGGTCCGGGCGTCCTCGAGCTGTTTGGCCGTCACAGCCTTTGAGTCAAACAGCTCTTCCATGCGTTTCAGATCGTTCCTCGCGCTTTCATAGTGGGCCTCGGCTTGAGCAACGTCTTCTCTCCGCGGGCCTTCCATCGCGAGCATGTACTGTGCTTCCATCGCGGCAAGGTTGGCTTCGGCTTGACGGAGTTGCTGGGTCCATTCTGACCGGTCGATGACGGCGAGGGTATCGCCGGGCCAAACGAGGTCACCCTCCTGAACGGGAACGTGTTCAATCAGACCGTTGACTTGCGCGCTGACGGTCACTTCGGTGGCCTCCAGGGTACCGGTGGCAGTGATCGACGAATGGGAAGAGTCCGAACAAGCACTCAGGAAGAGGAGCAGAGGGAGTACGGTGATAGCGTATTTCATAAACGTCCTTGAGATGGGGTAAAGAAATTGAATCGTTGTCGGGCGTCGTTAGTCAAAATGCCCTCGAAGAGAACTCTGAATATTTGTCTGAACGCTTCCTCGGCGGAGAATGAGTGCATGGCGAGAACAGAAGGAGTCATGATGCCCTGGACAGCGTTTGTGAACACCAACATAAAGATTTCGACGTTCAAATCTTCCCTGAGGAATCCCTCCGCTTTTGCCTGCTGGAACAGAGGGATCAGCTTGCCGAAGACTTTTTCCCTTCGGAAGGTCTCCATTTCCCGCTCAAGCTCCGGCATGTGCCGTTTGATGTCTTTCTGAAACTGCTTTCCGATTCGGCTTGTGAGCCGCGCGAGCATGCCGAGGAATTCAGTGAATTTTTGTTCGAAGGGTTGATCGGATTCGACAATGGTTGTGACTTGCCTCTCGATGCGTTTCATGATCATGCGCATGATTGCCCGCATGATATCTTCCTTGCTGGGGAAGAATTTATAGATCGTTTTCTTGCTCATGCCGAGGTCGGCGGCAAGTTCGTCGACGGTCACTTTCGAAAAGCCCTGGGAGAGGAACTTGTCCTCGGCCGAGTTAAGGATTCTGTCTTTTTCGTGGATCTCGGGCATAGAGCTGGGTTCCCTTTTGCTGTGACTTACCTTTCCAAGGTGCTATTGTTTAACATATGTACCTTGGAAAGGTAAGCTACGTTGGAAACTATATTCGTCTCTGCGGTTTCCTCATTTGCAACAAAAAAGCCAAAAACTGGCTTCTTTGTTTATCATACGACTTTTTCCGCTTCGTGTCAAGCCCCTCTGCAGGCCCCCCTACCTGTTTTCCCAAGACCGGGCAGATGAATAAAACTCCATCTTTCGACCGCGCTTTTTCTTTGAGGCAAACGCGAGTGGCTTCCTTCTTCCATCCTTCCTAAATCCACGTGTCCCGTTGCCCGGAGTGGAAGGTCCAAGGCCGGTTGTTCGCTTCCCACTCCGCACAGGCACGCACTGAACGGACGCCGCCTTGAATCCGGGGTACTCCCCGGTCGCCACAGCACGACCCGTGAAGCGCTCGATCCGTCTCACCATGTCACGGTCCTCGCCAGTGACGAACGTTAGCGCCTTCCCCGACAATCCAGCCCTGCCTGTGCGCCCAATCCGGTGGACATAATCCTCGGCATCACGCGGCATATCGAAGTTGATTACATGGGAAATCCCATCCACGTCAATGCCGCGGGCCGCAATGTCGGTGGCTACCAGCACGCGGAACTTCCCGCGTCGGAAGGCCTCAAGGGACCTCAATCGCTGGGACTGGCTCTTGTTGGAATGAATGGCCGTTGCCGCAATGCCCTTGCGGTCCAGACGCCTCGTAAGCTTGTCCGCCCCGTGCTTTGTGCGGGTAAACACCAGTACACTGTCCATCGCCTCGGCCTTGAGAACATGCAACAGAAGCTCCATCTTTGCCTGCGACACGGTCGAATAAAAGTTCTGCGTGATGCTTGTAAGCGGCTCGTGACTGTGGCCGACTTCCGCACGATGCGGATTCTTCAGCACACCGGACGCCAGCTCGCTGATTTCTTTCGAAAATGTGGCCGAGAAGAGCATGGTTTGCTTATGGGACGGCAAAGCAGCGATGATTTTACGAACATCCCTGATGAAACCCATGGCAAACATGCGGTCGGCCTCGTCCAGGACGAACATCTGGACGTTCGAGAGATTGATTGTCTTGCGTTGCATGTGATCCAAAAGACGCCCCGGCGTAGCAATAACAACGTCCACGCCGCTGCGGAGAAGCCTGATCTGAGGCTCCATCCCCACACCTCCGTAAATGGCCCCGCTTCTGAGTGACATGAATTTTCCGTACGTGGAAACAGCTTCATGAACCTGATGGGCAAGTTCGCGGGTCGGAGTCAGTACCAATGCGCGCGGGTAGTGCGTTCGGGAAGGACGAAGCTCCTCCAGCCGGTGAAGCATGGGGAGGACAAACGCGGCCGTCTTGCCGGTGCCCGTCTGTGCCGTACCGATGACATCCCGACCCTCAAGCGCAGGACGGATGGCAAGTGTCTGAATCGGAGTGGGAACAGTGTATCCGCTCGCCTGTACTCCACGAAGAATGCGGTCTGAAAGACCGAAAGAGGAAAAACTCATGATAGAACCTTGTATAAATTTGAATGATGATGTGAATCGTTCGCGCGCGCCGACCAAACTCGGCAAACGCTAAGAACAATGCACGGATTAGTGTGAATGCGCCCCGGACAATCCGGCGGCAATCAGGTGTGATTAGGAGGATGCTTCAGAAGGTATTCGACTCATAGAATCCCCAACGAAGGTCAACTGTTCGCCACCTTGTGCAAATTCATCGGAGCGTACTCAGATGTCCGCTTCCGATACAGTGACCGAGTGCGGAAAGGAGCCCCGTAGGGATCCAGAGATGCAGTGACTTAATATAGGCAACTTCAGGATCAGTTCCTAGTTATTTCTTGGGAAAAAAGGCTACGATGTGGCTGGAACCAGGATGAACAGGATGAGAAGGATGGATGGGCAGATGGGAAGCTTACTAGTATTTGGATTTGATGTTTATTTCGAGCTTCGGATTTGAATTTCGGATTTGCTCCTTCTACTTCCTCGGTTTCAACTCCCACAATACATTCACGATCTTCCATTCGCCGTTCCATCGGGCCAGGTGCAGATAATCGATCCATCCGGACATGACGGCCTTGACGCTGGCGGTGTTCTCATAGATATCCAGAATGACGATGTCCTTCTGCTGCCGGTCTGTTGGGGTGTCTTTTCCGCGCCGTCGGGTGTTCTGAATCAGCTGGGTGGCACCCATGGTGGACAGCCACTGATTGCCGCTGGTGTCTTTCAGAACAATCCTCTTGGCCAGTTCGGGATGCAAGGCGTTGGCCATGCGGTCAGGGTTGGATTTGTCCCCCCCTTTACGTAATTCAACGCGGTGACTCTGATCGCCGCGGAATCGGAGGCGATCTGCGCCTGCATCCATTCAACGAACATAACGACTGCCAGTACAACATCCATCTGCCGCATGTCGCCTCCAAGGGTGTGAGATGATGAGTTCACGATCAGCATGGAGGAAAGTTGCCGTCGTTCGCGTCAATCCGCGGCCCTTTTCTCTTGCATCTGCCCGTCAATTTGATTTATTGATGGAGCACCGCTTCAGCCCCGCACATCCCACACAACTCAGCCATGCCGGATAAGCGGCATGACCGGAAGGAGACCCCCTTTGATCGATCTCATCACGACCATTTCCCCCGACCGGCTGGCCCGGGTCACCGGTTTGGGCTACCTTGTGATCATTCTTGCCGGGATCACCGCGGAATTCGTGGTTCGTTCCGGATTGATCGTTCCGGGCGACGCGGCCGCCACGGCCGAAAACATCATGGGCTCGCAGTCCCTCTTCCGCCTGGGAATCGCTCTGGACATAGTCATGCTCCTGTTCGATGTCCTGCTGGCACTCACACTCTACCTGTTGCTGGTCTCGGTGCACCCGGTCTATGCACTGATGGCGACCTTTTTCCGCCTTGTCCACGCAGCCGTCGTCGGCGCCGGACTGCTCAATCTCGTGTTTGTCCTGCTTCTCTTCAGCGGATCCGGATACCTGGCCGCCTGGACTCCCGATCAACTGAATGCCCTCGCTATGGTGTTCCTTGAAGCTCACGGATACGCCTATGTCCTTGGCCTCATCTTCTTTGGAATTCATTGCCTCGTGCTTGGCTATCTCGTGTTCCGATCGGGGTTTTTTCCAAAGGTCCTGGGCATTTTGCTCATGGTCGCCGCCTCAGGGTACATCGTGGACGGCTTTGCCAACATCCTGCTCACCAACTACTCCGACTACGAATCGATCTTCATGATCGTGGTGTTTGTGCCCGCCTTCATCGGTGAGCTGTCCTTCACCCTCTGGCTTCTCGTCAAAGGCATCAGGAAGGAAGGATCGTAGTCCTGAATTCGAGGAAATAACATGGCATCATCCATCAAGAAAGTCTGCATCATCGGTGCGTCCGGAAAACTCGGCCGGTACATGATCCGTCATTGTCTCGACCGGGGCTATGAAGTCGTCGGCGTGTGCCGGGAAAAAAGCGTCGCCAAATTGGACGCGTACAAAGACCGGATAACGATCATTCCGGGATCAACCAACGACCGTGAGGTGATTCGGAAGGCGGTCCGGGGATGTGACGGTGTGCTGACCGTTCTGGTTCCCTGGGGGGTCCAGCAATACTCCACGGGAACGGCGCAGGCCGTTCTGGATCTCGCACCGCCTGACGCGCGGATGATCTTCTCCTGCGGCTGGCACATCACGCGGGACGGAAAGGACGTCTATACGAAGAAACTGCTCTGGTTTGCCGCCATCTTCGGACGACTCGCAAAACTGGCCCGTTTCGCGGACCTCAACGATCAGGTGGAGGCCTGCCGACGGATCTTTGCCAGCAATCGGAAATGGACGGTAGTTCGGGGAAGCGATCTGGAGGAAGGGGAAAGTCAGGGACTGCCCGTGTGGAGCCACCATGTCGGCGACCCAATCCTGGCCAGCAATCTGACCCGACGCATCGATTTTGCTTTGTTCATGGTCACGGCGCTGGAGAATGACCAGTTAATCCGGGAAGCCCCGGCCATCGTAGGACGATTGAGTGCATCAGCGATGGCGCATGGCGCAATTATCTGAATCAGAATTTGCAGAATTTACAGAATTAGGTTATTTGACAATTCTGAAAATTCTAGAATTCTGTGAATTCTGATTCGAAACAACTCTGCCCAATCACTGGTATTTCGGATTGAATAACAGCTTCCGCTCCAGGCTCTTTCCGCCGAAATTGATCAGTAGCCCTTTGGGGTAATCATATGCCACCGTATAGTTTTTTGCCTGGGCAATGTGGACATCCTCTAACGCAACCAAGGCCTTCAGTTCCACGACAATCTTGTCCTCAACGATGAAGTCCGCCCTGCGGCTCCCCACTTTTCTTCCTTTGTAATACACAGCGTGTTCCTGCTCCCGCGAGAAGGCGAGGCCTGCCTCTTCCATCTCAAGAGCAAGACTCCGCTGGTAAATCACTTCCTGAAATCCAGGCCCAAGCTTCCGATGAACTTCCATGGCACAGCCGACGATCTTGTACGCAAGCTCGTCCGCATACCCGCGATCGTTCTCCATAGCCCCCCCCCAATTATTAGCTTAATGTCTGATCAGAATTTACAGAATTGACAGAATTTCCAGAATTTGGTTCTTCACAATTCTGGTAATTCTCTAATTCTGGTAATTCTTTAATTCTGATAATTCTGATTCGGAACAACCTAGCCCTCCACAAACAATTTCACCTCACCAAACTGCATCGTCACCCTATGCTCGGCTCCCACCTGTCCTCCTTCCACTGCTCTCATAGGCCGGGGAAAACGTATGATTCTCTCTCCGTTGTCCGACGCAACAACCATGGCCGCACCCCTGCTTGCACGCACGTTGTCGGCCTTTGAGCTCCACATCCTTACTCCCGCCCGTTCAGCGATCCACCGGAGAATCTCCACGGGCATCGGTCCCGTCCCCACATACACAGACGTGAATCCATCGTACTCCTTGCTCGCAAACGCGATCTCTTCACGGTCCCTCCACATGCCAAGGACCCGCATTTTTTCCCCCTCACGAGGAACAACTGCAAACCGCGGATAATGCGGCTTCTCGACACCAAACTCCCGGAAAAACTTGAGCGATGGGTCCTCGATCTTGAATCGAATCATCATCGGACCGCGCTCATCGATTCTCTGAAAAGAGAACCCCGTCAGGGCCTCCATTTGGCCCGGTTCGAATTTCTCTTCTCCGACATATCCCGGCGCGTAGTACCACACCACGGTCGCCCCGCTTCCTCGAAACAATGCCCTCAGTCGGCCAACTTCATCGGCATTCAAATAGAGCGTGTTCACCATGAGGAAGAGTTTGAATGTTTCGCTATCATCGGGCCTCAAATCAAACCGGTAGAGAAAATCCGCCGGCGCACCGATGCGATGAATCGTCCGCGCCTGGGAGTTGACCATCCAATGTCCGATGAAATCGCTGATCACAATGCCGAAATGCTCCCAGGGCTCCTCCGCTTTCCAGTTCTGCGTGCAAAGCCACGACTTGGCGTCGTAGACGGCCGCGATCTCGGAAACCGGACTGATATCCAAGCGCGGTCGTTCCTTTTCGCAAAGCGTCAGCAACGATCGGATTTCCCTCGTCATGGGGGGATCGTCGTACCAACTCCGGTTCGCTTTGAACGGAGGATCCAGATGTCCAAAGTCGAAGAGCCAGCCTGCGTGACCGCTGGCGAACATCTGACCGATATCGCGTCGCAGGATCTTCAGGGTACCTTCCACCGTGTCCGATCCCGATCCGCCTTCGCTTCTTCGGTAGGGCTCGACGTACGTGCTCGGATCAAGTTCCGCAATAAACATCTTCCTGTTGCGCCGCAGAGATTCGGTGAGTATTCTGGCTGCTCCGTCACCTCCCACGCCGCGCGCCCGGCCCAACCAGTTGCCGGCATCATCAATCACATCGCTGTCCCACCGCTTGTTCCCGGGAACATTGCTTCGCTGATACGTGTAAGGAGTAGCCAAGTAATCGAAATCCGGTGAATGCAGAACAGGTTCCGGCACAAGGTGCCCGGCCTCCTGAATCATCACGTTTTCCAGCACATAACAGAAAAACGTTCCGCACACAACACGTCGGCCCGTTTCCTCCTTGATGATCCGCCCATATCCTGCCACGGTTTCCGCGGTGTTCGTGTGAAACTTCCTCAAGTATTCTCTGATGTCGCCGTCGGTCTCTGGATTGCGCAGGAGCGGTCCTCCTTTATCAATTCTGCGCTCCACAGAAGGTACCGGTCCGGCCACCTTCTGCATCGGCGCGCTGTAGTCAGGCATAA
Source organism: Bacteroidia bacterium (assembly GCA_022180565.1). Classification (GTDB taxonomy): domain Bacteria; phylum Bacteroidota; class Ignavibacteria; order UBA10030; family UBA10030; genus JACQPU01. The sequence continues at coordinate 152,564 of BQML01000008.1, forward strand.
AACCGCATCCCGGATAGTGCCACTCCCCCGTGTGCAGTCCCGAGATCTGATAACCCATCATTCTGCTTCGGAGCGGCGAGGCCTCGATGAAACGCAGAAAGCTCCTCAGCACATCTGCTGAATCGCGCTTCCAGCGCTCAGAAGCAAACGATGGAGCATAAGCATCGTTCATGTTCCAGTTAAAGACCGGCTCAACAAACTGTGCAGGAGCGTTGTATTCGTTCGAAGGAATGGGAAGTCCGCACTTGATCAGTTCATCCGGATGCTGTTCTTTCCACCACGCCGGGGCATAAATGTGTAGTCGCGGAAGGATGTACGCGTCTGGTACAAGATCAAGGAGGGTTGCAAAGTATTTCTCGAGATCCTTCCAGTCATAGCGGTCCGGAGCGGACCATCCCGTTTCAAGGCCGATGAGAGGATGCAAGAAGCGGATGCCGGCTGCGCGGTAGGACTTCGCCGTGCGCAGAGGGCTTGCACTGACGGCGAAGAACGGAAAAACCTCCGCGCCGTTCAGATACAACCGCGCTCCTCCGCGTTCCATTCGTACTTCTGAGCGGCATGGTGACTCGGATTTCAGTCGATCCAGTTGTTTCAGAACGTCGTCGTCAAGTCGGACGGTTGCATGCTCAAAAGGTGTGAGGGGGAGAAAGTGGGAGAATGGCAATGCGCCGAGCGCGGCGCCAAGATGCTTGAGAGAATCGCGTCGGTTCATGAGAATGTCGAAAGAGAAAGGTTTAAAAAGGTCAACAGGCAACATAGCCAAGAATTTGAGAAAGCGCCAGAGGCAACAAGAAAACCCCGTCGCTCGATGTAAGCCCAGGCCTCGATCCAGAGTCTTGACAAGTCAGGATGCGGCCTGATGTTGTTTTTCAGTCGGTCGGGTTTTGATCGGGCCCCTTCGATTCCAGCCGCTCGAAGGCAACGCGCAGGACACGTGGCCAGTAGAATTGCATTGTCTGATCGTCCCAGCGAATCCCCGAAAGGGCCAGAATCGATTGGATCTTGAGGCCCACACTTTGTTCATGGAAGAACAGGTATTGCGGGTCGAGGAGGAGCTCGTCTTTCAGGGTGCGAAGGTAATCAATGGACGGAGGACGGAGCAGGGACTCGACGGCGGCTTCAAAGTCGGCTGGTTTGGGAGGATGTAAGTCGACTCTGCGATGGGGCACTCGGCAGAAGGTGATATGTGAAGACCGTTCACAATATTAGCAAGTATTATATTAATCGCAAGAGATTACGTAAAGAAACGAGCCCAAAATGGTCAATTTTGGGAATAAAGCTACTCCTCCGCAAACTTCCTGATTTCCTCCAAATACTTCAGAATCGCCTTTGCTTTCAGTTTGCCAAATTCTGACCGAGGAATCGACCCAGAAACAGTCCGAACTTGACTTTCACAGAGCCGAACGGTACATTCGCACCCCTTGCCCACCCCTTATGCTGATATGGAAACCTCCTCACGCCGGCTCATGCCACCCTACCGAACAGAACGCTGTACCCAACTCACCCATCTCATCACTCCTCAAGGAGGGACCAATGCGTACCCTTCCACAGCGTTGCGGAATGTTCGTTGCGCTCGTGCTGCTCTTGCTTCCCGCAAGCTCCGCACAAGGGCAGGAAATTCCGATCACCACAGCGTCCGATGAAGCACGACGCCTCTTCCTGCAGGGAAGAGAAAAGTTCTACAACCTCCAACTCGTCACGGCCGCAGAGGTGTTCGACCAGGCCATCGGGAAAGATCCTGCCTTCGCTCTCGCACATATCTATCGGGCATTATCCGGAGGCGGAGCTGCCATCACCCAACGACATCTTGCCACGGCGGTTGGGCTTGTCGACAAGGTCTCTCCCGGCGAGCGAAGCTTCATCCTCGCCCTGAAGGCAAACTCCGAAGGCGACCGCGCGGCCTACAAGAAACATCTTGATGACCTCGTCAAGGGCTTTCCGACTGACGCACGCGTGCTCAGCATGATTGCCTTCTTTTACCAGGGAGAAGGCGATCTGAAGGCCGCTATCGAATGGTTCAAGAAAACCACGGAGGCCGATCCACGATTCGGGAATGCCTACAATGCCCTTGGATATATCTATAAGACGCTTGGAAACTACGCGGAATCAGATGCGTCATTCAAGAAGTACATGGAGGTTGCCCCAGGCAGTCCAAACCCCTTCGACTCTTACGCGGAACTTCTTCTGAAAATGGGCCGTTTCGACGAGTCCGTCAAATACTACCGGATGGCGTACGAAAAAGACCCAACCTTCACAGGACCACTCGGAGGAATCGGATTCAATCTTGTTCACAAGGGTCAATTTGCCCAAGCGCGGGAATCTTTCGAAGAACAACACCGAAAATCCATCCAGGTCAACGCCAAACTCACTGCATTGGCCAACATCGTGTATTCTTATCTGCACGAATGGGACATCCCCGGCGCTCTGAAAGCAACGGAGCGTTATAGGATGTTCGCCGAAAAAGAGAATCCCCCAAATGGGGTCGTTGCAAACCTCATGGCCGGATGGATCAAGGTGGAATCAGGAAATCCTCTTGCGGCAAGGACTAACCTCGATGCGGCGAGGAGTCTCAACGAAACAGTCTCGTTGTCCGGCGCGACGAAGGAAACCAATGAAGTCAGTATGAACGTCCTCGAATGCTACATGCTGATGCGTTCCAACGATCTCCCCAGTGCGAAGAGGCAGGCGGAAAAGTGCAGGATGATGATCGAAAAGCGAAGTCTGCCCGCCGAAAAACGAACCCTCCATTTCCTCCTGGGAGACCTCGAGTGCGAGCTTGGAAACCACGCCAAGGCCCTCGAACACTTCGATCAGGGCCCCATCGACAACCCCGGAGTAATGTTCTCCAAAGCTGTCGCATATGAACGCATGGGAGATAAGGGCAAAGCGTCAGAATGGTACAAGAAGGCGGCGAACTGGAACTGGACAGGACTTCAGTACGCGCTGGTGCGCGCCAAGGCGATGAAGAAGCTCATGTAAGTGGTTGGCTCTCACAATCATGCCCGACCGCGACCCACGCGGCCGGGCTTTGTTGTCGTGCTCAGCATCTCTCTCCCCCGCCTTTCTGAATTCCACGCCAGACGGGCCTTTCCCCAGATCACGCCTGGACTCCTCCGAAGGCGCCGGATTGATCCGACAACGTACTCGCCAGCATCCGTCCTGGCTCACGATTGTCTGAATCAGAATCTGCACTTTTTGTTCCGCTTCTAGAATCCCGCATTTGAAAGCGGAATCCAAAAAGCGGTACATCCACCAACATCTTTGGTGGACACAGAATTTCCAGAAATGGGCTCTTCACAATTCTAATGTTTCTTTAGTTCCGATGATTTCTCTAATTCTCAAGAATCCTCTAATTCTGAAAATTCTCTAATTCTGAGAATTCTGATTCGCAACAACCCCGATACCCTACCATCTAAGCACTTCCTCCTGCATCGGCAATCCTGTGACGATCACCTCGTTTTTCGCCGACACATACACGTCGATCTCGCTCCGCACCCCGAACTTCCCGGGCAGATAAATGCCGGGTTCGATGGAGAACGAAGTTCTCGGAATGATCCTCCGGTCGTCGCGGGTTTCCAGATTGTCCATGTTCGCGCCGTTGCCGTGGATAACCTCGCCGATGGAATGACCGGTGCGGTGAATGAAATACTCGCCGTATCCCGCCTTTTCTATCACGCGGCGGGCAGCGTCATCCACGTCACAGCCGCGGATCTCCTTTCCCGACCCAAACGCATCCTTCACGGCCTCCAGCGCAGCATCGCGACCGGCCTTCACCGCCCGGAAGACCTTCTGCACCTCTTCCGGCACACTCTCGCTCATTACACCCGTCCACGTGATATCCGCATAGACCGACCGCTCCTTCTTCTTCTTGGCCCAAAGGTCGATGAGCACAAAATCCCCCTTCTTCACCGCACTATGAACCTCCCGTGTGGGCTCATAGTGCGGATTGGCGGCATTGGCATTGACCGAACAGTTCGGATCGCTCTCGGTCCAGATCCCGCGCCGTTCGAATTCCTTCAGCATGAACTGCTGAACCTCGTACTCGGTCGTGTTTTCCCCGCTGACAAGCTTCTGTTTCAGAAACTCGAACACCAGGTCCACGATCTGCCGCAGATGGCTTGCAGTCTCGAAGTTGTCAGCCGCCTGCTCATCACTCCAGCACGCTTCGAACCGCTGTACCAGATTGGCTGACGAAACCACCTTCACGCCGGTACTGCGAACCAGTTCAACGGTGCCGGCATCGACGATGGAAACATACGGAATGGCATTGCCGGGAGAATACTCCATCGCTGCAATCCTGACACCCTTGAGGATCTTCTTGAGACCCTCTTCTAACGACTTCCAGCTCACATACACCGTCTTGTCGCCCGGGACATCGTCCAAATTCCATTGTTCGATGCCGTGGACCAGCTTGCGGGGCCCTCCCTTGGCGGGAATCAGATAAAAGTAACGCCGCGTCTGCATGATGTGCGACGGCAGATCAAGCACGCGGGTGGCAAAGGGATTGTTACCGCGGAAATTGTACAGTAACCAGGCGTCGAGGCGTTCTTCGGCCAGGGCGTGCTGGATCAGAACAAGGGTTTGCACGGATAAGGCCATAAGGAAAACTAGGTAGGTAAGAAGTGAGAAGCGAGACGTGAGCGTGAGAGAGTGGCTAGGAAGAAATTCGAATGTCCAATACCGAATATCGAAACAAGCACGAATTTCGAAGCTCGAAATACGAAACAAGTACTAAATTCAAAATGCGAAAGTACAATTTATTCGAGTTTCGGATTTCGAAATTGTTTCGGATTTCGAATTTCGGATTTCGAATTTTCCCGAGCTGTTACGCTTCCACTCCAACCTTTTCCTTCTTCACTCCATTCTTCTTCCTTCTGAACCTCCTCTCCACCACTTCATGCTGGGGCGGCCGCTCCTCCACGTCCGGATAGGTGAAGATGTCGTACTTGTAGTTTCTCAGAATGATGTCCTTGCCGTTGCGGCCGAGGACGTATTGCGGGAGGATCGGAATCTTGCCTCCACCGCCCGGCGCATCAATGACATAATACGGCACGGCCAGACCCGAAGTGTGTCCCCGCAGTTTGTCCATGATCTCCAGGCCCTTGCTGACAGGGGTGCGGAAGTGGTTCGTTCCCTTAGTCAGGTCGGCCTGATAGATATAGTACGGGCGAACGCGCATTTTCAGCAATTTCCGGTGCAGTTCGAGCATGACATCGGGATCGTCATTGACCCCCTTCATCAGCACGGCCTGGTTGCCGACCGGACATCCGGCGTCGGCAAGCATGGCACACGCCCGTTCGGCCTCCGGCGTGCACTCCCACGGATGATTGAAATGCGTGTTCACATAGATCGGATGATATTTGCGGATCATCTTGCACAACTTTGGCGTGATGCGTTGAGGAAGCACGCAGGGCATCTTGGTGCCTAGACGAATGATCTCGACATGGGGGATCTCCCGCAGACCCGCCAACACGCGCTCGAGCACGTAGTCGGTGACCATCAGGGGGTCGCCACCGGACAGCACGACGTCGCGCACCTCGGGATGGGCGGCGATGTAGTCGATGCCATCCTGAATCCATTTGGAATTGATCTTGCTGGAGTCGCTGACCTTGCGCTTGCGGGTACAGAAGCGACAGTACATGGAACACTGGCTGGTGACGAGGAACAGCACCCGGTCCGGATACCGGTGGGTGATGCTGGGAACCGGACTGTCGGCCTCCTCGTTCAGCGGGTCCTCCGGCGCGTCCTGATCCTCCAGCTCGATCCGGTCAGGAATGCACTGGAGCCAGATAGGATCGCCGGGATAGCGGATGAGACTGAGATAGTACGGGTTGATGCGGATATGGAACAGCTTGTTCAGCTTCTCGGCGTCCTCCGGATCGACGTTGAAGCGCTCAACGAGATCCTTCCCGCTGTCCACGCTCTGCCGGAGCATCTCTTGCCATAATTCCATATGAGAACACCTGCCTCCACGATGTGAGTCAAATGAGAATCAGGAATAGCAAGACGTAAGAAGCAAGAAGTGAGAAAGTGGCTATGGGAAAACTCTGACCAGTGATCCGCCTATCGAGCATTCACTGCGGCTCATGAGGCTTCATATTTTCTCACTTCTCGCTTCTTGCTTCTCGCTTGTCCTGAATTGTCCTCGTATACACCACCAGATCATCCCCCGCCGAATAGTAGTCCCTGATTCGCGCCTCCTCCACGAAACCGTGTTTTTTATAGAACGCCCGCGTGCGGTCGTACGATTGCTGGGAGGATGTTTCTGCGATGATTTTCGCACCCCCGCGCGATCTCACCAGCTCGATGCAATGATCAAGCAACTCTTTACTGTCACCTTTCCCCTGAGCCGCAGGACTCACCGCGATCCAGTACAGATCATACGTCCGCTCCGTCATTGGCGTCGGCCCCACACAGTAATAACCCTGTACGTGTCCGGTGTCATCCACGCCGGTGTACATCAGATAATCCTGCTGTTCCGGCTCTTCCACCACAATCTCCATCAACTCCACCGCCACCTCGATTTCTTCCGGCCTGAACACCCCCGTGGCTTCGAGGATCGCCTTCAGAGGTCCGATATCCTCCCGGACGAAAGGTCTGACGGTCATGACCCACTACGGCATCCTTTCCAATGCATACTCAACGATACGGCCGATGGTGTCTTCGAAAGATAGTCCGTATGCCCGGGCCGACCGCGCAAAACCCGCATCATCCGACAGATCGGGATTTGGATTCACCTCGAGCACGTAGGGAACATTGTTCTTGTCGAGCCGGATATCGATACGTCCATAGTCGCGCAGGCCCATCAGACGATAGCACTTCAGTGCGGTTTCGCGGAGCTTCTTTTCGAGGTCCCCCGGAAGGTTTGCCGGGCAGACGCCCACCGTGCCCACGTACTCCGGCGTGCCCTGCATCCACTTTGCGTTGTAGGTCACAATATGCGGATAATCCTGAGGGAGACCGCTGAAATCGATCTCGGAAATCGGCAGGACAATCGGCCTCTTGTTGCCCAGGATTCCGACATTCACCTCACGGCCCTGAATGTATTCCTCGACGAGGGCAGGCTGGTCGTACTCGTTGAAAACATACCGTACTCGCTTTCGGAGGGATGGGAAATCTTCCACGATAGAGGAATTCTCGATGCCCACACTGGCGTCTTCCCGGGCCGGCTTTACGATCAAAGGGTACTTCAGCTGGAGGGTTTCCTCCGCCAATTCGCTAATGTTCTTAAAAATGGCAAACCGGGGGGTCTTGATGCCATGATACGTCAGAATTTCCTTGGTTCTGGCCTTGTTCAGACAGGTCCCGAGTGCAAAGGCCGGGGCGCCGGTATAGGGCACTCCAAGCAATTCATAGAGCCCAGCCACATGCATTTCGTGAATGGACTCGTTACCCACCGATTCGCACAGATTGAAGATCAGGTCCGGCTGCTTCTGCTTGATGAAATCGAGTAGGCGCTGGATGTCGCCGTTCATATTAAAGAGCGTGGCTTTATACCCCGCCTGCTGGAGGGCTCCCTGGACGTGTTCGCGCTCCTCAAGCACGCCCACCTCGGACATGTCGATGGACTCCGCCGCCGCGTTGGCCAGCACCTCCTGCTTGCCGGCCAGCTGTTCGATCTGACCGGTCTCGGAAATGTACTTCCGTCCCTCATCGGTCATCACCGTCGGTTCGTTGAACACGATTGCCACGTGGATCTTTTTTGCCATGGACAGTGTTCTCCCTTGCTATGCCGTTTCGTACCGGCGCACTGCGGCATCGAGCACGGCGTTGATCATCTCGTTGTACCCCATCCCCGCGGCCCGGGCGGCATCAGGAAAGCAGGAATGCTCCTCGGGATGAGGCAAAATGCCGGGCAGGGGGTTGAGCTCGAGTATGTGCGGATTTCCATGCTCATCAAGACGGACATCAATACGGCACCAGTCGCGACAGCCAAGCACGGTAAAGGCCTGCATACAGATGGATTCGATGCGCTGTTGCAGATCGGGATCGATGCGTGCCGGGCATTCGTGAACATCGATCGGATGCTCGAGCTGATCCCAGATCCATTTGGCTTCGTAAGAGTAGATGGGATTCACACCCTCAGGAAGGGAATCGAAGCGAATCTCGACGATGGGCAAACAACGGACCGAGGGGGGATTGCCGAGAAGGGCCACGGTGAATTCGCGACCCGGTAGAAATCGTTCCACCAGCGCGGGTTGCTCATACTCGACCACGATCTTTTCGATCTCGGCCTGAAGTGCGGCTGAGTCTCGCACCACCGATGTATTGAAAATGCCTTTGCTGGAACCTTCGTGCAGGGGCTTGACGATGGAGGGGTACCGGAAAACCTTGCCGGAAAGGTTGTGGAGAGAGGAAATGACGGAAAACTCGGGTGTAGGGATGTTATAATAAGAGAGGATCTCTTTTGCGCGGGATTTGTCGAGGCAGATCCCCAGCGTGATGGGATCGGAACCTGTGTAGGGGATCCCGAGCATCTCCAGCATCGCGGGAATCTGAGCTTCCCGGGATGCGCCTCGCCAGCCTTCGGCTATATTAAAGACAAAATCAGGCTGAAGCTCTCTGAATCGTTGAAAGGCCTCTTCGTTTGCCTCAATGAGGGAGACACGATGCCGCTGTTCAAGCGCCGCCCGAACAGCGTCGATGGTCTCTTGTGTGTCCCACTCTGCGTATGTGTCAGCTTTCGTCGCTTCTCTTTGCACTGACGGGGCAACCATCACTTCATTCCCGCTCATCGGAGCCAGGGGAATCCGCTCGCCTCCGTCACCCGCGACTTCGTCTGCATTCTCCCGCTTCAGATTGTAAGCGAGAGCAACATGCATTTGCCGTAGCAAGCAGTAACTAAACCTTTCTGTTGTGAGAAGGAGCCGCTGCTGTGTCGCATGTATCAATGAACAAGAGCAACTTGCTACAAATATAATCTTTTGTGATTGCTTGTCAAGAAAAATCGTCATCCGAGAGGTGCGCGACGGTGGATTGTACTTGACATTGATCGCGAGAGGTTGATGAGACAGAGCAGATCGGAAGATGAAAACGAGGGAAGATGAAGACGCCGGAAGATTTCAGATCAGGACACAACCACGGAGACACCCCGCCACACGGCAAGCGGGCTGGCAAGACACGGAGGAATCACGAGGGATGCCGTGATGCTCCTCCGTGTCTTTATGCCTTGGTGGTGCATTATCTTAGCCAAACTTCATGCCGCACTTCGGACACTCTTTGGCATCCTCAGCAACCGGGGTACCGCAGTTCTCACAGAAGAATTTTTGCTCCAGAGGGTCCTCGGCTTGCTCCATTGCCTCGCCGGTATGTTCTCCCGCCTTTTCTTCCGTCTGTTGTGCCCGCTTGCGAGCGGCCAGCCAAGATTGGAGAACCGCCAAAAGGACAAACACGGCCATAATGAGGCTCTGAAGGGATTCCTCAGCGGCCGCTCTGTAGGCAAGGTAGACGGCAAACCCCAGGCCGAGGAGAACCGAGACTGTGAGCCCGCTTCCGCCTTTTCCGCCGCTCCGGAACAGCCCCTCCCCCATCCGCTTCTTCTTGACATAGCCGCAGTGCGCGCAGAATGAGGCGGACTCCAGCACAGGTTGTCCGCAATTCGAACACGGAGATTCTTTGTAAAGATCTTCAGTATTCATGGGGAAAAACTATTGAAAAGCACGAAATACGAGACACGAAATTCGAAACAAAGACAAAACGCAAAGTCCGACGTCCATCTCCTTATCTACATTTCGTATTTCGAACCTGTTTCGATTTTCGATATTCGGATTTTCAGATGCTTTTTCGGGGGTTGAGATTTTGGATTTGATTCGGGCTCTGGATTTCCCTTTCTGCTTCACCCGGTGTCTCCCAGCTCCCAAATGCTCTTGTATCTTTGCTTTATGTGAGCCCGCAGTGTCTTGTTCTCCTCCATCCTCAATTCCGGATCGGTTTCTACGATCGCAAAGGCCTCATTCCGGGCGGCTCTCAAAATCTCGCCATCTTCCACGAGATCCGCAATTCTGAACTCGGGCAGGCCGCTTTGACGGGTACCAAGGAACTCGCCCGGTCCGCGCAATTTCAGATCAACCTCCGCAATCCGGAACCCATCGTTGGTCTTCACCATGGTCTCCAGCCGCACCTGCGCCTGCTGTTTCTCCCTCTCGACGTCTCCTTCTGCCACCCTCCGATTCCGGTGGAACCAGTCATAATTGGCGATAAGCACACAGTAGGACTGGTCCGCTCCGCGCCCTACGCGCCCCCTCAACTGGTGCAATTGCGACAACCCGAAGCGTTCGGCATTTTCAATGATCATCACGCTCGCATTCGGCACATCGATGCCCACTTCGATCACGGTGGTCGCAACCAAAATATCCAGTTCCCGGTTCTTGAACCGCGCCATGATGTCGTCCTTCTCCTCCGTTTTCATCCGCCCGTGCAGAAGTCCCAGCCGGAACTCGGGAAACACATTTTTCAATTGGTCAAACTCCTTCGTTGCGGCTTTCAGGTCGAGCTTCTCAGACTCTTCGATGAGCGGAAACACGATGTAAGCCTGCCGCCCCGCCTTGATCTCGGTCCGCACAAACTCATAGACCTTGTCCTTCTGATGCTCGAGCCGCACCGCGGTCTTTATGGGCTTGCGATACGCGGGCATTTGGTCGATGACTGAAACATCCAGGTCGCCGTGGATGGTCATGGCCAGCGTGCGGGGAATCGGCGTCGCGGTCATCACCAGAACGTCGGGATTCGCGCCTTTCTGCCTCAACAGAGCCCTCTGCATCACACCGAACCGGTGCTGTTCGTCAATCACAACCATGCCAAGGTTTGCAAACTCCACGCTTTCCTCCAGAAGGGCATGCGTCCCAACAATGATCTGTGCGCGCCCGCTTCTGGCATCCTCCAGCACATCCTCCCTCAGTTTTTTCCTCTGCCCCCCGATCAACAGTCTGATGTTCACCGGGATTCCCTGGAGAAACGAAGCGAGGGTCCTGTAATGCTGATCGGCCAGAATCTCGGTGGGCGCCATAAAAGCGGCCTGGTAGCCGTTGTCGGCGGCGACCAGCATCGCCATGAGAGCGACGATCGTCTTCCCGCTCCCCACGTCGCCCTGGAGCAAACGGTTCATCGGTTCCGGCCGCGCCATGTCGGATGTGATCTCGCGGATAACGCGCTTCTGCGCCGCAGTGAGATCGAACGGTAGAGAGTCTGCAAGTCTGCGGGCGAGAGGACTTTCGATCCGAAATGCGATCCCCTCCATGGCGTCCTTCCGATGTCGCTTCCGCAAAGCCATCATGAGTTCAAGGAAGAACAGCTCATCGAACTTGAGCCGCCGCTGTGCCTCGTGCAGTTCGGAGGGGTTCCCGGGAAAATGGATGCTCCGGATCGCGGCAGGCAGATCCACGAGCTTCTGGTGCATCCGTACTTCCTTCGGGAGGACCTCCTGAATCACCGACGCATGGCTCTGAAGGGCCGAACGGATGATCCGCCGAAATCCGCGGCTGTCCAGCCCCGCCTGGGCCAGGTCCGAACCCGAAGAGTACTTGGGGATCATTCCGCCTGTGTTGACCATCGCGTTCCAGTCCGGCTCATCCTCCTCCTCACCTCCGCGCAGACGGTCGAATTCCGGGTGCACAAACTGGGGACGGCCAAGCTTGTCAAGCGTGGGGACTGCCGACACAGCCAGCATCTCACCCGTTTCGAACATCTTCCTATAATAGTTGACACCTTCGAACCAAACGCAGGTAACGTGGCCTGTCGCATCCTCGAGCGTCAGAAAGAAGATCACACGATTCGAGCGTTTGGATCTGCGGGCTTCCTGCCGGACGATTTTTCCGATGACCGTCACCGGCTGTCCGGCGGAAACGGCACGGCGGAGATCCTTGGCGGGGATAGTCGTCCTGCGATCGATGTAACCGCGGGGGAAGTAGTAGAGGAGGTCCTCAACAGTCTCAATACCGGCCTTGCGAAGGGCCGCGTTGCGTGCAGGACCGACACCCTTGATGAATTGGAGCGATGATTGGGAAGAACCCGATGCCATTGAGGAGAAATATAGACATCAGGAGGGTAATTCAAAAGCTAAAAGTACGAGGCAGTGAGAAGCAAGAAGCGAGAAGTGAGAAAGTGGCTATGGGAAAACATGTGACCGGTGAGCCGCCGAATGAGCATTGACTGCGACTCACGCGGCATTATACTTTCTAACGTCTCACTTCTCGCCTCGTTGTTCCTACTTCTCATCCTCCATCTTCTTCCCGTCTCCCTTCATCGTGTCGTCACTTCGCTTCATCATCTTCTTCATCTCCTCATCACTGAGGTCTTTGCCGTGATGTTTTTTGGCATGCATTCGCGCCATCTCTTTGACTTCTGCATCATCGGGGCTCTGGACTTTGAAGCCGCAGGAAGGGGCGCAGGAGAAAGACGCCATTCCCTTCCCTTCTTTCTTCATCTCCATTTTGTCTTTCATCTCCTTTTTCATGTCCTGCTTCATGTCCTGCGCCGACGACGTGCTTGCGAGCGCCATCATCAGAACGCCGGATGTCAGGACCAGCATGAGACGTTTCATACGACCTCCGTTGGAATTATTGAAAATTGGTGGTTATTGGAACACTGGAAGAACGACGGGCGGGGTGGAGAAGTTCCCGAGGCTCAGCAGGTAAAAAGTAAAAGGTAAAAAGTAAAAAGTAGGAAGTAAGAAGTAGGAAGAAAGGAGGAAGTAATAAGTGACACATAACCACAACATTGCAAACATACACCGGCGGCTCACATACAGGCAGCCGCCGGCGCTCTGGGAGGAAAGGCCAATCGGCCTTTAGAGAAAAACCAAGGAAAAGCAGGAAGTTCAAAGCCTCAGAACAAGAGCTCAACCTTGAACTTGAAACTTTGAATCTTGAACTCTTAGAGTATCGTTTTGACCAGTTTCACCAAATCGTCCACATCAAACGGCTTTGTCATATACCCTGCTGCGCCGAGACTGCGGGCGCGTTGTTCGCTGACAATGTCGTCGAGCGCCGTAAGGCAGATGAAGGGAACAGTCTTATTCTTTCTGTCTGCCTTGATGGTTTCCATCATCGAAAACCCATCCATGGAGGTGAGCTTGATGTCCGAAATGATCAGGTCCGGCCGGAAACCGGGAAGAACTTCAAGCGCTTCTTCGGCAGATGTGGATTTGCGGACCACAAATCCCTCTTCCTCAAGGACCGTGGCCAATACGTTCACAAGCATCTCCTCATCTTCCACCAGAAGGATGTGCTTCATGGGAGGAATCCTTTCAGGTTGGGAGATGGCCCCGTGGAGGGGTCAAGAACTACCTAGGGAAGGTAAGCGAGGGAGGTTTAGGGGGGTATGATAGAGCGCACAAGTCGGAGGTCAGAGTTCAGAGATCAGATAGGCGCAGGCAGGAGGTCGAAGGACCAGAGGGTTGGTGGCAAATAAGGGCCGAAAACGGCGTCGAATTTGACCACCTTCCAGCCCCAAATAACTGACTTCTGACCTCTGACCTCTGACTTCTGACATCTGACCTCTGACTCCTGACCTCTGACTTCTGTTCCCCGCTCTACTTCTGATAAACAACCCTTCCCCCCACCATCGTCAGAACAACCTCTGTTCTATCGATCATGACAGGATCAATGGTCAAAATATCATTCGAAAGTACGACCAGGTCGGCGAATTTCCCCGGCGTGATGGAGCCTTTTTCAGCCTCGGCAAATTCGGCATACGCATTGTTAATCGTGTAGGCCTCAATCGCCTCCCGCACGGTGACCTTTTGCTCCGGGAACCAACCATCCGGGTTCAGCCCGTCCGTCGTGCGCCTGGTCACAGCGGCATAGATGCCCAGGAGCGGATTGAGCGGAGCGACGGTCCAGTCGCTGCCAAACGTCATCAGGACTCCGGCGTCGAGAAAACTGCGGAAGGCATACGTAGACCTGCAGCGCTCGCGGCCGATGCGCTTCTCGGCCCACCGGCCATCATCGATGGCATGATAGGGCTGAACCGAAGCAATGACGCCCAGAGAAGCAAAACGGGCAAGATCCGAGGGGCGAATGTGCTGGGCATGCTCGATTCTGAATCTTCGATCCCACGCGGGATTATCACGAAGAATGGCCGCAAAAAGGTCGAGAATCCTGCTGTTGGCGCTATCGCCGATCGCATGAATCGAAAGTTGAAGACCGGCCTTATCTGACTGGCGAGCCCATGCCTCCAACCGGCCGTCAAGGAGGATGTCGCTTGGAAGACCCTTCGTGTTTGGATCGGACGTGTAGGGCTCAAAGAACAGCGCGGTCGATGAACCGAGCGACCCGTCGGCAAACCCCTTGAGTGATCCGAGCCTTACCCATTCGTCCCCAAAAGGCACCTGAATCCCTGTACGGGCAAGATGCTCGCCTTCGCCAATGGGCAGGCGGCAGAAGAACCGCGCTGTGAGCTCACCCGACCTGCGCAACCTCGTGTAAACGCGAACATCGGCGGACGAGGACATGTCCTGAATACTCGTCAGCCCCAGCTTGCGGGCCTCGGCAAGTGCGAGGCGTACGGCATCCATCCGCTCTTCTTCGGACGCATCAGGGATCTTCCTGTACACAAAGCTCATCGCCTCGTCCTTCAGAACTCCCGTCGGCTCACCCGTTGCAGGATCGCGCACGATCGATCCTCCAGGCGGATCCGGTGTGTCTTTCGTGACACCGGCGATCTTCAGAGCAAGACTGTTGGCCAGCGCCATGTGCCCGTCGTACCGGTTAACGAACACCGGAGTCTGCGAAGTGAACGCATCGATGAGCTCCTTGGTGGGCAGATCACCACCCGGCCAGTTGTCATGATCCCAATCGCCTCCCGTAATCCAGCGCTGGGGATATTTCTCCGCCCTCTCGCGAATTCTCTCTG
>BQML01000009.1 GCA_022180565.1 Bacteroidia bacterium
CTTCGCTCACTGAAATGAGGTTTTAGGTTCGCTCCGGCGTTGCGTTGTTTTGCCCGACGTTATACGTCATGGCCGCCCCATCGAAAATGAATGAGGGTGTGATGATAAAGCTCCTATGCTTCCGGTGTACCGCAGATGGTGAAGGTCTTCACCGCCTATGAGCGCACGGTCGGGGTGTGGCGGTCGTCAGCAGGCCTGTGAGAAGTGCCGTGAAATCTTCACGTACATTCTGTTCCATCGGCTGCACTGCAAAATGTTATGATGAATCGAGATCGGTACAGGTCTACGACCATCAACATACCATTGGTTGGACGGTGCACGTCAAGAAACATTTTTTGAGGATTGATGAATTGAGGATGTGCAGTGCAGTCTATAGGCAGTCTCTTTCCCCCACCGTGCGCCTCCCTGCTTGGGTTGTGGCGCACGAGCGGTGAAGTGGTTGGGAACAGTAACGTAGCCATCAAGGCCACAGGCATCAGCCGGCGGCACTCTTTCCGCACGTGCGCTTTGCCTGGTGAAGGCAGGCCAGGTTCGGTTGGTCGTGCCGTGAACGTCGTCGCAATCATCAACGGCGGTGCAGCCTTCACGCCTCTGATGCACAGAAAGAAAACGTGGGGGACACTACAGGGGCGGCCACGAACGCATAACAACACAAACCACGACGCTCGTTCAGTTGCATAGACTAAAGGTGATACCGATATTGCACAAACAAAAAGTACTCGCTCCACCCCGCACCGGAACGAGGAGGAAAATGAATCATTCGCTATTGCCGGTGCGGGGCGGCGTGGTTTGTGCAGACGTTATACGTCATTGGGCTGCTGCGGTATTGTACTTAGCAAGGGAAGTGAATTTGAGAAAAGATCCGACGACAAAGCAGTTTGCGGTGCGAGCCGGCTGAGGTTGCTTTCTTCACGAATGTCATCAACTGCAACATCAATCGAGTCAAATAGCCAATGGACCAAATAATTCTTGATCTCCAACCCGAGCCGACTCCAAAGATGAGACTTCTTCAACGAATTCTCTTCGCCGTAATCGGAGTGGTAAACGTCTTTCAAGGTATCGTGCAAGAGGGCAATTTCCGTTACGTCAACTTGTTTTTCGGTATCATTGCTATTGTTTTTGTCCTCTCTTATCGTCGTTCCTATCCACCGAAAGTATTCATCTTTGACGACGATGGATTCCAAGGCCCAATCGGTAGGCCTGACAACGCTCGATTCCGGTGGACCGACATCTCTCACATCGAAACAAATGCGTTCACGTTGAAGCTGTTCACCAAGAGCGGCATAGAACGTCAGATCCATCTGGGCAACATTACGTTTCAGCAACACAAACACATTAAGCCCAGGATTCTGGAACTCGCAAAGTCAAAGGGCGTCGACATACGAACTTCCTAGATCAGTCGCTCAATATCGTTGTGTGCTTGAGATCGCACCGCACACTATGGAGAACAACTCACAACCGAAAGTGGTATAACACGCAGCGCAACGAACGTATAACAAGCAAAACACCGACGCTCCCTTTGTTGATATGGCTGAGTTGAAGCGCAGAAGAGAGATAGTTGTGGTCGCTCAACCCGCCTCCATTCCACTTCGTTCCATTTCGGCGGGCTGCGGTGTTTTGCTAAACGTTATGTGCAACGCTGCCGAACAAGAAGTTCCAAATTCATATTCAGCAATCTGGGTTGATTACTAAATTCTCATTTCACATTTTTTGCCGGTTTCTCCTCATCCTTTTAATTGCCTTTGGTTGCAAAGACAACGGGCCAATCAATGGTGGCAAACCGCCCTGTCCACCGTTTGAAATCGTTCCGGAGTCCCCGTACGACAGCCCGATCTGGCATCCGAGCGGAGCCTTCATTGGATTCAATCATACACCGTTGAGGAAGATTGAGTATCCGTACGGTGAACATTGTTTGGGGGTTCAATACTTTACTGGAGATTCGGCAGGGTTTTGGCTAATCAATGCCGACGGAACGAACAAACGGAGAATCTTTCCCTATAAACTCCAATCGCCGGCTTGGTCGCCGGATGGCAATTGGATTGC
Source organism: Bacteroidia bacterium (assembly GCA_022180565.1). Taxonomy (GTDB): domain Bacteria; phylum Bacteroidota; class Ignavibacteria; order UBA10030; family UBA10030; genus JACQPU01. Next base: position 2,044 of record BQML01000009.1, read on the forward strand.
CTTCGTCGTGCATATAGGTTCCGAGGCTCATATTTTTAAGATGCGTTTTACAGGAACAACATTTGACACAACTTCCTTGGTGCAACTCACCACCGAAGGCCGCAACTTCTTCCCCGCCTGGAGCCCTGACGGTCAGTGGATTGCGTATGATAGGTCTCTTCCAGATTCGACTGGCCCCGCAGGAATTTGGATAATGAGATATGACGGCACTATGAAGCGTGCTTTGTTTGGCGGAGCTTTTCCTGCCTGGCATCCGAATGGAAACGTTCTTCTCGGAGTCATTGGAACGAGCCCAACAAGCGTTTGGACACGATTCGTTCGGTATGATGTGAGTTTGCGAAAATCGGTCGACACTCTGTCAGCGATAATGGGTAACGACAACCGCTATCCTCGCTACTCGCCGGATGGGACCGAGATCATGTTTTGGTCCAATGGCAATCTCTGGATGATGGACTCAACAGGAACAAATCTGCGCCAACTCACAACACACAGTGTGGATGTGAGTTTTGGCTTACCCTTTAGCTGGTCCCCCGATGGAAATAAGATTGTTTACACCCGCTACCGGCCAGATGAGTGGACTATGGACAACGGGGTTCTCTGGCTGCTTGATCGTAACACAGGCGCAGCATCTCAATTTACTTTTAATCCTTGATCGCAAAAGGATCATTGAGCCAAAAGGCTGGTGGTTTCATATGAGAGAGTGACCATGAGGCAGAAAAAATAAGCCCTCGCGTTCATCCCTTCAAAACTGATGAACCAAAAGAATGACTCCGCCAAGAGACATTACTTATTGTCCCGGCCTTCCGGGAGCGAAGGCTTGAGGGTAAGACTGTCAAAGCAATTTCCCTATTCAACAACTTTCTCGAAGAGTATCGCAAGATCGGGAAATTCAAGCTACACCCAGTCAAAACAAGAATTGCTCTATTGACGAAGATGCGATTCTGTTCAGTAAACAAGCTTGGCCACGATTTCATTGACGTACACTTCGTTCTAACACATCCATACACGAACAGTGCTTGTTTCTACAAAATCGACAATCTGGCGGACCGATTCTTTGTCCATCATTTGAGAATTCATCGCCAAGCCGATCTTACTCCCGAGGTCAAGAAGTTCATGAGACTTGCATATGATGTTGGCAACAGACAACACGTAAATCCGAAGAAGGGCTCGAAGCCTTCAGCACAGAGGTAATCTCCTGGCACGGCGCAACGAACGCATAACAAGCAAAACACCGACGCTCCCTTTGTTGATAGGCTTTGGTTGACGCTATGGAAAGAAATAGTTGTAGTCGCTCAACCCGCCTCCATTCCACTTCGTTCCATTTCGGCGGGCTGCGGTGTTTTGCTAAACGTTAGCTGCAACCGCCGCCTGCAATTGCGAATTGTTCAGTGATTCATGAAACAATCGGCACGCACGATAATTCCGAAAGAACGAATCGAAGGCCGCATCTACCTCCTCCGGGGAGAGAAAGTTATGCTTTCGACTGACCTTGCCAAGCTCTATCAGGTGGCTCCACGCGTATTGATCCAAGCAGTTAAACGCAATGCCGACCGTTTTCCGGAGGACTTCATGTTTCAACTCACCCTTGATGAGTTCCAGAACTTGAAATCACAAATTGTGACTTCAAGTTGGGGTGGTCTCCGGCGAGCAACCCCCTATGCTTTCACCGAGCAAGGTGTTGCTATGCTCTCAAGTGTACTCAGGAGTAAGCGGGCCGTCAAGGTCAACGTGGAAATCATGCGGGCTTTCGTTCGACTTCGACGCATGCTCGCCACACATGAGGATCTGGCCCGAAAACTGACTGCGTTAGAAAGAAAATACGATGCTCAGTTCAAGGTGGTATTTGATGCAATTCGAGAACTCATGAAACCGCCGGAGCCACCAAAGCGACAAATCGGCTTCAGACATGACTAAGAACGGCGGCTGCAGCTAACACGCCGCCCTACGACGTTCGCTTTCTGTAAAAGCGACTATGAAACAAGAATGCCTCAATCAAAAGAACTCACTCAACCCCGCTTACCGCAGTTGGCGACAAAATTATCATTGCGGTAGGCGTCAAGCGATGCTGCGCAGTGCGGCGAGACGTTATGTGAAAATGCGCCGCACCGAGGTTTGGTCAGATGGGCTAAATCAGGTGATTCAGATTTCTCGAGCCGTGAACTACTCGATGGATTTCAATCGTGTGCCCACGGATGATGTAGAAAGCAAGGGAGGATTCAACAATCAAGACGCGGTAACCGTATTCTCGTAGTTTCGGATGGCGAGGCGTACGGCCTAAGAGAGGATGTTGCTCAAGAAGTCCGATCCGTTTGTCGAACTTCTCGACGAAGGACAACGCTCGTTTTGGACTATCCTTTGCAATGTAGTCAGAGATTTCGAGCAGGTCGCTTTGCGCAACGGGAAGATACCGGAGCGTATGCTTAGTGGGCATGAATTCGGCGGCGGAGTTTGGCCATCATCTGTTTGTGCGTGATGCCCTTCTTCCCTGTTGCCGATTGAGCTTGAGCAACTCCAAGCTTCTCAAACAGTTCGACTTGAGCTTTCAGTCGTTCGTAATGGTCAATGCTCATCACAACAAGATCACCTTCGCCATTGGTGGTCAGATACACCGGTTCATCCTGCTCATGGCAAATAGTCGCAATCTCTCGATGCTGTGCGGCGCCATAACAGCAGCAACAACGGCGCTCTCCGCCTTCGGCGGATCGCTCCATTGCTCTTGCCGCGGGTCCCGAAGGGATTGGTTTGCGGCTTCGGGCGCGTGAGAATGATCGTTCATAGCGCCCTTAAGCAAAGATTCATTTTGATAAGTGGTCTTGCGGCACTTCAAAAAGACCACAACGAAAATCCAGTTTTGTCTGAAACTCTCTAAACAATAGTCTGGCGACCCAACAGTGGTCATGCTAAAATGAAAACCCTTCTTCTGTTAGTATTAATCCAGCTTCCCATCCCTGTACTCCACGCACAAGCGCCGCTGTTCGATTCCCATCAACATCTCTTCAGTCCGGCAGCGGCTGCACTGGTCACAGGAAATCCGCAATCGCGGGGAATTACCGGTGCAGATATAGTTGCGCTGCTTGACTCGGCCGGGATTCGTCACGCGCTCATACTCTCGGTGGCATACACGTGGGGAAAGGCTAGCCGGGCACAGGTCGAAGATGAATACGACCACGTTAAGGCGGAAAACGACTGGACAGCACAGCAGGTAGCTCAGTATCCAATTCGATTGCGAGCATTCTGCAGCTTCAATCCATTAAAGCCGTACGCTCTTACGGAGCTCAAACGGTGCAGCACAGACCCGCAACTGCACTTCGGATTGAAGCTTCATTTCGGCAATTCCGACGTTGATTTAGACAACCCTCACCATGTTGAGCAAGTCCGGAAAGTGCTTCGCGCTGCCAACGATTTTCGCATGGCGATTGTTGTCCACTTGCGCACATCGTTCGATATGAAACGAAAATACGGTGCACCACAGGCTCGTGTTTTTCTCAACGAGCTGTTGTCGGCCGCACCCGATGTGCCAGTCCAAATCGCGCACCTTGCCGGTGCCGGCGGATACAGTTCGGAAACGGATTCCGCTCTGGCCGTCTTTGCCGACGCGCTGGCGATACACGATTCCCGCATGAAGAACGTCTGGTTTGATGTGACGACCGTCGTTCGTCCCGGCATGTCGGAGGATATGTTGAAGCTCGTCGCGTTCCGGATCCGACAGTTGGGCGTCAAGCGCGTGTTGTACGGGTCAGATGCGGCAACGGATACTCTTGCCTACCCACGCGAAGGCTGGCAAATGTTTCGCACACTGCCGCTGACAGAGGAAGAATTCCGCACAATCGCGAATAACGCCCCGGACTACTTGCGGTGAAGAACGCACAAAGTATTCTAGCATTTTACTTCTTTCCTGCCGCAAGACGGTTTATAGTTGAACTTTACCTGCGTATAACACGGCAAACAACGACACTCGCTCATTTGAAAAGGCGATGTTAAAGCTTGGTGAAAAAATTCCCTGTGCTCGTTCCACCGTTTTGCTCACAGTTCGCAAAACCGCTGCAAATGGAGGCACGCTTCATTTTCTTACAACCGTATGCACCACAAAATGCAAATATTGTTTTTCCTGACTTCTACCTCGGTATTGTTTGCTCAACAGTCTCAAATCCATGTTGAAGTTACAAGTGCTGTGGACACTTCTAATTCTCGCATTTCTCAAATCGTCCAACTGTGGGAGAATTATCTAAACTCAAACCCCGACAGCGCTTACATCAACCCTTACTGGTCTGAATCAGAACAGCGTCGTTACAATCCAGTCGATCTTGTCGCTCACACTTGGTGGAGTCCGAGTTTCTATTCATTCTTGAATCGACTGAAAGCAAAAGTCCTTAGCGTTTCCGAAGTTGGAGACTCATCCATCTTACGCACGAGAGTGGCGTAACCTTCCAAGAAGTCATAATGGCTGTTCAAGCTGGGAATTCGTGATTTATTGTCATACAAGTAACATTCAAAGGGGTTGATCCCTTCGTGCCTGGTCAATATTTTATCGGTGGACTCCTTTGCAAGATGGCAGAAGACAAGGGCGGCTTGTCTCTCATTCGCAAACTAATGATTTACGGGCCAAACGATGAGGACCTCTATCGAGCAATCCACGATGTGTTAGGGGTGAATAAAGAGAACGTCAACAACTTTCTTCGTAAAAAACTTGTAGAGTATGCCACAAAATGAAGTACAAAAGATGCGTGCCGCCACTTCACATAACACGGCAACAACGGCGCTCCATCATTTGGGACGAATTAAAGATGTTTGCTCAACGGTTTTGCTCACAATTTGGTTTGCGGCTTCCGCCGTGAGAAAAATCAGTTCTTGACCCGCCATCGGAAAAGGCGACTTCGCGGACACGTAGCGGCGTTCCGTGAACCTTTATGTGAAATTGTTTATCCAATATATGGTATGGTATGACATCACCTGCTCACCGTTGGACTTTCGCCATAATTTTCGCGCGTATTGTGTTTCTCTCCGTATTCATCACGCCACCGCTCTTCGGACAAGAGATCGATACGGTTCGAATTCTCCGATTGATTCACTTGGAACATCAGCTTGACTCGTTGCGCCAGCAGCTTCGCGTAGTTGATGGGGATCTGCAAGGTGTGAAGCAACGCTTGGCGGAAGGAGTCGACCTCAACGAATTGCTTGCTGCTCTATCCGGAGAAGAGGTCGACGTACCAGAGGATCAGCGGTCGAAAAGGAAACGGATTGACGCATTGCTCAAAGCGATCACAGCTCGTCCCGGACAACTGCGATTTAACGGCGGTGCGACCACGATCTTTCAATGGCATCCCGGCGCTTCGAACCGATTCGCCACCGCCACGGGGTCTGTTAATATCTTCGCACACACAAGCGTGGGTGCATCGACATTACTCTTTTTCGACTTCGAGGCGATTGGAGGCAACGGACCCAATCAGCATATTCCAACGTTCACGTCTATCAATGGCGATGCCCAGTCCACTCAGGACAACGATGGTTTTGATCATTTGCTGGTCAACGAGGCATGGCTTGAATTCTCTCTCTGGAACGACAACGTCACGGCAACGGTTGGAAAGATTGATCTGACAAACTATTTCGACAACAACAGCCTCGCGAATGATGAAACATCGCAATTCATCAGCGCCGCATTCGTCAATAGCGCAGCACTCCCCGCCCCCGGCAGCACTCCAGGTATCAGGATCCGCTTGTCGATGTTCTCACGTCTCTATATTCAATTAGGCATCTCGAAGGTTGACAATTCGGGCAATGATATTCTGGCTGGGCTTATGAAAATCGGGGGCGCAGGATTCAAGTTGTTTCCGGAAAGTCAGAATGAAGCTAATTTGCGCGTGTACGGCTACCTTCATCCGTCGAACAATGGAGGCGGCTATGGCGTGAGTTTTGACCAGAATGTCGTGGTCGGGGTTTCGATCTTCTCAAGATGGAATCGTAATGGATCAAACCTCGCCACTTGGTACCCAATTCGAGAAGCATGGAGCGCAGGCACGCGGTGGGTGACGAGTTGTGCCGGCCGGAAATGTGTTCTTTCTGCCGCCTATGGCCAATCGTCCGTCGAACAGGCTTCTCTTGCATGAGCAGACTTTTGAAACGTACTTCAGGTATCATCTTAACAAATGGACACTCATGTCTGCCCATTTCCAACATGTTCGCAACGCACACGGACAGCCGATCGATTTTTCATTGATAGGCTTCAGGTGTCAATTCAATTTCTAGAGCAAGGGAAGGAAAATGGAAATAACCCTAGCCTGACACGGCAAACAACGACACTCGCCCATTTCATATGGCCCTGTTCAAGCTTTATGAGGAATTGGTTATGCTCGTTCCATCCCTTCCGGGACACGAAAGCCGTACGGGACGCATTGTTTGCCGTGACGTTCTGTGCCGTTGCCCTTAACCAATTCAGGAAAGGAGACCGCAATGAAACCATCGAGCCTTTTTTTCGGCCTGATCATTTTGGCTTTTCCCGCCCAAGCGTTGAAGGGCCAAGTGAGTTCTTTCCCCTACTCACAGGACTTTACTGCAGACCCCCTTGGAACTGACTGGACTGTGAGCAACAGCGGAGTTGGGGCAAATAACTGGTCATATTCAGCCTCAGATGGCAATACGGGCGGATGCCTTAAGCTCACCGGCTATATTACCGCGGGGGGAGATGAGAACTACCTCCACTTAGCATTAAATACCTCGAGCGCAACCTTCACTGGTGGTGAGACCTTCACCTACGAGATCTTTCGTGAAACAGGGGCGCTGGGGGATGCGACGATCGTAGTGCAGCAGAACGCTTCAGGGTCCTTTGTCGATATCCCAGGCTCTTCCTATTCAATAAACAGTCTCACCGCAACAACCTGGACGACAAAGACCGTGTCTCTGCCACCCGCAATGGAAAACAAGACCAACGTGACACTTCGACTCAAAATCTCAGGGACCCTTAGTCTGGCCTTCGATAATCTTCGCTTGGATAACGCATCACTCTCAGGTGGTGTTCTCCCCATCCAGATCACATCATTCTCCGCATCCGCAGGTCGGCTTGATGTTTTCCTTAAATGGAGTACGGCGACGGAGTTGAAGAACTATGGATTTGAAATCGAGAGACGTCACACTTCGACTTCGCCCAGTCTGCCTCCAACCGGTTGGTCGAGGATTGGATTTGTCCAAGGAGCAGGGACGAGCAATGCGCCGAGGCAGTATACATTCACCGACCACAATGTTCCTCCCGGTCGTTATGCGTACCGCATCAAACAGATCGACCACGACGGAACGATTCACTACTTCGGTGATGCGGAACTTGAGATTGGTCTGGGGCCAAAGAAATTCACGCTTTCCGAAGGTTATCCCAATCCTTTCAACCCCCTCACCACTATTGAGTTCACACTCCCCGACGATGGGCGAGCCGTGCTAAGTATTTACAACGCACTCGGTCAGCGGGTGGCAGTTCTCTTCGATGGCGAGGCGCTTGCCGGTCGAATCGTTCAGGCACAGTTCGACGCAAGCCGGTTCCCGTCGGGCATCTATTTTAGTCGCCTCGAGTATGGGGGGAAGGCGCTCACTCGGAAGATTGTGCTCTTGAAATAACTGAACGGGCAACGGCACATAAGAGAGGTCACAACAACCCTCGTTCTTTATTAAGTAACCCTACGCATTTGTCCAAGGTTGTCGAACGGAATTCCAATTCGCTTTCCGAACGACTTCATGTTTCAACCTACCGATGGAGACTTCGAGCGCTCGAGATCACCAATTGTGACTTCAGGGTGGGTGCTCCTCGGCGGATGAGTCCATAATGCTTTCATGAAACCACAGGATCCGCCAAAACCAGAAATCGGCGTTCACCTGGACCTGAGGCTGCAGCTAAGACACCGCACTACAACGTTCGCCTTCTGGAGAAGCCGATGTTAGGGGGCGACCGCTCAACCCCGCTTAACGAGTCAAGGAATCGATCGTGAAGGAGCTTTCTCTCTTGTTCCTGAAACTCGGCACCATCGCTTTCGGCGGTCCGGCAGCACATATTGCAATGATAGAAGACGAAGTCGTTAAGCGACGAGCTTGGATTTCCCATGAACACTTCCTCGACCTTCTCGGTGCAACCCATCTCATTCCGGGCCCTAACTCTACCGAGATGGCAATTCACATCGATTATCTGCGGGGCAGCGTAAAAGGCCTCTTGCTTGCGGCTTGTGTTTCATCCTGCCTGCCCTCATTATCACCCTGGTTCTTGCTCATCTCTATGTTGCCTACGGTTCAACTCCAGAGATGCGACCGTTCGTTGCAGGCATTCAACCTGTCGTTATCTCCATCATTCTTGCCGCTGTACTCCGCTTGAGTAAACCCATTGTGAAACATCAATTCGGGATAGCTGTCGGGGTGTTGGTTGTCGTTTTGAACCTGGTCGGCGTTACTTCCTTGATGGAGTATTGTCGATACGGAGGACAACATCAACAGGTTGCCTTTTATCGACGAGACGGTCACAGAAGGCTTGGTGACGCTGGAAAAAATGAGAGTCATGAAGTATCGACACAGCAAATTTGGGTGATAACGCATGTTCTATGCAATCGCCGCCAATACACTGAGTCCCCATGAGGAGGAGGATTTGGTCATTGCCATAGCCCGTTTTTCTTCAGCTTTTGCCATAGTACCGCAGTTTTTTATGATTCCCCGGCCTGTCACCTTTCCGCCGAATCCTCGCCGGGCCGACGCAGGGGCAGAGGTTCTTTGATCCTCGAGGAAAGTCCCATCAACTTGACAATCGGGCACCCGGCGAGTACATTGTTGGATGCCGAGGCCGCGTTGTTTGCCCGTTTTCCCGCCGCACCGAACACTTCTACGTCCGTTCAATTCTTCCACCGTGGACACCCATTCATTTCGTCAATTTCATTATTTCAGGAGAGGCATCATGCGGATTGCGCGCGCGTTGTTGATGCAGATGATTCTTGTGGCCGCCGCCCTGGCCCAAACGAATGTCGGCGGGACGATCTCCAAAGATTCCACCTGGAGCCTTGACAGAAGCCCCTATATCGTCACCAGCAACGTGAACCTGAACAGCGGCTTCACATTGACCGTCGATTCCGGCGTCGTTGTACGGTTTCAGCCGGGGACGATTCTCTCTGTGAACGGCACGGCAACGCTCAATGCTCGCCATGCCACTTTTACGTCGTCACGAGACACGGCGGGCGGAAGTCCGGCCAAGGGAGACTGGAATTACATTCAGATCGGCAACTCGGGAGCGCTTGCCACGGCAACATTCGACACCTGCTTTATCAAGTACGGGGGCACGTCTTCCTTCCCGTCCAACAACCCTTCGATCTATGTCTACAGCGGGACAGCAACGATTCGGAATACGGATATTTCACTTTCAAGAAACCATGGAGTCATGGTCAATACGGCGGCCACGGCGGTCATCGCGAACTCGAACATCTCTCAGTGCGACTGGCCTGCCTCGTACTGGGGACAAGGTGAAATCAGGTTTGAGGGAGCAAACAACCTTGTCGGGAACACGCACGATGCAATCCGCATTTTCTTCTCCAGCTCAACCGGACTGTTTGCTCTCGACACAATCAATATCCCGTATGTGTTTTCATCGAGTTTTACCGTGAATACCGGCAGTACCCTCACTATCCCCACAGGGAGCATTATTAAATTCTTCGACTACAGCGGTCTGACGGTCAACGGCGCACTGATTGCCAAAGCCGCTCCGGGCGAGGCAATCTACTTCTCCTCGTACAGGGACGACAATGCGGGGGGGCTGTTGAGAGATACCAACGCCGACGGCACTCTCACTGCACCCTCTGCGAGCATTTGGGCAGGGATTACGTTCAACGACGCAAGTCTCGACAGCGTCAGTATCATGAGGAGGTGCAACATCACGTGGGCCGGCTATTCCCAGCAGGGGGGCGTATCCCTGTACAATGCCAGCCCGACCATCGACAGTTGTACGTTCGCGCAAAATTACTACGGCGTCCTGATGAAGGGTACGTCGAGTCCGGTGTTTTCGAATAACGACATTGGGACCAGCACCATTGTTCCGATAGCCCTTTCCTTTTCGGCGAATCCTACGTTTGTGAACAATCAATTCTCCGCCTCGGACAATAAGTACGATGCGATCGGGATTCTTTCCGAGACTGTTACGGCAAACTCATATTTGCCCATTCGGTCTGTGACGTCGATTTCCAACGTCACATACCTCATGCTTGGCGCGGTGACGATTCCTCCGTCCTACACACTCACGATTCAGCCCGGAGTCGTCCTGAAGGCCGCGAATGCGTATGACCGGCTGATCATTCAGGGAAAGATTGTCGCACAGGGCACGCCGGACAGCACGATTGTCTTTACGTCGGTGCACGACGACCAGTATGGGAATCCGTTCGACACGAACAAGAACGGTAGTATCACCAATCCGAATCGAAGCGACTGGGGGGGCATTACGCTCGAATCGACGAACGACACGACATCGATCATCAAATACTGCGTTCTGAGGTACGGCAACACGCCCAGCATTTACTACGGTCAATGGCCCAATGGCGCTTACACGCAGGGGCTCATCACACTTGTGAACACGAGTGCCACGATCGAAAACGATACCCTGACGGACAATGTGCACGGCATCTATGCATTTCTCGTTTCGAACCCGAAGGTGAACAACTGTGTCTTTATCAATTCGCTGTCGACTCCCGTGGCTCTGTCCGTTTCGGCGAACCCCACGTTTTCCGGGAACACGATGCAGAATCCGGGGCTTCGCGCGCTCGGTCTGATCGGGCACACCGTCACCGCGAACGGGACGGTCTATCGTCGCGATTTCGCAGGGTATTCCAATATCACCTACGTGGTTCTGAGCGATGTCACAATCAATTCCGGGACTCATGTTGTGATCGATCCCGGGGTCGTCATCAAGATGGCTCAGTCCCAGGGTATCTATGTGAACGGATCGCTTTATGCCAAAGGGACGGTAGCCGAAGGGCGCATTTCCTTTACGTCGTTCAGAGACGACAATGTCGGTAACCCGCTCGACACGAATGGCGACGGCCTCGGCACATCGCCAAACCGCGGGGACTGGACGACGATTCGGTTTCAGGATTCAAGCATTGATTCACTCTGCGTTCTTGACAGCACGGCGATTCGGTACGGAGGAGGATCAAATCTCGGTCTTGTCACCTTTACCAACGCGAACAGCACGGTGAAGAATTCCATCCTCGCGGAATCAAACTACTACGGAGTGCGCTGTGAAGGGAATTCTGCACCCGTGATCAGCGGCGTCTCGTTCGAGAGCAACCGGCTCGATCCGATTGCGATGTCACTGCTGTCCAATCCCTCGTTTACGAACATCACGTTCAGCGCGAACGGCTCCAGCGGAATTCGAATCCTTGAAGGAACCCTCTCCTCCAATGCGACGCTGAATAAGAGAGATGTCGCGGGGATCACCAACATCGCCTACATCGTGGAGAACCTCACGATCGCACCGAGCGCCGTTCTCACCATCGCTCCGGGGGTTGTCATCAAATTCGGCGCCTATTATCACGGAATCAACGTCGAGGGCGGCCTCGTGGCGCAGGGGACGGCATCGCAGAAGATCATTTTCACGGCGTTTGCCGACGACTCCAACGGCGGCGATACAAACAACGACGGAAGCACATCGTCCCCCGCCAAAGGAACCTGGAACAGTATTGACTTCCAAAACAGCAGTAATGATACGCTCAATTCGATGAAACACTGCGTCATCCGGTATGGGGGCGGTTACAATTTCAATTACGAGTATGGGATGGTGCGAGTCTACAATGCTCGGGTTGCAATCGATTCCTGTGTCTTCACCCTCGGATCGACGTCGGGTGTCGGTATCTTCGGCAGCGCCGATCCCGTCATCACGAATTGCGAGATCACGGCCGTCAACCTCACGCCGATTACGATGAGCATGTTTTCCAACCCCACGTTCGGCAACAATACGGTTCTCAACGTCGCCTTCACGGCTCTGGGGATCAAGCCGGAAAACTATTCTCAGAGCGCAACGATCCCGGTCCGTAATTTCGGAGGATTCAACGGCATCACATATCTGCTCTATGGCACATTGACCGTCAATTCCGGGACTGTCATCACAATTCCGGCGGGAGTTGTCTTTAAGGATTTCGGGTTTTCCGTCAACGGTACCCTGAAGGTTCTCGGGACGAGCGGAAATCCCGTGGTTTTTACGGACAAGCGGGATGACGGATATGGAAATCCTCAGGACACGAACGGCGACGGTTTTGCAACGTTGCCTTCGGTTGGCGCCCAATACCGCATTTTCTACAACGACCAGAGTGTCGACACGGCGAACACTCTTCAGTACGGAGTTTTCCGGTACGCGGATTACGGAGTAGATCTCCAGCAGGCGGCTCCGTCGTTCTCGAATTGCCAATTCTTCGGAAACAACTGGGGCATTCGGCTGAACGGCGTCTCGGGTCCGACGATTACGGACTGTACCTTCGACAACCTGAACAACGCTCCGTTATTGATGTCCCTCGCGTCAAGTTTCGTTTCCGGAGGCACGAATGTGATCAGCGGGAAGACATATCGCGCCATCGGAATTGTCAACGAAACCCTTGCCGGGGATGCGACGATGACCAAACGGAATTTCGCCGGGGTGAACAACATTCCCTACCTTGTGAGCGGCCTCACGGTCGGGACAAGTTCGACCTTGTCGATCCAACCGGGTGTCATTGTGAAATTCCGGCAATATGCCACGATGACCGTCCAGCGGGGCTTGCTGGCCATTGGGGGCAGTCATCCGGACAGCACTATTGTCTTCACCTCGGAGCTGGATGATTTCTATGGGGGAGACACCAATGCCGATTCCACAGCCACGGCTCCTTCTCCCGGGTATTGGGCGGGGATCAGGTTCGATGATCTGTCGTACGACCCCGACTGCAGGATCGAACACGCGGTGGTGCGCTACGGCGGATATTTCAACGACGGGGCGTTGAAGATGATCAGCGCAAGTCCGACGCTGAAATATGTTTCAATCCGCGACAACTCGAAAGGAATTGTTGCAACGGCATCCTCCAACCCTGTCATCAACTATTGTGACATCTACAAGAATTCGGGGTTCGGGATTGAAAATGTGAATAAGACCTTCACTCTCGATGCACGATGGAATTGGTGGGGGAACAATTCGGGTCCGACGCATGCAGGGAACCCGGGGGGCACGGGAACGACGGTTACAGACTCGGTGAATTACAGTCCGTTCCTTGGCAGCGGTGCGGACAGGCCTCTTGCCGGCGATGTGAGCCTGAACGGATCCATTCAGGCCTACGATGCCTCGCTGATATTGAAATACCTTGCCGATGGAGTGACAAACCCGCTGAATTCGCTGCAGCAATCCGTCGGCGACGTGAGCGCAAACGGCTCGTTGACATCGATGGATGCATCGTACATCCTCCAATTTGTTGTCGGAAAGATCAGCATCTTTCCCATCGAATTCAATCGCAGTGTCCAGGGAAGCGAATCTGCATTCCAGACCGCGGCCGGTTCGCTGGAACTTTCCGGCGGCGCGGTCACCCGCGGACAGCAGGTAACGTTGACGCTGTCTGCAACAGGGCTCACGAATATCTACGCCGCGGATCTCGAGCTCGGCTATGATCCGGAATTCCTGCGCCCGGTGTCGGTGGAAACGGACGGCCTTGCGAGGGGATCGATGATGGAGTACGGAAGCGGAAGTGGAACGCTGGGGATCTTTTTCGCGGCGTCTGAGCCGTTGAAAGGCGATGGCGGGCTTCTCACGTTGACTTTCGAGGCTCTGCGCGACATTCAGGGGATCCATGACGTACCCATTGTTTTCAAGAAAGCGCTGTTGAATGAAACGAACGCAGTGGCGCAGTCGACCGGTGCAATCGTTTCCGTGAAGGGTACACCGCTTGACTATCAGCTTCATCAGAACTATCCCAACCCCTTCAATCCGTCGACAGTAATTTCCTATGCGGTGCCGAGGGACGGTGAGCGGGTCAGGATTGAAATCTATAGCATCCACGGACAGCGCGTACAGGTGCTCGTGGACACCGAACAGCCCGCGGGAGAATACACGGTAACCTGGGACGGGCGGTCGGTCGACGGCACACGCCTGAGTACGGGCATTTATTTCTATCGCATGAGTGTCGGATCGTTCGTCAGTGTCAAGAAAATGATCATGGTGAAGTAATGATTCACGGTTCATTTGTCGACACGCAAAGGACTTCACCATGAAACCGATGATGAGCGTATTCTTCTTCGCTTGTGCGCTGATTCTGGCGCCGGCGGCGACTGCCGAGGCGGGTCCCATTCGTCTCGCCCTGCGAGATACGACGGTCGTCGGGGGAACCGTTTTCAGCTATCCCGTCTATGTGGATAGTTCGGTTACGGGCCTGGGAGTCACATCCTATGAGCTGGAGCTGACTTTTTCCGCCTCGACTCTGTCGTTCGTTGGAATCACCGTAGCCGGCACAATGACGGAACTCTGGGAGTATACGGACGCGAGTGAGGTTTCTTCGGGTCGCATTCGCATTGCGGGGAGCGGAAGCACGAACCTCTCGGGAACCGGAATCCTTGTGGTTCTCCGATTCCAGGCCAAGACGTTCTCCTCCACATCCTACGCGTCGGTCAACTTTGCCTCCGCATTGCTGAATGAGGGAACTCCGGCGGTTGTCACACGGAACGGGACCATCACCGTTCAAGTTCCCCCGTCGATTACAATCTCTCCGGACACATGGACGATGATCAAGGGGGAGACAAAGCAGTTCGTTGTCTCGGGAGGGAGTGGGCCTTATACGTGGTCTACGACGGATGCCGCGAAGGCATCGATCGATTCGACGGGACTTCTCACGGCGTTGAATATCGGGTTTGTCCGGGTGATTTGCAGTGACTCCTTCGGCGTTCTTGACACGTCGGGTATCGTTGAGATTCGCGGCCTGAGGCTCTCGATCCGCGACACAAGCGTTTACCAGGGGCAGACACTGAGTCTTCCCGTTCAGACCACATCCGTCACGGGGCTGGGCATTACGTCGGGACAGTTGACACTCACGTTCAATCAGAACCTGTGGACCGCAACGGGGATCTCTGTGGAGGGGACGATTCTTGCGTCTTCGGCGCCTGAATTCTCCGCCTCCCCGGGCAGTGCATCGATCTCCTTTGCCCAATCGACTCCGATCGCGGGGTCGGGAACGTTCGTTGTGGTCAATCTCGAAGCGACCACTTCAACCTACGGTTACTCCAATCTTGGATTTGCGAATGTCGTTTTTAATGAGGACCTTCTGGCCACTTCGGCGACGGGAACGATCGGCGTAACTCAGCTGGCGACGCTGAACGTGACACCGGGTGGAACTCAAACACTGGTGAAAGGCGATTCGCTCCAGTTCAGCGCCTCGGGCGGCGCGGGTCCGTACACGTGGAGCGTTTCCGATTCCGGCCGGGCGACGATCTCCTCGTCAGGTTTGCTCAAAGTGCTGAGAGGCGGTTCGGTCACCGTGACTGCGCACGATGCAAACGGTTCCATCGGTTCCAGCGGCACAATCCTGCTCTACGATTTCCGCCTGACAGTGCCGTCGTTCTCACAGTACGTCGTGACGTCGGCCGATACAGCGATCGAATTCCGATTGATCGTCACCGCCAATGACACGGGTTTCTCTTCCTATCAATTTCGTCTTTCCTATAGCACGGCGTACAATCTGGTCCTTGACAGTGTCATCACGGCAGGAACGCTCTCCCAGGATTGGAGTATTGCGCCCGGCTATTCCGCCGGCGGGTTGCAGATTGCCGCCGCCGGTATCAGTCCCGTGACCGCCGCGGGCACGCTGGTGAAACTGAGATTCCGCGTTCCATCAACGACGCCACGACCGTCGACGACGTCGATCTCGCTGTCGGAGGTTCTCTTCAACGAAGGGTTTCCGCTTCCCCTCGTGGAAAGCGGGTTTCTCCAGATCCGCTCCACGAATGCAAAGCCGATTCTTTCGTCACAGACTCCTGCGAGCCTCGATTCTACGGGCGTCGGATTGCCAACGCAGTTTTCCGTTTCCGCATATGACCCCGATGGAGACGCGCTCACTTACTTCTGGAAAGTGAACGGGGTTCTGGAGCAATCGGGAAGTTCCAAAACGTTTACCAGGGTTTTCTCCACTCCATCGCCGAGCACGACTGTTGTTGTGGTTTTCGAGGATCCCTGGGGATTGAAAGACAGCGCGTCGTGGTCGTTTAGAATCGTGACCGAGGTCGAACGTCTGACAGAGATCGTGCCGGACGATTTTCTTCTCTACCAGAACTATCCGAATCCGTTCAACCCCAGCACGACGATTCGGTTCATGATTTCCGTCTCTTCGTTTGTGACGCTCACGCTGTACGATCTTCTTGGAAACGAGCTGGCGGTCCTTGTTTCACAGTGGATGCCGCCGGGCACGTATGCGGTTCGGTGGGAGGCCGGCACCTTTGCAAACGGTACGTATTTCTACAGGCTGAGGGCGGGTGAATTTGTGCAGACGCGGAAGCTTGTGCTGTTGAAATAGTCTTGCAACAGCTTCTTCATCGAGGCCGCATTTCTGGTCAGCTGATTCCCGGGCGGGGATTCACACTTCTTTTTGACTCTCTCCGGCACATGGTGACGTGTCACAGTTCATTTCGCCTCACGGCATCCAGAGCTACGCGCGGCGTTAACTCTCATGAGCGCTCCAGAACGCAATGAACGAGATTGAAGGCTATCGGAAACACCTAGCCGCGATCCACGACAGCGGCTATACCGATTTTTCCCTCCAAGCCGTCAGGGGTTTGGTCCGGTTGTTTCGTCACACTCCCTTCCTGAGAACCGCATCGTGGAACTGGGCTGTGGAAGCGGGCACTTGGCGCGAATTCATCCCGCTCTCCTCCCCACCGGACTCTTTGTCTTCGACCTTCTGTGCACCCGAACGACGGGCCATGCCGTTCACTCCAAAACCTTCAGGGAATCAGACCGCTGGGTTGTTGCCGTCGAGAAGATCGATTCAAGAGAACGGGTGACGAGGCGGATCATTTCCTTTGTCAGGGAAAGGGGTGGATATCAACGAACCACTGAGATTCACAAACTTCGGAGATACAATCTAAACGACGTTGTTTCCCTTCTGCGGGAAATCGGCTTCGCGGTTTCGACGAGAAGGGGGTACGGGAGGAAGCCGCTGGAGCCGTATCACACTGTGATCGTTGCCACGAAACGCATGGAGACAAAAGGCGGAGCATCTTCCGGTGTCTCCCGGAGGCATTAGCCCGCGGGATGCCTCACATCCTCATAATCGACAAGGAGGTCTCATGACGACCATCGATCATCATCAGGAAATCGTCACTGCACGAATTGCCGGTCTTTGCTACCTCCTCCTGGCAATTTCAGGGGTCTTTGGATTCATTGTTCTCCACCCTCAGGTGTTTGTTGCGGATCCGCGGGAAACCCTGATCCGTTTGACCGACCTCGAGGCAACATCTCGCGCAAGGCTTCTTCTCGAGTTTGCCGTCATCATCTCTCAGGCCCTTACTGCGGTATGGTTTTACAGATTGTTTAGAACCATCAATGAGTGGGCTGCCTGGGCGGTCGGTATCTGGGGAATGATCAATTGCGTGGCGATTCTGATCAGCGCCATCACCATGGCCTCGGCCATCGAGGTTGCCCATTCTACGTTCTATTCGATTGAGGACAAGAGTATTCTCATAGGGCTATCCAACATACTCATCGCCAATGCGTGGAAGGTGGGAGGTCTTTTCTTCGGACTTTGGCTTATTCCTCTGGGATACCTTGTCACCAGTTCCAGAAGGATGCCATTGTGGCTGGGACGAACCCTGATTCTTGGTGGTACGGGCTATCTGTTGAGTGTGGTTGCCATATCTTTGGGTGGGAGTGGCTGGGTGTCCGATGTCCTCGTTGTTCCTGCAACTGTCGGGGAATTCTGGATGATCGGATATCTCCTCGTGTATGGAATACGAGCCGCGGCAAGTGAACCTGCCTCGTGAGGCAGTGCTGTCTTCTTGTCACCCGTGCTGTTCATTGTATTCGATCTTCCTTTGAAAGCTGC
This sequence comes from Bacteroidia bacterium, assembly GCA_022180565.1. Classification (GTDB taxonomy): domain Bacteria; phylum Bacteroidota; class Ignavibacteria; order UBA10030; family UBA10030; genus JACQPU01. The sequence goes on from BQML01000009.1 coordinate 20,082, forward strand.
GCGTAACGCGCAGCGTTTATTGTGTTTTCCATGAAAACTCCTTAAGATTCCAGACGCTGTGTGGGTCAAACCGCGAGCTCCAACACTATAGCGTCGTTTCAGAACGATGGACCTTCCTCTTTCCGTCTCCCTTTTGCCTGTCCCCAAAATCCGACACTGCCGGCAGGAGGGGGGACCCGGAACCCTTCCGCAGACAGCACACACATGAAGGTCCTTCTTTTTGGAGCAACAGGAATGGTAGGGGAAGGAGTGCTTCACGAAGCACTGAAGGATCCCGCGGTAAAAACGATTCTCGTCGTGGGGCGTCGATCGTGCGGTATTGACCATCCGAAATTGACGGAAATTCTCCACAGTGATTTTTACAACTTTGATCCGATCGCAAAGCACCTCCGCGGGTACGATGCCTGCTTCTTTTGTGCGGGTGTCAGTTCCATCGGGAAGAGCGAGGACGTCTATCGCCTCCTGACGTATGACATGACTATGGCGGCGGCACGCACTCTCGTCCGGCTCAATCCGGGCATAGTATTCTGTTATGTGTCGGGGCTGGGAACCGACAGCACGGAGAGAGGTCGAAGCATGTGGGCGCGGGTGAAGGGAAAGACGGAGAACGATCTCATGAAGCTTCCCTTCAAGGCAGTCTATGCCTTCCGACCGGGCTATATCAAACCGACGGCGGGATTGAAGAACAGTCTTGTTTTTTCCAGGGTCCTGGCTCCCCTGTATCCTCTGTTGAGGGTGCTTTTTCCGCGGTACGTTTGCACTCTCGAGGAACTGGGGCGCGCTATGATCCGCGCCGCGGCCTTTGGTTTCAAGCGAAAGGTTCTGGAGTGCCCGGACATCATGGAGCTTGCGGGTTTTGAGACGCCTTCAGACCGATAAGCAATCCCGCGAAAGTCAAGCAATCACAGAATATCCTACGACGCACCGAATCTATACCATACCGTTTGCCAGCGTCTATCCGCACTACATCGCCAAGGCAGAGAAGAAGGGACGGACAAGAGGGGAGGTTGATCAGATCATCTGTTGGCTGACGGGATACACGCGACGGGGTTTGGAGGCGCACTTGAAGAAAAAGACGGACTTCGGGACCTTCTTCTCGAAAGCGCCCCGTATGAACCCCTCGCGCTTCCTCATTAAGGGCGTGGTTTGCGGCGTCAGGGTGGAAGATATCAGGGAACCCCTGATGCGGGAGATCCGCTATCTGGACAAGCTGATCGATGAGCTGGCAAAAGGAAGGACAATGAAGAAGATCCTCAGGAAGGAAGGAGATTCCGCGTGAAACTCAGCAATTGTGTTGGCACGAGAACGACCAAGGAGTGGAGGATTGTAGCATAACCATGAGGAAGGTCGTCTTTGCATTTAATTTTACGGCCGACGGGTACTGCAGTCACACGGACATGATCGCCGACGAAGCGCTCCACGATTACTTCACCGCTGTGTTGCGCAAGGCAGACACTCTCCTCTATGGCCGCGTTACCTATCAGCTCATGGTTCCCTACTGGCCTGAGGTTGCCAAAACGCAGGGCGAGCCGCCGTCCGTTAACGAGTTCGCCCAAGTTTTTGACTCGCTTGAGAAAGTTGTCTTTTCGAGAACGCTGAAACAAATCGAAGATAGAAATTCAAGGCTCGCGCAAATGCCACTCAGAGAACAAGTCCTCGCGCTAAAGGGGCAGTCCGGGAAAGACATCGGTGTGGGAAGCCTGAGTCTTGCCTCTCAGCTTTCAGCACAGGGGTTGATCGACGAGTATCATTTCGTCATCCATCCGGTTGTGGCGGGAAAAGGACCCAGGTTGTTTGACACGATGAAGCCGGAGAACGCCCTCCGGCTGGATTTGGTTCATTCGAGGACGCTTCCCTCCGGTGTGATTGCGCTTCACTATCGCAGGCATGCCTGAATGCTCGAGGGTTGGCGGAGGTTCACAAGGAACAATCAAGGCCCAGGAGGAATCACCATGAAGATCGGCATTTTAGGAACCGGTGTTGTCGGACAAACGCTTGCCGGGCGGCTCTCAGGACTTGGCCATGAGGTCATCGTCGGGACGCGGGACGTTTCGGCGACGCTCGCCAATACGAAACCGACTCCCTACGGCCTTCCGCCCTACAGCGTCTGGCAGAAGGATCATCCCGCGGTGAAGCTCGGAACATTTGCAGAAGCGGCCGCCCATGGCGAGATGCTTCTGAACTGCACATCCGGCCACGCATCTCTTGACGCCCTCAAAGCCGCGGGAGAACGGCATCTCAACGGCAAGGTTTTAATCGATGTAGCAAATCCGCTGGACTTCTCAAAGGGCTTCCCCCCTTTCCTCACGGTCTGCAACACCGATTCGCTTGGTGAGCAAATACAGCGGACCTTTCCTCAGGTCAAGGTTGTCAAGACACTCAACACAACCAACGCCATGGTCATGGTCAATCCGTCGCTAGTTCCGGGCGAACACAATCTCTTCTTGAGCGGTAATGACGACGGAGCGAAGGATTCGGTGAGGAAACTCCTCCGTGCCATGGGTTGGGGGGATTCAACCATCATCGATCTCGGCGACATTTCAACGGCACGAGGAACAGAGCAGCTGCTTCCTCTGTGGGTACGGTTGTATGCAAAGTTCCAGAACCCGATGTTCAATTTCCATGTTGTTTCCGGAGCTTCGTCACAAACACGTTAATCGTTGGACTGTTTATATCCCGCAATCCACTCTAAGGAGGCTCTCATTGAAGAGGTCTTCCTGTTTTCATGTCATCGGCTTCATTCTCTTTTTCTTGCCTGGATTCCGAAGCGAAGCGCAGGAGTCGGGAAGGATTTTCGGTGTCATTGTTGATAGGGCGACGCGATCTCCTCTTGCATTTGCCAATGTCGTCGTCCTCGGCACGACCGTCGGGACCTCTTCGAAGCCTGACGGATCTTTCGTTGTTTCCCGAGTGCCGTCCGGTCCTCAAACACTGAAGGTGAGCATGCTCGGATATGCACCTCTGGAAACGGAAATCGACGTGAAGCCGGGTGCAACGACAGATGTGTTTGTTGAACTCGAAGAGCGGCTGGAGAGCACTCCGGAGATTCTTGTCACAGCTGTCCGCCCGTTCTCCGCGGCCTCGTCGGCGCATATCAGCGCTATGGACTTCGAGCTTCGCCCGCGGTTTTCCGCGCAGGATCTGCTACGGCTTGTTCCTGGGCTTTTCATCGCGCAGCATGCAGGCGGCGGAAAGGCGGAGCAGATTTTCTTGCGCGGATTTGACGCGGATCATGGAACCGATGTGAACATTTCCGTGGACGGAATTCCCGTGAATATGGTGACGCACGGACACGGCCAGGGATATGCCGACCTCCATTTTGTGATGCCGGAGGTGCTCCGCGGGATTGAGGTGTACAAGGGTCCCTACTTTGCCCAGTTTGGGGACTTCGGAACAGCAGGGACAGTGACGTTCAGCACTCTGGATGATCCCGAAAGGAATTCGGTCAGCGTTGAACACGGCATGTTCGGTTTATGGCGAGGGGTGGGACTCGTACGGGCACCGATTCGTTCCGAGCGTGTGACTGCCTACCTCGCGGGGGAGGCCCTTGGGCAGAACGGGTATTTCGAGAACAGCCAACAATTTCAACGTTTCAATCTGTTCAGCAAGGTTAATCTTTACTTCGATCACGAGCGGAAGCTGACCGTCTGGGGATCGGGCTTTGCATCGAACTGGAATGCATCCGGACAAATACCGGAGCGGGCCGTGCGATCCGGCCTCATCAGCCGTTTCGGTTCTATCGATCCCTCCGAAGGCGGGGCAACATCCCGTCAGAACCTCAACATCATCTATCATGATGTTGGGGCGGATGAGACATTTCTTGCGCAGGCATATGTCAGCCGGTACCGATTCCGCCTGTTTTCGAACTTCACCTTTCTTAAAGATGATCCGGTCAACGGCGACGGCATTGAACAAACGGATGATCGCACTATCCTCGGAGGGCGTGCGGAGTATGCTCTTCCGCGCACCTTCGGAAATCAGGACATTGCGACACGTGTAGGCGCGGTTGTCCGGCACGACAATATTTCCAATGGATTGTGGCACAGTGCAAAGAGGGAGCGGCTCGGGGCGAGAACTCTGGCCGACACACGTCAGACCAACATCGCCTTCTTTGTTCAGCAGGAATATCGGGTGGCAAGGAATTTCCGCTTTCAGGTCGGCCTTCGGAGCGATCTGTTCGTGTTTCAGGTAACAGACCGGCTTTCGATGGGAAGCCCGGCCGATCGTACCGCCGTACAATCAATCATGAGTCCCAAGGCAAACCTCGTCTATTCTGCGTCGCCCTCGGTCGATTTGTTTCTCAACTCCGGGACTGGATTCCATTCCAATGATGCTCGTGCGCTTGTGAACAGCGAAACTTCTCTCCTGCCGCGCGGGATAGGAGCGGAGACAGGCGCACGATACTCCTCATCGCGGTTGACAACGACGGTTGCCCTTTGGGCGCTGGACCTTGAACGCGAGTTCGTCTTCTCGGGCGACGAAGGCACGGTCGAGGAAAGCGGTGCGACCCGGAGAGTAGGAATCGATGTGAGTTTCCGCTTTCGGATGTACGAATGGCTCTGGGTCGATACGGATCTCGCTCTTGCGCGGGGTCGTTACAAACATGCCGACCCGGGAATGAATTACATTCCGCTTTCTCCACCGTTGGTCATGTCCGGCGGTTTGACGGGCCGTCATTCTTCAGGAATGGAGGGAACTCTGCGATATCGGTATATGAGTACAAGGCCCGCAAACGAGGACTACAGCATCAGGGCTCCGGGGTACCTCGTCTTCGACGCTGTCTTCGGTTACACCGCCGGATCGTTGAAACTTTCCATTGTTGGCGAAAACATTTTCAATACGAATTGGAACGAAGCACAGTTTGCCACGGAATCTCAACTGCCTGGCGAGACCCTTCCGGTGTCGGAACTGCATTTTACACCCGGGTCGCCCCTGAACGTCCGGGCGAAGGTTGAGGTCAGTTTTTAGCCCCTGTACCGACAAGTTGGTCCCTTCAAGTGTTTTCGGAATCGCCTTCACGAGGAGACAGATATGCATCCTGACACCAGAAAATACAACATGGCTCTTGAGAGAGGCGATCGGGCGATCTGCTCTCGGCTGGCGAAAGAGATCGACCTTCATCTCAAAGGAGGGGAGAACAGGGTGTGGCACGCTCACCCCGTGTGGTTCCTCGACGGCAATCCGATCGTCGGCTACAGCAAGCTGAAAGACTGTGTGCGTCTGCTGTTTTGGAGCGGTCAGTCGTTCGGGGAGGAAGGGCTCACGAGGGAAGGCAGTTTCAAAGCCGCAGAAGTCCGCTACACTGATGTCAGGCAGATACGCATCGGCGATCTGAAGCGCTGGCTGGCCAAGGCGCGGAGAATCCAATGGGACTACAAGAACATTGTCCGCCGTAAAGGCCGTCTCGTGCGCATTCCCGGACGATGATCCATCTTGCATCTTTGCATCATCTCACCTACCTTCCCACCCATGGATAACCGCATCCTTTACGCCGCGGCGGCGGTGCTGATCGTGTGGGCCGGCCCCCTGTTTTCTCAGGATACCATCCGTTTTGTCCCGAAATCCGGCTCCCAGGCCTTTAAGGTGCGAGAACCGGTTCTGCGTATGAAACCGGGCCAGATTCTTGTCAGCGAAACTCTCATGGGCGGATATTATACGGAACAGGGAGGCGCCTGGCCCGGAGAAGTGGGGCCGATCTACATCGAGGGCGCGACGCCGAAGGATCAGCTTGTTATACGAATCATTAAGGTCCGTCCCAACCGCGATCTCGCCCCGGCGGCCATCAGCGGGAATTTCGGGGGATTGCAATCGGACATTCGCGTCCGCATGCTCAATCCGCCTGTTCCGAATCAGAGGTTCCTCTGGCGCCTTGACCGCGAACGCAACGTGGGCATGCTCGACCTTCCGAAAAGCCGGCTCAAGCGCATTGAAGTGCCCCTTGCCCCCATGCTCGGACGGCTGGCCGTGGCTCCGAAGAACGAGGAGTCCTTCCCCGGCTTGTGGCCGGGCGATTTCGGGGGAAACATGGATTCTCCCGAACTGCGCGAGGGCACGACCGTCTATCTTCCCGTCTTTCATGAAGGCGCCTATTTCTACTTCGGCGACGGCCATGCGCTCCAGGGACATGGTGAGGTGGCCGGGACAGGCCTCGAAACGACGATGGATGTGATTCTGCAGATCGACCTGATCAAGAACAAGCCCATCGACTGGCCGAGGTTTGTTGACGATGAATACATCATGGTCGCCGGCAGTGCGCGTCCGCTCATCGACGCCTTTCGCCTGGCCCACGTCGAACTCGTAGAATGGCTTGAGGAAGACTATGGCTTTGACCGCTGGGAAGCCTACCAGGTCCTCTCACAGGTCGGCACCAGCACTGTCTCGAACATCGTCGACCCGCAGTACACCGTTGTGGCAAAGTTCCCCAAGAAATATCTGCCTCGCGAGTAGTCTCCACGACGGTTAACCCGAAACTATCTGCTCCCGATCATCGCACTCATCGTCTTCCTGCGCGGGGTCAACGTCGGCGGCCACCGGAGATTCCGGCCTGCAGTGTTTGCCGAAACGCTGAAGCCCTTCGACGCATTGAATATCGGCGCAACGGGGGTTTTTGTCGTCCGAACAAAAATCCGGAAGAATGCCCTCCGCGCGAGATTTGCCGGGTCCCTTCTGTTCAACACTGAAATCTTCATTATGACGGAGAGCGAGATCTCGGGACTGCTTTCGGCCAACCCGTTCGCCCGGCGGACCATCCCGCGCGGCGCCGTGAAGTTTATCAGCATTCTGCCGCGCAGGACACGCAGAAATCCCCGACTGCCGTTTTCCCTTCCCTCGCACGGGCGGTGGCTGGTCAGGGTGCTCGGCCGACGAGGCCGGTTTGTGTACGGCATCCACCGAAGAAGCATGAAGGTCATCGGCACTCTCGGCCGTCTCGACGATCTCTTCGGCGCTCGGGTAACCACACGAAGCTGGGGAACTATGGAGCAAATCGGGAGGCAACTCCGTGCACAGTAACAGCAACAGGATTACCTCTTAGAAAGGACATGCCATGCAACGGATTCTGCTGATTCTGGTTTTCGCATTCTCGACTTCCTGGTGCCAGTACCTCCCGCCGGTGTTTCCCGATTCAGACCGGGCTCAGCGGGTGATGGCAACGCAGGGTTTCGTGGAGAACTTGCTCCGCGAATTCATGAAACAGCGGAACGCTCCTGGGTTGGTGTACGGCGTGATGCTCGATGGACAGCTTCTCTACTCAGGCGGGTTCGGTGTCATCAATCTCGAGCGCGGCTACAAGGCCGATCCGACATCGCTCTTCCGTATCGCGTCTATGAGTAAAAGCATCACCGCAGTAGCCATTCTGCAGCTGCGCGACGCCGGGAAGCTCAGCCTTGACGACCCCGCATCGAAATACATTCCCGAGATGAAGAACCTTCGCCTTCTTACGTCGGATTCTCCCGTCATCACGATCCGACATCTTTTGACTCACGGGTCCGGTTTTCCTGAAGACAACGCCTGGGGCGACAGACAGTTGGACGCCACGGATGCCGAATTGCGCAAGCTGATGGCGGACGGACCATCGTTTTCCACGCCGGTGGGAACGGAGTTTGAATACAGCAATGTGGGATTTGCGCTTCTAGGCCAGATCGTGCAGGTGGTTTCCGGAATGAGCTTCGAAGAGTACACTACCAGGAACATCTTCGAACCGTTGGGGATGAAGAACACTGTGTGGGAATATTCAAAGGCGCCGGGGGAGAAGCTGGCGTTGGGGTATGGCTGGATGGAAGGGAAGCATGAGGTCATTCCGCTCCTCCACCACGGCTCTTATGGCGCGATGGGCGGACTGATCACCTCGATCGAGGATTTTGCGAAGTATGTTGCCATGCATCTCGGCGCATGGCCAGCGCGGGATGGTGCGGAGACCTATCCTCTGCGGCGCAGTTCGCTCAGGGAGATGCATCACCCGTGGCGGTTTGACCGCGTGAACGCGCGGTTTCGGTATCCCAACGGACGGGAATGTGCCATGGCATCGGCGTACGCGTACGGACTGCGGTGGACGCAGGACTGCGACGGCGTTGTTTCGGTCGGCCACAGCGGCGGCTTGCCCGGATTCGGGAGTAACTGGACGATGCTTCCTCAGTACGGTCTGGCCATCATGAGCTTCGACAACCGCACATACGGCGGCACTGCTACCGTCAACGCCGCAATTCTGGATTCCATCCTTTCTGTAACAGGCCTTCAGCGCATGACCCTCCCGCCGTCGGAAATCCTCAAAACGCGCGCGCAGGAACTGGTGCCGTTCCTGCAGAATTGGGAGAAAGCGGAGACTTCGGGACTGTTCGGGGAGAATTTCTTCCTTGACATGCCCGCGGCGTTGCGCCAGCGTGAAGCCAGAGAGGTGTTTGAGAAGGCGGGTCCTATCCGTGCCGTCCGGGAGATCGTTCCGGAGAATCAGCTGCGGGGCACGTTCGTTCTGGAGGGCACATCGGCGGACGTGTCAGTGTATTTCACGCTCACGCCTGAACCCACTTCCCTGTTCCAGGTCGTACGGATCCGGACCGTCGGGAAGTAGCGGCGTACGGAGGGATTCCCGGGTCACCCCAACGCGTGCACCACCAGTTTAAAGGCGGCAATAACGAGCACGATTCCCAGCAGGAGCCGAAGCGTCCGGGGAGTTGACCGTCTTGCTCCCCAGAACGATCCCAGCAGTCCTCCGGCCCCGGCGGCCATCATGAGGGGCCAGATTGTGCCCACTTCCAACCCGCCTCGAACAAACCGTCCGCCTAACCCCGCGACGGAATTGGCAACGATGAAGAACGCGGACACGGCCGCGGTCTGTTTCGTCGTCGCCCATTTCATGAGAATCAGGACAGGGCTGAGGAAGATTCCTCCGCCAACTCCCACGATCCCAGAGAGAAGTCCGATCCCACTGCCGGAAAGCAGGGCGACCGCCCGGGGCGGGACTTCTCGTGACTCCTCTCGTCCCGGGGACCCCTCCCGCATAAGCCGGTAGGCCGCGATCAGCAGGACCGCGGCCAGCAGAAGCATGTAGACAGCTTCACTGACCTTGATCAACCCCCCGACAAAGGCTGACGGAATCGAAAGAAGGGTGAAAGGCCAGGCGAGTTTCCAGGAGAAATGCCCGGCCCGCGCAAATTGGATGGTTCCCATGCCGGCAACAAGAACATTCAGGAGCAGGGCTGTTGTGGACATCAGGGCCGGATGGAGGAACAGGAAGGACATGACGGCGAGATATCCGGATGCACCGCCGTGGCCAACAGAAGCATATAGCGCCGCGACACAGCCGATGAGCATGCACAGCATGAGGAATTGAACAAGCGTCAGTTCCACAGGGAGGCGATCAGTCTCTTGGCAAGGCCGCAGTGAGGGAAGGATCGGGGCACGGAATGGTCACCAAGACTTTGTTGCCCGTTCCCTGGTATTCGAGGTTCAGATAGGACCGGGCGATGGCGATCCCCCTGCCATGATTGTCGAGAAGGCGGGTTTCATCCAGCGTCAGGTAGGGCTTGAAATCGAATCCCGGCCCGCAGTCTTCTACAAGCACGGTGATCTTGTCGGGAAGCCGGCGAAACCGGAGGTCCACGTACTTGGCGGAATGCTCGGGGAGGTTCAGTCGGCGTTCGATCTCCGCATACCAGGTTCCTTCTTCCATGAACTTTGTCTTTTCCTGATAAGAAATTCCCAGGTTTCCGTGTTCGATGGCATTGGTGATCATTTCCATAATCATGGCGGCCCGTTCGGGCTCCGGACAGCTGTTTGCGATCATCACGGCCAAATGCTCTCCCTCGGCCAGAGTGCGAAACCTGAAGTGACCCTCCACGAGGTGCAGAAACGGCGCTTCCTCCCTCTTCAATCGTTCCAGAAGGCGCTTCCGGTCTTTCCAGTCGGCCACCGCAGCGCGAACAATCGAACGGATAACGTCCTCCGTGGCCGGCTTGGGCAAATAATAAAAGGCGCCGGCATCGATTCCTTCTTTGACTTGCTCGGGACCGCTGAGTACGGTGTGCATGATCACCGGAATATCCTCGAGTCCCTGCTGTTCCTTGATCCAGCGCAGGAGCTCGATTCCGCTCATCCTCGGCATACTCCAATCCAGGATCACCGAGGCGATGCGTGCACCATCCTGCTTGAGGACGTCCTGTGCATCAAGGCCATCCCCGGCCGCCAGAATCTCGTACTCCTCCTCGAGGATTTTCTGGAGGAGGAGGCGGATATTGGAGTCGTCGTCGACGATCAGGATCGAATGCTTTGGTTGAGGCATGTCATTCAACGTTCAGGAAGCTCAATTCTCCGCATGGACCCTTGAGACCTCTTGTTTCCATCCCGGCCCCCGCACGACCCTTCCGGGCATTGCTCCGGTATGCTCCCCGTTCCGCAGAACCTGCACCCCGTTGACAAATACATGAATTACACCGGTGGAATATTGATGAGGATCGGCGTACGTCGCACGGTCCTGCACAGCCGCAGGATCAAAGATCACAACATCGGCCATTGCTCCCGGGGCAAGTCTTCCCCGCTTCTTCAGACCAAGGTTTTCGGCAGGAAGCGACGTCAGGCGGCGGATTGCCTCTTCCAGAGGAATCACCTTCTCGTCCCGCACGTATTTTCCAAGCAATCGTGCAAACGTGCCGTAGGCGCGCGGGTGAGGATTGCTCTTGAGGAACACTCCCTCGGGGGCCAGGGACTCAGCATCCGACCCGAAACTGACCCACGGCAGCGCGATCTGCTTGCGGATATTCTCTTCGGACATGAGGAAATATACTGTTTCGACACGGCTGTCATCCTGAATGACGAGATCGATGGCAGTCTCTTCAGGGGTTTTGCCGCGCATCGCCGCAACTTCAGCCAGCGACCGTCCCGTCAGGTATTTGAGGGAGTCGGCTTTGAATCCGACCAGCAAGACATTCTCAGCCGATCCCGCGGCCAGGTAAAGGTTTTCCCACGTGTCTGTCGGCACGGACATCTCGCGAGCAACCTGTTTTCGGATTGCCGGATCGCGGAGCCGGCGGACCCATTCCTTGTGGCCGCCTTCCTGCACCCAGGGAGGCATAGCCGCGTCGAGGCCCGTCGCTCCCGCCGTGTAGGTGTACATGTCCGCCGTGATCCTCAGCCCGCTCGCCCGTGCCTCTTCTACCAAGCGAACCACATTATCCATCTTTCTCCAGTTCTGAGAGCCTGCCGCCTTCAGGTGATAGATCTCGGCGGGAAGACCGGCAGAGCGCGCGATCGTCACCACTTCCTGCACGGCTTCGATCAACCTGTTCCCTTCACTCCTCATGTGCGTAATGTACATGCCTCCGTATTCCGCGGCAGTCTTGCAGAGTTCGATCAGTTCCTCGGTTTTCGCGTAGAAAACGGGCGCGTAAATGAGCGAGGATCCAACCCCGAGGGCGCCTTCTTCCATAGCCGTGGCAACAAGCCGTTTCATCCGGGTAAGCTCTTCCGGCGTCGGCGGCCTGTCGGCATAGCCCAGTTCGTGAATCCGGACCGTCGTTGCGCCAATGAAGGATGCCACGTTCGTCGCAATCCCTTTGCGTTCCAGGTAGTCGAGGTATTCTCCCAGTGTTGTCCAGGACACGTCATACCGGATATCGCCCTGCGATTCGCGCATTTCTTTTTTCATCGCATCGTTCAATGGACCCATGGACCAACCTTCCCCGAACACCTCGAGCGTCACGCCCTGGCGAATATCGCTTTGGGACCGGCCGTCCTGGATCAGAGACACCGTTGCCCAGCTCAGCATGTTGATGAATCCGGGGGCGACCGCAAGACCGCCGGCATCAATGTCCGTTTCTCCGCGCAGACCGTCAACAACTCCCACGACGGCGATCGTATCGCCGGCAATGGCGATGCCGCCCGGAACTCCCGCCGTCCCGGTCCCGTCGTAGATCACGGCATTCCGGATTACGACGTCATACGCCGGCTTCCGGGAACAGGAAACCAGAAGCGCAAGAGAAAGAAGGAAAACACTTGTTTTCAAGTGACGCGCCATGGTGTCATGCGGCCTTTCTCATTTTTCTTTGGGGTAGATAAAGTTCTCTCCAACTTTTACTTTTACCACTTTGTTTCCCGAATCCATTTCAAAGATCACCAATTCTCCGTTGCCGTTTTCGCCCGTCATGCGGAATGTATTGGGTCCTTCGGGTGTAAGCTCCACTAAGCCCCGTCGGGGATTGTCTTCCGGGGGATAGCTGTAATCGTACATGACGAGCTTGCCGTTCATGATCATGATCTCGGTTTCAAACCACCAGGGGTCCTGATACTTCCCCGTATAGCGGGCCCAGGATGGATCGGCGATGGAGACCTCGAGCGATGGCGCCGTTGCACGACGCAGAGACGGAAGCATCATAGCCAGAATCTGCCGGGCGAAGTACGACGCGTCGGCATCGTCTGCATTCGTCAATACGATCACAGCGATTTTTTCGTCGGGGAGGAGCGAAATGTGTGAGCGATATCCGTTGACCCACCCGGAGTGTCCGAACACCGTCCGCTGGTCCTGTTTCCAAACGGCAAATCCCAACCCCCAGCCGCTCTCCCAGTCGGGACTCAACCATTGGACCCTGTGCATTTCGTGCAGGGTTGACCCTTTGAGGATTTGCGAACCAAACACAACATGTCCTTCCCGGAACTGCAAAGAAGCAAACCGTGCCAGGTCTTCAACGCTGGAGGTCATGTTGGCGGAGGCCGTCAGTCCTTTTGCGTTGAGGAACGGCATTTCCTTGCGCGATCCGTCATCCAACTTCCGGCTGTATCCCTTCGCAAGGCGTTTGCGGTGGACATCCTGAAAATGGACCGTGGTAGAAGCCATTCCCAAGGGATTCAAGATGTTGTTCGTAACGTACTCGGAGTACGGGATGCCCGAGACTTCCGAGACGATTTCTCCCGCAAGCGCATAGGCGAGATTGGAGTATTTGAGTTTGGTTTCGGACGGGAAGATAGTTTCCTGCTGTTCGAGTCCGCGGATAATCTCATTGCGGGAGGGAAACTTGTAATCTGTCCAGTAGGGAAATGCCGCCTCCCTCGGCAATCCCGAAGTATGAGTGAGGAGATGCCGGATGGTCACCGGCGGCGCATTCGGAAACCTGTTCTTGATTCTGAACCACGGGAGGTGCTTTTCGACGGGGTCGTCGAGTTGGAGTTTGCCCTGGTCCCGAAGTTGGAGAACCGCTGTGGCAGTAAAGAGCTTCGTTATGGAAGCGATTCTGTACAGCGTCCCTGCTGTCGCGGGCACTTCTTCTTCCAGGTCCGCAAACCCGAATCCACCGGCAAAGATCAAGTCCTGATCGTGTACGAGGGCAACCGAAAGCCCCGGAAGTCCGCGGTAGAGCCTTTGAGCCTCGATCCATCGTTCCATGAGCTTGACATGGGCGGCCACTTCCGCATTGCCTGCAACGGAACGCCCCTGCGAGCCTGCTTCCGCAGAACCCCCTGCGATAAGGACGGTCAGGAGGATCAACCTCTTCATAGCTCAACTCCTTGAGAACGGATTGAAGAAGCAACTTAGGTATTAAGGCATGGAAAAGCAAGGTCGGGCAGGCGTCGGAGAGGTTCAGAAGATCCTCGAAACGCCGACGGTCAGGAAGAATCCTGCCGGATCGTACAGGCGTCGCGTCAGGTCGACGCGCAGGAGGCCAAAGATTTTTCCGATACCCACGCCTCCTTCAAAATACCATCTTCGGGTTGTTGTGCCGGTCGGGAGAACCGTGCCGGCGCCGCTCCATGTCCGTGCAACGGCCCCGTGAACAAGAAGCTCGATATTATTTTCATAGAGGAAAGGAATATTCAAGGCCAGGAACGGGATTGAGCGGAAGTTATGCTCGAGGGCAAGCAGAACGTATCCTTCGCCCCCGAACTCGCGGTGATGCGATGCTTTTAAGAGCCCGAACGCGCCGTACCCCACCGATCGGCCGTCAATCATGAAGACTCTTTGGGGTGGAAGGGATCCCCCGCTGACTCCCGCCGAAATCCTTCCGAGGAGTGTCGGGGGAAAAAGGTTCCGTTTCAGGAGAGTCGGGATGGAGAATTCTGCATTGATTTGTCCCCTTGTGAAGGAAAAATCACCGGCACGTGAGGCGTCGGAATGTTCGACGTTCACTTCAACAAATGTCTGCGACACAAGGCCGAGCGGTATCGGGTCAGGCCCGGCTCTCAATCGCAGCTCAAGCGATTTCAGCGATCCTTCGCGGACCGGCGGATTGGGCCGATAGTGCGAGTTTCGCGAGAACAGGCTGAAATCCGTTCGCACGGTGGCCGATTGGTGTCGTTCCGTTCTGTAGAATCCCTGGAGTCGGAGGAAGCCCAAGGGTCGTACAGTGACGAAGAGTGCTCCTCCGTCGCGGTAGTAGTAGTCTTTTTGGTCGATCTTATAAAGGAGAGATGACACCGCGACCGTCAGGGAATTGTAGAAGCCTTCGTCGGGAAAGGAAGCAATGTCGGCGTATATTTCGGTTCCGACGCCGAGGGTCCGGTTCGGCGTCAGAAACGCTTCCACCGTGAAGGCCGCTTTTCTTCTCCGGTCGGAGAACCCGTAGCCCGCCTTTGTCGCAATCCGGAGCCAATCCGTTACGCTATCGATGTCCGCTTCCGCGCCGAGGAACAGGCCTTCTGCTCTGTTAAACCGAAGGTCAAGGTACCGGAGGCCGGATGCATTCAGAGTACTCAGGGTCATCACGGCACCGGTGGGACGAAACTGCACATCGAGCGTTTGTGTGCTATCAAGCGTGGCATACGCGCGTTGTTCTTCACCGGTAAGCGGAAGCACGTCGCGCTGTGCCCAGAATGTGGAGTCGAAAGTTTCCGCTTCCTTTGGTTCGATTCGTCGCGGCTTGTGTGCAAGAGAATCGGGAATTGGAACGTTCAGCCGGTAGTCGTAGATCGAGGACACCTGCTGGAAGGTGATCGGCGGAATGGTGATGCCGGCGAAGCTCACCTTTGCGGATCCGTTCAGGCGGATATCGACAGGCATCCAGAACGACGTATCAAGGAGGGCAAATTGCTGGGCGTAGCGGAGGTTGATGTCTCTGACGAACGGCAATCTGTAGGCTTCGTTTGGCCTCACGTCAACGGCAACCAGTGCATAACGATCCCCCGCGACGGTGAGATGTCCTGAAAAAAGCGGTGTGACGCGCGAGAGGGGTGTCATGCGGATCGTATAGAATTCCGCCTCTCCTTCCCTTCGCGTTTGCTCGAGTTTGAAGCTGTAATATTCGAACGCTTCCGGGGAGGTTGGACCCACAAACGTGAAGCCGCTGAACCTGATCTCATCATCGTAGAAATTGACAATGCCGTACACGCCCGCGAAATTCTGCCCGAAAGGGACGTTCTCTGTTTGACGCTTCTGTCGGACAATTTCTTTCAGTGTATCGCCCCTTTGCCAGAATCCTGTCGTATACGACTCCATGATGCTTGCAATAGCCGTATCACGGCGAAGAACCTGGCGGGTGAACGCATCGAACTGATACGAACGAAGCCCTTCACGCCATCGGCTCTTGTTTTCAATGACCCTGCGCATGATCGCATACGCCGGGTCTTCATCGGTCACCACGATTTCCGGAAGGCGGATTGCAATCGGTGGGAGAATTGCTGAAACGCTTACATCCTGCGTGAGATTCACCTTCAGCGTATCAGCCCGATAACCGATAAAACTGGCAATCAAGATGTAGGGGCCGGGCGGAAGGGACATCCGGAACACACCGTCGGCATTGGTAATAGTACCTTTGGTCGTTCCATCGATCCGGATATTGGCGGCCGGAAGGGGCTCACCGGTCACCGAATCGCGCACCATCCCCGTCACGGTAAAACTCTGCGGCAGAGAACGAGAGGATGCGAACAGGCATACAAGGACTACGAGGACCGACCGGATTATTGACATCCTCATGAACGTCGAAACCGTGTCATGGTTCAAAGGAAGAACGCCGGTTTGAGGCCGGCGCCCAAAGGAAGAGTTTCCGTCTCGTCGGGTTCAGAAAAATCCCGGCTCCCCCCGGGAAGGAGAAAACCCTCACTGAATTCTGCTAGAGGCTATGCAGAAGAAATCAGGAAGGGCCGACTCCCTGCACCATACCCTCCGGCGGAGTTATCCCGCCTTCTTGATTCTCTCAAACGTGTGCAGAACCTTTACAACGCCGTGCTTTTGGATGGAAACGACGGCAACATCGCCGTCAAGCTCCACGAGCTTCTCCTGGGCAAGTGTTTTTGCCTCCTCTTCGGTTCCGGCAACGCCGTGAAAGAGGTTCTTGGGAACATCAAGCGTCTTGGTAACCAGTACTCGGTAGGTCATGGTGTGTTGGAGTGTTCAAGGTTAGAGGTTGAAGGGTTGATCTGCCTGCCCACGACGGATTCATACAAGATCTCAGCGATATCCTTAACCTGCACGCGTTCCTGAGCTTCCTTTGCCTTGACGCCATCGGTCATCATCGTCATGCAAAACGGGCAGGCGGTGCCGATGACGTTCGCTTCCGTCGCAAGCGCTTCTTCCGTCCGCTCAATATTCACCCGCTTGCCCTCATGCTCCTCCATCCACATTCTTCCGCCCCCCGCACCGCAGCAGAATCCGCGGCTCCGTGAACGCTTCATTTCAATGAGTTCCAGACCCGGTATGGAAACCAGGGTTTCACGAGGAGCATCATACACGCCGTTATAGCGACCCAGATAGCAGGAATCGTGATACGTCAGTTTCGCTTTCTGCTCATTCGATATCTTGATACGTCCTTCCCGAACGAGGCCGAGGAGAAAATCCGTGTGATGAACGACCTCGTATTTGCCGCCGAAATCCGGATACTCGTTCAGGAGCGTGTTGAAGCAATGCGGACAGGAGGTAACAATTTTCTTCACGCCGTACTTATTCAGTGTCTGAACGTTTTCTTTGATCAATATCTGCGCCAGATATTCGTTGCCGATACGTCGGGCAGGGTCCCCCGTGCATTTTTCCTCTGTTCCCAGGATTGCAAACTTGATTCCGGCGGCCTTCATCAGTTCTGCCAGGGCCTGTGAGACCTTCTTGTACCGGGCATCATAGGATCCGGCGCATCCCACCCAGAAGAGCACCTCGGCGTCCGGTGTGTCGCCTGCCCGGGGGATCTCCAGCCCTTCTGCCCAGTCTGCCCGGGCCGAGGCGCTGAAGGCCCACGGCGTGAAGTTGTTCTCGAGATTCCTGAACACGGTCTGCACTTCCTGTGGAAACGAAGACTCCATGAGCACGAGATTTCGCCGCATATCGACGATGGCATCCACGTGCTCAATGTTCACGGGGCACTCTTGCACGCAAGCCATGCAGGTTGTGCACGCCCAGAGTTCCTCCGGACTGATAAAACCGTTCACAAGCGGCTTTGCGGAGTCGGTCTCCCCGTTTCCGGCTCCGGCAAGCAAGACAGGCCCTTTTTCGAACAGGCGGTCACGGATATCCATGATGATTTTCCGCGGAGAAAGCTTTTTCCCCGTGGCATTGGCAGGACACGCGGCCGTACATCGACCGCATTCCGTGCAGGTGTAACCGTCGAGCAACTGCTTCCACGTCAAATCCTCGATATCTGCCACCCCGAACTTCTCAACATGTTCGGCCTCAAGGTTCAGATTCTTCAGATTCCCTCGCGGCCGTCCCGATGAAAAATACACGTTGGGAATGGATGTCAGGACATGAAGATGCTTGGAGTACGGCAGATAGTTCAGGAATGCCAGAACCAGCACGATATGGGTCCACCAGAAGACCTCGAACCACTGTCCGAGCGATTCAGTGTCAAGGGGGGCAAACAGCGTTGTCACAAGCCCCGAGGCAAAGCGCGCAGTCGCCAGATCTCCGTCTCCTTCCAAGAGGATTCTCGTAGCGTTCTGACCGACCATGCTGATCATAATCAGCAGGATTGCCAGAAGAATGGCTGTGGCGTCAATCTTGCTGTGCAGGTCCAGCTCGAGTCTCTTGGGGCGCACAACGTACCGTCTGGAGAGCGCGATCCCGACACCGAGGATCACGAGCGAGGCAAAGAAATCCTGAAGAAATGCCAAGGGCTTGTACAGAAGGGGAGCGACCGAGGAGAGCGAGAATCCCGGAATGAGACCCTCGAGGAGAGATTCAAGGACGGAGGTCAGAAGGACCAGAAAGCCCCAAAAGATAAATGCGTGCATCAGCCCCGCCACGGGCTCCCGCAAAAGCTTCGTCTGCCCAATAGCCACCGTCAGCACGTCCATCAGACGTTGAAACGGCCTGTCAAACCGGTTGTCGGCCTGACCAAGACGCAGGAAGCGTATCAGGCGCCAGGCGCTGAAGGTAAACACGCCCAAGGCGATGACCAACACAAAAAGGAAGATGAGGTTTTTCAACGGCATAAGAACCTTGTAGTTCAAGGTTTAGGGTTCAAGGTTTAAGGTTCAAGGTTTAAGGTTCAAGGTTTACGCCATTCAAACGCTCAGGCTCGTTCTAAACAAGGTCACTGCCTCTCCGGCGATACTCACATCCTTCACACGTCCCTTTTTGATTTCTAATCTGACCTTGACGCGACCGCGCCGCGACATGCTGTCGCCTTGCTCCCCAATGAACTCGAGCCTTCCATCTTCAAGTCTGAGAGAAGGCAACGGGATGCCGGCTGAACGCATGGCATACCGGAAGCAATACGCGCCGAGCGGACCGTTAGCCGAACCGGTCACCGGATCTTCGGGCACACCCGCCGCGGGTGCAAAAAAGCGGGAATGAAATGCGGAACTCGGCTCGATCGTCTGCAACGTCACCGCACACGCACCGATAATCCCCATTGACTTGCTCACCGCGGTCAACGTATTCATGTCCGGCTCAAGTTTCCATAGCGCCGTTCTTCTCCTGACCGGCACGAATACAATGTCGTTTCCTCTGACCATCGGAAGCCTGGTCTCCAGGTCCTTTCTTCCCAATCCCAGGGACTTCAAGAGACGAGGGGATGCCTTACGGACGCTTGAAAAGACCGGCACCGGGAGGTGAAACTCAACAGAGATCCCCGCGCTCTTCTTCTCCACCAGAACCTGCAAGATCCCGCTCTTTGTCTGAACAGCAAACGGATGCCGACCATACTGACGCATCCCGTACATCCCGTCTTCCGCAAGCGCATGGAATGCCGCGATGGTTGCATGCCCGCAGAGGGGCACTTCGACCGTCGGCGTAAACCAGCGCATCTGGAGATCGGCCGCTTTGAGCGTGGCAGGAAGGACAAAAGCCGTTTCCGACATTGCCAGCTCCCGCGCGATCAATTGCATCCTTGCATCGGAGAGGCCCCGCGCATCGGTGACCACACCGGCAGGGTTGCCGGCATAGGGGGCCGCGGTAAAAGCATCGACATGTTTGACGGCAATCCGTCTCACCCTGCTTCTCCCGAGGCCTCCAGAGGCAGGTGGACCATGCTCAGGAAGGAGCGGCCCTTGATAAAGAAAACATCCCCCTCCCGCATGAAAAAGGAATCCGGAACGGGAAGCCTGGCCTCGGTCTGAAGTGTCTCCGAAAAAACCCTTTCGCTCCTCCTGGAGTCGATAATCGTGAGATGATTCTCCAGCCGCGGCGTCTCCGGTGTAAACCCTGCTCCCCGCCTGTGATAGTTCATCACGAGGAACGGATCCCGCAAAACGGCCTCGACGCTTCCGACAATCTGGGCCGCGCCGATTTCACGCTCGGCGAGCCTTCGGACCGCCTCCGGGACATCGACGTCGCTCAAATCCTCGGGAAAGTCAATCGATTCGTGCAGATCTTCTTGCCGGGCAAGCTGGCGGAGGGGGATGAAGTCGTCGATGGTGTCAAGGTTTTCCAGAACCTCTCCCGTCTCAAGATCCAGAACTCTCCCTGCGCGCCGTTCAAACATTGTCCGGTAAGCGTAAATGCGGGATTGGTGGGCAAACCAGAATGTCACCTCTTCATTCCGCCAGCGTTCCTCCCCGGTTTCCAGGTCGAGAGCGATCATTCCCTTGTGCTCCGGCATATCGGGCGTTTGGAAGCCGTGGAGAAGGACTCTGTTTCCCTGAACCGCTTCCAGCCCGATCCACCAGGGCTCCTCAGGCCGTTGATGACGCCAGAGGACGCGTCCCGTCCGGTCATCGAGACAAACAAAATGGGTCACCTTCCTGTCCTCATCCCTGTATTCGGCGAGGATTCTTCCCCCGTTCCCCAGGAGGATTCTCCAGAGCGTACCGTCACTTCCGAAAGACCACGTGGGCTTCAGCTGCATGGAAGAAAATACGAAGGCAAAGCGACGTGAGCAAGGGGAAAGTGGCTGAAAATGCGTTCAATCGGAGAACGCGGCGACGGCCGTGGCGTCAGAACTCCGTCAGAATGGACATGTGATGTTCGGGAACGTCATTGGAAGCCCCACGAAAATGGTATCCGCGCTTACCGCTCCGAAGACGCCAAGCCCGCCCCGGATGTTCGTGTAGTTCGGTTCATCCACACGGATGGAGAATTCGTCACGGAACCCGCCGACAAGACTATAGTACTTATACAAGTGCTCGTCTGCCTGCACGAGAACAACAGCGACCCGTTTGAAGCTCACCATTTCGCCATCATAGTACTTCAGGATTTTGAGAATCGTCCGCCTATAGTTTTCGTTCGGAAAGATCCACAGTTCCCGGCCCGCAATGTTCTGCCTCCTTCGGATTTTCGGATAGGAAGCCTGGTAGGTGAGGCAGTCTTGATAGTCGTTGATCACCAGAGGGATTTCTTCGCGCAGAATCACGCCGGGATTTTGCGAGACAACCTCATACTCCAGAAAGATCCGGACCATGTGTCCCTCGGCGTCGTTGGCCGGTTGCGCATACATGATCAGATCCTCGCGGCTGACATCCGGTGTTGTGATTGCGGGACGACTGTCCAGATCAATCTCCAGAGTCCCGGTGGACGGCGGCGTTGTTGTTGCCGTGACCGTACCGTAGCCGGGAGCAGCAACAGACAACGTATAGGGCGCCCCCCTCTGCAACGCGGGGGCAGAAAACACGTACGCCTTGATACTATCCTGATATCTTTTGGTATCGCTTCGCGCGAACGTTGTGTCACGCAGTTGAACCACGTTTCCTCCGAACTCCACCGTCACCATGGCATTGGTTATCTGATTGCTCCAGGTGTGTTCCAACGGGTCGAATGCCGGCGGATCGTACGTGGTTGTCACCCGGACGATATGCTCCGTCTTTCCGGGCGAAAGCACGCCGAAAACAACAAGCGCATCAAGAAATGGCCCTTTGGGATTGAGGTCCTCCTCGCATCCTGCGGCGAGAACGCACGAGAAAGCAACCACCGTTTGAAGGATCTTATACCGGCGCATCAGTACTCGAGGTTCAGCGTTGCGGACGGGAAGAAAGACAGCATATTGGTCCTTTGCCCCGTTTTCCTGTCGAAATAGAACAGGTTTTTCCGGTTGTACACATTGATGACATGCATTCCGGCAGTACCTTTCAGGGGGCCGAGGAGAAATCTGTACGACAGGCTCAAATCGAGTCGATGATAGGTCGGAAGCCTTGCGGCATTCTTCTGCCCCAAGATCGAATACGGCTCACCCGTTTCTTCGGCATAGCCGCCGTCGAACACGTCATCCAGCGTCAGTCGGTCGTAGTATCCGATCGTTTGCGTGAAGGGGAAGCCCGATCCGAATTCCCACCGAAGGGTGAAGTCAATGTCTCTGGTCATGTGAAGCACGCTGAGCAGGTTCAGGGTATGACGACGATCGTGACGGGGCGGATACTCGAATCCGTTGGCGTTAACGATCGTCCAGCCGAGCGTGTAGGCGGCATAGAGATCGACGAGCGGAATACCGTACCGGACGAGCGCTTCCATTCCATACGACCTCCCTCGACTGTTGATATAATCCGGGTCCTGGGCATCGATCTTGTCACGGTTGTAGGTGACAAGGGATGAATAGTTCTTAAAGTATCCCTGAAGGCTCAACGACAGAGCCGGAAGGATATTTCCCTCGACCCCCGCGACGTAGTGGTCCGCCTGTTCGGATTGCAGGTCCTTTGGAATCGGTATCCAGGCATCGAAGATCGAAATCACGTCGTCCTCGTTGTTGACCGTAATCATGTATTGCGAGAATCGCCCGTAGGAGAACTTGAGCGTCCACCCTCCGCCGACGGTGACGCTCGCATTGACTCGCGGTTGCATGGCCTCCAGTCCTGCCCCGCGCTCAAACAATGAGCCGATGTCGGCATGAATGCCTCCGTCGAATTTCCACGAGCTGAGCTTCATTTGATAACGCGCCCAGAGGGACGCATCGGCACGCGTGCCGAACAACCTCCGTGGAGCACCGAAGGTATTGATCAGTCTGTATTCAAGAGTGGGGAAACTGAACTCAAAGCCGAAGAAATAGAGATCCTGATCATCGGAATAGTACGTCGCTTCAGCCCTGACCCCCGATTCCTTCACTGTTGTGAGCGAGGGTGTGACGGCCGGCGAGTTCTTGGCATCCCGCTCGCCCTTGAAGAAGTTCTCATAAGCGACGGCATGGACGAAGAGACGATCCTGAATGAGACCCGATGCCGTGGCTCCCACGGCGTACGTGCGCCAACGATAGTTCGGCTCCAGCGGACTGCTGTTGACAAGATCGTCGCCGCTAAAAAAACCCTGAACCGAAAACTTCGAGTCTTCTTCCGAGACGTTCGTCACCTTGAAAAAGGCGTCGTAGAAATCGACCGGTGTAGATTGGTCGAGGAAGCGCGTAATGGTTTTTTCGAAGATGGATTTTCGGGCGTTGACAAACCAGCGGTAATTCGTAAAAATGGGACCCTCCATCTGCAGTTTCGTCGAAAGGAAATTCACGTTCGCTCTTCCGCCCACCCCGGTACCTTTCCCGTCGCGCGTGGTCATGTTCACGACCGAGGAAAGCCTGCCGCCGTATCCGGGCGGGAACGCTCCGGTATAGACCTCGGTCGTCTTGATAATATCCGAATCAAAGATGCTGAAAATGCCGAAAGCGTGGAACGGATTGTAGATCTTCATGCCGTCAAGGAGAATAAGGTTCTGATCTCCTCCTCCGCCTCGCACATAGAAATGAGAATTCACGTCGCTCGTCGAGACGATGCCCGGGAGAATCGTGATGGAGCGGAAGACATCTTCCTGGACGGTCACAGGGACGATCTTGATGTCTTTTTGATCGAGGATATGGACACTTGTGTTAATCTCCTTCAGCTCCCGTTTTCCCGATTCGGTTACAACGACCTCCGCCATTTCAACGGTTGTCGGCACAAGGCTCAGATTGACGATCACCGGTCCGGTAAGGCCCACGAAGACTCGTTGCTGTTTTCGTTCATACCCTACGGAGCTTGCCGAAATCGTATATTCGCCGGGCGGGACATTCGGAATGAGATAGAATCCGTTGATATTGCTCGCGGCGCCCTTGTTGGTGCCGGCCAGAACAACGTTCGCAAACGGGAGTTTCTCGGCAGTCGTGGAGTCTGTGATGATCCCGCGGATATCGACACCCTGGGAAAAGGCGAGTCCAGGGACGAGAAGGAGGAAGAAGAGGAGACTTTGGCGTCTCACGAACGTCCTTTTTTTGGTGCGGTCAACTGCCAATATCGGTATTCAGAGGAGAAACTGCAACCGCGAACGCCGCTCATCGTGCAAAGCGTGGCGAAGAGCAGAAGGGAATCACGTAATTCGGCGAAGGCGGCGATGCGTCATGGCGCCGCGTTCCGAACAATGCGGCACAGGGCATCCAGACCATCCGTCAAGGCAGCCGGACCGGGCTGGAGAATGATGGATGAATCTATTTCGTAGACGCGCCCGGTTTGGACGGCGGTGATTTTTTCCCAACCCGGTCTCCTCATCACCTCATCTCTCTTGAAGGGCCTTCCGCACCACGATCCAATAATGATATCGGGATTGCGCCGGACAACCTCAGCCGGATCGACAACGCGACCTTGTGCTTCATGAGATCCCCTCAATTCACGGAAAACATCTTCTCCCCCGGCGACCTCGATCAGTTCACTCACCCACCGGATACAGGAAATGAGCGGTTCCTTCCACTCCTCAAAATAGACGCTTGGACGAACCGGCGGAACGGAAAGCCGGAGGCTTTCGATCCTCTGACGCCAGGAATCCGTCAGATGTCGGGCTTCTTCTCCTCTATTCACCATTCTCCCCAGAATTTCCATCGAGCCCAGGATTTCTTCAAGACTCCGCTGATTGAACCCCATCACCGTCAATCCCCGGCGAAGGAGCTTTGCGACTATCTCCGCCTGCAGATCCGAAAAAGCAAGCACCAGATCCGGTTTGAGACGAACGATCTCCTCCACATTCGCTTCGAGAAAGGTCGAAACCTTCGGTTTTTCCGTCCGAGCTCGCGGGGGACGAACTGTGAATCCGGAAATTCCGGCGATCAAATCTTCACAGCCGAGCAGGTATAAGAATTCGGTCGTTTCCTCTGTGAGACAGACGATCCGTTGAGGATATTGACGGTCGCGGGAAATCATTTGTCCTTTCTTGAACGAGCCCGCTCCCATATCCTTTTCCGAAGAGGTTCCGGAACCGGCATCACCGAGAGCCGCGGGATGCGGACAAGCTCGAAACCGGCAAAGGCCTTGTCTGCCTTGATCTCCTGAAGCGTTATCGGGCGTTCTAATTTTTTTTCCGCCGCGATTTCCACGACAACCAACCGCGGATCCTTCGACTTGGGATCGGAGTACGGAGCACTCACAACTCTCCCCGTACCCACGATCGCCTTTTCCTCACCCGTGTGGTATATGAATAGTTCATCACCTTTTTTCATCGAACGAATGTGTTTGAGAGCTCCTGGATTTGATACACCATCCCAGACAGTTGTTCCGTCTCTCATGAGATCGTCGAAGGAATAGGTCGAAGGTTCGGTTTTCAACAGCCAGAAAGAGGGCATAAGGATGATTGATTAACTGATGGGAGATTTGGGAATCAATGTTACCCTGACAAAACCTCGAAGGGCGTTGCAAAGATACACTTCGTCGGCGGAAAACAGATCGTCGGGATGAAGGACTTTTTCCTCTATCGGAAATCCTTTCCTCTGCAAAAGATACGCTCTGTAGGTGCCTGCAAGAAGGCCGCACTCGATCGGAGGAGTATAATACTTCTCTCCTTGTTTCACAACCACGTTCGTCCTGGCGCCTTCGGTGACCTCCCCCCGTTCATTCAGGAAAATCACATCAAACAACCCCTGCCGCTCGGCTTTTCCCAAAAGATCATCGTACAGCTTTCTCCGGGTCGTTTTGTGGAAAAGGAACCGGTCAGCGGAATGTGTAAACGAGGCGGAGAGAGCCGCTCTGGGATTTGCAGGAAGCGGACGCAGGGCCCTCGTTTGCGTTTCAACGAATCCGTTCCGATAGAGCAACACTCGAATTCTCATCGGCTGACGGGAGCGCGCCAGGGAACGGGCAACCCGGCCAAGAGCCGCGTTCACCGTCTTCCCGTTGAACATAAAACCGAAGTAAGCGCAAGAAGACTTCAATCGCCGTTTGTGAAACGCCAGGAGACTCCACCCGCGGCCCGGATCCCATCGAATCGTTTCAAGGAGCTGAAACTCGTCCGCCGGTTCACTCGCAAACCGCGCTTTGAGAAGGCATTCCCGGTATTCCTCCCGCGGATCCGAGTCATGAACAATGCCGCTGCCCACTCCCATGGTGACCCCGCCCGACTTTGCCTCCGCGACGATGGTCCTGATCGCAACGTTGAGCTCCGCCTTCCGATTCGGCGCAAAATACCCGATGCTTCCCGTGTAGACACCCCGGGGATGCCGTTCAAGATCATGAATAATCTGCATGGTTCGGATCTTCGGCGCCCCGGTCACCGACCCGCTGGGGAACACGGATCGGAGAAGCTCAGGAATCGTGACATCCTTGCGCAGCCGTGCCTCGATCGTGCTCGTTGCCTGAAAGACAGTTTCATATTTTTCGATTTCGAAGAACTTTTTCACATTCACGCCCCCCGGCATGGCTATCCGGCCGGCATCGTTCCTCAGAAGATCCACGATCATCAGATTCTCAGACCGGTTTTTCTGCGATTCTTTCAGCCACCGAATCTGACCTTCATCCTCGTTTGCTGTACGACCTCGCGGAGCAGTTCCCTTCATGGGTTTTAAGACAAGCTTCGAGCCCACCCGCAGAAACAACAATTCCGGCGACAGGGAAAGAATACGATGATCTCCTGTATTGACAAACGCGGAGTATCGAACTTTCTGAACTCTGCGTAAAGCATCGTACCACCGACTGGCAGGCCCGGGAAGTCTCATGCGGAGGGGAAATGTGAAATTCACCTGGTACGTATCACCCGTCGCGATGAATCGGAGGATTTCCTTGACCGCAGACGTGTACTCGCCTTCCGAGAGGAGAGGCGTTTGGTCCGGCGGCGGAAGGCCGACAACAGAATTGCGGGGCTTCTTGTGATTCTCCATCCGCCTCTTCCGGATCATCCGCGGCGGGTCAAAGACCCCGAACCAGATCAAGGGTACGGACGTCTGACGGTCTTTGGGTAACACCGTTTCGAAAGCATATCCTGCCTCGTACGAGAGGAATCCCGCGGCGTGGAACCCTTTTGCGACCGAGTGATCAAGTTCCTCCAGCGCCGAAGGGACCTCGCTCATTGAGCGTGCTACAATGAGTCGGCGCGGATCAGTGAATAATCGCCCTGTGCCGCCGGGAATATTCGATTCAAGAAGAACGGAGCCCGGATGGTCCTCCACCCAATCGAGCACAGGCAGACTGAACATGAGGTCGTGGACGGGATCATGCAGAGATGATGGGAAGCGGCGCGGCATGGAAATAAAAAAACCGTCTTCTTCGGACTTCGAAAAAGACGGCTCGTTTCGGGATCCTTTTTCCTTACAATGTCCTCTTCAGCCGGAAGATCATTGATCCGCCAGAAGCCGTTCGATCGCGGAAATCACTTCCGGATCCGTCGGCTTCGTGCGCGTGGGGATCATGGCAACCACAGTGCCTTTCCGGTCCACGAGGTATTTCTGAAAGTTCCATTTGACCTCCCCTTTGGCGGGGGATTCCTTTGTCAGATAGGCATAGAGCGGATGCTGGTCGTCGCCCTTCACGCTGATCTTCGAGAACATGTCAAACGTGACATCGTAGTTCGTGGTGCAGAATTCCTTGATCTCCTCATCCGTTCCCGGCTCCTGCGCTCCGAAGTTATTGGCTGGAAATCCGAGCACAACAAATCCTCTGTCCTTGTACTTTCGATACACCGCTTCGAGGTCTTTGTACTGGGGCGTGTAACCGCATTCGGAGGCCACGTTGACGAGGAGCAGGACTTTACCCTTGTAGTTCGCAAGGGACCGCATTTCCCCGTCGATGGTTTTCATCGAAAACGTGTAGATTTTGGGGACAGTGTTCACGGATTGATCCTGGGCGGAAAGAAGTGAGACGGCCATAACCATCAGCAACAGACGCGCCGCGTTGTTTCGAGCCATGATGCTCCCTGGCAGAGGATCAGTTTTTGACTTCGCCGGCTGTGGGAACAATCCACCACGCAACGAGATACCCGATGATAAAAGGGATGATGCCGGTAGCAAACGTTGCGACTACGGCGATTAACCGGACGATCGTAGAATCGACACCGAGATATTCGCCGATCCCACCGCATACGCCGGCAATTTTTCGGTCCGTTTCAGAACGAAAAAGTCGTTTCATAGGTTCCCTGCTGGAGAGATCGGAGGCGGGACGTTCTGCGCTTTTTTTTCCCACATTTGAATTACGGAAAAAACTCGTTCGAAATCAACCATCATCTGTTCAACAGGCGGAAGGTTCCCTTCTCGGTACGCAGACGCAGAGTTGGGCCGCCTCCGTTCACGTCTCCGGAATATCCCGACCGTTTACGGGACCAGCGGTGGGAGGCGGAAGCAAAGGCAAAATCAGAATCGAGATCCCCTTTCCGGCCAAGATCCGCATCGAGTCTGAAACCCGCCGAGCCGGGGACGACAATATCCACGTCGCCCTTGTAGGTCTCAAATGCGCTTGCTGCGTTCATCGCCGCGAACTCGACGCGCACCTTCCCTTTATAAGTCTCGAGGTCCATTCCACCCTCGATCCCCCGTGCCTCTACGGTGCCTTTATACGTCTCGACCTCTGTCCCGGCTTTCAGAGCTCCGAGTGATATCTCAGACTTATAATCCTTGATCCGAAGATGTGCGGAAGCCGGCATGCGGATGGTATAGTAGACAAACGGGAGTGAGCCCGTGGACCCTTCGAAGATCCCCCAGATCCCCCTTTTTCTGCGTCGGAGCCGGTCGTAATCGGTCTTGATCCGGAGTTCCCGGGGCGAATCCGAGATTCTAATCTCGGTATCCCGCACATTCTCTTCCGCATAACGATCCCATTCGTCGGCCTCGATTCGTGCTACGATTTCCACTTCTCTCTTCTCCCAGACATCGACCGAAACCGAACCTTTGTACGTGTCGATGAACACGCGGCCGTCTGGGTTGATGGGAACGGTCTTGCGAACCTCGCGTGTATCCTGCGCCTGTGCTACGGCGCCCGCAAGCAGGAGAACAGTAAGTATTCTTGTCATCATTGCTTTTTCCTCGTGCGTCGTTCAACATGCTATACGAGGAAAAGGCCCCGCCGGTTGCACGAATCTTGCCCTTCATCAGTCGGCAGGCGGTCGCCTCAGTCGCTTGACTTCGGACCGCTTTCGTTTCGAATCGAGACGCTTCCGGCGGACGGCGGGTGGAATGCCCGTTGGTTTTCTTCTTTTTGACGGCTGGAGGGCACGCCGCACGAGTTTGGCCAAACGGTCGAGGGCGGTCTGTTTGTTCTTCCACTGACTTCGCGATTCTTGCGAGACCACGCGAAGGACGCCGTTTCGGTCGATGCGATTCGCGAGTTTTTCGAGGATAAGTGCCCGCTCCTGTTCCATCAAAATCCGCGAGCGATGAACGTTGAACCGTACCTCAACGCGTGTCTCAAGCTTGTTGACGTTTTGCCCTCCCGGTCCGGCACTCCTCGACGTCACAAACTCCAGTTCGCTGAAGGGAATGATAAGGCCGGGCTTGACCGGCACCCCGTTCGTCATCGGCTTCCGGCCATTCCTTTTGTCCGCGTGCGGCCGAGATGCCGGTTGAACCAGGCAAGGATTCTCTCTCCAATGTCGCGGATGAATTTCGGCTCCTGGGGGCCATGCGGTGTGCGGGGGTACATAATCATTTCTGTCGGTATTCCTCGGCGCTTGAGGGCAACGTACAATTCACTTCCCTGCGACAACGGTACCCTTTTGTCCTCTTCGCCGTGAATGATCTGCGTCGGCGTGGTGATGTTGCCGGCGTGATAGATCGCGGAGTGCCTGATATACACATCCTGCCGGTCCCAGAACTCTCCTCCAAAATAGTCCGGAAGGAAGCTCGGGATGTCGGCGGTGCCGACAAAGCTGATCAGATTTGTCACTCCGGCTCCGACACTTGCGGCCTTAAATCTGTCGGTCTTCGTGACGATGAACGAAGTCATGTATCCTCCATAACTCCATCCACACACCACGAGACTATCAGGATGGGCTATTCCCAGGGCGATCACCTTGTCGACACCGGCCATATCATCGTCATAATCGCCGAACCCCCAGTCCATGACGTTCGCAAACCGAAATTCTTTCCCGTAGCCACTGCTTCCTCTGGGGTTAGGTCTCAGCACGGCGTAGCCCTCCTGCGCAAACGCCTGAATCGGATAAATGCCGCTTGCGGCGGTGAAGGATTGTGTGAAGACACCCGCGGGACCGCCATGGATGTTGAGAACAAGGGGATACGTCCTTCCCTTGACGTAGTTCACCGGGTAGGTGAGCAACCCTTCTATTTCGCGTCCGTCTTTGGATTTCCAGGATAGGACCTCGGTCTTTCCCAGGGGGTATTGCACGTAGCCGGCATGAACGTTGGAGAGCGTTCGCGGCTTGAAGGATCGCGTTCCGCTCACGGCAACTTCCGGCGGCGTCTCGGAGGTCTGATGAATAAATGACATCAGCGAACCGTCTTTGCTGAAGTCTGCCCCGCCAAAAGTACCCGTTCCTGTAGTTACGACGCGCGGCGCGCCGCCGGCAACAGGAAGAGAGAAAACCCTTGATGATGTCCGGTCTGTTTCAGAGTAATAGATTCCCTTTGAGTCTCCGGACCAGGCGATAATGCCTGGACGCCTGTCATGAGTTTCCGCCAGTTTACGAGCCTCGCCGCCCGAGGCAGGGATGATGTACACGTCATTATGACCCGGCCAGCGCGGATCACCTCCATCCGACACAAAGGCAATCCATTGCCCGTCCGGCGAATAGAGAGGATTTGAGTCGGATCCACGCATGGCAACCATGGAACGAACGGCCCCGCTGTCCGATGGTACAATCGAGATGTCGGTCGTTGGCCATACATCGACGGTGGGATTGGCCTGATGGGAGAATGCGATGAATGTACCGTCGGGAGACCAATCGAACGAGGTCACATGGAAATTGCCCCCCGTCAGTCGCTGAACCTCCGGTTCCTGCTCTGCTTCCCCGATGCGGACCACATACAAGTGCGCGTGGGAATACTCTTCATCCGCGACCTTCCAATCTCGCTTTTCCTTTTTCCTCTTTTCATCATCGTCACCGGGCGGGTCAGTCATGGTATAGGCTATGCGTGACCCGTCCGGCGACCACCGGTAGGAGCCGACACCGTTTTTTGCTCTCGTAACCCGGCGTGCTTCGCCTCCCGTGAGCCTCATGATCCAGACCTGATTCTTCCCATCGGCGCCTCTGGACGAGGTGAACGCCAGATAATTACCGTCCGGTGAAAACGACGGGTTGATGCACGATTTATCTCCAAAGGTGAATTGCCGGTTCGTTGTTCCGTCGGCACGTGCGATCCAAATGTGCGTCTGATACTCGGACTTTTCTCCCTCGAGCAAGGGTGTTGAAACCGTATAGGCAACCAGGCGCCCGTCTCCAGAAATTGCCGTGCTCCCGACGCGTTTGTAATGAATCATCGCCTCCGGTGTCCATCCTTCCTGGGCAAGGACGGGAAAGGAGCAGGAGAGCAGAAGGATCGAAATGATCAGTTTCATAAGGAGTTCCTCAGAGGTAGCCGGTTGGACGAAAGTACGGATTTGGTTTGAAGAAAGGAAATAAGGAACCTGAGGGCGGTGAGCAGGAGGTCATGGTCTGCTCATTGGCTCAGGAAACGATGGAACAAGGCTCTCTTCAGCAGAGCCGGCGGCAGAGAGCCGGTGTTGAGGAGGGCTTCGGCAAATGCACGATCGCTCAAAGCGGCTCCCAGCATGTTGCGAAGCCTTTCGTGGAGGCGTTCGATTTCCAGCCAGCCAATAACATAACTAGGCGCCTGAGTGGGCCAGGTTGTGTAGCGATTGACCTCGGCCTCGGCGGAGGAGCGTTCGAGACCGACCTCGTCCATGAAGAAACGAACGGCCTCCTCGTAAGACATCATCCCAAGGTGAAGCGAAGGATCGATCATCACCCGCGCTGTGCGCCAGAGACGCATCTGCAACCAAGCGAGACTGTCGTCGGCATTTTCATAGAATCCTTCGCGGGCCATCCACGCCTCACAGTACAGTGCCCAGCCCTCGCCGAAATACGAGCTTCCGAAGCGTACCCTGACCCTGCTGGGATGGTTCCGGGTGTATAACGACTGCAAATGATGGCCGGGATACCCCTCGTGCAACGCAATCACCGTAATCCACCCGTCGTTCTGGGCGCGCAGTTTCTGCTCAATGTCTGCCGTGCTCATTCCCGGAACAATGTCGGTCACGAAGAACCGCCCATGGGGCACGCTGTCGCGCACTTCGATCCCACCATATCCTCCCCATGCGTAGGTTTCGCGCAAGGGCGGAGGCGTCGGTACAAACAGAAGCGTTTCCGGCTCGGGAATCGCAATCATTCCTTTGTTCATGATCAGAGCCCTCGCGCGGTCCGATTCCCGGCGATAGGCTTCCGCAATTCCCCCGGCGGGCGGATGACGGGTTTTCATTTCCTCAACCAGCTGCTTCCACGATTTGGCGGGATCGATGCGTCGTGCCAGATCCGCCAGTGCCTGCTTTGTCTCCTCGTGTACGCGTCGTCCTTCGGCGATCAGTTCCTGCGCGTTGTACGGAAGAAAGTGCACTTCCCTGAGCAGCCACGTATAGTGCTCCTCCCCTACCCTCCACCCGTCATCGGGGGCGGGATTTACGGAAGAAAGGAAAGCGATGAACCGATCGAGCAAAGAGGCAAGAGTATCAACGGCGTCCACAAGCGACGCTTTGAACGAATCGGGGGCGGATGTGGTTACCCTGTCTGCAAACTCGCCCCGGAGGAGCTGCCGGTACCTCGCCGCCGTTGCCGATGCCAGCCGCACCCAAAGAGGCGGCGGATCGGCGATCTGCTCCATACCCAGTTTCAGGGCAGAGGGGGCATTATGGAGATCTTTGAGTATGGTGATCCATTCTGAACGAGAGGGATTCCGCCCGCCGGCGATCTGCCAGTAAAGTCCTCCGATCGTCAGATACCGTCCCGGCACGCGTTGATACTCACGAAGGACCGTATCTCTGATCGCGCGCTTGAATGAGGCTTCGAGCAGGAGCCAATCGATTCGTCTATCGAGATCGAGGAACGATGTGTCGATACTGCGAAGATCCTTGAGCGCCGCTGTTGCTCCCGCGGCACGGACGGAATCAGCGGTCCGGTGCAAATGAGGAAACAGATTGGCAGAATCCGCCTCGAGGGTGAATTTGTACCTGCCGCTGAAATACGAATCGACAAAGCGATCGAATTGATCAACGGGTGTAGTGTCCCGCAAGGCCACGGACGTGCAGGCGTGAAACAGAAGGGAAATCAGCAATGCGGCAACAGGCGTTCGGGGGGGAGTCATTCAGACGAGCAATGCTCCATCCTTCATGATCATCCGGTCGTCGAACCAGACTGTTGGCGAGGTGATCAATCCGTCCAAATGCGACTCGACCTTCACAGAACCGCCCATGGTGACGTTGTCACCGAAGGCAACATGCACGGTGCCGAGGACCTTTTCATCCTCCAGAATCACCCCTGTAATCTTCGCTCGCTCATTGGTTCCAATTCCGAACTCGGCAAGATTGCGGGAGAGGGGTCCGTGGATCGCCAGCAAGTCGATGAGGCGTTTCGCATCGGCACCGCCCGTGATCTCACGCGCATAGCCATTGCGAATCATGATACGCAGGGGTTCCACGAGAATCCCGATGCCTGCCATCGATCCGTCGATGACGACAAGGCCATGGGACTGTTCCTCCAGCGGGGCGACGAAGGCCTCGCCTGTGGGAAGGTTTCCCCCCTGCCCTCTCTCTCTGAACAGTCCGTGACTCCGAATCGCCTTCCGACCTTCAATGGGCATGACAAGATCGGTACCGAGCGGCGAGGTGACGCGGACCGTTTTCGTTTTCTCCAGCAGATCACCCAGCTTGTTCGTCCGTTCGGCAATCCGGTTATAGTCTGAATTCATACACCGCACCATCATATCCTCGGTCACACCGGGAAGGGTGGCAATGCGGACGCCTCTTGCCTGTGCGTTGCGCTTCGCGCTGGTGTGGGTCATGGATTTGCTCGTCGGACACAGGACCACATCCATCGTCGTCATCAGCTCGGCCACTTCGCGCGGGGGCTCTTCGCCGTGCGTCCTTCGCGGCGTGATCTCGACCAGGAATGTCTCCTTTGCGATCTCCCGTGCCACATGAAAAATCGCCCCTCCTATGATCCGGCATGGCTCGTCGGTGATTATGGCGACACGCTCATCAGGACGAAGGGCGAGGCAATCGACAAGTGCGGTTCGACACGCAGAGAGCAGGTCGGGGGAGAACATGATTGTCTGAATCAGAATTATCAGAATTATCAGAATTTACAGAATCTTGAGAATTCTGGGGTCATTCCGTTCCGTGAATCTCGCCCGCCCCACGGCGGCTGATTCGAGACAGACTCGCCTTTTACGCCCCCGCCTTGATCGTTTCCAGCCCATGGGCCCCCGGCCCTCTCTCTGCTTTCCAGAGCAGGTAGGAGAACAAGAGCCCGAAGGCGCCAAGTCCCGTGAACACCCACATGCCCGCGGCATAGCCGCCGGGATTCTCGGGCCCCGCGGCAAACGCGTCGTTGAGCCTTCCGATGACCCATGGAATCGCGGCCATCCCCAATTGCTGACACAGGGTCATGAGAGAGTACGCCGAGCCCAGCCGTCTCTGTTCAACGATATAGGCCACCGAAGGCCACATGATGGCGGGAATGAGGGAAAACACAATGCCCAGAAGCACCATCACGATCAGGAGGGTGACGGGAAGCGCAAAGGCGCCGAAGCCGGGCAACCAGAGCGTGACCTCCTGACCGGCGGGAACATATGTAACGATGAGGAAGAGGGGGAGGAGAACCAGCGTGCCCACGGTCATGAAGAACGACCGTCGGCCGACTCTGTCGACCATGAGTCCGAACAGCGGAGTTGCGATCATAGCGGAAAGCGGAAGAAAGCTGTTCAGGATTCCTCCCAGCTCGCGCGAGGTTCCATGCGCTTCGATGAAGTATTTGATGGCAAACGCGCGGAACGGGAACACGGTTGAATAAAACACCACGCACAATCCCACCACATACCAGAATGACGGGCTGAATTTGTAGAGACCCTTCAGTTCCAGCTTATCCGTTTGTCCCTGATTCCCGAGGTCGTAGCGCTTTTCCGCCCGGCTTTCCATGATCCAATACAATATTCCTCCCACGACGCACGCGCTGGTGATGCCCGTGGCGATCCAAAGCGGATCCTGCCAGTTGGAGAACGCGGCGCCGGCCCAACCGGGCGACCAATCGGCCGCCGCCGAACCCAGGC
Organism: Bacteroidia bacterium; assembly: GCA_022180565.1. GTDB lineage: Bacteria > Bacteroidota > Ignavibacteria > UBA10030 > UBA10030 > JACQPU01. Next base: position 54,833 of record BQML01000009.1, read on the forward strand.
GGGCAATCGTGAGATTAATCCCGAACGCGAAGCTGAGTTCCTTCCCTTTGAACCATTTTGCGAGTGCCGTCGTGACGGCCACGATCAGTGGTTCGGCTCCCAGGCCCAACATGAAGCGGCCCGTCAGCATCACCCAAAGCATCGGCGACAAGGCTGTCACGGCCGCGGCCGCGAGGCAGATGGCGCCGAAGACGAAGATCGATTTCTTTGTCCCGAACCGGTCGATGACGTAGCCGCCCACGAGCAGAACGATGACCGCAGCGATGCTGTACACGGTGTACAGAAGGCCGAGGTCCTCGTCTGAATACTGCAGTTGTTCCTTCAGCAAATCGAAGACAGGCGCAATGGAATCATAGGCATAGTAGTTGCCGAACATTGCGAAGCTGAGGAAGACAAGGACGATCCAGCGGTAAAGCCGCGAAGGGGTGATGCCTGGCTGTGGTTCCATGGAATTGGTCCTGAGAAGAACAAACAAGCCGCGGGACACTGCCGTCGCTCAAACACGACGGCGGTGCGTCCGCGGCTTCCGAATGATCTTACTTTGTCGTGATGCGTTTCTTCGCGTAATAGTACAGCGACGCGGCAAGGAGCAGGAACATGAACACGGAGAAGATATGAGATTCCGTGAGCGATCCGAGCACCGATGGGCCGAGCTCGAAGGCGCCCTCGGTCAGCACACCCGACTGCTCGAGCAAAGCGATGCCGATGGCCGCGAGGCCAAAGATCCCTCCGCCCGCGATCAATCCGCTTGCATACAGTGACCCTGAACTTACTTCCCCTTCGCCATGATCGCCGCCTTTGCCTTCGGCCATCCAACGGACGATGCCTCCGCAGAAAATCGCCAGCGTGGTGCCGATGGATAGGTAGGAACCGACCGCGAATGCGAGCGAGCGGACCCCGAGAAGTTCAACGGCAACGACGAGGAACACACCGAGCAAAACCAATCCCCAGGGGAGTTGTTGGTTCAGGATGCCGTTAATGACGGTTGCCATCAATCGTGCTTGCGGAGCTGCGGCACGCTCGGATCCGATGCCCTGAATCCATTGAATCTCGATCTGGCCGCTGGCGGGATTGTAGAGAAACTTGCCGTCAGGGATCGTGCGGGAACCGATCGCATTGATCAGATAGTAGTTCGTCCCTTCATGCTGAAACGCGCGCGATTCGATCTGAACGCCCTGTGGAGGAGCCTCCGGGTCAAACGGCATCTGGGTGGGGCGATATTCTGCAAGTCCCTCATTCATCATAATGAGGGTCAGGCCGATAACGAAGACCGATGCCATAACGCCCACCATAAGACCCAGCTGTTGTTTATAGGGTGTCGCACCGACGAGGAAGCCTGTTTTGAGGTCCTGCGATGTCGCGCCGGCATTGGCGGCGGCGACACAGACAACCCCGCCAATCGTAATGGCCAGAGCGCTGTAGGCCCCTCCGGTCCATCCGGCAATCAGGAACAGTGCGCAGGTTGCCATGAGCGTGGCGATGGTCATGCCGGAGACCGGATTGGCCGACGAACCGATCAGTCCGACAATGCGTGAGGAAACGGTAACAAAGAGAAAACCGAACACGACGACCAGCAGAGCGGAGAGCAGGTTGGCAAGGACACCCGTATCTGCCCCGGGAATGGGGGCAAAGGTCAGAAGACCCCAGATCACAAGAACCAGGGCGATGGAGCCGATCATGACAACATTCATCGGCAGGTCATTTTCGGTTCGTGTCAATACTTGCGCCGCTCCGCCCTTTCTGGCCGACAGGTCCTTCACACCGGCCTTGAAGGCATTAATAATCGTGGGCATGGTTCGCATGAGCGTGATGAGACCCGCCGCAGCCACAGCTCCGGCACCCATGGGCCTGATGTAACTTGCCCAGATCTGATTCGGGGTCATTTCCGCGATGGGGATGGTTCCGGGATACAGGGGCTCAGGGAGCATGCCTCCGAAAAATTTGATTGCCGGGATCATCAAAAGCCAGGAAAATACGCCACCGGCGAAGATCGTGCCGGCAACTTTGGGACCGATGATGTAGCCGACGCCGAGGTATTCGGGCGTCACTTCGGCCTTCACCGAAGCACCGGTGAACCACGAGGGCCGGTATTCCGGTGTCGTGGGCCAGAACTTCATGGCGTGCATGAGGAACGCATACACGCCCCCGATGCCCAGGCCGGCAAAGACACGACCGGCAAATGATCCGCCTTTTTCTCCCGCCACCAGAACGTCCGCGCAGGCCGTCCCTTCCGGATACGTGAGATTGCCGTGTTCCTTTACGATCAGCTGGCGCCGCAAGGGAATCATGAACAAAATGCCGAGCCATCCGCCGATAAGAGCCAGAAGGAAGATCCGCGTATATTCCAGCGGAAAACCGAGGAAGATCAACGCGGGGAGCGTGAAGATGACGCCGGCCGCGACCGACTCACCGGCCGACCCTGTCGTCTGTACAATGTTGTTTTCCAGAATCGTCCCGCGGCCGAAGATGCGCAGGAGACTGATGGACAGCACGGCGATGGGAATCGACGCAGACACGGTGAGCCCGGCCCGGAGCCCCAGGTACACCGTCACCGCCCCGAACAGGATTCCGAACAGGGCCCCCAAAATCAGAGCTTTGACGGAAAACTCCGGAATCTCCTGGGATGCAGGAATGAACGGCTGGAAGGTTGTGTTGGAATCAGCCATAGGTTCTCCCGAGTTATGGTGGGATTACGTGTTGTTTCCAGTAAACAAGGCCCGAAGGACATACCCTGCAATCTGAGGATTCTCCTTCAACCTTCGGACTGAATACGAATACCACTGATCTCCGTACGGAACATACACGCGCAGGCGGTGGCCTGCGGCGACAATGGACGACCGGAGCTGTTCTCGCACACCCAACAACATCTGAAACTCGTACCGATTCCTGTCCGGGTTGTTTTTCTGAATCAACTCATACGCTTTGTCGATCAGGTAGTCGTCGTGGGTGGCAATCCCTACGTAACAGCCGTTCTCGATCAGCACGCGCATCAGCAGTCCGAAGCTCCTGCGGATTTCGTCGCGATCCTGATACGCAATATCGGGCGATTCGCGGTAGATACCTTTGCAGAGACGGACGTTCGCCTTCATTTTCACAAGATCCCGGACATCCGCATCGCTCCTGCGGAGGTACGCCTGGATGACCACCCCGACATTCTCGAACCCCTCGGCGCGAAGCTTGCGGTACTGGGCCAGCGTCGCCGTCGTCATGGTTGAATCCTCCATGTCGATGCGAACGAAGTTCCCCCGCTCGTGCGCGGCCCGGACAATACTGCGGAGAATTCCGTAGCAGAAGTCCGGATCAATGCGGAACCCGACCTGTGAGAGTTTGACCGAGATGTTGGAGTCGAGGCGGCGTTCCCTGATCTCATCCAATACCCGTATCCACTCGTTCCGAATACTCTCGGCTTTGCCGCGCTCAAGCACATCCTCTCCAAGAATGTCGAGAGTCGCCATCATGTTTTGAGCGTTGAGTTTCTGAACGACGGCTACGGCATCCGCAAGGCGGGACCCTGCAATGTACCGGGAAGATACTTTTCCAACGATCGGTTTTGGAATAAACGGAAGGGTTTTGGCAACGAAGGAATTCAGAAGTTCCACGGGTCAGGCTACTTCATTCAATCGACATAGAAATGTTCGGCGCTCAGTTTGATGTTACCCCCCCGGCCGACTTGATATCCGCTTTTCCCTTCCCCGTGACTGCTTTGAGGGATATGGCGGATACCGAAGGGAGAACCGGGAAATTGGCCCCGAAAAAGGTACCCACCCATCCCCCAAAATGCAAGGAAAAGCGGACATCGAGTGACTGTATTCTTTGGGAAGAAGTCCGGTGCCACTTCCGGGCCTTGAAGGTACACCGGACCTTCTCGTTAGAAGCTGATCACAAACCCGACTTTCGGCTCAATGCGCTTTTGGGACTTGTATCCTGTGACCACACCGGCATCGTTCTTCTCTTCCGTGAACGTCCAGAGATAGGTCGTCGATACAAAGATGAACGGAAGGGGCTTGTAGCCGAAGTCGACCGAAAACAAGGAATTATTATCAACTTTGAAAACCCTGCCCACATTCTTCTTATCGTATCCCGCTCTCAAAATAATTCCCGGAATCGCATCACCTGCGTCAAACTCGAAGTGGAGGATCCCCGCGTTTTTGACACCTACCGGGGATTGATAGCCGCCGATGATATTGAACGTTCCAAGGATGCTGACCAGCAGTTCACCGTAGTATCCTTCACCCCCTGTCACCGACTTGAGAAGCTGAGCCTTGCTCATGAAGCCTGTGGTATCGAACGGTACATAGCGTTCCTTCTCGTACAGCGCGTCGAAATACGACGGCATATACTGATCCCCCGTCCACCGCCGCTCGTACTTTGCTCCAATCCCGACGATCCCCAGACCTGAGAAATACAAATCGATGCCGACCGCGAGACCACTGCCATAACCCGAGATTGAAGCGAAGTCCGTGTAGAGCGTGGAATTCACCATAGGCATGGAGAGAACCGGAAATCCTATGTCGAATCCGAAGATTCCGAGCGATCCCCCGTCTTGCGCCAGCGCCAGAGGACGCGGACTTGGGCCGATCGGCGCCGTCACATCGGCCTTTTCATGAAAGTCGGCCGCATAGGTAATCCCTGCTTCCATACCGCCGATGACCGGGACGTCGGCCAGCGAAGTGAATTTCAGCGGTCGGGCGTAGGTGCGCAGTCCGAACAGGCCTGCCGCGCCAAAGTCGCTGTAGACGCTCTCGAACCCGAACTTCTCGAAATCGAGGTCGAACTCCATTCCGAACTTCCGCTCATCATAACTGGCGCTATTCCGGTAATTGTACACGATCGTGCCGTGACCCAATCGTGCATAGTCAAGCACGCCGACCCGCGCGTATAGAGGTTCTTTCTTCGTGCCGTATCGAATGTACCGGATGATTCTCAGATAGTCGTACCCCTCGTCAAAGTCCTCACTACGAATCTTTCCGTTTTTTCCCACGCGGATATTCAGGTCGAGTCCTACGCCGATTTTTCCGAACGACAACTCGGGCATAAGATTGAACAGGTAGTACGGCTGACCGTCGATGAACGTCAGACCGAATCCGCCCATAATGTTCTGTTGTTGTTTTGCGATAAGTGCCTGCGATGGGGTGGTTTGAGCCCGGCTTTTCCAGGCAATCAATACCAGGCCGACCGCAACGACAATTATCGTACGATTGAGACCTTTCATGAATCCTCCTTAGTAGTTCTTAGATTCCAAAGTACACCCTTGTGATCACCACGGCCGCAAGCATGCCGATCACATCTGCGATCAGGCCGGCAGGCAGGGCATGACGGGTGTTTCTGATGTTCACAGCGCCAAAGTAAACAGCCAGCACGTAGAAAGTCGTTTCCGTACTGCCGTACATGGTCGACACAAGGACCCCGATGAAGGAGTCCGGCCCATGCACTTTCATCAATTCGGTCATGATACCCAGAGAGCCGCTTCCGGAAAGCGGCCGCATAAACGCCATCGGCAGCGCCTCGGCCGGCATGCCGATGAAGTTCGTGAGGGGAGCTATAACCGATGAAAGCACATCCAACGCTCCGCTGGCCCGGAAAACACCGATAGCCATCAGCATGGCAACAAGATAGGGGATAATTCTGACGGCAACGGTGAAGCCATCCTTGGCGCCTTCCACAAAAACCTCATACACTTTGACCTTCCTGACCATTCCCCATCCCAGGAACAACAGCAAGATGAGAGGAATTGCCACAATCGATATGATCTCAATCACGGAGCGGAAGAAATCACCCAAGGGAGGCATCCTTTCGTTCGTTGTCGGGATCGTCTTTACGAAACCGCGGCATCCTCTGAAGGAGTTTTACCGCCAGGATCCCTGCAATTGTAGCACAACCGGCTCCAAAGATCGATGTACCGATGATGACTCCGGGATTCGCCGAGCCTGCCGCGACCCGAACAGCAATGGCTGTTGCGGGAATGAGGACCAAGCCGGAAGTATTGATGGCAAGAAAGGTGCACATGGCGTTCGTCGCAGTGCCTGCCTTCGGATTGAGCTTGTTCAGCTCTTCCATTGCTTTAAGACCAAACGGGGTTGCCGCATTGCTCAATCCCAGTAAGTTGGCCGAGATATTCATAATCATGGCTCCTACGGCCGGGTGATCCGGCGGCACCTCGGGAAACAACCGCCTTGTGATCGGCCCAAGGAGCTTTGTGAGTAAACGGACTGCTCCGGCTTCCTCAGCGACTTTCATGACTCCAAGCCACAGTGCCATGATTCCGATGAGACCGAGGGCAATGGTCACAGCGGTGGCGGCATAGTCCAGGGCGGCCTTCACTACCGCGCGGAGTTTTACAAAACGAATCGGCTCAAAGACAAACGTCACGGACCCGCTCTTCGCGTCAAGAGACCGAACGGTGCCGCTCAGACGGTCCGCGTTCTGCCCCCGTGCCGCTCTCGTTTTCCATATTTCCGGCATTTCCGGCGTCACGGGCAAAGTGATGGTCCCTCCCGATCCCCCGGCAATCCTCACTCTGACCCGAACATCTTCTTCCCGGCCTGCACCGTACACCTCATGAAACACCGCGGCGGGAATGACAAGCATTCCCTCCCAGCTTCTCATTGCAAGTCCGCCTTCCTCCCATCCCTCCAAACGTCCCTGAATCGGAACACCGTTTGCGTACGGATTCACGATTTCATCGCGGACATCGTTCCCAACGGCAACGAGAATCCCAAGAACAATGAGAGCAATCCAGACGTAGTTCAGCATGTCATTCTCAAAGGGTGATCATTTCAACCGTCATTTCATGACTCCCGCACGATCTGAATCAAAGCCATTACGGCCGCTCCTGTCCCCGCACATATCCAGTTTACGATATCATTATTTACCCATCTCCATCCTTTTTCCAGAACCGCAGGTCGGTTACAATGGAGTTGTTTCCCTGTAACGGCGTCGCAGAGAGAACACCTGTATTGCGCCTGAACCGTGGAGCCTAAGAGGCTGTCAACAGTCATGCCTGCCGCGCCGGCGAGGAGAATCCATCCGACCATCGCCCCTCCCATCCAGCTCACGGAGCTCATGGCAATCACCAGGCTGCCGGTCAACCCCGCGCCCAATCCCGCCAACGAAACTCCCCCGTCAGTCCCCGGTGGAACCGGTGTGAATCGGGGAAGCTGAACGGTTCTCCCATTGCTCAGCACTCCAACCTCCGTTCCCCATGTATCTGCGGCGACCGCAGCCAACGCTCCTCCGTAAAGAGGATAGGAATCCCATTCGGGAAACCAGTACCAGGCTAGAACCAGAAGTCCGGCAAGTCCGCCATTGGCAAACACTTGTGAGTATTCGCGGGCACCGGCTTTCTCCAGGACGTCAGCCATTCGGCTCTTCCGATCTGCTCCCACCTTTGACAACAGACTGGACAGAATAAAGAAAGCAAGCATGGGCACGGAGAACTGCCAGCCTCCCACTCCGAACACAACCGTGCCCACCAGAAACGCCGCAACTGCCCCGCTCGCCGTGAGCAGAGCCGTGTGGTGCGAAGCCACGGCTATATTGATCGCAAGAGCCGCCCCGATGGTGAGTTGCTGAATATCCATCCGGGGATTGGGGAGGAGGAAGAAGGAGAGGAACAGAGCCACTGAAAGGGGAACCGCGAGATTGTCCAGGCCGCGCGATGAGAGTGCCTCCCAGGCCGTGGCCGTGGCGGCAGTGACCCCGGCACACGCCAGAACAAAATCAATCCGAACATCCTCCGGCCTCAAGGTCTGCAGAAGACCGCTCAACAGAACGAAAAAGCTGACCAGAAACATCGCCGCCGAGCCTTCGAAGGATTTTTGGTCCGACGTCAGAGCGTACCAGGTTGGATTCCTCCGATATGCTCCAACGACCGCCGCGGCGCTGTCTCCCAGCGTCATCACGAGCATCGAGAGGAGGACGATTACAGGCTCGCGGTACCAGAAAAGTGCGACGACAAGAACAAAGGAGACGGCATACCAGACCGTACCGTACGAAAACCTGGCGGTTCCATGTATTCCCTTCAGCATTCCGGCTCTGACCGTCGCGATGTTCAGGACGACGAAGAGTGCACCGAGGGTAAGGAGAGGAAGCGGACGGGAAAAGAGCCCCAGAGAAGAAACGAGAAGGAGACCAACCGCAACGTGGAGGAACTTGCGCGAACCCTCGGGCGACGCGCCCCAGGCTTTCCGAATCAATTCGCTGATGCCGATAAGGCCGACAATTCCTGCCGCGATTCCTCCGGCGATCCACCACTCGGCTTCAGGAGCCTCCTTCCAGAGTTCCGCCCACATAATCAATACTCCCGTCCCGCAGGCTCAGGCTCGACCACTCCGCGAACAAGGCCGTAAATCATCATGTCGAGAACAACGGCGGGATCCCGGGACGTGCTTTTCAGAGTCGCATCGGCTTCGAGCAGAACGCGGTATCCGTTTTCGATCTGCTCCGGGGAAAATCCCCGCTGAAACTCCACGAGTTGGCGCAGGAAGAACGGATGAACGCCGACTTCGCGGGCGATTTCGGCATCCGGCACGCGACTGGCCTTCAGTTCCCCGAACTTCCAGAGCTGATTGAGGAACCGAGTAAGCATGATGATGATCAATTGAGGACTCTGACCGGACTGCAGCATCGCGTGGAGAATCGTCAGGGCCTCTCGGAGGTCTTTTCGGCCCACAGCATTCTGCAGTTCGAAGACCGTATATCCCTTCGACGCACCCACGACCTGCGCCACGTCCTCACCGGTGATCTCCTGCTTTTGTCCGACAAAGATGAACAATTTGTCGATTTCGTTCTGCAGGGCGCGCAGGGAATTCCCGACATACGCCTGCAACAAGCGACAAGCCTCGGGATCGGCATGCTTGCCCATCGATTCGATCCTCCGGGCAATCCAGTCGGGGACCTTGTTGTCATACAGGGGCTTGCACTCCACCATGGTCGCCTGTTTTTTCAGGTCGGTGAAGGGCTTCTTCCGCAGGTCGGGATGAAGGGATACAGCAACGAAACAGGTGGACTCAAGGGGGTCTTTCAGGTACGCGGCAATTTGGTCGCGGGCGGAATCGGAAACCGCAAGTCGTTCGAATTCCTTCACCACGACAACTCTCCGCGGAGACATCATGGGAAACGCTGAAGCCAAAGCGATGACTTCCCTGACGTCGGTTTTGCTTCCATACACGACGTCGAGGTTGAACCCGCGCGTGCCTTCGTCGAGCGCATGATTCAGAAGCGCCTGCAGACACTCGTCGATCAGAAAGTCCTCTTCGCCGTAGAGCAGTATCAGGGACGGAAGGGCTGATCGAGCAAGGGAGTCCTGGAATTCCTGCGCGGTCATGGCATGTTCTTGTCTCGTTCCTTGCGCAATGCGGTCACCAGGACCAGGACAAAGCCCCCCCAGACGATGCCGATGGTCAGCACCATCGTTACCACGGTGGCTCCGTTCATGATGCCTCCTGAGGCCGTCCAAACGTGCGGCGGATAATGAACCGGTTCGCGGCAATGAAGATCAGCATGACCACTCCCCACTGAAGCAGACATGTCCCGACGCTGTACGTATGGAAGGGATTCCACCACCCTTCGGCGTCGAATTCCGTGATGGCCACAAAGAACCACCAGGCAATGAGAACAACAACCTGTACCGGAATGAGCCAGGAAATGATGACATTGTATCCGCGGCCCACCTTGATATCCGTCCCCTCGGCGTTCACGGCCTCCCTCCGAAAGCGGTCTGCCCCATGTTTGATGACGGCAAATGAGATGAACCCCCCACTGATCATCAATCCCACGCCCCAAACCCAGTCCTGATTGTCAAGGAAGGTCAGGCTCAGCGCAGACGGGATACCGAAGAGAAGGGCCAGCACGATGGTCAGGGCCAGCGACCGGTTGCGCGAGAGACCCATGTCGGAAAAAACGCGCACGGCGAGCTCTATCATCGACACGAGCGATGTCAGCGCAGCAAAGGTCAGGCCGAGAAAGAAAAGCGTGGAGAAGAACGTCTGGAGACCCGGCCCGCCCGGCATTTTGGTGAAGAGTTGAGGAATGAAGATAAACGCAAGTCCGGTGTTCGTGCTCCCTCGTCCTGAAATCAACTCCGTGATCCCTTCACCCGGCGCGAGGGCGAAAACCGTTGCGAAGATCGTGATCCCGGCAAGGAGGGAGACCGAGTTGTTCCCAAACCCGGTCAGAGCGGCGTTCAGCGTGATGTCTTCCTTCTGTCTCGCATAACAGGCATAGGTCAAAATTAACCCCCACCCCGCGCCCGTGTCCCAGGCATTCTGCGTAAGAGCGGCAAGCCACACTTTGTAGTCCAACAAGGTCTCGAGGCTCGGGGTGAAGAGGTAGGTAATGCCGTCCATTGCTCCCGGCAGAGTCACGGCTCGGATGGCAAGGGTGACGAGGATGAAGAGCAGGGAGGGAATGAGAATCCTGTTCATTCGCTCAATGCCGCGAACCACCCCCTTGAAGATTACGAACGCGCCGAGGCCGACGGCGAGGATATGAAAATACACGGGCTCGTATCCCGACGTGAACGACTCCCAAAGGGCAATATGGTCCTCTGTCGCGATGAGCGTTCCCGTGAGGGATGTGGTGAGATACCTGATGCACCAGCCGGCGACAACAGCGTAGTAGAACATGATCGCCGTGGAGACGAAGCCCACGAAGCCGCCCATCCATCCGAACCTCTCACCGGCAAGGGCAGCGATGCCCCCAATCGTGCCCTTCCGGGTCGACTTTCCGATCGCAAACTCCGCGATGATGAGCGGAACGGACCAGATGAAGAGGAAGATAACCCACGGGATCAGAAATGATCCTCCCCCATTCTGAGCGACGATTCGGGAGAATCTCCAGATATTGCCCGTGCCGACCGCAATACCGATGACGGACAGAATCATTCCCCAGCGTGAGGTAAAGAACTCCTTCTTTTCAGCCATGGATGGATCTCCGGAGGGAGGTCGTTATTTGCGCACGATCGTGACGCTTTCGATCGTCACGGGTTCTACGGGCCGATCAAACGGCTTCGACGTTTTGACTTTGCCGATGGCCCTGACGACCTCCATGCCGCGGACGACCTTTCCGAAGACGGTGTGCTTCCCGTCAAGCCACGGCGTCTTCACGAGCGTAATGAAGAACTGGCTTGCATTCGTGTTCGGGCCGGCGTTGGCCATCGAGAGGATTCCCGGTTCGGAGTGTCGCAGCGTGTCCACAATCTCATCTTCAAAAGGAGCTCCGTAGATGCTTTCCCCTCCCCTTCCGGTCCCGGTCGGGTCTCCGCCCTGGATCATGAAGTTGTCGATCACGCGATGGAAGGTGACACCGTTGAAGTAGTTTTTCTCGGCCAGCCCGATGAAATTGGCCACCGTTTTCGGAGTCGCTTTCTCAAAGAGCTCGATCTCCACTGTTCCCATCGAAGTCTTCATCACCGCGTACACGTTTTTGGCCTTTTCCATCTTCTTTTCCTTTTTTGCCTGCCCCGTTTTATCCTTCACCTCATCCTGAGCAAAGAGCAGAACAGGGAGTATGAGCATGATGATGGCGCATCGAAGCATGGGTGGAACCTCCGTGTTAGTCCAGAAAAATGATCCCCAGCGTCCCCACAATTAAGCAATAAATCGAAAAAATGCTAAAACGCCCTTTTTCAATCACCCTGAGCAAAAACCGAATGGCCAGATAACCGGATGCAAAGGCCACGGCGGTACCCGCAAGTATGGCGGCGATTCCCTCCACCTCGATTCCTTGGCGGAGAATGCCGATCACTTTGAGGAGCGTAGCACCGGCGATGACGGGAATGGAGAGGAGGAATGAAAAACGCGCTGCCTTGACGGGTGAAATGCCGAGATACATGCCCATGCTGATCGTGGATCCTGATCGTGAGATGCCGGGGATGATTGCCGCGGCCTGCGCACAACCGATGAGGAGACCTGAGAACAATCCGACGGGTCTTCCGTCGGGAGGTGGAGCCAGGCGTGTAAGAAAAAGCATAAGCCCCGTGATGACAAGCATCACGGCGACAAGTTTGGGATCCGTGAAAGCCTCTGCAATGTTGTCCTCGAATCGAATCCCAATATAGGCCGCCGGAGCCGAAGCGAGAATGAGGAGGATCGCAAGGCGAAAGTGTTCGTTTTCCTTGTATTGTCGCGGTGCCTGGCGAATCCCGCCTAGTGCGCGCATGGTGGACTGGACGATTTCGCGGATATCCGACCAGAGAGCCAGCACGACACTGAGCAGAGTGCCAAAATGTACAAAAACCTCGAACGTAACATCCGTGTTGACCGGAACATTCAGCAGGTGTTCCGTTAGAACGAGGTGTCCGGAACTGCTGACCGGGAGGAATTCTGTCAGTCCCTGCACTGCACCGAGGATAATTGCCTGAAGAATAGTCATGGGACGGTGATGCGCTTGTTACCAGATGAACCCGACGCCGAACTTCAGGCCGAGGGTAAACAGATCAAGGTCCGCAGTGGTTCCGGCGAATCGTGCCTCAGCGGTCCCGTCGTTGAATGTGCCTCCCGCAATCCACCGCATATCCACGCTGATGAGAGCAAAGAAATGGTCGTCGAATTTCGAGGCACCTGCTGCCTCCAGCTTCAGTCCCGTTCCGCGGGCGCGAAAGGTTCGTCCCGACGTGGACCCATACAACTGCTCCTCCATGGTGCCGAAGACCGGCCCGACACCCCCTCCGACTCTTATTCTGGTTCGTTCGCCCCGAATCACGTACTGAACAAGGAGAGTGGGGAGATGCACTCCGAGGAACACGTTGGAACTTCCGCCGGAACTTTGGAGCGAGTAGGACTTGATCAGATACGCATATTCTAGTCCGGCGGACCACTCCCGTGCGACGCGAATTTCCGGTGCAACGGCAAATTCCACGGCTGAAGTAAACTCGTCCACCCGCTCAGCGGATCCCGCAATGACCGTAAGATAGTCGGCGATCGCGGGGGCAGACAGCACATCGATCCCCATCGAGGCAGAAATTCCAAACACCTCGTCTTTGGCCGTCGCTTGGGCTATGGAGCCGCTCGACAGCAGGATGCACAACAGGATCGTTATCGTCGTTCTCATGCCTCTTCCATCGCGGAAGCTGAGACATCGGTGATCCGGAGATGATCCTTGACCAGGAAATAGGCGCCGGTCACCGAGACGAGGATAACGTTGAGCTCGTGTGTGACGATGGCAAAGCTCAGGGCAACGACGTCGTCGATCCCGTACAGGCGTGCGAGCGCGAATCGCAGAAAGGAGTGATAGGTACCGAACGCGCCGGGGACAGGAATAATGAACGCGATCGAGCTCAGGGCAAGGAGCACGACTGCGCCCCCGAATCCCGGATCCGCCGAGGCGATGTCTGGATAGGCGTAGAACGGGAGGTACAAGCCCGCCGCGTAGAGCCCCCAGATGACCAAACTCAGCGTGACGATGATCCAAAGATGTCTGGGTTCGGACGCAATGCGAAATCCCGAGGCGAACCGGTCAAAGAAGCTTTCCACACGCGGGCGCGACCGTTGCGGTACAAACGCCAGAAAGAACCGTGCCGATCGAACCAGGGCTTCACTCTTCAGAAACAGAGCGATGAAGAGAAGGAGGGAAACGATCGACCCGCCGAGGAACCAGGGCCGAAGCGTGTCTGCATCGTCAAAGAATACGCCGAGGGTGGATGGCGAAGCGAACATGATGAGAGAGAGGAGGAAGGCGACGGCGACAAAATCGATGATGCGCTCCACGACCACGCTTCCGAGGGCGGTGCTCTTGGAGATCCCTTCGAGGCGTCCGGCCACATAGGGGCGGACAAGTTCTCCCACCCGCGGGAGGACGTTATTGACCATGTAGCCAATCATGACCGCGGCAAACAGGTTGCGCACGGACAACCCCTCCTTGACGTGGCCCAGCATGTACTTCCAGCGCAGAGCCCTCGCAAAGTGGCTCAGCAGGCCTACGGGGATAATCAAGGCGATCCATCCATAACGAAGGTTGCCGAGCGTACCCGCCAATTCCACAAGGTTGATGCCGCGAAAGGCCACGGCAAGAAATGCTGCCGCAAGGAGAACACTGAGAACAGTACGGAGGATAGACTTCGATTTCGGCGTCATGCAGAAGGGCCGGTGTGGGATTTCCTGGGGGAACGAGGCGGGTGAAGCCTTCGATTCATCAGCGCAGATCCACGATTTCCGTGCCCGCGGGAGCGGAGAACGTGAACACTCCGTCAGCGACGGGGCTGTTCAGGGTCAATTCGTTGATGACATAGGTCGTCACGGTTTCATTCACATCCTCGATCTCCATGGAGCGCACAACCCAGGACGACATTTCCACCCACAGCTTGACTGACCGGATGAAGGCGGCGTCGTCCTTCGGCACCAGCTTCAGAATCACCTGCAATGTTTCCCCTTTCTTCTCTGTACCCAGCACTGCCGCGTAATAGGTCTCGGGCAGACTCATGAGGAATTGTTCCGGCGAGATCGTGTTCCGGTTTTCCTTGTAGTGATCGATCACGACCTGTTTATTGACGGGGGAATAGGCCCATACCGTCCGGCCATCCGTCACCAGCGTCTGGTGCTCTGATTCAATCCGGAACTTGTTTGGCTTTTTCATTGTCAGGGTTCCCGAGAATTCCTGCCGGATATTCGAAAAGCCAAACTTCACTTTCTGCGTAAACGTCGTCACGACACTTTCCATGGTGTCAAACCGCTTCTTCATTCCTCCTGTAACGGTTGCCAGGGACGGATTTTGTTGTCCGGCGACGACGTGAACGGCGAGAATCCCCGCGACAACACCTGCCGCAATCCTCTTCATACAAGATTCCTCAGCAACGACTCAAGTTCCGCCTCGGACTCCACAAGAACGTCGCGCGCCTTGCTTCCGTCGAAGGGCCCTACCACCCCCGCGGCTTCCAATTCGTCCACCAGCCTTGCCGCCCGTGAATAACCGACCTTGAGCCTGCGCTGGAGAAGCGACACGGACCCCTGCTGGTGTCTGACGATGATTCGTGCGGCCTCTTCAAACAGTTCATCCCTGCTTCCGTCTCCGGTCGCCCCGCCCGTCTTTTTCTTTTCGAACGCCGACGGCAGGAACAGCGGCTGGCTGTACCCCTTCTGCCTGCCGATGTGCGTCGTGATCCCCTCCACTTCCGCGGTGGAGATGAACGCATTCTGAATCCGGATCGGTTTGGGCGAACCGGGGGGAAAATACAGCATATCTCCGTTGCCCAAGAGTTGTTCGGCGCCATTCATATCGAGGATCGTGCGCGAATCGATCTTCGTCGCCACCTGATAGGCAATCCGGGCGGGGAAATTCGCCTTGATCACGCCAGTGATGACGTCCACCGAGGGACGCTGAGTCGCCAGAACCAAATGGATGCCCACGGCCCTGGCCAGCTGGGCGAGCCGGGCGATCGGTTCCTCCACTTCCTTTGCCGCGGTGATCATGAGGTCGGCCAGCTCGTCAATCACGATGATCAGATACGGCAGTTTCCGGTGACGCATGGTCTCCGTGTCGTGCAAGCGCCCGCTTTTCACCTTCTCGTTATAATCGGCAATGTTGCGCACCCCTGCCGCCGCGAGCCGGTCGTACCGCTTTTCCATCTCCAACTCAACGCTCTTCAGCACGAGCACCGCATTCTGCGGCGTGGTGATGATGTCTTCCTGAATGTCCGGCGAAACGGCCAGATAGTGATGACGAAGCTGGCGGTACTGGGCAAGTTCGATTTTCTTCGGATCAATGATCACAAACTTCACGTCGCTGGGGTGAAGGCGGTAGATCAGGCTGGAAAGGATTGTGTTGATGCCCACGCTTTTGCCTGATCCGGTCGCGCCTGCGATCAGCAGGTGTGGCATGCGGGCAAGGTCGTCGATGTACACTTCTCCTGTGATCGTCTTCCCCAGCGCGAGCGGGAGAGCGCCGCGCGAGTCGCGGAACTTCGACGAATTGATGACACTGCGAATCGTCACCAGACTCGGATGGTGATTGGGAATCTCGACCCCTACCGTTCCCTTGCCCGGAATGGGTGCGATGATTCTGATGCCCTTTGCTTTCATCGCAAGCGCAATGTCGTCTTCCAGGCTCTCAATGCGGCTGATCTTGACGCCGGTCGCGGGCACCAGTTCGTAGAGTGTCACAACCGGTCCGGGAGTGACCGACACGCTGTCGATCGCAACGCCGAAATCGGCCAGCTTCGACCGCAGGAGTTCTGCATTTGCCTTCAACTCACTTTCATCAACTTGTTCGGCCGCCCGCACGGCATCGAGGAGATCAACCGAGGGCGGTACAAAATCGATTTCCTCTTCCGGTTGTTCCTCCTGCTTGCGAGCGTCAAAGTCCACTTCTTCCTCTGTCACCGCTTCGCGAATGTCGAGCCGGAGTTCTTCATTGCTCTCCGGCGCTTCACGCCGCACCTCGGGCCGCGGGGGCTCCTCGAAATCCGAGAACTTCAACGGCCCCGCCTCGACCATCGGCCGCCGGGTCACCGGTGCGGGCTCCGGTTCGGGGGTCTTGATTTGCACCTTCGCCGGCCGGCTTCGTTCAAGGCGCTGTTTGGAAGCGGCGACGAACCTCCCTATCAGCGACCCTGCACGGTCCAACCATCCTGATGTCCTGACAAATGCTTTCCGCAACTGTTCATAACTCTGGAGAACATCGATGTCGAAGAGCAGAATGAGCGACGCTGCAATCAGTCCGATCAATACGAGGTACGTCCCAAACAAACCGATCAGATTGACAAGCACGTTCGCCAGAAAGTCGCCTGCGACACCGCTCCATTCTCCGGGGAGGATCGGCGAGTCGCCGGTCAGGCGGACTGCGCCGCACAGGGCCGAGCAAAGGATGGCAAGGGCGAGGGAGTAATTGGTGACAATCAGCAGAGGACGGACATCTCTGCGGCGCAGGAGAGCGAGGGACCAGAGGATGCCAAGGACCGGAAGCAGAACAACCGCATAACCGATCGTCGAATTGATCAGGACATTGGAGACGAGCGCGCCCAGCAGACCGAGAACGTTCGAGGTTTGCCGCGCCTGTTCCCGGACGGCGGGGTCGTTCGTAAAGACCTTCCAGAGATCCCCGAACCCCAGTTCCCCCGCGGCCTGATCGGCGGCGCTGTACGACAGGAGGCTCAGAAGGAGCATGAATGAAAACAACACGCCCGCAAAGCTCACGAGCTGTGCGCGGCGGCTGGATTTCTTTTTGGGCGTCAACACTGCTCTCACGTCATCCATGACGGCCTCTCCTTCCGGAATGCTTCAGGCGGCGGACTCGACGCCATCCTTCCGCAATTTGATCACGGTCCCGCTCAAGACGGGGACGATGGGTACGGCATCGACCTCGGCACAGAAATCGATGTCCTTGGAAAACCCGATCTCGGCGAGGTATTTCCCGTGGTCGGTATTCTTCAGCATCTTCTTCACCGATCGTCCGAAACTCTTGAAGAGACTCAGGGCGGCTTGCGACGCGTCGGTGAGCACGACCTCCCCCCCTCCCTGATGGTTCAGAAGGCTGTGAACGATCATGCCTGCGCAGACACTGTCTTCCAGGCTAAATGCTCCTGCTGCGGGCGGCCGGCCGGCACAGAGGAGTAAGACGTCGGCATTCAAGCCGCGGATATATTCGATGAGGGCCGACATGTTGACGAAGGCCCCGACGGCCATAGAACGCGCATAACGGCACTTCGCCATCGCGACGGATCCATTCGTTGTGCAGAAAATGATGGATTTGCCGCGCACCGTGAGCTCGGTGTACTCAAGGGGGGAGTTGCCCAGATTGAAACCCTGGATCATCTTTCCGTTCCGCTCGCCGCCCCGGAGCGTGACATCTCCGAACAAACTGCCGGAAACCTTCACGGCGGATTCAATGCTCGCAACCGGAATCACCTCCCGGGCTCCGTTCTGCAGGGCGGCAATGACCGTGGTGCTCGATCGGAGGACATCGATGACCACAACATGCTTGTCCCGGAGTTGCAGCTCATCGACATGCGATTGCGAAAAGTTCAGATCGATCTTCATGGCACGTTCACGGCGTTATGAGGACCGGATGAAAGGGACTTTCACAATAGTGGCCGGCACGTCCCTGCCGCGAATATCCACGCCAACGGTCCGGCCCGGTGCGGCAAGATCACGGGGGACGTATCCCATGCCGATTCCCCTCTGCAATACCGGCGAAAACGTACCGCTGGTCACCGTTCCGACGACAACGCCCCCTTCCTTCAGTGCATACCCGTGCCGTGCCAGGGCCTTCTCCGGAAGCGTGAAGCCGACGAGTTTCCGCTTCACTCTCTCCTCCTGCACTCTGACCAAGGCCTGTCGTCCGACAAAGTCTCCTTTCTCCATCTTCGTGATCCATCCGAGACCGGCCTCGAGCGGATTTGTCGTTTCATCGATATCATTTCCGTAGAGGCAAAATCCCATCTCCAGTCGCAGGGTATCCCGAGCTCCAAGACCGACGGGGGCAATGCCGAAGCGCATCCCCGATTCGAACACGGCATCCCACACCGCCGCCGCCTTCGGTTCGTCGGCCTCGAAGTACAGCTCGAACCCAAGCTCTCCGGTGTACCCCGTCCTCGAGATGATCATCGGCACACCCGCCACAGTGCCGGTTTGGAACCTGTAGTACGGCAATGAGCCGAGGTCGATGGAACAGAGGGGCTGAAGCGTGTCCAGAGACTTTGGTCCTTGCACCGCCAACAATGCCGTTCTGTCGCTCGCATCCTCAAGCTTCACGTCCCCGCTGAGATGGCTTTGGAGCCATTCGTAGTCCTTTGTTATGTTCGCCGCGTTGACGACCAGCATATAGTACTCCCCACAATGGTACACCAGCAGGTCGTCCACAATTCCCCCGTCTTCGTACAGGATTGCTGAGTACTGAGCTTTCCCTTGCTCAAGCTTTGTCACATCGTTGACGGTCATTCGCTGGAGGAACGCGGCCGCGTCGCGTCCCCTGACTTCAAACTCGCCCATATGCGAGACATCAAACACGCCGACAGCGGATCGGACTGCGCCGTGTTCCCGCACGATCCCCGATGGATACTGTACGGGCATCTCGAAACCGGCAAACTCGATCAACTTCGCACCCGCCTGGATATGCTTCGCATGGAACGGTGTCCGCTTCATTTCTTTCCGCCCTGGGCCTTCTTCCAGTCCGCAAGGAACCGATCCAGGCCGATGTCGGTGAGCGGATGTTTGATGAGCTGGTCGATGACCTTGAACGGCATCGTGCAAATATCGGCTCCGATCATCGCCGCGTCCACGACATGCACGGGATGGCGCACGCTGGCCACGAGAACCTGGGTTTCGAATCCGTAATTCTGATAGATCGTCACAACCTGTCTGATCAGATCCATGCCGTTCGTGCTGATATCGTCGAGCCGTCCGATGAACGGGCTGATGATATAGGCTCCTGCTTTAGCCGCCATGAGGGCCTGATTGGGCGAGAAGCACAGCGTCACGTTCGTTCGGATCCCCTCGGCCTTCAGGATCTTGACCGCCTTCAGCCCTTCGCGGATGAGCGGGATTTTCACCACGATGTTCTTATGGATCGCCGCCAGCTCGCGGCCTTCCTTCAGCATTCCGTCGCAATCGGTCGAAACCACTTCGGCGCTGATATCGCCGTCCACAATCGCGCAGATTTCCTCAAGGAGCTTCCGAAAATCTCTGCCTTCCTTTGCAACCAGGCTCGGGTTGGTCGTTACTCCATCGAGGATCCCGAGGCTTGCTGCCTCCTTGATCTCCGCGATGCTTGCAGTGTCGATGAAGAACTTCATGGATTCAGCCCTTGTACTGTTCTGTGATATCGTTCCCGGATTTCACGGAGGTGAACCGGAACTCGTCTGCAGGCATGTTCGGGTCGGCAACGAGCTTCACACGGACAAAGAACTTGAACTTGATCTTCGTGAGCCGCGAGATCGTCCCGTGAGTCAGAAACTCTGCGATCGAGGGGTGGACCGTCAGAATGAGCCGGAATTCGCGCGATTCGGCTTTGAAACGTCTGATCCACCGTTCGATCATATTGATGGTCGTCATCTTCGATTGCACCAATCCGGTCCCTCCGCAGGTCGGGCAGGCCTCGCTGAAACTCAGGTGCACCGCCTGGCGGATCCGCTGGCGCGTGATCTGCATGAGCCCGAATTCGGTGAGCGGGAGCACGGTTACTTTCGCTCGATCCCTCCGGAGCTCCTTCTTCATTTCGTCGTACACCTTCTTCCTGTTCTTCTCCTCATCGAGATCAATGAAGTCAATGATGATGATGCCGCCGATATCCCTTAACCGGAGTTGACGGCAGATCTCCCGCGCCGCTTCGAGGTCCGTTCGGAGAGAGTTCTGCTCCTGCTCGCGTTTGGCTGCGTACCGTCCGCTGTTCACATCGATGACGGTCATGGCTTCCGTTTTTTCGATGATGATGTACCCTCCGCTCTTGAGCCACACCTTCTTCGAAAACAGGGTCTGGATATCCTTCTCGACGCCGTACTTGTCGAACACGGGCTCCCGGCCCCGATAGAGCTCCAGGCGTCCGAGCATGTCGGGCGAGGTCCACTGCACATAAGCGCGTATTTCCTTATAGAGCTTCTTATCATCAACCACAACTCGCTCCACGTTATCCGAGAACAGGTCACGGATGACGCTGGAAGTCGTGTTCATGTCCTTGTACACCAGTGCCGGCGCCTGCTCGGTCTTCACGGACTTCTCGATGTCGCGCCAGATCTTGACAAGCTCGTCCAGATCCTGCTTGATCAGTTCTTCGCTCTTTGATTCCGCCACGGTTCTGATGATGGCCCCGAATCCTTCCGGAATGATAGAACGGACGTATCGACGCAGGCGGCGGCGTTCTTTGAAATTGTTCAGCTTCTTGGAAACCCCCACCTTACCGTCGAAGGGCAGAAGGACCAGGAACCGCCCGGGGAGGGAGATCTCGGACGTGACGCGGACACCCTTCTTTCCGACCGGCTCCTTGGTAATCTGAACGAGGATCTCCTGGCCCCGTTCGAGATTGACTTCACGTCGCCTGCGTTCTTCCTGTTGCCGTTGGTGGCGGGGTGGAGGCGGTGCAACGGCCGTTTGAGGCTCTGCACCCCCGTTCGAAGGGCCGGAAACAGGCCCGTCCCCGCGGCCGTCCGAACCCGGCTCGTCTTCGTCGTCATCCTCGTCAAACAGAGCGTTGTATTCGTGGAGGGACTCCCCAATGTCGGAGAAATGGAGAAAAGCGTCCTGCTGGAGGCCGATGTTGATGAAGGCGGCCCGGATGCCGGGCATGACCTTGGCAACCTTCCCAAGGTAAATATCCCCCACCATCCGCTCCTTGCCCGGACTTTCGACAAAGAGTTCGGCCAACCGGCCGTCTTCAAGAATGGCGATACGGTGTTCGCTCGCCGTGGAGTTGATGATAATGTCTTTTTTCATGGGGACACATATTCCACCTCAGCCTCTGGCCTTGGGTGCAGCGGTGCAGGGACCCGGAACGAAGCGGAAGATGGCCCAGGCGGATGAGAGGGGGGCCGCCGATGAGTTGGGCAACAATCTTTGTTCAGTTTCTTCCGATCGAAACGGATACTGCGCACACGGGCTTATCCATAAGCGCCAATGCGCAGGACTTTCGGTGAATCCTACCATAATGAGAAATGAGTGATTGAAAGCGTCCGCCTGCCGTAAACGGGGCGGACCTGAACCAGCGGACGGCCCGGCCTTCCGGGCGATGTCGGCTGAAAAACAAAGAGGTCAAGCTTCCCTGCGTCACACAAATCTCTTTGCCGACCGTTGCTTCCTTCCGGACCTGGCGGGGTTAAGCAACGACTTGTTGCACAGGACTTGACCTCGGATAGAATAGTACTCAGAACGATACACTCCCGGTTGTCTTCAATTGTCCCAGAGGGACCCCTTGGGGGGATTTCCAATTGACAATTTCTTATGAGTGGAGCTGATCGGGATCGAACCGACGACCTCTTCGTTGCGAACGAAGCGCTCTCCCAGCTGAGCTACAGCCCCAGAATGCGTTCAATTTTCTTATGATCGAAATCGGCAATTAAACGCTTCTTTCGATCTGTATTGTACCTCTTCTTCAGTTCCCACTCCCTCCACATTGCCTGACGGCGCGTGACAAACTCCTCAAAATATCCCAACTCGTAGGGAGCGCGACCCTTTGTCGTCTTTATCAGCCCTCTGTTATGCCTGCTAAGGCGATCCTTGATATCTTTCGTTTGACCCGTATACAACGACCCATCCACCAGGCTCTTCAATATGTAAACAATGAACATAACTCCCCCGAAGCGCTCTCCTCTACGAGTCTACGACTCGTAGAGTCGTAGACCAGCTGAGCTACAGCCCCGAAAAGATTGATGATCGTAGCATGGCTGACAGCGGCTGGACTCTTTTCAAGCCTATACTACATCGCATGTTAAGATACGAAACTTCAAGTTGGGAGGCAACCGGAACGATGTACCTCATGATTCCTGGAACATTGCGGACGCCGGATCATTGATTCCGGGTGTTTTTTTCAATACCCTTTTCCCCGGAGGACTCATGAAAAATCCCCGCCAAAGCGCTTTTGACAGATTCTTTTCCGTTGTACGCCGGTTACGACGGGAGTGCCCGTGGGACCGTCAGCAAACACACCGGTCCATTCGCCACAGCCTCCTCGAAGAAACGCATGAAGTTATTGAAGCTGTCGATAGGGGGGACATGGATCATCTCAAACAAGAACTTGGGGATCTGTTGCTCCATGTTGCACTGCATTCCGTGATGGCCGAGGAACGGGGCCGATTCACGATGAACGACGTTCTGCACACCGTCACCGAAAAACTCATCTACCGCCACCCGCATGTCTTCGGCACAGCGAGAGCGCGGTCCGCCCGCGAAGTCAAGGAAAACTGGGAAAAGCTGAAACTCGCCGAGGGACGCTCCTCCATCCTCGACGGCGTACCGAAAACGCTTCCTGCCCTTCTGAAGGCCCGCAGGCTTCAGGAAAAAGCCTCGAAGGTCGGTTTTGACTGGAAAAACAAGCAGGGGGTGTGGAAAAAAGTCGAGGAGGAGCTCGCAGAGTTGCGGCGCGCCGAGCGAACGGGGTCGGCTCGACGGAAGGAAGAAGAATTCGGCGACCTTCTGTTTTCGCTTGTGAACTATTCGCGTTTCATCGGCGTGCATCCGGAACTCGCGCTGCAAAAGGCATCGGCAAAGTTCTCCCGAAGATTCAGGAGAATGGAGAAGGAATTGACGCGCCGCGGGATTCACATCTCACGAGCCGGGCTTGACCTCCTGGATTCCATTTGGACAAAGCACAAGAAGACACGGGAAAGGGAGGTCCGCGACGCGGATGTCCGGCATCATCCCATGACGAGGTAGGAGAGATCGAGCTTCACACCATCGGTGCCGGAGCTATGCACGACCGTTTTCCTCTCGTTGCTGGTTGACTCCGTGGTAGCGGTCGTATGCGTCGATGATATCTTTCACCAGCCTGTGCCGGACGACGTCGTTCCGGTCAAGATAGGCAAACGCCACCCCCTGGATTTCCTGCAGAACATCCTGAATCTGAACAAGGCCCGAAACCGTCTTCTGCGGCAGGTCGATCTGCGTGATGTCCCCGGTAATGATGGCCCGGGAGTTCGCCCCGAGCCGTGTGAGGAACATCTTCATCTGCATTGCGCTGGCGTTCTGTGCCTCGTCGAGGATCACAAATGCGTTGTGCAGAGTCCGACCTCGCATGTACGCCAGAGGGACGATCTCAATGATGCGCTTCTCCATGTAACTCCTCAGCTTCTCGGCCGTCAGCATGTCGTCCAGCGCGTCATAGAGTGGACGAAGGTAGGGATCCACCTTTTCGCGCAGGTCACCCGGCAGGAATCCTAAACTTTCTCCAGCTTCGACTGCCGGGCGCGCAAGAACGATCTTTGTCACATCCCGGTTTTTCAATGCCGCAACGGCCATGGCGACGGCCAGGTAGGTTTTGCCGGTCCCCGCCGGCCCGATGGCAAACACGATGTCGTGCGTCCGGATCTTCTGGACGTACGCCTTCTGTCCCGGCGTCCTCGGTCTGATGATACCGACCTTCGTGTAGAGAAGAGCCTGATCCGCCTCTTCGGTCGGCACACCCGCCGGCGGCTCCGTAACCGATCCGTTGACGGATACCAGGTCGATCACCGTATCTACGTCGTTGGGCGAAAGATTGCCGTTCTTGTTCAGGATGTAGATCAATTCCTTGAAGATCTTCTCCAGTCTCCCCACATCCTCTCGACTTCCCCGCAGGGTTACCGTATCCCCGCGGACCGTGATCGTCGCATCGAACCGGTCTTCAATCAGCTGCAAGTGGGCATCGTTATAACCCAGCAGCTGTAGGGTATCGACGCCGCGCAACTCGATCTTCCGTTCAGTCAAAGCGAAAGGTTCCTCCTCACATCCCCAACAAAACGAAACGCCCGCACAACCGTCCTGCAAGAGGACGTTCGGGGGCGTTTCGAATCACCGGATTGTTCAACCGATCGTACGTTGGACCTGTTTCTCCCTCATTCCGGAAGTTCCGGCTTATTTGTTCCTCCAGTAAGCGCGTTCCGCAGACCGCTCTTCGCTGGTCAGAGGCGCTTTCGGCGGAACCTTCAGGACCCATCCGGGCTCAATGATATCCGCGTTCTTGATGAGATTGCGGTTGGCCTGGTAGATCTTCGGCCACAGGAACGCGTTATCGTAGATTCTCTTTTTCTTCGCAATATTCCACAGGCAGTCGCGGTCTTTCGCCCACGTGCCGACGGTGTACGTCATCATCCCCATGCCGGATTCCGCATACTGCTTCAGCGTCGCTTTCAAGGCATCCAGACGCTTTTGCTGGTCGGCCAGGCGGTCATAGTATCTCGGAATGGCGGCCAGCTTGTTCTTCTTTGCATCATTGATCCACTTCTGGACCTCATCGACCTCCGCCCGGCGGTTCCAAAGATCCTCATTCGAAAGCCTGGACAACTCATTGAGTTTGTTGTCGATCTTCTGAAGCGTTGCCTCGAAGGCGGAAACGTCGGCGGCAGTCGCGCCCGTCATGGCAAGGAGATCTTCCTCGCACTTCTTGAGAGCGGCGATCTTTTCGGCCTCCTGATTCTTCAGGTTCCCGACCTCACCTCTCAGCGCGGTCAGCTTTCCCTGAAGATCGTTCCGTTTCGCCGTCCATTCGTTCATTTGCTTCTGCCACTCTTCCTTCGCCACTTCTTGTGCGTACACTCCGGCGCTCAACAGCATAGCCAGGAGCGACGCAAATCCGATTTTCACGATGCTCTTCATTTGTCTTGTTTCTCCTGTGCTGTTGGTTACATGCCTTTCAGACGCTGTTCGACGACCTTCTTGTCATCTTCACATTTCTTCAACTGCGCATCCTTGTCTGCGATCGACGTCTGGAGACGCGCTTTTTCAGATTCGAGACTTTGGACCTCCTTCTCCATCGAGGCAACCTCGGCCTTCAGCTCTTCCAGCTGGCGCAATTCTTCCTCCGTGGCGTTGCTGCTGCATCCCGCCAGGAGAAGACCGGTCATGCACACAGCCCCGATCATCAGCGTCATCGACTTCTTCATTGGTGAATTCTCCTCGAAATGAAATAATATTTTGCCTGTTTTTGCGAGGGGCCGAAACACTCGTCCATAATACGAATTTGAGAGACGAATGTCAACAAGATCCACAACGCTGTTGATGCTCGTCAATAGTCAGATTTGACCGCGTTCTGCAAGGCTAACATAGCGTCCATCGGCCAGAATGATGTGGTCATGCACGGGGATTCCGAGGATCCTGCCTGCCTCGACAAGCTGACGTGTCACCGCCAGGTCCTCCCGGCTCGGCTCCGGATTCCCGCTGGGATGGTTGTGCAGAAAGATAATGCTGGCGGCATGGAGTTTGATGGCCTCCGCAAAGCACTCCCGCGGATGGACGAGCGAGGAGTTCAGGGTGCCGCTGGAGATACGCAGTTCACGGATCGGCTGGTTCGCCGTTGAGAGCAAAATCGCCCAAAATTCTTCGTGCCTCAAATCCCTCAGCAGGGGTCCGTACCGTGCAACCACATCTGTCGGCGCGCGGAACACCGGCGCTTCGGGACCCCCGGATGCTTCAAGCCGGCGCGCAAGCTCGAACGCCGCCACAATCGTCGCCGCATGCACGGTCCCGAATCCGCACGAACGGAGATCGGACACGGTCATGCGCGCCGCTTCCCTGAGAGCGCGCACTCCTGTCAAAAGTTGGCGCGCCCGGTCCAGCGCGGTTGCACCCCGTGAACCGGTCCGCAGAAGAATAGCCAGGAGCTCGGCGTCGCTCAGGCCGCTCGCCCCCAGACGAAGAAGCTTTTCCCTCGGCCGGTCCCCTTCCGGCCAGTACTTGATACTTCGATTCCCCCGTTCCATCTCCCCCCCTTATCGTGTTGTGTGTTGTCTTGCTTCCTCCTTGCCCGTCTCTTCCGGTTCGAGGAGATCCGCTTCGCCGATCTTTCTGATGGCGCGGTTTTCAAACCGAAAGACCGTCAAGAATGAATTCACGCGCCGTTCATCGATGGAGAACGACGTATGCCAGCCCCTTACCCTCCGCACTCCCGTCAGCGACGCGGCAATGTCGTTTCTCGTTGCCGAACCCCTGGCAATCAGGTCGAGCAACAGTTTCATGGCATCGTAACCGAAGAGCGCGTTGACCGTCGGCGGCCTTCCGAACTCCTTCTGAAACCGGGCCGCAAAGACCCGGTATCCCTGATCGCTCTGGTCGATATGCGTGTCGTTGGAAAACACGACGCCGTCGGCGTACTCACGATTCATATCCAGGCTCGCCAGATCATGCCATTCGGCCGTCCCCAGCAATTGGGTTTGAAAATTGAAATAGCGAATCTGCGACGTGACCACACCGATTTCATCGGCGCTGGCAACAGGCAGGAACATCGCATCGATGTTCTTCACGGCGAGCCCCAGACTGTCATACTTGATCACGGCCCGCTCCGTAGGAATCTTGAGCGAATCGGCGAGCAAGCGTCCGTCGGGACCCAGTAATTCCTCCACCGGGATCTTCGCTCCCCACTCGACGAGCGAATCGAGAACCTCCGCCGAGACGCCGAGCATGAGCATGTTCTTGATATCCTCATAGCGCAGGGTTCCGCCAAAGTTGATGATCAGCGGCTCCGATTTGTCGAGCGCTCGGCGGCGCATGGTGGAGAGCTGGATCCGAAGATCCGTTGCCCCGCGTTGATACCACTGCTGGTCGATCACTTCTCCGCCAAGCCGCGCCACCTCATCCACGAATGCGTCGGCAATGGACTTCGGAATCTGCTCGACCGGCGACAGGACCGCAAAGGTGCGGGCGCCGAGGTCGAAGGCGTACCGGGCCATGACGCGGCCGCGGACATCCAAGTCTGGATTCAACTGAAACACATACGGCCCGATAGACGCGATGCCGTTGGCCGTGGCCGTCGGCGTGAGCATCGGCACCCCCCGTGCATTGGCGATTCCCGCCGAGGCAAACGCCTCGTTACTGAAGACAGGTCCGAGAATCGCCATGACGCCGTCATCGGAACAAAGCTCCGTGACGACGCGCGCCGCGGCACCCGGATCGCGTTCGGAATCGCGGACCTCCAGACTGACCTTCGGTAGCATCGCCGCATTGTATTCCTCCACAGCCAGCTTGATGCCGTCATACATCTCAACCCCAAAATCCCTCTGCCCGGGCTGGCTCAACTTCAGCATCAGAGGAAGCACAACGCCAATCTTGATCACTCCGCTCCCCTCAATCCTCCTCAGCATGTCGATCGCCCTGTCCACATACGCGACACTTGCAGGCAGATCGATGAACGGTACAAGCAGGCTTCTGGCTGCCTTCACATCCCCCGTCCTCAGCAATCGTTCCGCAAGCCGTATGGACAACAGGATGTCAACGGGCCGCCGCGGGGCACTGTTGAGCAAAAGCTGCAGATCACCAACGCTGAGGTATTGTTCCGCCAATCTCTCCAACAGCCTTTCGGCGCGCGAGCGCAGGACCACGTCATCACTCAAGCGATGCGCCGTGACAAGCTCTTCCGCCGCATCGTCATACCGCATCATGCGAAAAAAATCCAGCCCAAGGGTGTAATGGGCATCGGGAAGGTATGACGACTCGGGGTAGAGGTCGATGAAGTTCTTAAGGATTCGGACCGATTCGCGGAAGTTTCCGAGCCTGTAGGTGGCCTTCCCTGCCATGATGTAGGCCCCCGTGGTCCGGTGATGGAAAGGAAATTCGCGGATACAGCGCAGAAAGGCCGCAGCCGCACTGTCGAAACGCTCCGCCTGGAAATGCCGCATGGCCTGGACAAACACGCGCTCCACGTCCGGCCGGAAGGTCAGGCTGTCGATGACCTGACCAGAGGCGCTCCCCGAGAGAACAAGCACAGTGACACCGATCAGCGCGAAGAACCGGAATAATTTCCTCATGAATTCCACACCCTACCGCCCGAACCTGCGCACAAGTTGTTCCTTCCCCTCAAGGGCCTTTCGGTTCCTGGGCTCGAGAGCCAGTGCACGTTCAAAGCACTCGAAGGCGGTATCGATGTCTCCCCGATGCATGTAGAGAAACCCTACTGTTGCAATTGCATCCGTCAGGTGCGGATTGAGATCCAGCGCTTTGCGCAGGTACTGTTCCGCTTCGTCATATCGTTCGAGCGACAACAACGCCTCCCCGCACCTATGCCATCCATTCGGCTCGTTGGGATCCATCTCTATAGCTGAGACAAATTCCTCGTAGGCCTGGTTCCACTCACGGAGCTGTGCAAACGCCAACCCCAGCAGGTAATGCCCGATCCAGCTGTACGGATCGAGCGCGATCGCCCTCCGCAAAACCGTGATCGATTCGGTAACCGCTCCCCGGCGCAGGAGAAGCTCCCCGAGGGATTCATGAATCTTTGGAAAATGAGGATCGATCCGCTTAACCTTGCGGAAATGCGTCTCCGCCAGGCGGAGGTTGCCTTTGGAGAAGTAGCAGAGAGCGATGTTAAAATGCAGGTGGGAACGAAGCCGCCGGGAAAGATCCTTCTCGCGGAACAGCAATTTCTTGTAGGAAACCAGTGCGCGGTCGAACGCAGCGGTCTTTTGATGCAGATTCCCCAGGAGGTACAGAATCTTGTTCGGATCCCTGGCGGACGCAGCGGCTTGCCGGAGGACCCTTTCCGCCGCGTCGTATTGGTTGAGCTCGGAGTACACGTGGGACAGTTCCACCCATGCGGCCTCCATGGACGGCGCCAGATTCGTCAATCTGTTGTAGATCTGAGCGGCATGAAGATACTTCCGCTCGTCCACAAACGAGCGCGCCTGTTCCAACATCTGTGACAGCGTGATTTCATCGACCATACGGCAAGAAGATAGCAACTCGGGGAGTGAATAGCAATTCAGAAATCCCGCTTGAGCGACCGGAATCCGATGATATATCCGAGGGCAACCAGGAAGAGGGAGACGGCTCCGAAGATGATGGAGGGCGGAATCATGCGCTCAGGAGGGAACACGCCGCGATAGAAGATCGCATCAAAGTGCCCGCTGACAGGAATGGCGATGATCGCAACGAGGAGGACGAGGTACATCAGCGTCATCAGAAACGTCAGCGTCGCTCCCTGCGACGAGGCGATGCGAATCGGATTCTTCTCCTGAAAGTTGCCAAAATATCCTCCGAGCCCCACGTTGAGGGCGGTCATCGTGAGTGAGATGACGAGGGCGCTGTACAAGCCGAACCACAGCAGCACCCTGTTCGTGGGCGTCAGCCTGACAAAGGGAGCGTTGGAGAAATACGCCACCACGAGCGCCAGCACGGAAACGAGCAGGAAGCCGATCAAGAACTTGATGGCGAAGTACGTACGCATCTTTACCGGCATACTCCGCAGAGCCCAGAACGAGTTGCCCTCGAGACTGATGAGCGGAAAGACGAACCGCAAGGCCAGCGAGGCGGAGAGGAATCCTCCGAACGCATAAAGCACGAGGTACGTCAGCGCCGGGAGTTCGGCAACGCGAAGGATAAAGTTCAGGCCGCGAACACTGCTCACGAACACCGTGATCAACACGATCATCACCGCCAGATGGATCCACTGGCTGGGCTCTCGAAAAAAGGCGAAATACTCCTTCTTGAGGATCGACTCCGCTTGTGCGGGGAGGATGGATTTCTTCCGGAAATCGAAGAACGTCGGGCCCCGTCCCGTCCGCGGAACGTTTGAAGACGCCTGGAATTCGAACGTGATCAGCCAACTCCTGTAATAGAATCGGTGCGCAACCAGCAATACGGTCACGAACAGTCCTGCGGCGACGAACAGGAGCAACATTCCCATCGGAAGGCCGCGTTCGATTTCTCCCCGCGAGAGGAAGAACAGAAACTCCGCCAGCCAATGATTGGGCAGAAACTTGGCAAAAAACGGATCGAGCTGCGCGAGATTGATGTCTACGTTCGGGTAGTACCGCGCCGTGTCCTCAATGAGCTGGATCGGATTCGAGAACTTGAAGAAGAGATACACCATCATCAGGTACAGCGAGCTCAGAAGAGTCACCACGCGGCGGAATCCGATCTTCCCCGCGATCTTCATGAGACCCATGAGGATCAGCACGGCAATGCAGGCAGAGAGCAGCATGAACGGAACGAGGAGAAACACCATGATCCCCAGCATGGCGTACCACGGATAACCCAGGTAGGATCCATAACCAAGGAGGACCATGAAAGCCACCAGAAACAGGGTCGTCGAGCTGTAGAGGAAATTGTCAAGAAACTTTAGAGTAAAGATCGTATGATAGGGAACCGGTTTGGTGAGGAGAGAAGCAACCTCCGGTGAACGGTACAGGGTAGCGTACGAAACAATGATGTTGCCCAGGTTCACCGACACAAAGAATACGAAGAGCATCATCGAAATGAACCGGTGGAAAAGAAACAGACCGATCCTCGTCTCTTCGAGCACGTATCGCGTGATGCCGTGAGAGAGGAAATACGCCCCCGCGGCAAATCCTCCGAACACCAGCAAGGACCCTACCCCGCGCACGACCGAAACCGCTCGAACGTCGAACGTCGTTTTCAAGAATGAGATGACCTTGTACCGGAGGATGTGGAGGAACAGGGCCATGCTATTTCGTGAGCTCAAGGAATACGGATTCGAACTTGCCGTCGTACTGCTGTTTGTAGGCCTGGAGCTTGTCCAAGGTATCGGCAAAGATCAGCCGGCCGTTCTTGATGATGCCGATTCGGTCGCACAGCTCCTCGGCAATCTGCAGGCTGTGCGTGGACATGAATACGGCCGTGCCCTCACGCGACTTCTGCTTCAAGGTGTCTTTGACAATACGGGCACTACGGGGATCCAGACCCACCATCGGCTCGTCAATGACAATGGCTTTCGGATCGTGGAGAAGCCCGGCAGCGATCGTGATCCTTTGCCGCATCCCCTGCGAGTAATCTTCCGTTCTCTTGTCCACCCACTCTCCAATCTCAAAATGCCCGATAAGACGATTGATCTCCTCCTTCAGCCTGTCCTTTTCCATTTTGTACAATCCCCCCACAAAATAGAGAAACTCCCGGCCCGTGAGCTTATCGTACAGGAAGGGTTGGTCCGGAATGTAGGCCAGGGCCTTTTTCGCTTCCAGCGGTTCTTTCACCGTATCATGCCCATCAAGGAGAATCCTTCCGCTCGTGGGCGTGAACAGCCCTGCAATCATCTTGATCGTCGTTGTCTTTCCTGCGCCGTTGGGACCGAGGAATCCAAAGAACTCTCCGCGCTCAATCGTGACGGAGAGATCGTCCACTGCAACAAACGAGCCGAACTTCTTGGTTACCTTCTCGATGCGAATCACAGATTCAACATGCAAAAATTTTTAGTTTCTCAAATCAGATTTCTGCTGGACTACTCCCATTCGATCGTCGCAGGAGGCTTGGAGCTGATATCGTACACGATCCTGTTGATCCCCCGAAGCTCATTGATAATGCGGTTTGAGATTGAGGCGAGCACGTCCGGAGGTATCCGGGCCCAGTCCGCCGTCATGCCGTCGACGCTCGTGACGGCCCGGAGGGCAAGAACGGATTCATACGTACGTCCGTCGCCCATAACGCCGACAGACCGGACAGGCAGAAGCACGGCAAAGGCCTGCCAAATCTCATCGTACAAGCCGGCGTTCCGG
The DNA here is from genome assembly GCA_022180565.1 of Bacteroidia bacterium. Lineage (GTDB taxonomy): Bacteria > Bacteroidota > Ignavibacteria > UBA10030 > UBA10030 > JACQPU01. The sequence continues at coordinate 86,883 of BQML01000009.1, forward strand.
ATCTCGTCGAGGAAGATCTGATCCGCTTCGCGCAGGAGGTCCAGTTTCTCCTTGGTGATTTCTCCCAGAATACGCACTGCAAGCCCGGGACCCGGAAACGGATGCCGGCCGACAAGTTCTGCCGAGAGTCCCAACCGACGGCCCACTTCCCTGACCTCATCCTTGAACAATTCACGAAACGGCTCGAGCAACTTGAAATTCATCCGCTCCGGCAATCCTCCCACGTTATGATGGGTCTTGATCGTGACCGAGGGACCCTTGAACGAAACTGACTCGATCACGTCCGGATACAGGGTTCCCTGGGCCAGGAATTCAAATTTCCCCTGATGCTTCGCCCGGGCTTCCGATTCCAGAGACTTCGCTTCCTTTTCAAATATGTCGATGAAGGTCTTTCCAATGATCTTTCTTTTTTTCTCAGGATCCGTCACACCTTTGAGCCGGGCCAAAAACTCTTCGCTTGCATCGATGAGGGTCAGCGGAATATGAAACTGGGTACGAAAGGCCTCCACCACCGCCTCGCTCTCCCCTTTCCGCATAAGGCCGGTGTTGATGTGGATGCAATGGAGGCGCTCGCCGATTGCCTTATGAATCAGCACGGCTGCAACAGACGAATCCACTCCTCCGCTCAGGGCGCAGAGGACTCTGGACGATCCCACCTTCGCTCTGATCTCTTCGAGCGTCCGGTCAACAAATGTGTCCGGCGTCCAGTTTCCTTTTGCTCCACAAACCCCCACGACAAAATTTCTGAGGATTTTCTTCCCGTCGGGCGTATGGACCACTTCGGGATGGAACTGCACGCCGAAGATCTTTTTGACAGGATTTTTGATTGCGCAGATAGGGGCGTTCGTGCTGTGTGCGATCGGTTCAAAACCGGGGGGGATTTTGCTCAGCGCGTCGCCATGGCTCATCCACACTGTTGTCGAGCCGTCCAGACCCGCGAACAGATCCTCCCTGTTGTCGATGACCAGACTGGCCTTGCCGAATTCACGGCGGGCCGAAGGGTCAACCTTACCGCCGAGATGATGGGCGATCACCTGGAGGCCGTAGCAGATTCCGAGCACGGGAATGCCAAGATCGAAAATCCCTGAATGAGGCTGAGGGGCGTTTTTTTCAAAGACACTCGAAGGGCTTCCGGACAGTATGATGCCGATCGGAGATCGGGAACGGATTGTATCGAGGGGATAATTGAACGGCTGGATCTCAGAGAACACGCCCAACTCGCGTATTCGACGGGCGATAAGCTGTGTGTACTGGCCGCCGAAGTCGAGGACAAGGACAAATTCAGTGGATTTCATGCGTCCAATATAGAAAAAACTGCCGCGGTTTCCAAAGAGGGGCTAACTTCAGACACCCCCGGGCCTGAGAGGAGGGGAGATCAGTTCTTGTTCTGTTCCTGCATCAGAGACCGCGCTTCCAGCATAACCTCCTCGAGGAACCTGCGGCGCTCGTTCTCGTTGCGAATGTTAAGGAGATAGGCGCGTTGTTCCTGAAGGTATTTTTTCACAGCTTCTGATGCACGGGACTGGACTTCGCGAAAAAACCAATCGAATGTTTCAAGCGCGGGCATGATCCATGATCCTTGATCGTTGAGAAGAAAAATCGAAGATTTTCATCGTCGAATCAAGAGAAGAGAGGATCTGTGCCGTGCATTCATGCGCGGGGGAAAAGGACTCTCTTCAACGCTGAACCCAGTGTTCGGTTTTATGAGTTGTCTTCCCAAAAAAACGCAGTGGAGAGTTGAGAAGACACCCGGGAGGAAAGGGGCTTTGAAAGTGCCGTTTTTGTGCGGTTTCGGACATGGCACAGCGATTGCGGTTTACACCGGCAACAGGTGTCTTCCATGAGAGGTTTGCCATGAAACGCTTACTGATGGTTCTCGGAATCCTGGCCCTTACGCCCATGCTCGACACACGCACGTCGGGCGCGGCCGCTCACACGCAGTCTTTTGCCATGGGCGTACGCTTCGGGCATGCGGGTTATTTCTACAGCGTCCTTCGCCCGTATGGAGAATGGGTCGAGATCGGGACAGGATTTTACGGCTGGCGCCCTGTTCGTGTGCGGCCCGGGTGGCGGCCTTACCTGCACGGTCGATGGGTGTGGACGGACTATGGCTGGTACTGGGCTTCGTACGAGCCTTTCGGCTGGGCCGTGTTCCATTATGGCCGATGGTACTATGATGATTACTATGGATGGATATGGATTCCGGACGACGTCTGGGGTCCGGCCTGGGTTGAATGGAGATATGACGACTACTACATCGGATGGGCTCCCTTGCCGCCATATGCAACGTTCAGCATTTCGGTCGGCATCCGGTTTACAACGCAATGGTATGCTCCGGCCCACTATTGGTGCTTCGTGCCCTTCGGCCGGTTCACAGCGACGCGTGTCGACGGCTACGTGCTCCATGAGAGCGCGACCCGGCGGCTGATCCGCACGACCCGTTCCGCGGTGCGCTATGAAGTGGATCGTGACCGCGTGATCAACCGCGGGGTGGACCGTGAAATCATCGAGCGGCGCGGAAACACGAGAATTCCAAGGGCGGACGTGTTTGAGACGCGCGATCGTCAGGAACGGGTTCTTCAGAACGGTGCCCGGGAGACGATCGAAGTTCACCGGCCGACCCGAGCGGAGCTGGAACGGAGCGAGGAGAGGATTGAGGCGCGGAAGCTTGAACGGAGGACAACGCTGAATCTTGATCGTATTGATCGCAGTTGGAAATCGGATCAGGGGTATGAGCAAAGGGAAAGCAATCCTGATCCACCCAAGCGCCGTACACCCGCGCCGGAGCCTGAACGAAGGTCTGCGATAGAACGCGAGCTTTCACAGCCGAGGGATCAGGGGATCCAGCGGCGCGTAGCACCGCCGTCTGAGCGAAGGACAGCACCTGATCGGCGTCAGGAGCCAAGCGAATTCCGGCGTATCAGACCGGAACAACAGTCGGTGCGAGGACGGGATGGATCATCCAGGCAAAGCCAGCCGTCGGTGCAGCGTAGAGACGGATCGTCAGGGCGTAGACAGAATATGCGCGGGAGAGACAGGTAGGATTTCCAACTTCCCAATCTTCACAACGTACCTTCTCCACAACAGGCCGTCGGTGCACACTGGGATCGTGCCCGGCGGCCTCTCACCTTCGGGGATCGGGACATCGGCTCATCGGCCATCGCGCCATCGGTTCCATGCTTATCACCCGATGGTCCGATCATCCGATGATTTGATATTCTTCATTCCAACTTCAGCTTTTTCAGCTTTGGTTTGATCACAAACGTGCAATACGGTGCGTTCGGGTTGTTGTTGTAATAGTCCTGATGGTAGTTCTCAGCCTCATAAAACTCCCTCAGAGGCTCGATCCGCGTCACAATCGGATCATCAAAATCCTTCTGTGCTTCTTTCAACGACTTCTCTGCCGCTTTCCGTTGAGTATCGTCATGATAGAAGATGACCGACCTGTACTGAGTTCCCACGTCCGCACCCTGCCTATTCAAAGTCGTAGGGTCGTGAGATTTCCAGAAGACTGAAAGAAGCTGTTCATAGGAAATGACCGACGGGTCAAACGTGATTTGCGCGACTTCGGCGTGGCCGGTCATGCCTGAGCTGACTTCTTGATACGTCGGATTCTTCGTTGTCCCGCCGGCATATCCCGCCACGACGTTCTGAACGCCGGGCAGTCGTTCGTAAACGGCTTCCACGCACCAGAAGCACCCGGCGCCAAAGGTGGCCGCCTCGGTTTTTGGCATAGGTTGTCCTTTCGTCAATCCGACCAGGAGGGTCAGTAGAAGGAGGAGTGTGAGCGGTTTCATGATGGTCATTTGACCAGCGACATGGTGTTGTTTTTCAAAGGCCTTGTTGCCTGACCTATCCCGCTTCTGTAATCTGATAAATGGAAAAACCACTTGCAAGCGATGGGAGTGCGATGCGCGGTCTTCAAGGGGGGTGGTCCTCTGTCTTACCTTTCCAAGGTACATATGTTTAACCTAGATACCTTGGAAAGGTATGCCCAAGAGAATCAGCCCTTCCATCCGATGCTCCGAAGGACGAACAGCATGTCCTCCGGAAGGGGTGATTCAAATATGACGCGGTTAGCCGTCGCAGGATGGGTGAACCCGATCGTCCGCGCATGCAAAGCCTGACGCTGGATCGTTTTCAGAAGCGCCACAGCCTGCCGCGCATCCTTACCAGTCAATCCCCCCCACGAGGGGCCCCTTCCGCCATATGTCGGATCCCCGAACACCGGATGACCGGCGTGAGCAAGATGCACTCTGATCTGATGCGTCCGTCCGGTCCTAAGCTTCAGTGCCAACAAGGTCAGGAACGCGAAGGTTTCGAGCACGCGGTATTCCGTCACCGCCGGCTTTCCGTCGGCGGACACGGTGACCTTCTTGCGATCTCTCTTGCTTCGGGCCAGCGCCGCCTCGATGGTGCCGGATTTGTCCTTGAAGCGGCCCCACACGATAGCCCAGTACTCACGATCCACGGTTCTACGCACAAACTGCTTCGCCAGCATCTGATGCGCCCGGTCGTTCTTTGCTACAACCAGCAGGCCTGTGGTATCCTTGTCGAGCCGATGGACGATGCCGGGACGCATTTCGGTGTTGACCGACGACAATGAGCCCGTGTGATGGAGAAGGGCATTGACGAGTGTTCCCGTATAATTGCCGTACGCAGGGTGGGTCACCATGCCCGCCGGCTTGTTCACAACAAGCAGGTCCTCGTCCTCGTACACAATGTCCAGCGGAATGTCCTCGGCGACGGCTTGTGGACGCGGAGGATGGGGAAGGATCACTTCGATAATTTCGCCGGGAGAGACCAAATGGCTTGGCCGGACAGGTTTGCCGTTGACCCTCACCAGCCCTTCACCGATGGCCTTCTGCACCTTGGTGCGCGTGGCGTTCTGGACCTGGCGTGTCAAATAAATATCCAGACGCTCCTTTGTCTGTTTCGGGGGAACAACTAAACGGAGGGTTTCGCGGATTTCGGCGGTGTCATCCGCCATGAGCGGTACCGTCAGGAGGGAAAAGAGGACTGTCCCGGTGCCGACGGGCCGTCCTTTAGTGCATCACTCGTGCCGGAGGCTGCCGGAGACCCGGCGGAATCGGCGGCATAGGACACGCTTGGCTCGCCGGCTTTGGTGAACTTGCGGTGGAAAACCAGAAGAATGAGCACGCCAAGGGAAACGGCCGAGTCGGCCACGTTGAATACCGGCCAGCGGCTGATGTGAAATCCCAGGATGTCCACGTTGAAGAAATCGACGTCGACAAAATCCACGACTTTGCCGTAGAACAGCGGGCCTTCACCGAAAATCACGCCGTAGAATACGCGGTCGATCAGGTTTCCAATCGCCCCGCCCAGGATCATCGCAAGTGAGAGACGAATCGGAAATGCCTCATCGCGGATCTTGTAGAGGTACATGAAGATGCCTATGCTGGCAAAGAGAGAAAAGATCGTCAGGAAGAGTTTCCCTCCTACATCGATCCCAAAAGCCATTCCCGGGTTTTCGATGTATGTCAGACGCAGAAAGTCACCCAGGATAGCTCTGCTGCTGCCGAGCGGGACGCCGGGATGGTACAGACCAAGGAACGGAAGCGAAAAGCCTTTGACGAGCAGTTTCGCCACCTGATCAACCACGACAATCGCGCCGGTAACGTACAGAATGCGCATGGGAGCCACAAGCGAGGCCCGGTTCATTTTCCTCTCTTCATCTTACAGTCCACGCACAACTGAGCATGAGGAACCGCCTCCAGCCTCTCTTTTTCGATCAACTTTCCGCAATCGTTGCAGAAGCCGTAATCCCCTTTGTCGATCCGTTTGAGCGCATCGTCCAGATAGTTCAGGAATTTTCCTTCCCGCGAAGCAAACAGGAAGGTTTTCTCGCGCTCCATCGTATCGGTGCCCTGCTCCATATGAAGCGAATACGCCGAATTCTCCTGCGTATATTCGCCGGTGGTCGAGTCCATGATCGTTGCCCGCAAGGCTTCCAATTCCTCCAGGATCTCCTTTCGCTTCTCCATGATGATCTGGCGGAAGTGCTCCAGCTCGGCCTTGCTGTACCCCTTTCCGCGCACGGGGACCTTCTCCGGAGCGGGTTTCGCCTTCACGGCAACGGTTTTCGCCCGCTGAACCGCCGGTTTCTTCGCTTGTACGGTCTTTTTCACCTTTCTTGTCTTCTTCACGGCCTTTTTTGCCATCGTCCTCTCCTTCCGGATTCATACGCCGACACGGAAATCGTTCGGCGACCTGCGCAAACCTACAAAATTAATTCACCTTTTCCAAGAAAATCTCGCATGGCTCCCCGTTGATATCTGCGGCCGTTCCCCTGTTCTGTCCGTCCTGAACCCTGCCCAGTTCCACGGCGAGTGTTTCCTGCATGATGTACGATTTCAGCTTTCCAATTGCGCGTGCGAGACGGTCCGACGAACGAAAGGATACTCTGATTCGGTCCGTCACCGCAAATCCGGAATCCTTCCTCAGATTCTGAATCCGGTTCACAAACTCGCGTGCCAATCCCTCGTCAATCAGTTCGTCATCAAGCTGTGTGTCGAGCGCAACCGTTACCGGACCATCCGACTCCACGATCCATCCTTTCAATTCCTCATGCAGAATCTCCACATCCTCCAGGGTCACCGTCCATTCGCCGTCGTTGCCGGAGATCTTCAAACTCCCCTCAGCCACCAGACGGCCAACCTGGGCGGGTGTGAATTCCCGGATTGCCCCCGCCACGTGCTGGACAGCTTTGCCGAACTTCGGTCCCAGGGTTTTGAAATTCGGTTTCGCCCTTCGCTTGACAATTCCCGAGTCCTCCCTAACAAACTCGATCTTCCGCACATTGATCTCCTCCAAAATCACCTCCCTCATCTGCTCGATGCGTTTTTGTTCCTTTGCCGAGGTTACCGGAATGAGGATCTTGCGCAGGGGTTGCCGGACCTTGAGATTGGATCTCTTTCTCATGGCTCTCACCAAACCCACGATCGTAATCGCCAGTTCCATTCGCTGCTCGAGCTCCGGATCGATCAATTCCCGGGCAGGTGCAGGAAGGTCGGAAACATGCACGGAAACGGCGGGATTCTTCTTTGTCACTGAATTCAGGTTTCTGAAAATCTCCTCACTCAGGAACGGAGCAAAGGGAGAGAACATTTGGGTTACCAACGCAAGGCATTCGTAGAGAGTCTGATAGGCCGCGATCTTGTCCTTCCCTTTTTCGCTCTTCTCGACGAGTTGAGTCTTCGACCAGAACCGCCGCCTGTTCCGGCGCACGTACCAGTTCGACAGCCGGTCGACGGTGAATTCCTGGACGGCTCGCGCTGCGCGGGTCACATCGTACGCATCCATCCACTGAATGTACGACGCAAGGAGGGAATTCAGTTCGGAAAGAATCCACCGATCAATCTCCGGGCGTTCGGAGACCGGAATCGGCTCTTCTGCATAGGTGAATCCGTCAATATTCGCATAGAGCGCGAAGAAGGCGTACGTATTGACGACCGTGCTGAAGAACTTCCGTTGAACATCGCCGACGGCGTCGGGATCGAACAAGGTCGGGCGCCAGACGGGGCTGTTGGAAACGAGGTACCAGCGCGTGGAATCAGCCCCGTAGGTCTTGATCAGCCCGAAAGGATCGACCGTATTCCCTTTCGACTTCGACATCTTCTGGCCGTGCTTGTCCAGAATCAGCTCGTTTACCAGAACATTCCGAAACGCGGCCTTGCCGAACAGGGCCGTTCCGATGGCATGCAGGGTATAGAACCATCCCCGAGTTTGGTCAATGCCTTCAGAAATATAATCCGCCGGATAGGATCGCTCGAACTGCTCCCGGTTCTCGAAAGGATAGTGCCATTGGGCAAACGGCATGGATCCGGAGTCGAACCAAACATCGATCAGCTCGGGAGTGCGTGTCATCGTACCGCCGCATTCACAGGCAAACCGTATGTCATCCACAACCGGCTTGTGGAGATCGACGGTCGCAGGGACGTTCTCACCCTTCCGAAGCTCTTCAACACTGCCGACACATTTCTGTTTTCCACAGTCCGCACAAATCCAGATGGGCAAGGGTGTCCCCCAGAACCGGTCACGCGAGAGCGCCCAATCCTTGTTCTCCGCGAGCCAGTTACCGAACCTTCCGCTTCCCACCTCGGGAGGCACCCAGTTGATCGAGCCGTTCTGTTTCACCATTTCGTCAGCATAGGACGTGGTTCTGATGTACCAGGATTCGCGCGCATAGTACAGCAACGGCGATCCGCACCTCCAGCAATGAGGATAACTGTGAAGGTATTGTTCCTTCTTATAAAGAATCCCGCGTCGTTTGAGATCGGCGATGATCTCGGGATCAGCTTCCTTGACAAACTTTCCCGCGAAGTCGGCCACTTCGGGACCGAATTCACCGGATTTGTTGACCGGATGAATCGTCGGGAGCCCGTATTTCAGGCCCGCTTGGTAGTCATCCTCGCCGTAGGCAGGGGCCATGTGGACAATCCCCGAACCATCCTCGGTTGTGACGAAATCCGCTTCCACGACATACCATCCCTTTTCCTTGACGGAATGGTAGGAATACAGCCGTTCGTACTCTCTGCCCGCGAGCCTTGATCCCTTCATCGAGTCCACAACCTCATACTCGTCTCCAAGCACCGCCAGACGCGCTTTGGCGAGAATGAGAAGCTCGCCCTTGTGCAGGACCTTCACGTAGTCCTCATCCGGGTGAACTGCAAGGGCGACGTTCGAGATCAGGGTCCACGGCGTCGTGGTCCAGACGAGGAAGAACGTATTCTCCTCTCCCTTGACTTTCACCTTGACGTAGATTGAGGGGTCCTTGACGTCCCTGTACCCCTGGGCGACCTCGTGGGACGAGAGCGGCGTTTCGCACCGCGGACAGTACGGCTGGATCTTGTAGCCCTTGTAAATCAGCCCCTTGTCGAAAAATTGCTTGAGGGCCCACCAGACGGATTCGATGTAGTTGTTCTCGAACGTCACATACGGGTGTTCGAGATCCACCCAGTAACCCATCTGCCGCGTCAGCTCTTCCCATTCGGTCTTGTACTTCCAAACCGACTTGCGGCATTCCTCGTTGAATTTTGCCACGCCGTACTCAACGATCTGGTCCTTGTGTTTGATGCCGAGGGATTTTTCCACTTCGATCTCCACGGGCAGGCCGTGTGTATCCCATCCTGCCTTGCGCGAAACCTGGAATCCGCGTATCGTTTTGTAGCGGCAAATGAGATCCTTGAGCGTCCGGGCCATCACGTGGTGGATACCGGGCTTACCGTTGGCGGTGGGAGGCCCTTCGTAAAACGTAAAGCGAGGCTTTCCTTCCCGTGAGCTGACGCTCTTTTCAAAGATCTTCTCCTGATCCCAGAACCGGAGAATCCTCTGCTCGAGGTCGAAATAGTTAAGCTTATCGGAGAGAGGGGGAAACATGCGCTATCGTCAATCTTGTCTGAAATGAAGAATTCAGAATGAGAGAGCAAAGAGTGATTCGGATTCGTTTTTCAAGCTGAAGTCTGAATCTCACTCTTTCATTCGCCTTACAACCTCTTTCATGACGGCGGTCATGCGTGGCTCTGCTTCGTTCGCCGCCGCGATGACTTCTTCCAACGAGACCGGCTTCAGGGTTTCCGGGAAGCATTCGTCTGTCAGAATGGAAAACCCGAGCACCTTCATCCCCATATGCACCGCCACGATATCTTCCGGCACGGTGGACATCCCGACGGCATCTGCCCCGATTGTCTGGAGAAATCGGTATTCGGCCCTTGTTTCAAGGCTCGGCCCTTGCATCGCGGCGTATACCCCTTTGCGAACCTTGATCTTGAGGCTCTGTGCGCACTCCTCCGCGAGGGCGATTAACTCTCTGCTGTAAGGCTCAGACATGTCGGGAAAACGCGGGCCCAGCGTATCGTCATTGGGTCCGATGAGGGGATTATCCCCGAGCAGATTGATATGGTCGGTAATGATCATGAGGTCGCCGCGACGAAACTTCCTGTTCAGCGCGCCTGCCGCGTTCGAAACCAGAAGCGACCGGACGCCCAGGAACTTCATCACGCGCACCGGAAAGGTGATCTGCTGAAGCGTGTACGCCTCGTAATAATGAAACCTCCCCTGCATCGCCACGACCGGCTTCCCTGCGAGTTTCCCAAACAGCAGACGCCCATGATGGGATTCAACGGTTGAAACCGGAAAGTGTGTGATCTCCGCATAATCGATCGCCACATCAACCTCCATCTCTTTCGCTAATCCGCCCAGGCCGGTCCCAAGAATAATGCCGATCGCGGGTGCCGACGAGGTTTTCGTGCGAATCACCGCCACAGCGTCATCGATTTTTTTTCTCAGGTCAGACTTTGACATGGGATAAAATAAAAAAAGAACTCGTGGAAGAGTTCGCCTCTTGATTTCCGCAGATTACGCAGATTGGAGCGCTGATTACAGATTGCACAGATTGCACAGATTGTGCAGAATGCGCAGATTGTGCAGAATGCGCAGATTGCGCAGATTTTTGATTCTTCTCACAACAATGCCGATCACCAATGAACCAACGAACCAATCCTCATCCTACAATTTCTTCAGGATCTCATCGATCCCGATTTCTTCCTTTCCTGTCCCCAGCGATGTATCCGGCCGGACGACCTCTTCGTCGTCGATCTCCAACGCTCTCAGAAGCTCCACTTCGGACGAGAGCAGAACCTTCAGGCGGCTGATGATGCTTTCCTTGCGGGCCTTGAGATGCGCGATCTCCTCTTTTGCGCGCGCAAAATCCAGCCGCGCCTTTTCGAGAATCTGCGACGCCTTCATCTGGGCCTCCTGGACAATGAGGTCTGCTTCCTTCCTCGAATTCTCTATCGACTTTCCGCTCGTCTCTTGGGCCTGCATGAGCGTCTGCTGCAGCGTCTTCTCCATGTTCTTATAGTCACGGAGCTGGACCTCAAGCTCAATGAGCTTGTCGTTCATATCCTTGTTCCGCTTGATCAGGTCTTCCAGCTCGTTCGAGAGCATGTCGAGGAAAGTATCCACCTCAACCGGATCATACCCGCGCATGACTTTCTTGAACTGCTGGCGTTTGACTTCAAGAGGAGTGATCTTCATAAAACCTCCTTGGGAAAGGCGACATGAGAAACTCGAAATACGAAGCACGAAAGAAATTCAAAACTCTCCGTTCAAAACCCACGACACCCCCGGATTCCGGATTCCCTTCGCATTTCAACATTCTGATTTCAAACTTGTTTCGTAATTCGATATTCGTATTTCGAATTTGTTTCGTACTTCCATTTACGCACTTCGTACTTTCAACCAGGTCGTCTTTTCCCGAAGATCGCCGTACCGATGCGCAGGATCGTCGCTCCCTCTTCAATGGCAATCTCGTAGTCGTGGGTCATGCCCATGGAGAGATCTTCCATCGCCACACCGGGAATCCTCTCCCTCTCGATGCTCCGCCGAAGTTCCGCAAGGAGTCGGAACGACGAACGGGAATCCTCGGGGTTGTCGGAAAACGGACCCATTGTCATGAGTCCCCGGATCCTCACCTTGTCCAAATGCGAGACCTGTCTCGCCAGCTCAACAACCTCATCAGGCCGGACACCGGTCTTGGTCGCTTCTTCCGTTGTGTGCACTTCCAGAAGCACATCAACAGGCTTTTGGGCCCTCTTCTGCACCTCCTTCGCCAACCGGAGCGAGTCGAGGGAATGCAGAAGATGGATTGAATCTATAATATACTTAACTTTGTTCGATTGCAGATGTCCTATGAAATGCCATCGGACCGGCTTTCCGGTCCAGAGCTCGATCTTTTCCCTCAGTTCCTGAACATAGTTCTCACCGAAATCCTCCAGCCCGGCCACCCGCGCCTCCTCTATCTTATCAATCCCAAACATCTTCGAAACAGCCACAATCCTAACACTGGCCACATCCCGCCCCACCCTCTTGCAGGTTTCAGCAACGCGGCGCTTTAAATTTTCAATATTTTGCGCAATCGTGTCCTGCATGCCGAAAAAGAGGGTTTTTAATATACCCCAAGATTTGAGAAAATGCAATGAACCGCCGGTTGCCAGACTCGCCTAATTTCCAGGCGGTTATTGCCCTCTTTTGAATGATTACTTGACATCGCCTCGTTTTTTTGTTTTATTCCAAGCGGATAGGCTGTGCTGACGGACTCTCCCAGAGTTCAGGAAAACTGAATGCAGGCTTTTGACCATTTCGACGACGACGACCAGGCTCCGAAACCGCGAAGGCGACGGGACGACGACGTAGCAAGATTTCGTGAGCAGTTGAAGAACGGCGAAAAGGACATCAACAGCACTGAAACTCTCGAGGAGATCATCCAACTCTGCTTCGAGACAGAGCAATTCGAAGAAGCCCTTTCTTATTGCGACCGTCTTCTTTCCTTTGAGCCCTACAATGCCGACGCCTGGCAGCGAAGGGGCATGATCCTCAACAACCTCACCCGATACGAAGAAGCCCTCGAAGCGTACGACCAAGCCCTGAATCTCAATCCCGCCGACGCCGAGATTCACGTCAACCGCGGCATCACCCTCGACAACATCAACCGGGTCGAGGAAGCCGTTGAGGCCTTCGAGTACGCCCTGACACTTGAACCGGGCTCGGAAGAGGCGCTGTTTCACAAGGGTGTCACGCTTGAGAAAATGGATCGTTTCGATGAAGCCGTGGAGATCTTCCGCCGCATCCTGGCCGTCAATCCGAATCATCACGAGGCCTGGTATGAGCTCGGCTATTGCCATGACTTTCTGGATCAGATGGAAGAATCGGTCAACTGTTACGACGAACACCTGGATCGTGATCCGTTCAACTACAATGCATGGTACAACCGGGGGATCGTGTTGAACAGGCTCGGACGCTATGCCCAAGCGATCGAGAGTTACGAGCTTGCCCTTGCCATCAAGGAAGACTTCGCCGCGGCTCTCTATAACATGGGAAACGCTTACGCAAACCTCGGGCGAATGCTGGAGGCGATCGAGGCCTATAAGAAGACGCTGGAATTGGAGCCCGGGGACGTGCCTGCCTGGCACAATTTGGGAAACGCCTACGAGGAACTCGGACAGTACGCAAAGGCCGTGGAGTGTTTCACCAAAGCCATCGAGTTCGATGATCTGCACTACGAATCGTACTTTGGACGCGGATGCAGTTATGACGCCCTCGATGAGCCGCGCAAGGCCCTCGCCGACTACCGGAAGGCGCTTTCCATCGCTGCAGATTATCCAGAGCTCTGGTATGCCCGCGCAGATGCCGAGTACAATCTCAAGCGTTACGAGGACTGCCTTCTGAGCTACCGGATGGTTCTTAAGCTCGATCCAACCAACGCCGAAGCCTGGTTCGACTACGGTGACACACTGCAGGAACTGGGGAAGACGGATGAGGCCGTCATCGCTTTGACGGAGTGCCTTCGCCTTGCCCCGCAGTTCGCGCCGGCGTTCTACAGCATGGCGAAAGCCCATTTGCTCCGCGGAAATAAGGCCGGGGCCCTTGAAAGCCTGAAGAAAGCCTTTGAACTCGATGCCGAGCTGAAGAAGAGCTTTGTCGTCGAGTTTCCGTCGCTGAGTGCGATGCGCGATTTCAGGCGCTTTTTGAACCTTTGATGCTTTCTCCGGCCCCTCCCGGCCAGTCCCTTTGTTGCTTCCTCCCATGCAGCGCTACGCCATCATAGGCCACCCCGTCTCTCACTCCGTTTCCCCCAAACTGCACAACGCAGCGTTTGCGGCCGTGGGTCTGGACTGTCACTACGAGGCCATCGACATCGATCCCGCGGACCTTGGCGATGGGATAGCCTCGCTGAGATCATCGGGTATCGCGGGGTTCAATGTCACGATCCCTCACAAGAAAGGGATCCTCCCCCTGCTCGATCGCATCGATGACGCGGCTCGTGCCGTGGGAGCAGTCAATACGGTCGTTCACCGTGACGGCGTTCTGACCGGCTATAACACCGACATTCATGGTTTCCGAGCCCTCATTGCGCCTTTTGAAAAAGCAGTGAACGGCGGCACCGTGGGAATTCTCGGCGCAGGGGGGGCATCGAGAGCGGTCCTGCACGTGCTTACAACCTCCTTTACCCCCCGACGCATCGTCGTCCTTAACAGGACCACGGAGCGCGCGGAAGAAATTGCCGGCGAATTCTCGTCCTCCCCCGTGCCCATCGTTCCTGAATCACTCTTTCAGGACGAACTCCAGGAGCTCGTCAGCGGCCTTGGAGTGATCATCAACACAACGAGTGTCGGGATGAAACCGTATACCGACGCTTCTCCGCTGGAGCAGATCGATTTTCGCAGGGACCAGATCGTAGCGGATCTGATCTATACGCCTGCCGAGACCGCATTGCTCAAAGCGGCAAAGGAAGCGGGAGCTACGGCCGTGGGCGGTCTGGAGATGTTTCTGCAACAGGCCGCAGAATCGTTTCGGTTGTGGACAGGAAAAGAGGTTAATATGAGGAAGCTCTGGGAAGGGTTGGAGTAGGTTCAAGGTTCAAGGTTCAAAGTTCAAGGTTCAAAGTTTAAGGTTCAAAGTTTAAGGTTCAAGGTTCCATATGGTTTTACTTTTGCTTAGATTTGGAGAGGATTATCATTACGCCGAATGACTGCCGAACTCTTTCAGAAATACGAGACCCTCAGAAATATTCTTTCCAATCTTGGTTCGGTTGCTATCGGGTATTCCGGCGGGATCGACAGCACGTTGTTGATTCGTGTCGCAACAGAGGTCCTTGGAAACAATGCCCTGGCCGTCATCGGGCGGTCGGAGACGTACCCGACCCGCGAATTCGAGGAAGCTCTCGCGCTGGCACACCGGTTCGGCTCACGCTTTCGCGTGGTCAACACCGAAGAGACCGATAATCTTAAATTCCGCGAAAACCCGGTGAACCGGTGCTACTTCTGCAAGACCGAACTCTTCGGCAAATTGCACGGCATTGCGGCGGAAGAAGGGATCGAATGGATTGCTGATGGAACGATTGTGGATGATCTGAGGGATTTCCGGCCCGGCATGAAGGCGAAGACCGAGCAAAACGTGCGTTCTCCGTTGCTCGAGGCGGGATTTTCGAAGAACGACGTTAGAGAACTGGCGAGATTTCTTGAGATACCGATCTGGGACAAGCCCTCGTTTGCCTGTCTTTCCTCGCGCTTTCCCTACGGATTTGGCATTACAAAGGAGAATCTCATGAAAGTGGATGCGGCAGAGACATTCCTGCGTGACAACGGCTTCCGGGTGTTCCGGGTGCGTCACCATGACGACCGCACGGCCAGAATCGAGCTCGGTCCGGTTGAATTCCAGAGGATGTTTGACAATGGATTCCGTGCAGAGGTCGTCAGACGGTTCAAGGAGCTGGGATATGTGTATGTGACCATAGACCTCCAGGGCTTTCGGAGCGGGAGTATGAATGAAGTGGTGACCGAGGAAGAAAAGAAAGCCGTCGGATGATTAGGGATTTCGGATTGTGGATGCGGATTTCGGATTGACGATTGGTGATGCGATATCACCCTTTTCCGCAACCTTCCTTCCCTCCTTCCGTCTAACCATCATTGATCCTTCCGGCGTATCTCTTCTGCCCGGAAAGTCGTCTCACAGAAAAAACTTCCATGTTCACGGAGTGCCGTCCTTGAATCGATCGTTCCTCGCTCTCGCGTCGACCATCCTTCTCTTCTCCACACTTGCGGCCAATGAGCCCGTTGGCGCTCTTCGGCCTCTTCGGACCGAGACACCTCCCCGAATCGACGGGGTTCTTGACGACGTAGTCTGGACGCAGGCCCCCCGTGTGAGCGGATTCAAGACGTTCATTCCGGATTTCGGCAAGGAGATGCCCGAATCCACCCATGTCTACATGGCTTACGACAGGGAAAACCTGTACTTCGCCTATTACTGCTACGATCCCGACCCTTCGACGATCAAGGCCGAAGTGACGAACAGGGACAACATCCGTCGGCACGACTGGATTTGCATCAATCTTGACTCGTTTAACGACCAGCAGGCTCTGTACGGGTTCTATGTCAATCCACTTGGCATCCAGGAAGACAGCCGCTTTGCGGCCGGTGGCGAGGACATGAGCGTTGACTTCGTCTGGTACAGTGCCGGACGCATTGTGGAAAACGGCTACATTGTCGAGGTGCAGATTCCGCTCAAGAGCATCCGCTATGCCGACACGAATCCGGTTGAGATGTCCGTGGTCTTCGAACGCCGTGTCAGCAGGAGGTCCGAGCAGGCCACCTATCCTCCGTTGGACCCGCGCATGGGATTTGCGTTTCTCGTTCAGATGAAGCCCATTCTGTACTACGACATTGAGCATTACACGCTGTTGGAGGTTCTTCCTGGAGTGACGTATCGTCAGGACTTTCGCGATGAACAGGGAGTCTTCCGGCGGTATGTCAACAAGGGCGAAGGCAGTCTGACGATGAAATACGGCATCACATCGGATCTGATTTTGGATGCCACGTACAATCCGGACTTCAGCCAGGTGGAATCTGACGCCGGTCAGGTTGACGTGAACCTGCGGTCAGGAATTTTCTTTCCTGAAAAGCGGCCATTCTTTCTGGAAGGAAATGAGATCTTTAATGTTGCCGGGGCGGGCGTGACGCCGGCAGATCCTCTGATCGCAGGCGTTCATACACGAACGATCGAGAACCCCCTTGTCGGCGTGAAGCTTTCCGGCAAGATTGGCCGAAAGAGTACGATTGCCTCGATCTATGCGCTGGACGAACCGCTAGCCGGCGGCGACCGGCTCCACGTGCCTATCCTCAGATTCAAGCAGGCGCTGACGGAAGACAGTTACCTGGGCGCCTTGATGACGGCGCGAGAAGACGGGGGTGCGTACAACCGGGTGGCGGGCACAGACGGAACCATTCGCGTGAGCGCGTCCAGCACGCTGGATTATAATGCGTTCGCTTCCGATACGAAGGATGCGATGGGAACGGAGAGCCGCACGGGCCATTCGATCGCGGCCGTGTACCAATACGGCACGCGGGACCTGAACTATTCCTTCGGTTTTAATAGTGTTTCCCGGGATTTCAACACGATGACCGGGTTCCTGTTCCGCACGGGGATCCTGGCCATCAGCGGGATGGTGACCCCGAAGTTCTACCCAAACTCGGATTTCGTGAGAAGAATCGATCTCGCCTTTGTGTCGTCACAGACCCGCGATGAGTTTAGCCGCCTGTGGGAAACTCTCAACTACATTCAATTCCAGGCCACCTTGCCGGCCGGGGTCTCGTTCAGAATCCGGGGACGGCATTCGACAGAAGTCTTCGCCGGGCAAAGGTTTCGAACGGACGGTTTGCTTGTCTCGGGAGGCGGACAGTTTTCGCGACAAGTGAATTTCACCGCGTCATACGAACATGCGAACGCCATTTACTTTCCCGCCCCCTTCCAGGGCGTTCAGGATTTGTTCAGTGCAACACTGATTTATCAGCCCTGGAATCAATTTGAGGCTCGCCTGTCGTTGACACATGTATCGTTCCACCGCGACTCAGGCGATGTGAAAATCTACGAGTATCCGATCGGCCGCGCACGGCTGACCTACCAAATGAACCGGTACCTCTTTTTGAGAGCGATCGCGGAGTACAACAAACTCCGGCGAACGTTGCTCACGGACTACCTGGTATCGTTTACGTACATTCCGGGGACGGTTCTGCACGCAGGGTATGGCTCCCTTTATCAAAGGACTGAGTGGCAGACAAATACGTATGTGGACGCAGACTCCTTCCATGAGCTCCGCCGCGGGTTCTTCTTCAAGATGTCCTACCTCTGGAGATCATAGCTTCTCTTCTTGATTCTTCCCCTTCCCTTGGTACGTTGAGCAGGCGCTGGGGTCGTCGGGGGATGGGGCCCGGGATCGGCCTTGAAGTCCGACATGTTTTTCGTTACCATTCCCTGGACGGCCATGCGCCTCTGGAGTCTTCATCCAAAATACCTTGATACCGCGGGGCTTGTTGCTCTCTGGAGGGAGGCGTTGCTGGCCAAAAAGGTCCTTCAAGGCAAAACGCGCGGATACCGGCATCATCCTCAGCTCCAGCGTTTCCGAGAAGCCACTGAGCCGGTCCGGGCGATCAATGCGTATCTCGCGGGCATCCGCCACGAAGCCTGCCGTCGCGGATACGCCTTTGATGCCCGAAAGCATGCGGGGCGGAAGCGATTCCGTCGCATCGGCGTTTCCGCCGGACAGCTTGGCTTTGAGTTTCTGCATCTGAAGAAAAAGCTCCGACGCAGGGACCTCGGGCGGTATCGGACCCTGCTCAGGGTGAGGAGACCCGAGCCCCACCCGCTGTTCCGGCAGCACCGCGGACCGATCGCCGCATGGGAACGCGGCGTGTAGCATTGTCCTGTACAGCGCGTGCCGCTGGTTTGCCGGGCTCAAGCGAGGCGTACCGACTGGTGGCTGAGGTATCTTTGAACCTTAAACGACTATCACGAGGATCATCACGATGAAAACTTTAGAGAAGAAAGCGGCAATTGTGACCGGGGGTGGATCGGGGATTGGCAGAGCCATAGCCCTTGCCTATGCGTCCGAAGGGGCCGCCGTGGTTGTTGCGGACATTGATGAGGCTGGTGGAAAGGAAACCGTCGGTCTGATCACCAGACAATCCGGTCAGGCAATATTCGTGAAGGCCGATTCCTCCAAACCCTCGGACAATGAGGCTGTGGTGAAGGCATGTGTCGAGAAGTACGGCGGGCTCCAAGTCGCGTGCAACAATGCCGGCATTGGAGGCCCGGCCGCGGTCACAGGTGAGTATCCGATCGACGGATGGGACAAAGTCATTGCCGTTAATCTGTCCGGCGTCTTCTACGGCATGCGGCATCAGATCCCTGCGATGCTGAAGAGCGGAGGGGGAGCTATTGTGAACATCGCTTCCATTCTCGGTCAGGTTGGATTCCGGACCGCGTCGGCGTACGTGGCGGCAAAGCACGGAGTCGTGGGTCTCACGAAGAATGCAGCGCTTGAATATGCGGACAAAAAGATCCGCGTCAACGCCGTGGGCCCCGCCTTTATCAAGACGCCGCTCATTCAGAAAATCGATGAGAAACAGCTTGTTCCGCTCCACCCCATTGGAAGGCTCGGTGAACCGGAGGAAGTGGCCAACCTGGTCGTGTTTCTCAGTTCCGACAAGGCTTCCTTTATCACCGGTGGATACTACTCCATCGACGGCGGCTATCTTTCTCAGTGATCATCAGAAAATCCGATCCGTCTCTTGCGCTGAGACGATCCTCGACGCCGCTCTCTCGGGGATAATCTTACCGCCGCTTGTCCGGGGTGAACACTTCTTCAACGGTCTTACCGAACACCCGCGCGATTTTAAACGCCAGGGGGAGCATGGGATCGTATTTGTCGTTCTCGATCGCGTTCACTGTCTGCCTCGATACCCCAAGCTTGCCCGCGAGTTCCTCCTGGGACATCTGCCTGGTTTCCCGGAGTTCGCGAATCCTGTTCTTCAACGGTACCGACTCCGTGCAAGTGCAAGGCCGATGAAGTAGAGCATCGGGAGCAGAGCCCACACATGCCGGTAGCTCAAGTCTTCCGGCGGCAAAGGAACCGCAAGTTCCAGCAGGCCGAGCGTCATCAGAATGACCATGGTCACGGGGAAGGCGATCCCCAGCGCCTCGAGTTGGATCCGCTGTTCGAGCTCATCCATCGCTTTGAGGCGTGCAACAATAGCCGTGAGCAGCCAAGCGAAGGGAGCAACCGGGATCAAGGCTGCAAGGATCCGAAGAGGCATGTCTGCGCCCTCGATACTGAGGATCATTCTTGCCGCAAAGAAGGTTGCGACAAAAAGGACGGCAGCAGCAAGGCCGCGGCGGCCGACGGGGGAAATGCGTGTGGTGTCCATGGGACCTCCGAAATGTAAAGTATTCTTGACATCCCTAATGTACGCCCTGAAACGATCGTTGTCAAGTACTCTTGACATACCAATTTGCCGTTGACGAATGATCAACGGCTGGTTATATTGTTTTGATCATTTCTGTCCGCTGATGAAGCATAACTCATCCTGAAGGAGGCCTGCTATGCGTCGGCTCTGGTTGGCGTTTTGGATCGTGATCGTCGGATCTTTCCTGGTTCTGGGCTGGAGCGGTCTACGGATCTATCAGGAACGCCCGCCCATCCCCGACGCGGTGGTCACGCCCGAGGGGCTGGGGTTTTTGAGATCCGACAATATTCTGAACGGCCAGAACGTTTGGCAGGCCATGGGCGGGATGCAGATCGGTTCGGTGTGGGGACATGGAAGTTACGTGGCTCCCGATTGGACGGCGGACTACCTCCATCGTGAACTGGTTTTTATTCTGAACGAATGGTCCCGTGATGCCCACGGGAGAGATTACGACGCCCTCTCCGAAGCCGACCAGGCTTCTCTGAGGGCGCGTTTGCGAAGCCTCATTCGCACAAACACATACGACGTCGCCAAGCGCACAATGACGATCGATCCCGTGCGCGTTCGCGCGTTCGAGGACAATGCCGTATATTACGCCGATGTGTTCTCGAACGGGCGGGAGGCCTTCGCCATTCCGCGGGGCGCCCTTACCGATCCGGAGAAGCTTAGGGACCTGACGGCCTTCTTCTTCTGGACATCGTGGGCGGCCTCCACCAATCGCCCAGGCCAGACCCTGACCTACACGAGCAATTGGCCTCATGAACCGCTCATTGACAACGTGCCGACTGCGGACGCTGTCATTTGGACCGGCGTGAGCATCATTTTGCTCCTAGCCGGCATCGGCGGCATGGTATGGTACCACGGTGCCCAGGCCACTCGTCCAGCCGCAGCATATTTCATTCCGGATCAGGATCCTCTCCTGTTGGTCGAACCAACTCCGTCACAGAAGGCAGTGGTCAAGTACTTCTGGGTTGTCACTGGGCTCTGGATCGTTCAGATCATCATGGGCGTGATCACGGCCCATTACGCAGTGGAGGGAGACGGATTTTACGGCATTCCCTTGAGCGAGACGGTCCCTTACGTCATTACGCGCACCTGGCACATTCAGCTGGGGATCTTCTGGATTGCGACCGCATGGCTTGCAGCAGGATTGTATCTTGCACCGGTGCTTGCCGGCTTTGAGCCGAAGAGACAGCTTCTCGGCGTCAATATCCTCTTTGGCGCTCTCGTGCTGGTGGTTGCGGGATCCATGGTCGGGCAGTGGATGAGCATCCATCACCGGCTCGGAGGGGATTCCTGGTTCTACTTCGGCCACCAGGGGTATGAGTACATCGACCTCGGGAGGATTTGGCAGATCGGCTTGTTTGCCGGACTGGTTCTATGGGTGTATCTTGTTGGCCGGGCCGTCTTGATCGCCCTGAGAAGATCGCCGGCGGAAAAACCGCTCTTGATGTTGTTCCTGATCGCGAGCATTGCCATCGGGGCCTTTTACGCGGCAGGCCTGGTCTGGGGCCAGCGTACGAATCTCGCCATCGTGGAGTACTGGCGGTGGTGGGTGGTGCATCTCTGGGTCGAGGGCTTCTTCGAAGTGTTTGCTACCGTCGTCATCGCTTACTTCTTTTCGCGGCTCAGTCTGATTCGCGTGGAGACCGCGAACCATGCCGTCATCTTCTCTTCGACGATCTTTCTCTCCGGCGGCATCATCGGTACCCTGCATCATCTCTACTTCTCAGGCACACCCACGGCCATCCTGGCCCTTGGCGCAGTGTTCAGCGCTCTTGAAGTCGTGCCCCTCGTCATCATCGGTTACGAAGCATGGGAGAATATTAGGTTGGCACGAGAGAAGGAGTGGATCAAGAAATATCGCTGGCCAATTTATTTCTTTGTTTCGGTCTCATTCTGGAACCTGGTAGGCGCCGGCCTCTTCGGCTTCATGATCAATCCTCCTATTGCATTGTACTACATGCAAGGCCTGAACACCACGCCCGTGCATGGACATACGGCTCTCTTCGGCGTGTACGGGATGCTCGGGATCGGACTGATGCTGTTCTGCCTCCGCGTTCTTTGGGTGAAGGAGGAATGGAAAGAGGGATTGCTGAAGTTCTCCTTCTGGTCCCTGAACATCGGCTTGATGGCAATGGCTGTGATGAGCCTGCTTCCGGTGGGATTATATCAGACCTGGGCGTCCGTCGAGCACGGCTACTGGTATGCCAGGTCGGCCGAACTTTTCGAGCAGCCGGTGATGAGCGTGCTGAAGTGGCTCCGCGTGCCGGGCGACACCGTATTCGCTTTGGGGGCGGCGGCACTCACGCTATTCGTGATCGGGCTGGTGACCGGTTTTTCGCTGAAGCGCAAGACATAACGAGAGCCGCCGTGAGCGACGGTTTTCAGCGACTCCTCTTCTCCCTTGCAGCCCGTTCCGGCATCCATGGGAAACTGCGCATGCTTTCCCGCGGCGGAAACACAAGGGCGGAACTCCTCCGTGCCGCGATCCGTTCCACCGAGCTCAGGGAGTTATCTGCCCTTGAACGCGAGTGGGTTCAGAATATCGAGCGGCTTCGCTCCTCCCTCGCATCGTCACAGACCGTTGTGAAACTTGCCGGCTATGGTGCCGACCCAACGGTGACGGTCAGAACCGTCGGTCAAATTTGTCGGAGTTCAGCAGTTTCATCCGTCTGGGGGCTTTTCCTCTTTAACCTTGTCCGACGGTTTCGCCCTGCGTCCTGCGTCGAACTGGGAACATCCTTGGCAATTTCCGCGTCGTTCTTGGGAGCGGCGTGTGAACTTAACGGGCACGGCCATGTCACGACGCTTGAGGGCGATCCCGCGCTGGCCTCACTGGCTGTACAGAATTTCACGACGTTGGGTTTTTCCCGTCTTTCCGTTGTCCAAGGCCCTTTTGAGGAAACGCTGCCCGTAGTGCTGAGCCGCAACGCCCCGGTCGACTTCGCGTTCATTGATGGCAATCACGACGAGGAAGCCACGAAGAGGTACTTCAACGAAGTTCGCATCCACCTCTCTCCCACCGGACTGATCGTGTTCGACGACATTCTCTGGTCCAAAGGAGTGTCCAGAGCCTGGAAGGACATCAGCGGGAACGCATTGCCATCCCTGGCCATGAGTTTTGGGAGAATGGGCGTGTATCTGGAGAATGGCGGATTGAAGATTGATGTTTGACCTTTTGCGCGCGCATATCGGGAAGCGGATCAAGTTGACGGATGACGAGTTCCGCCGGTGTACGGCGTATTTCACGCAGAAAAAGATCCGGAAGAGGCAGTTTCTGCTCCAAGAAGGCGAAGTATGCCGCGACATCGCGTTTGTCACCGGCGGATGTTTGCGGGCGTACACCGTTGACCACAAAGGAAACGAGCATGTCATCCAGTTTGCCGTGCCTGATTGGTGGATCTCGGACCTGGCCAGCTACCTGGGCGGTTCCCCGGCCATGCAGTCCATCGACGCCCTCCAAGACTCCAAGGTTCTTCTCCTGGATCGCTCTGCCCGCGATGAGTTGCTCAATGCTGTCCCCGCGCTCGAGAGGTTCTTTCGTCTTCTTCTGGAAGCCAACTACATTGCCACCCATCGGCGCATTCAGGATTCGCTCAGCGCCTCTGCCGAAGAGCGCTATTTGACCTTTATTGCAACCTATCCCGATCTTTCTGAACAGATCCCCCAGGCGCAGATTGCCTCTTATCTTGGGATCACGCCTCAATCTCTGAGCCGGATCCGTCGCGAGCTCATGCGGAGCCGGTGAAGGAAGCACCCTCCCCTGCACCTTCGAAAACGTTATCCTGTGGTAATGTTATTTCTTACCCTCTGTGAATGCGCCGAGGGACGGCCGGATGTATATTGGATTGTCCTTCATACAGAATCCAACAGAATTTCAAGACAAAGGAGTCAGTCATGGCACAATGGAAGATCGATTCGGCGCATTCCGAAGTCAGTTTTAAGGTCAAGCATCTTGTCGTTTCCACCGTGATAGGGCGGTTCGACAAGTTCGATGCGATGATCGAGGCCGGACAGGATGATTTCAGCGATGCAAAGATCACGTTCGAAGCCGACGTTACGAGCATTCGGACGAACAATGAACAGAGGGACGGGCATTTGAAGTCTCCTGACTTCTTCGACGCTGCACGTTTTCCCAAGATCAGGTTCGAGTCCGCGTCGATCGAACGCGTGTCCGATTACGAGCTGAGGGTCACAGGCGATCTGACCATTCGCGGAACGACGAAACGCGTGACGCTGGATGTTCTGTACAACGGCACTGTTGCGGGGTTCGGCGGAGGCATGCAGGTGGCGGGATTCGAGATTGCGGGGAGGATCAACCGCTTCGATTTCGGTCTCCAATGGAACGCCTTGACCGAGACCGGAGGCGTCGTGGTCAGCAACGAAGTTCGGATCGAAATCCACGCCGAGTTCGTCAAAGTACAAGAACTGGTTGATGCCTGACGCGTCGACCGCGCGGATAATCTCTCGCGGCCCGGAAGACCCTCGTCCTCCGGGCCGTTTTCGTTCTAAGGAAGTTTGCATCCGGAGACAACCTGTTGTATCTTGCCGTCATGAAGCCGATTGACCATACCCCCCTTCACGAAGAGACAATCTGGTATCCGGATCATCTGACCGAGTACCTTAATCGCTGGTTTGCCACGTATGAGCAGGCCAGAGATTCGCTTGAGCGCGAGGGCGGATACCTGTTCCCGTACAAGCATCATTTCTTCGTGTGCGACTGGGGTGCCGTTAAGGCCATGGGTCTGGATCCTCAGGATCCCGACTGGAGACTCATTGGATTCGATTGTGCGCGTCCGGCCGACCGTACGGCCTATGGGAGGCTGAAAGAAGCGAGGATTGTCGCCTGTGCGCGCGAGCGAGCACGCAAGATCTGAACGAGAGCGCGGGAGTTTGGGGCTCGATCTATAGAAAAAGCGCCTTTCACAACGAAGAGAGGAACAATGGCGGAAGCAACGCTGAAAACCAGGAAGAACAAGAGGAGCGTCGCCGCGTTCGTAAATGCAATCAAGGATCCCGTGCGGCGGGAGGAATGTCGGAAAGTTCTGAAGCTGATGAGGACTGCCACAGGCGCAAGACCTGCGATGTGGGGACCGACGATCGTTGGCTTCGGATCGTATCACTACCGGTATGCGTCGGGCCGCGAGGGCGATTGGTTTCTGACGGGGTTCTCGCCCCGCAAGAGCGCCCTGACGATCTACATCATGGCCGGCCTGCGTAACTACAGGCCGCTTCTGAAGAGCCTGGGACGACACAGCATCGGTTCTTCCTGCTTGTATATCAGATCCCTCGAAAACATCGACATGAAGGTGCTGGATAAGCTCGTAAAGCAGTCGGTGAGGGATTTAAGAAAGAGGAAGGAGGGGTGAAACCCCGTGGCTCGAACGTTGATCCTCATCGGCGCAATGGTATTGCTTGTCGGATGCTCAGGTGGATCAATAGAAAGCAGGCTGACACCGGTTCAGCGCGATGCATTGCATGATTTCCTGGCTGATCATTCCAAGGCCGAGATTCTGGAAACGTCCGACTGCACAAGTCCGCTTCTCGATCAGTACCTCGCAACGCATTCCCTGTACCTTCCCTATTACGCCGAAGCCGACTTCAACGGCGACGGCAACCTTGATTTTGTGATTGCCACCAGCACGGCGGGTGCGTACGATCTGTGGCTGTTCCTTGGCACGGGCGCGGGGTACAGGACGCCCCAGAGTTTCGCCACTTTTTCCTCCCTGCCGAAGTGGGGAATGATCGTCAAAGGCAACCGATTGTTTGTGGGCGCCCTCGACGAGAGCGAGGGACGAACCTATGCCTGGAACGCTCAAGCAGACAGACTGGTGGTCATGGGGCGGTGAAGGGACCCTTGAATGCTGAAAAAGAAAAACTCGAAGGAACGGGGGTTGATTCTTCCATTTTTTTCTTTACCTTATAACTGAACGATTGCTCAGTTGTTTGTGAAAGCACATTCCCATCATCACGCCTCTGCCGTGCGCGCAGCGAGGAGGGGTCTCGCCGATCGCGAGACCGTCTTCGGGCTCGCAGAAACCTTCAAGGTTTTGAGCGATCCCACCCGGCTCACAATCGTCCTTGCCCTGCAGCGCAGTGAGCTCTGCGTCCTCGACATTGCCTCACTGCTCGGCGTGAGTGAGTCGGCCGTCTCTCACCAGATGCGTCTGCTCAAGGCCCTAAGGCTTGTCAAGCACCGCAAAGAAGGCAAGATGGTGTTCTACTCGCTCGACGACGAGCACATCGAAGATCTCATTCGCGTGGCCCAGCGCCACGTGGGCGAACGACGTTGATCCCATCGGCACCATGACTTCCAAGATATCCACGTTTCATGTTTCCGGACTCTGCTGTGCCGCCGAAGAGGCAATCATTCGAAAGCGTTTGCTGGCGCAGAAGGGAGTTCATGACCTCACGGTGCATATCGTCACCAAGAAGGTCGAGGTCCGGCATTCGTGCTCGGAGACCGAGATCCTCCGTTCTCTCCGGGAGATCGGGCTCCCGGCGACACGGCATGCACAACCCGGCGGGGACCCAAACCTCCGCTCCCTGCTCATTTCTACCTTTGCCGGCATCGCCCTGTTTGGCGTCGGGATGATTTTCTCCGCGCTCGGCGACTACGATGGGTTGTCCGTCGGGGCCTACCTCGGTGCGATCGCCGCCTCCGGCTGGCGCGTCGCCCTCCGTGCAGCGAAGTCGGTCCAGAGACTTTCCCTCGACATGAATTTCCTCATGGCCGCAGCGGTCATCGGGGCGATCGCGATAGGCGAATATGCAGAAGGGGCGGCGGTCATCGTTCTCTTCGCCGTTTCTCTCCTTCTCGAATCGCTCGCAACCGACCGCAGCAGAAAGGCGATCGAGTCGCTGATGAGGATCTCCCCTCCCACCGCCACCGTACGGGACGGCACGCGGGAGACCGTGGTTCCGGTGGAGAGCGTCTCTGTGAATCAAACCGTCATTATTCGTCCGGGCGATCGGGTTCCGCTCGACGGCACGATTGTCTCCGGGAGTTCCACGATCGATCAGTCGGCTATCACCGGAGAGTCGCTTCCGGTCGCAAAGAACCCCGGCGACCCGGTGTTTGCCGGCTCACTGAATCAGCGGGGCGTCCTTGACGTTCGCGTGACCAAGGCCGCGGGGGACTCGACCATCGCCCGGATTGTCCAGTTGATCGAGGAGGCTCAGGGCAATAAGGCGCCGTCACAGACGTTTGTCGAACGCTTCGCCCGCATCTACACACCGGCAGTGTTCGCCCTTGCGCTGGGGGTCGCGTTCCTGCCCCCGCTCATGCTGAACGGAGAATTCGCGACATGGTTTTACCGCGCGCTCGTCCTGCTGGTCATCGCCTGTCCTTGCGCTCTCGTGATCTCCACACCGGTCAGTGTCATCAATGCGCTGACGCGCGCAGCACGGAACGGCATTCTGATCAAAGGCGGGGTTCATCTGGAACACCTTGCCGGTATGCGAACCCTGGCATTCGACAAAACAGGTACGGTTACTACCGGAGAAGCCGCTGTCACCGATATCGTCAGCCTCGATTCCCTTCCGCCGGAGGATATCCTTCGCATCGCGGCCGCCTTAGAGGCCAATTCCGAGCATCACCTTGCGGATGCGTTCCTGAGGAAAGCCGAGGCGGACGGGATTCCGGTCCGCAGATCGGACGTGAAAGATTTTGAGGCGATTCCCGGCAAAGGGGTCCGGGCACAGATAGAAGGCATGCACTACGCGTTGGGCAATCATCCGTTGGTGGAGGAGCTGGGCATGTGCAGTCCGACCGTCGAGGCGATCCTGGACCGACTCGAACGCCAGGGAAAGACAGTGGTGGTTTTGACTTCTCACCGCGGTCCCGTGGGAGTGATCGGAATTGCCGATCGGGTGCGGAAGGAAAGCGCGGACGTCGTTAGAGAGTTAAGGAACCTCGGGATTGCTCGAATTGTGCTCTTGACTGGAGACAACCGCGGCACAGCCGAGGCCGTCGGGGCGTTCCTGGGGACCGATGAGGTTCTGTCCGAACTTCTCCCCCACCAGAAACTCGACGCGGTGCGGGAATTGCGTTCGCGGTTCGGAACAACAGCCATGGTCGGCGACGGAATCAACGATGCGCCTGCACTCGCCGCCGCGGACGTGGGGATTGCCATGGGCGGCATTGGATCGGACACGGCTCTGGAGACGGCTGACGTGGTGTTGATGTCGGATGATCTTCGGAACATTCCGTTCGGCGTCCGTCTGGGAAGGCGCGCGCTAAGAATTATCAAGCAAAACATCGGCATAGCGCTTGCGACAAAGGCTGTATTTCTGGTCCTTGGCGTTCTCGGCATGACGAGTCTCTGGCTGGCAATTCTGGCCGACGACGGCGCCACGCTGGCGGTAATTCTCAACAGTCTGCGATTGCTGAGGGCGAAATCAGAAGGTTGACTTTCTTCGTGTTTTTCGCTATTTTAGTTTTTCAACGGAATCAGAAACCAATCAGGTTCTCACATGTACGCTGTCGTCGAAATCGCCGGTCAACAGTTCAAGGTCTCGAAATCAGACAAGGTCCAGGTGCCCAGGCTCCAGGTGGAGGAGGGCAAGAAAGTGACCTTTGAGAGGGTTCTTCTGGTCGGTGACGACAAACAGACGAAGATCGGTGCTCCTTATGTTGCAGGCTCCCAGATCGAAGCTAAGGTCCTTAGCCACGGCAAGGACGACAAGGTGACAGTGTTCAAGAAGAAGCGGCGGAAGGGATACAAGGTTCTCAAAGGGCACCGTCAGAGTTTTACGGAAGTGGAAATCCTGAAGGTAGCTTAGGCAGAAGTCAGAGGTCAGAGGTCAGAGGTCAGAAGTCAGGTCAGGTCAGAGACCATTCACGATTCAATTTTTGGATTTTTCATCCGACAATGGCACATAAAAAAGGCGGTGGAAGTTCGAAGAACGGGCGGGACAGTCAGGCAAAGCGTTTGGGCGTTAAAGCCTTCGGCGGCCAGACTGTCACTGCAGGAAGCATTTTGGTTCGCCAACGCGGTACGAAGTTCCAGCCCGGCATTAACGTCGGTCTGGGAGGCGATGACACGTTGTTTGCGCTTGTCGACGGCATAGTACGGTTTGAGCGTGTCGGCAAGACCAAGAAACGCATCAGCGTCTATTCGGCAAACTGATTTCCCTCTCAAGTCCCCGCCAGCGGGGACTTTTTCTTTTACAACCTCACATTGTTCCGTCCTCCCTCTCCGGACGGTCTCCCGTCCGATGAGTGTGGGGATCGGAACCCGACTCCGGAGGAATTCCCCATGAAAATCACGGTCATTGGTGCCGGCCACGTGGGCGCCACGGCGGCACAGCGCATAGCAGAAAAAGAACTTGCCAACGAGGTCGTTCTGGTTGATGTCGTCGAGGGCCTACCGCAGGGCAAAGGTCTCGACATGTATGAATCCGCTCCGATCGAGGGGTTCGATGCGAAGGTGATCGGTACGAATTCGTATGAACAGACAAAGAACTCCGACATCATTCTGATCACCGCGGGCATTGCCCGTAAGCCCGGGATGAGTCGTGACGACCTGCAGGCGACAAACGCGAACATTGTCAAGACGGTCACCGAGCAATCGGTAGCGCAATCCCCGCGTGCCATCATCATCGTTGTCTCCAATCCGCTCGATGTGATGACCTATGTTGCGAAGAAGGTGAGCGGATTTGAGCGGCACAGGGTGCTCGGCATGGCGGGGGTGCTGGATTCCGCGAGGTTTCGCACTTTCATTGCCATGGAGTTGAATGTATCCGTTGAGGATGTGACGGCGTTCGTTCTTGGCGGTCACGGCGATTCGATGGTTCCGCTTCCGAGGTACTCGACGGTTGCGGGTATTCCTCTGCCCGATCTCATGGACAAAGCCACGATCGACCGTCTGGTCAAGCGCACACGCGACGGGGGGATCGAGATTGTGAACTACCTCAAGACCGGAAGTGCGTACTACGCTCCTTCGTCGGCCGCAGTGGAGATGATTGAATCGATCGTGCGTGACAAGAGGCGGATTCTGCCCTGTGCGGCGTGGCTGGAGGGAGAGTACGGGTTGAAGGACGTGTATTGCGGCGTTCCGGTGAAACTGTCCAGCAGGGGCATGGAGGAAATCATTCAGATCAAGCTGACGCCCGAGGAACAGGCCGCTTTGAATAAGTCGGCCGAGGATGTAAGGGTGAACATAGCAAAACTTAGCCTCTGAGAATCTTTGCATCGTTGTTTTTTGTGTACAGAGCCGGAATGACCTTCCGGCTCCTTGTTTTTATGAGAAGAATGCGGAACATGTTGCATCTCAAGAGGCCGTTTGTTAAACTATCCGGACCTTTTCTCACTGTCAATCAATTCACAGGAGGCAACATGAAGTACGGAGCCACGCTTTCGTTGATCGTTGCGGTCGGGCTCGCGCTCTTGTCGGCGCCGGGCTGCAGCAAGTCAAGCGAACCGGAAACGGAAACTGTCACCGGGGATCTCTTTCCCCTGGTAGCCGGTCACAAGTTTACGTTCAACGGGTTCATTCGGCACGCGGTCAATGACACCAACATCACGGCCACCGGGGCGTTCTACACCGGAATTATGACCGTTTTACCCACCGCTCCTCCGCTCCCGCCGAACGTGCCGAATATCACGGGTACGACATTTTTCATTTCGGATTCATCCTTTGTGAATTCGTCTCCCGCAACGTGGGTCGTCAGCGGCTTCTACGTCAAGCGCACGTCCTCAACGTCGGGCGATATCTGGTTCCTCACAAACGCGGGACGTTTTTACCGACAGACCGGGGTCGCACGAACCGACTCCCTCAAATGGATTCTCCTGGTGAGGGAAAACGCCGTGGTCGGGGAGTCCTGGGTTGGCTTTGACAGCACGTATACGTCAAGTACCGTAGGCTCGGCCAGACTTAAAATCGACTGCGTGTTTGACGGTCTGGCCAGCATTAGCGTCAATGGCCAAGCGTACTCCGCCTACAAGCTCACGGCAACGCGATCCGTGTACGTTGGCGGCTCATCCACACCGGTCAGCCAGGGGCAGACCGCTGCCATATGGCTTGTTCCCGACCTCGGCATTGTGAAATTCATCTTCAATTCCGACGGCGAAACGCCCGGCTTCGAACGAAATCTACTCAGCAAGAACTTCTGACCGATTCAACGCATCTCATCCTGCAAGCCCCGGTACCCCGGGGCTTGCTTCAATGTTCGGACAAGTGTACGGCCGGCCCTCCGGCGGAGGTATGATTCGTTGAACTCTCTCACACGATTTTTCTGCATCGTCGCCTTTTTCCTCCCTCCTGCGGCCATGATGGCGCAATCCGGGATGAGCGGAACGATTTCAGGCGTCGTCAAAGACGACGAGAATCGCCAGGGTATTCCGTTCGTCAATGTTGTCCTGAAAGGGACTCAACTGGGTGCAGCATCGGACGAGAACGGGCAATACCTCATGCGCGGGATTCCTCCCGGGGAGTACACGATTGTCGTCTCCTCGGTGGGTTTTCGAACGGTTGAGAGTCCCATCCGCATTGAACCCGGCGCGGTTGTCACACGGGACTTCTTTCTGGCTCATTCCATGGTGGAGTTGAACGAAGTTCTCGTGTACGGGGCGTCCCTGCGTCGCG
This sequence comes from Bacteroidia bacterium, assembly GCA_022180565.1. Lineage (GTDB taxonomy): Bacteria > Bacteroidota > Ignavibacteria > UBA10030 > UBA10030 > JACQPU01. Next base: position 118,294 of record BQML01000009.1, read on the forward strand.
AGCGCATCACGGAAGCTCCCGCGTCCATCGCGATCATTGAGGCAGACGACATTGCACGAAACGCCTCGCATGGCCAGCTCCCCAAACTTCTCGAAGCTGAGCCGGGCATCGACATGGTTCAGAGCGGTTTGTACGATTTTAACGTGAACACGCGCGGGTTCAACAGCTCTCTGAACCGGCGCTTGTTGATTCTCCTGGACGGCCGCGATCTTGGAACGGCATTCCTTGGGGCGACGGAGTGGAATGGCCTCACCATTCCGTTGGAGGAGCTCGGGCGCATCGAGCTGATTCGGGGGCCGGGGTCCGCGTTGTACGGAGCCAACGCCTACAACGGCGTCATGAACATTACTTCGATACCGCCGCGCGCATCGCGCGGAACGCGGGTTCTCTTGGGCGTCGGTGAACTCAGCATGATTCGCGGAGACGCCCGTCATGCCGACGCAAGCGGACCGTGGAGTTACCGCATCAATGTCGGGGGAATTTCCGGAAAGACCTTCAGCAAAGTCAGAACCGGCCGTCAATTTGAGTATGGAGGATTCAATCCTCTTCTGAACGATGAAGTTGTGAACCTCAACACAGACCCCGTCCGGAACATCTACGCGTCGGCAAGGGTGGATTATGATTACACCGATGGGGCGGTTTCCACCCTGGAAGGCGGAGTGGCACAGGTCGAAAATGAAGTGATCGTGACGGGGATCGGCCGCGTGCAGGTGAGGAAGGCCAGCAGGCCGTGGGCGCGCATCAGCTATACCGGACATGGATTCAGTTTCGTGGGGTGGACCAGCGCACGCGTGAATCTCGAGCCGGAAGTTTCCCTTTCGACCGGCCTGGACCTCTATCAGGACGCTCTCATCACGCAGGGCGAAGCGCAGTACAGCACGAACCTGTTGGAAAACCAGGTCATGGCCGTCATCGGAGTTTCCCACCGGCTGGTGGATATTGGTACCAAAGGGACCCTGATGCAAACCACGCGCCACGACAACATGACCGGCGTTTACGGTCAGATCGAATACAAGATTTCCAACGACCTCAAAGCGCTGGTTGCCGCACGCTGGGACAGGAGTTCGCTCCATGACAGTCAGTTCTCTCCAAAAGCCGCCCTCGTTTGGTCATTCCTGAACGGACATGCACTCCGCGCAACCTTTAATAAGGCCTTTCAATCGCCGAATTATTCAGAACTCTATCTCCACGTGAAGCATCCCACCAGGGCCCTTGCCTATTACGGAAACATGGTAGAGCATCCCGATGGACTTACGGGGTTCGTCGGAGGACTTCAGCCGGGAGCTCCGAAGAACATGACGGTGGAAAAGATCACAAGTTACGAGCTCGGATACAAAGGCGTCTTCAGCAACTCGTTGTTCCTCACGGCAGACACGTACTACAGTGAGTTGACCGATTTTGTGACGGACCTTGCCGTCGGGGTGAATCCCCGTTTTCCGCCCCAGGGCATCTATCCGGGCGATCCCTTATCGCCGCGGACGATTTGGTCTTATGTCAATGCAGGAAAAGTCCGGGAGGCGGGACTTGAAGTCGGAGCCAATTACTATCTCAGCGATTCCTGGCTCTTCCGTGGGAATTTCACGTGGTACTCGTTCGAAGTCGTTGAGAAGAACATCAACGATGTGCTGATCCCGAACTCACCGAGGTACAGAATCGGGGGCGGAATTACGTATACCCACGAACGGGGCGATGCCGCACTGTCGCTCAAATATGTCCCGTCGTTCGAGTGGGCGGCGGGGATCTACCGCGGGCCTATCCCGGCTTATGCGATTCTGGATGTGAGCAGTACCTACCGGGCAACAAGCCATGTGATGTTCACGCTTGCGGTGGCCAACGCACTTGATCGCCGGCACTATCAGATCTTTGGCGGATCGTATTTGGGAAGGAGGGCAACGCTCACAGCGGCCTATAGCTTTTGATTCGCCTCGATCGAATGAACCCGGTCTCGACGAAACGAGGAAAGCCCGCGAAGGTTCTCGCGGGCTTTCTTTTTTCCCCTCTTTCCCTACCTCAAACGCTTCAGATTAATCATCATCTCTACGGTCGTCCCATGCGGCGAGGGACGGATCTCGACGCGGTCCATCATCGACCGGATCAGAAAGATTCCCCGCCCGCTTTCCTTCAAAAGATTCTGCTCATCGAGGGGATTCGGAATGCTGGAGGGATCAAAGCCATTCCCCTGATCGGTCACCTTTACCACAACGCTGTCGCTGTTGAGCGTGCACACGATGCAAGCTTTCTTGCCGGGGTCGGACTTGTTGCCGTGAACGACGGCGTTGTTGACGGCTTCGGTTGTCGAAACAAACAGACGGTGAAACGTACCGTCGTCCAGCCGCGCCGTCCTGTTCACCTCCTTAAAAAAATCCTCTACAAGGCCGATCTCCTTGGGCGTGCTGATACACACCATCTCAAAGACCGTCCTTCGGTGGTCGTTCACCTCCTCAACTCTTCTGGCGATCGGAGAAGTCCGTTTCTTTGCCATGGTGCAATATCGTAGCCGATCTTGAGAGATTCAACAAATCTTTTCGTCTCCCTTCCCCGGGGTGACGTCGGACACTTGCGGTGGAGCGGCCTGATTGCCGACCGTTGATGCATCAACCATGAGCTTCATTCCAGATCCGGCTTGTGAACAGCTTCAGGAAACGCCGGTGAGAGAGAGTTTGTGCGACGGCTACAGAGGCTCGTCCGCGTCCGTGGGACGGTTCCACGGACATTCCTCTCGTCCATATCCCTCTGGTCTCGATCCGCACCTCCATCGTCCGCCAGGTGAACAGGTTTTGATCGATCGCCGCCGCCACCGCCACGGGATCGTGCAGGTATCCGCCAAAGAACCCGCGCGTTTTCCTGTGGTACGACATGTAGTGCTTTGTGCAGCGGATGAGAAAACGGGAGAGCTCGCTTCCCTCTTTCCTTGCTCTTTTCCTCAGCTCGTGCCAATGGAGAATGATTGTCTCCGTGAGGTCCAGGGGAATCACACGCACAGGGAGTCCGCTGGTCAAGATTTGATCGGCCGCCTCGGGATCCACAAAATAGTTAAACTCCGCGACCGGACCCGTGTTTCCGGGAACCCGAAACGCTCCACCCATGGAAATGATCCTCCCGACTTTTCGAAGGCTCTCGGCATTCTTCCTCCAGGCCTTTGCGATGTTTGTCAGCGGTCCGAGTGCAATGATGGTCAGCCGGTCTCCAAACCGGTCGCACGCATCGAGAATCTCCCGCACAGCATTACGGCGCACAGCTTCCGCCAGACCCGCAATCCTCCTGCGGCTGGGAACATCTCCCAACCCGTCCCTTCCGTGAACCTCGGGCGCGGTGACCAGAGGACGGTAAAGCGGTTTCGGAGAACCCTCCGCAACCCTGGGGACGTGCATAGAGCGGACAAGATTGAGGATTCTCAGCACGTTGCGAGTGCATTTGCGAACACCGACATTCCCTGCCACTGTGGTGATGGCCTCGATGACCAGCTCAGGCGAGCGCAGGGCGAAGACCAGGGCAAGAGCGTCATCGACGCCGGTGTCAGTGTCAATGAGAACGTGTTGCGGTTTCAAGGGCAACCCTCACCGTTTGAAGGTGCGGAACTGTCTGCGAGGGGAATGGTTCACGTCAGAATATCCGCTACACTTCTTGTGGGAAAAAACCCGAGGACCCTTCCGGCCTTGGCGAAGGAAATCAGGGACTGGGGACCCTGGAAGGAATCGGAGATTTCGCGGGTCTCCGGATAGAACTCTTGCATGAGCTCCCTGCTTTCACGGCCGGTCCAGTTATGCTCCGCGCTGATGAACAAGACCTCGTGGTGAATTTCGGGATCCACCTCGAGGGCGCGATGGATTGCCTGTGCGACATCAGATACATGAATCCAGGCCCACAAGTTCTTGTGCCATTTCGGATAATCCTTGACGAGTTGCGCATATTTCCCGATCTCGGCATCGGCAGGACACCAGATCCAGGGCGCGCGCAAACACATCGTTTGCAACCCGGTGCGTCTGCTGGCCCCCGCACAGAGAATCTCGCAGGTGACCTTGCTTAGTCCGTACGAATCCTGCGGCCTGAGCACATGGCGCTCGTCGATGGGCACGTAGAGCGGCCACATCCGGGTGGTGCTGAAGGCAAAGCCCAGGGTGGATTCGCTGGACATGAACACGAACTTCCGCACACCCGCCGCCGCCGAGGCCTCAAGAACGTTGAAGGTCCCCATCACATTCACGCGAAACACCGTTTCCGGTGGATCGTTCAGGGGATGGGGGATTCCGGCCAGGTGAACCACGGCATCGTACCCGCGGATGGCGCCGGTGAGGGCCTGGAGATCGAGAATGTCCGCTTTATGAAATTCTGCCGGCTGAAGGGGCGGCGGCTTCTTGTCGAGGATGTCCGTCTGGTGCCTTTTCGACAGCTCTTCCACCACAAACCGTCCGACCAACCCGCTCCCTCCTGTCACAAGGATTTTCACGGCCGGACTTCCGCTTTTTCCCCCCTTGCCGGGATAAAGAGGTCACGAAACCCCGCCTCCTTCAGTTTCGTGCGTAAGGCCTCGGCTTGCGCGGGTTCACCGTGAACCAAATGGATCTGCTTGAGCTTTTTTTTGTCCATTGCGCCGATGAAGCCGGCTAACTCATCCTGTCCCGCATGAGCCGAGAAGGAGTTCAGAACGACCACCTCGGCGTTCAGACGAAACACCTCGCCGAAGATCCTGATCTCGGGTTGACGCTCGACGATGCGTCTTCCCAGTGTATGCTCCGCCATAAACCCGACGATCAACACGGTGTTCCTTGGATCCTCCACGTTGTTCGCCAGGTGGTGCAAAATGCGTCCCCCTTCACACATACCTGATGCGGCTATAATCACGCACGGGCCCTTGCGCTCGTTCAGTTGCTTGGAAGCTTCCACAGACCGGATGTATGTGAGCCTTCCAAAGCCGAAGGGATCACTGTCGTTGTGGAGATACCGAAGTGTCTCACCGTCGAAACACTCAGGATGCATACGGAAGACATCGGTGGCATGGACGGCCAGAGGGCTGTCAACAAAGACGGGGATTGAGGAAAGTTGTTCATCGTCGAAGAGTTTGAACAGGGCGTAGACAACCTCCTGTGTGCGTCCGACGCTAAAAGCCGGAATGATCACCTTTCCGCCTCGATCCATGGTTCTGCGGACCGCCGAGAGAAGGGACTTTCCCATGTCGGCCACCGGCTCGTGAATGCGTCCGCCATAGGTGCTTTCAGAAATCAGAATATCCGGTGATCCCATGGGTTCAGGATCTTTGAGAATCGGCATATCCTTGCGTCCGAGGTCTCCCGTGAATCCGAGCGTGAGCACGTTCCGGTTTTCCTTTATCTCCAAAAGGACTGATGCCGAGCCCAGGATATGACCGGCATCGAGAAATTTCACCGACACTCCGTCTGCCACCGTGAACGATTTCCTGTACGGCACTCCCACAAACTGACCGATCGTGTTGTCAACGTCTGCGGACGTATAGAGAGGCTCTGCGGGCGGGCCATCCTTGCGCCGTTTGTTCAGGAACTCAATGTCCCTTTCCTGCAAATACGCGCTGTCATAGAGCATGACCTGGCACAGGTCCCTGGTCGCTCCCGTGGAATAGATCGGTCCGGTGAACCCGCTTTTCACGAGATTCGGAAGATTCCCGGCGTGATCGATGTGAGCGTGGGAGAGGATGACGGCGTTGATCTTGGAGGGGTCAAAAGGAAAAGTACGGTTGCGCTCGTACGACTCCGCCCGCCTTCCCTGGAAGAGTCCGCAATCCAGGAGAATACGCGAGCCGTTGACAGATACAAGATGCATGGAACCGGTGACGGTTTGCGCGGCTCCAAGGAATTGGACGATCATAAGGGATCAAGAATGATCGGTAAAATTTGGGAAAGATTGGATAGGATGCAAGGGGAGAGAACGGCGGAGGCAAGATTGTTCATCCTTCGACTTTCGATGTCGGGTCGTTGGCATTGTTCCTCCTCGGAGAAAGCAAGGTCCCGTGTTGAACGTTCGATGCTTAATGCCGCCGTGAATATAGCGAAGGGGCAGCCATCCAGGCGGACAGCCACCCCTCCTTATGCCCGGCCCCCTCCCAGAGGCGCGGGCAACTGAGCTTGTGTGGAACGGGTAGTTTAAGGTTTAAGGTTTAAGGTTTAAGGTTTAAGGTCAGGGTTCAAGATGAGATCAAAGATCTTTCAACCTTGAACCTCGAACCTTGAACCTCGAACCTATTTTATCAAAACCATCCTCTTCGCGCTCACATAGTCTGTTGAAACGAGCCGGTAGAAGTATACTCCGCTGGGCACCTTGATTCCCTGATCGTCTGTGCCGTCCCAGACCACTCGGTACGTACCCGCGGCATGCTCACCGCGAGCCAGGGTCTTCACCTTTTCGCCAAGGATATTGAACACCTGCACAAGAGCTCTGACAAGCTTACCCTGAACATCGGGTACTTCGAATTCGATGTTTGTTTCAGCATTGAACGGATTCGGGTAATTTTGGGCAAGGCGGAACGTCGCCGGGTAGATTCCAACGGTCGTCGAGAGCTGTACGCGCACAGCCACATCGAACGTCGTATCTGCCGTACTGACGACAATAGACGCGGAATCGATATCCGCCACGTCGGTGAGCATCAAAGGCAACCGGATGAGCGATCCCGAGCCGGTATCAATCGGCGTATTCTTCAGGTTGTAGGCCACCATTCTGATTTCGGCTCCCGTGGAGTTCACATAATACTCCATCATTTTTCCTCTGGGGAAGACCACGTCCGTACGGTTGACACCGATTCCGGAGGCGAGCCAGATATCGACCTGGAGGCCTTTGATCGGAACATCGTTCGTGAGATTCAGTCGGACTCCAAGAGGCGTGATCTCGAGCGAGCCGGTGATCGTGGCCGTGGTGCGGACGACCGATGCTTTCGCTTGCCCGATTGCCTTCGGATCGGCCTTCACCAACTGGGTGGTACCAAGCAGAGCATTCTGCAGTGCCACAACGTCGAGAACATTGATCGCACCATCGCGGTTGACGTCCGCCTTTGCAGAATCGAGGCCGCTAAGGGTTCGGACCTGGAGGATATGATCAATAATCGACGTGAGGTCGGCGATATTGACCTCGAAATCGCTGTTAAGGTCAGCCAGAATAAATGATGCTGTAGCGGTAAACGTGACGGCCGGGATTCCCGTGACCGTGGCCATGACCGTGTACGTTCCGGGCAGAGTGCCGAGTCGGAGGACGGACTGCGCTTGTCCGAAACTATCCGTCACGGCCGACGACGGGATAAGAACTTGGCCTGTTGCGCCGGCGGGTGCAGACGAGATCGCAAACTGTACCGTTGCGCCCGCAACAGCGTTGCCGTATTGATCCGTCACCGTTACGACAAACGGCTGAGGCAAGACCGAGCCGGCCGGCTGAGTCTGCCCATCACCGCTTGTGGCAAGCGCCGCGGCGGCCGCGGCGGCAACGGCACGTGCCCTGAAGATGGTCGAATCACCGGGGAGAACGGCACTGCGGGCAACCACCATGTAGTCGCCGGAGATCGTCCCCAGTGTCAGCGTTGTGGCCGCGTCACCGTTGGCATCCGTTGTATCCGTTGTTGCGCTCAGCCCCATTCCGACCGCTCCCGCAGGGGTGCTGAAAATGCTGAACTGCACGGGTGCGCCCGAGATCGGGTTTCCGCCGATATCGGTAATGCGTACGGTGAAGGAAGTGTCGAGCACGGATGTCACGGCCTTTTGCTGGTTATTGCCCTCAATGTCGGCCAGGAGCGCCGCCGTGCCCGTGAGGGCTTGAGCGGAGAAGACCCTTGGAACAAGGCCTCCGGCGGTGGCCGTTACTTCATAGACGCCGACTTTCGATCCAAGCGTGAGCCGTGTGGCGGCCTCGCCGGCGGTGTTCGTGATGACGTTCAAGGCGGAAAGGGCCTGACCCGTTGCTCCCGTCGGGGCGTTCGTAATTGCAAACTGCACGGTTACGCCCGGCACCGGATTCGAACCTGAATCGGTGAGTCGCACGATGTACAGAGAATCCAGCTGTTGGAGAATCGTGTCTTGTTGGGCGGTCGTTCCGGATTGCGCCGCGATCAGGACTGCCGTTCCGGCAATCGCCTGCGCCGTGAAGTCCGTCTGAATGCCGGGCAGGGCAATGGTCGTTGCACGAACCTGGTAAGACCCCACTTTGTCGCCAAGCGTCAGATAGGTTGCCGCGATGCCGGACGCATTGGTTGCGACAAGGGTGTCGCTCAGTGCCGTTCCCGCCGCACCTGTTGGCTGATTGATCAGCGTGAAGCCGACATTGACTCCCGGCACCGGATTTCCACTGCCGTCGTTGATTCGGATCGTGAAGGGATTGAGTGTCGAGCGAATCGTATCCTGCTGGCTGTTTCCGCCCACCAGTACCATAGCCGCCGCGGCCGATGTGGCGGTGGATGTGAAAGCCAGCGGACTTCCTGTGAGACCGGCTGAGGCTGCGGTCACCGAATACGTACCGGGCTTGTCTCCGAGGGTCAGCGTGGTGGATGCCTGACCGGAAGCGTTGGTCGTCACCGTTGTGGTTGACAACGAGTACCCGACTGCACCGGACGGAACGGATGCAATTGCGAAGGTTACAGAAACACCGGGTATGGGATTGCCGAAGAAATCGGTGATCGTTACGGTGAACGGAGCCAGCGTTGCTCCCGTCGGGGCGCTCTGACCGTCGCCCGACGCGACTGCGAGTGAGGATGCGACCCATTCATACGCCGCGGGGCCAAGGAGCCTGTCCGAGAGTGTCCACCAGCTGAAAGCGACGATGCCCGTTTTGGTAACGGTTTTCTGGGCCGTGTCCACCACTCCTCCCTGCCGCCGCCAGGTGACGCCATTGTCGGGAGACCGCCAGAGTTCCAATCCCGGCGGATTGTGTCCATTCAGCTCGTTATCGGAATACCTCAGCGTCAGCGAACCGTTGAGCCCGGTCCCAAATGTCGGCGCGATATCGTAGTATCGTTGGATCGATTGGTTGCCGTTGCCTGTGGATGCCGTCCCGGAAACGCGCGTGACGGTTGTCTGACCCGGCGGACTGCCGGTCCATGTAATCGTTGCCCCGATATTCCCAAAGGGTGAAGATGTTGTCCCTCCGGTCAGATTGACGGTTTTGCCTATGGACCCTCGCAGATACCCCGATTCATTGAGAGCACCGATGAGCGCGATTGTTTCGCCGGATTCTATCTCCAGAACAACGCCCGGATTGATCGTGATATTGCCCGACACCGAGAAGCTTCCTCCGGACGTCGTCTTCGTTCCCGTTCCGGAAAGAACCATATCATTGTACTGACGGGCAGGCACAGTCTGGTTCGCTCCGAAGAATTCAAAGGTTCCATCGACAACGGCCGGGAGGCCCACAACCTGGTTTTTCACCCTGATAGTACCGGTGTTGTCGATCTGACCTGAATTCATCAGATCCTGCGCCTTGGCGGACATACTGCACAGGAGGGCAGAGGTCGCCGCCCACAGCATCATGCGCCTTCCCTGCCGGCGCATGGCAGTGCCTCCCCGGCTTTTCAGCCGTCTCGCGTCATGGTATCTGGATGGATCCATAACAATGATCCCTGATTCTGCTGTCGTATCAGATTCCCGCGCCGAAACCTCGCAACGCGCGGAATCCGGAATTTTGAACATCCCCGGTGAACCCGGCCTGAGCGGGGCCGGGCATTTCCGGTACATCCTTTCATGAAAACGCATCTTCGCGGCGGATACACTCCGCCCACTTCAGAATCGGAAAGAAGGAGAGAAACTTTCCGACATCCTCATCTCCCCATATGTTGTCCGATGATCTTCATCTCATGGTTCACGACACTTATCTCTTTTGGTCCTCATCGCGGGCACACCGGTCCCGTTCCGGATTGACAGATCCGGGCACACTTCACCCTTGGGGGCGTTTGCGGCGCGAATCCCGAAACCATTTGCCGGGAATTGCGGAACACCCGTCCCTGCCCGCACAGGCGGATCACCCCTCTCCCGGTTCGGACGATTTCCATCCGGAAATTTGTCGGGAGATCGGGCAAGACCTCCGCTCCCGCCTCGGGGAAGTCCGCGTGCACGCGGTCGTCCGCGTGAACGTGTCACCGTCATCAACATTGCGGCGCTTTCAGGTCAGGCCATTGTCTTAGTAGCCGACCGTAATGACGCCGTTATTGCTCAGGCTGCCGCTGTTGTCGAGGTCTCCTGCGACGTTAAGATCACCCGAGTTGCCCAGTGTCGAGCCGCTTGCCAGGGTAAGGGTGCCGACTCCCGACCCGCCGATACCGACATTGAGCGTTCCTGTTGCGGCGAGGTTAAGAGTAACACCGGAAATCAGGTCAACATTGTTTCCGCTGGAGACCGTTGATGCGGCCGCGATGTTCTTCGGAGCATCACCCGCAAATTGCAGGTTATAGTAATCGCCGGACGCGATGGTCTGGGAGGCCACATCGGCTGTTACGCCGTCATACACAACCGTTCCTCCGGCCGCCAGCAGTGTTCCGAACGAGAATCCGTTCGTTCCGCCGAGACGGAGTGTGCCGTTGGTGTTGTCTTTGGCACCGCTGACGGAGAGGGTGTAGATGTGCATGTCGGTCGTGATGGCAACGTCTCCCGGCCCGCCGTTGTCAAACTGATCGGCCGTAATGTTGCCGAGCGCGGTTTTGGTGGATGCAGACGTTCCCTCCATTCGGAGAATGCCGTATGTTGCCGCGGCAACATCCTGTGCGCCTCCATCGTACGACCAGATCGACGCGACGTTCAGATTGAGTGTTCCGCTTCCTCCCACTGCGAAGCTTCCGGCAAACGTCGATGTACCCTGTGCTCCCAGCTGGATCGTTCCGCCCGTATTATCCACGGTCGGCGAGTTGAAGTCGAGAGCCGCCACGTACCCTCCCGCGCCGGCGCTGATCGTTGCGCCGGAGGAGTTCGTCACGTTGCCTGTGAACGTCGCACCGCCGCCGCCGGCCGTAATGACCGCCGAAGCGCCGCTGTTCGACAGTGTGTTGTTAAACGCAATGGGTCCGCTCGCAGCAACCGCGGAAATCGTCCCCGCATTGGAGGCCGCGCCGCTGAACGTCAGGCCGCCCCCGGCCGTCGAGCGAATCGTCCCGCTGTTTCCGCCCAACGAGGCAAACGTCAGGTTGCCCGCTCCGATGGTTTCGATCGTCCCGGTACCGTTCGTCGCGGCCGTCGTGAAGCTGATGCCGCCGCCGGCCGTGTTCTGGATCGTTCCTGTGTTGCCCGACAGCGTTCCGATGTTCAGCGCGGCCGCCGTCGCGTTGTTGGTGAGCGTGGAGGTAACCGCGGACACGGTTGTGATCGACGCAGATGTCACACCACTGCCAAACGACATCGCAGCCGCAACGTCGGCAATCGTCGCGAAGGATCCCGTCCCCGTAATCGAGAAGACCTGATCTACGGTGAGATCCCCACCGGTGTGGGTCACATCAACCGCGGTGACCGTACCACCCGCCTGGAACGACTTGGTTGCCGCGCCGGACAACGTAAGGTCTCCATAGGAGACTCCGCCCGTGCGGTTCAGGATCGTCTGGGACCCCGAATTCTTTGTAAAACTCACCGTGCCGCCCGAGAAATTCAGATTGCCCGTGCTCGTGGCGTGATACGATGATGCATCGGCAACGGAAATGGTTTTGGCACTGGCAAAGGAGACATCGCCCGTCAGCGCATTGCCTGCCGTGCCAAGTTCCCAATTCGTGGCGATCGAAACGTCCGTGTCGATGGCCTTCGGACTTGCAAGCGTCATTTGGAGGGTTGTGAAATTGATCGCTCCTCCGTTGGTGGCCGTCACGGTCTGGGTCTGACCCCCGTTGTTCCCGTTCATGACTACGGTCGGACTGACCGTCACCGTTGTTCCGCCCGCATTGGTATTGACAATGTCACGTTTGACATTGATCGTCCCGCTTCCGGTGATGTCCGAAGACGTTCTCAGATTCTGGCCCGTCCCGGCGGACACCATGAGCAGGATTGCCGCCGTAAGCGCAATCCCGCGATGAATGAAGTGTATCGTCTGCATTGTCTCTCTCCTTGTTGATCGTGAATAATTCCTGAAAAGGGTTGTCGATGGTTTTTGCGTTTTCATGACGTTTGATCCTTTTCTTGAACCTCTTCTTTGTGGTGCTTTGTCGGCCGTCTCTGCTCACGAGACGACCCGTACTTCTCTTCTCACGGTGGTCGTATGATCATAAGGTTCCTCCTTTCCTGTCAGCTTCCGATATTCAGAGTTCCGTTATTCGTCAATGGTCCAAAGACTTCCAAGTCTCCATCAATTTGAACGATCACCGACGGATCGACAACTACCGGGGCGCCGGAAGCAATCGTCATCGTCCCCAAGACGACGGTATTCGCCGTGAAGGTCTTGACGCCGGCACCGGAGAAGATCAGCGTTCCATAGGTTCCGGAGGCAACAGTTTGCGAAACCGAACCGTCGTATTCTATCGTACCTCCGTCAAACGCCATTCCGTTGCTGGCCCCACCGAACCTGATCGTACCGGTATTCGTGCGGACGCCGGCAATGGACAGGCTGTGGCTCAGCATATCGAACACCGAAGCATTGCTGAAATCGTTTTGGACCACGATGGCTCCCGACGCGGTCTTGTCCCCGGCACCGATCAGGGAGAGGTCATAATAGACCAACGAAGGCACGCTTTGAGCCGTCGAACCATTGAAGGAAACGGCCGTCAGGTTTGTTGTCAGATCGGCGGACGCCGCGCCGGTGACGGTGAAACTCCCCGAGATTTGCGTCGTTCCGCCCGCAAGGGTCTTTGTACCGCCGTTCGAAAACACGAGATGGTAGTAATCAAGCGCCGGTACAGATTGATTCCCCGACCCGTTGAAATCCACAGTACCGGCATTCAGGACTGCGTCGACGGAGGCAGTGCCGGAAACGACGAGCGCGCCCGCAATGCCGGTCGTGCCTCCACCAAGCGTCTTGATGCCCGATACTCCAAGCGTCACATGGTAGTAATCGGTGGAAAGAACGTTCTGATCGCCATTGCGAACGTACTCCACGGTATTGCCGGGCGCCGATGCGACGAGATTCCCAATGGAAACTCCGCCACTCAGCGTCAGCGTTGCCCCTGTTCCCTGCGTGATCGTTCCGGTTCCCGTGAGCGCTCCGGTAACGGCGATGGTCTGATTGTTTGTCACGGTTGCCGCCGTGACGGTTAGACCGTCGAACGTCACATTCCGATTCATCGAGTAGTCCGTCAGAAAAGCCGCATTCGTGATGCTCAGGGCAGGGGCAGTTCCGCTGATGACTCCTCCGCCCGGCTTTTGGAAGGTCCACAGTCCGGACCCGCTTGTGAAGGTCGCACCCCCGTCCACCTGCAGACTGCCGTTCATCGTCACATCTTCGTCGGCCACAAAGAGAACCTGACCCGTTCCGTTGACGACGACATCGCCCAACGTAAGACTTCCTGTCGTGCTCGTGACCCTGAAGATTTCCGAAATCGTTGTCGTTCCTGCAACGGACAACGAGCCGCCGGTCAGACGGCCTTCACCGGCCTGGAGGTTGAAATTGTTTGTGACGATAATGTCGTTGAGAAGCAGACGACCGCTTGACTTCGCAATAACAAGGTTGTAGAGGGTGGTTGGAGAACAGGACTGATTGATCGTACCGTTAAACTCCACGGTAGCCGCGTTCGTAGCCGCATCAAGCGTCGCCAGACCGGAAAGAACCAGATTCGAGGCAATCCGAATCGTCCCCGACGTCAAGACCTTCGTTCCGCTGTTGCTGAACGTCACATTGTAATAGTCAATGGCAGGGATGTTCTGATTGGAACCATTGAAGTCGATGGTCGTTGAGTTGCCGACAGCGTCGATTGTTGCACCACCGTTCAGCACCAAATCCCCCGCAATGGTTGTTGTCCCGGCGCCCAGAATTTTCACCGAGCCGCCGGAGAGCGAAAGGTTGTGGAAGGCCGCCGCGGAAACTGATTGGGCCGCGGAGCCGTTCAATTCCACTGTTGTAGCATTTGCTGCGGCATCTCCCGCGGCGGTGCCGGTTACGGTAAAGTCTCCGGCGATCGTCGTCGTTCCGGAATCGAACACTTTGGTTCCGCTATTGGAAAGCGCGAGGTGATGGTAATCGATCGCTCCGACGGTCTGTCCTCCATTGCCGTCATAGTCAATCGTAGTGGCATTCGTTGTTGCATCGGCAACCGCCGAACCTGAAATCGTCAGATTACCGGCAATGGACGTTGTTCCCGGCGCGAACGTCTTCGTCCCGGCATTGGAAAGCACCAGGTGAAAGTACGCCATGGCACGGACGGTCTGACCACTACCGCCGTTATAGTCGACCGTCGAGCCGTTCGTGATTGCATCGGCGACGGCGCTTCCTCCGATGCTGAAATCCCCCGCAACGCCGACAGTCCCGGCCTGGAATACCTTTGACCCTGCATTGGTCAGGGTCAAATGATGGTAGTGAATCGCCGCGACGGATTGTGTTCCCCCGCCGTTGTACTCAACCGTTCCCGCGTTCGAAGTTGCGTCGGCCACCGCGCTTCCGCCGATCGTGAAATCCCCCGTCAGCCGCGTTACCCCCGACCCGAGCGTCTTGGTTCCGCTTCCGCTCAGGGCAAGATCATGGTAGGATTGCACGGCCACCGTCTGCCCCGCCGCGCCGGTGTAGCCGACAGTGCCGCCGCTGATGGTGACGGTTCCGGTGACGGCGGGAAACGTCGTTTCGGTATTCATCACACCGGCCGCCAGAAGAAAATCTCCGGCCGCAGTGAGTGTATTTCCGCTTCTGATCGTGAGAAGGAGCGCGCTGTTGTTCAGGGTGATGGAATTGACATTCGCGTCGACATCGACGTCGATGGTCGCGGCGCCCGTCAAATTGACATTGTTCGAACTTGTAGGCACGCCGTTGGGGTTCCAGTTGTTGGCATCGCTCCAGTTGGCCGTCCCTGCGCCGCCGTCCCAGGTCTTGAGCACAAAGCTCGACGCCTCACCGATCTGGAAATCGCCGAACCCGACGACACCGACAGCCTGTGTGCTTGTCGCCGTCAAGGTCCCGATCGAGGGCAGGCTCCAGGCGAGACTCTCGAACCGCCCGACGATGAAGTTCGAGGGATTCGCCGCCCCATCAATGTCTCCGCCGACGAAGTTCATCGTAATGTCGTACGACGCGTAGACAATTCCGCCGCCGATCAGAGTATAGTACCGATTGACGGTTCGCGAGGGTTCGAGGCCGGAACTCAGAATCTCGGGATGATCACCGCCGGTCGTGCTGACCGTCAGAGTCCCGCCAACCGTAACGCCGGAGAACGTGGTAACCACCGGCGTGTAGTTACCGCTTCCATCCCCGATCTCAAACGTTACCGTCGGCGACCCGACAGGAATCGTTTTCACAAGATTTCCCGCGACGTGTCCGCTCGTCCTGCTCACAGTTGCTCCGGGCACAAGCGTCACCGTATTTGAGCCCGTGCTGATGACGCCGTCCGTCAAGGTCAACAGGTTCGTGACCGTCATGACCCCGGAAAGCACAATCCCTGCCGGATTGTTGATCGTAACCCTGTAGAAGCTCAGCCCTTCAACCGTTTGGGCCGCTGTACCATTGAACTCGATAGTCGGATTGTTGGTAACGGCATCGGCCGTCGCCGTTCCTCCCACAAGGAACCCCCCAGCGATTCTTGTCGTGCCGGACCCGAAGACCTTGGCGTTGCTCCCGTCAAGAGCAAGGTCATAGTAATCGGCCTGAAGAATGTCCTGCGAAGAAGCTCCGTCATAGCGTACGGTGTTCCCCGCCGCAGAGGCATTAAAGGAGTTGACCGTGATTGGGGAAGCGGAAGAGTAGTTCAGGGTTGCGGCCGCTCCCTGCGTGAAGGATCCCGTTCCGGCCAGACCGCCCGTTACCGTCACACTGCCGCTGTTCGTGAACGTTGTTCCCGTAATCACAAGGTTGTCGAATGTATACGTCCCACCACTCACGTACGGGGTTGTGAAAACGGCATTCGTGATGGCAACGGAAGCTGAAGTCCCTCCGATTGTTCCCCCTCCGGCCTTTTGGAAGGTCCAAACACCGCCGTTGCTGTTGACCGTGCCGCCGCCATTGACGGTGAAGTCGCCGTTGATCGTGAGATCTTCAGCGGCGGTGAAATTCAACGTCCCGCTTGTGTTGACGACAACCGTTCCGAGCGTCTTGGAACCGCCGGTGGCCGTGATTCGAAGTTCGGCATTGAGCGCTGTGATGCCTCCGACGGTGAAATTGTTGCCGGTAACCCGCGCCTGACCGAGCTGTACTGTGAAGTCGTTGACCACCGCCACGTTGTTCAGGAGAAGCCGCGCTCCCGTGTTGCTGGCAATGAGGTTGTAGTACGTAATCTCCGGAGAATCCTGGTTCGAGGTTCCCGTGAACTCCACGGTGGTCGCATTTGTCGTTAAATCGACAGAAGCGCTTCCCGTAACCGAAAACACTCCTTTGATCCGGGCTGTACCGGGCCCCAGGGTCTTGATGCCGGCGCCTCCCAGAGTAAGATCACCGTAGTCCGACGCCGGAAATGCCTGGGAACCCGCGCCGTTGAGGTTCACGTGGGTCGCATTGGTTGATGCGTCGAGGACCGCAGAGCCGCTTATCGTAAGGTCTCCGCTGATACTCGTTGTTCCGGCTGACAGCTGTTTTGTACCGGAGTTGCTCAGCGCGAGATTGTTGTAGGCCAGGAGTGCAACGGACTGGAATCCTGATCCGTTGTAGTCTACGGTGGTAACGTTTGCCGTCGCGTCTGCGGTTGCAAGGCCAGTAATCACCAGGGTTCCGGCAATGCCGGTAGTACCGGCCCCAAGGGTCTTCGTACCCGCATTGGACAACGTCAGATGATAATAATTCATCGCGGCGACAGACTGCGCCCCGCCTCCGTTGTAATCCACCGTCGTCGCATTCGTCGTCGCATCCGCCGATGCCGAACCTGTGATGCTCAGGTTCCCCGCAATCCCCACGGTCCCGCCATTGAAGGTCTTCGTGCCGGCATTGGACAACGTCAGATGATAATAATTCATTGCGGCGACAGACTGCGCCCCGCCTCCGTTGTAATCCACCGTCGTCGCATTCGTCGTCGCATCCGCCGATGCCGAACCTGTGATACTCAGGTTCCCCGCAATCCCCACAATCCCGCCATTGAAGGTCTTCGTGCCGGCATTGGACAACGTCAGATGATAATAATTCATCGCGGCGACAGACTGCGCCCCGCCTCCGTTGTAATCCACCGTCGTCGCATTCGTCGTCGCATCCGCCGATGCCGAACCTGCGATGCTCAGGTTCCCCGCAATACCCACGGTCCCGCCATTGAAGGTCTTCGTGCCGGCATTGGACAACGTCAGATGATGGTAATTCATGGCGGCAACAAGCTGGTTCGCGCCGCCGGCATAGTCAATCGTTGTGCTGTTCGAAGTTGCATCGGCGGAGGCCGATCCTCCAAGCGTCAGGTCGCCCCTGAGTACGGTGGTACCAGCAACGAAAGTTTTTGTTCCGCTCCCCCTCAGCGTCAAGTGATGATAGGTTTGCAAAGCGACGCTCTGCGCACCGTTCGCCGAGTATTCAACCGTGCCGCCGGTGATTGTCACCGTGCCTGCCACACTCGGGAAGGCCGATTCCGTTGACAGCGTTCCCTCAACGACTTGCAGGTCTCCGGCTACGGAGAGGCTGTTGCCGGAGAGTATCGTGACCACGAGGGCGCTGTTATTCAACGTGATGGAATTGACCGAAGCCGCGACGCCGATGGTAATCGTGTCGGCGCCGGTGAGGCTGACATTATTGGTGGCCGCGGGAACACCGTTCGGGTTCCAGTTGTTGGCGTCGCCCCAGTTCTTCGTTCCGGCCCCGCCATCCCAGGTCTTGAGCACAAACAGCGAGAGTTCACCGATCTGGAAGTCGCCGCCGGCCGTCAGGCCTGTTGCTTGCGTGCTTGTCGGCGTCAGGGTTCCGACCCCGGGCGACGTCCATGTTCCTCCGTTGTAGCGGTCGACAATGAACGATGCCGTGCTGGCTCCTCCATCCACATCGGCGGGCACAAACGTAAACGTGGCATCAAACGTCGTAAACACGGTTCCGCTGTTCGTCACCGTCCAGTAACGGTTTACGCTCTTTGCCGCGTCGATGGAGGATGTAAGAATCTGCGGATGATCGCCGGCGGTGGTGGACACCGTAAACGTTCCGGCGCCGGAGACCGAAGCAAAGGAGAGCATGACGGGGGTGTACGACGCGCCATCGCCCACTTCAAAGGTGGGGGTTGGAGAGCCCGTAGGGATGTACTTGGCAAGATTGCCCGCCACATGGCCGGCTGTCCGACTGACACTTCCTGCCGGTCCTATGACGACGGTACTACTCCCCGTCGTGATCGTCCCCGCGGTCAGGGTCAGGGTATTGTTGACGGTAATCGTTCCGTTCAGCGCGACTCCGGCGGCGTTGTTGATGATGACATCGTGATACGTCAAAGCCTGGACGGTCTGCACACCGGACCCGTTGTATTCAATCGCCGGAGTGTTGCTCAGCGCGTCCGCGGCGGCTGAGCCGGTTATGTCGAAGTCTCCTGCGATCATCGTCGTTCCCGGTCCAAAGGTTTTCGTCCCGGCATTCGAGAATCTCAGATCGTAGTATTGCATCACCGCAATCGTCTGGCCAACGCCGTTGTAGTCGACCGTTGCCGAGTTGGCCATCGCATCCGCTGTTGCGGTTCCGCCGAACGTGAGCGCTCCACTCACACCTGTCACTCCGGCCGAGAGGGTTTTGACACCGGAACCTGTGAGGGACAGATTGGCATAATTGGTCGCCGGCACAGTCTGTGCCGCCGCGGCGGAAAAGGTCACGGTGTTGCCCGGTGCATCGGCATCGATTGCGGCAACCGACGGCGAACCGCCGAAGGCGAGGTCGAGGGAAGACCCATTCCCCTGGACGAGCGTTCCTGACCCGGTAAGTCCGGCCGTGACGCTCAGACTTCCGTTATTGGTCAGAGTGGAAGCCGTAATCGCAAGATTTCCGAACGCGAACGCTCCGGTGTTTGTGTAATCCGTCGTGAACGACGCATTTTCGATCGTGACTCCGGCCGTTGTCCCTCCGATCGTTCCGCCGCCGCCGGGTTTCTGGAAAGTCCAGGTATTGGTCCCGCTGGTAATCAGGGCCGATCCGTCAATCTGCAAATCCCCATTGATGGTCATGATCGCGTTTGCGGCAAAGCGGATCTCACCTGTCGTGTTGACAACGATGGTGTTGAAGACGGGAATCGCATTGGCATTGGATACACGGAAGAGCCCCGAGATGTTTGCTTGACCGAGGACAGTGAACGTTGCGTTTGTCACGCGGGCCTCCCCCACCAGGATGGTGAAGGTGTTGTTGACTGTGGCATCGTTCACAAGAAGCCTTCCCGCGATTCCGGCCCGGTTTACGACCAGGTTATGGTATGTCATAGTCGGAGAGTTCTGGTTGACGCTTCCGGTGTACTCGATCGTCGTCGCGTTCGTTACGGCATCAGGCACGGCAGTGCCCGAGACCGTGAAGGTGCCCGCGATGCGTGTGGTCCCTGCCGCCAATGTTTTGGTCCCCGCATTGCTGAACGCAAGGGCATAGTAATCGATCGCGGGAACACTCTGATTACCCGAACCATTAAAATCGATCGTGGAAGTATTCGTCGTCGCATCGGCCGTCGCCGTGCCGCCAAAAGTGAAGTCTCCGGCGATGCCGGTCGTGCCCGAGGAGAAAGTCTTGGTTCCGGATCCGCTCAGCAAGAGATGATGATAGTTGATCGGGAGAACCGCCTGCGCACCTGTGCCGTTGTAATTCACGGTCGTGATGTTCGAAGTCGCGTCGGCGACAGCCGACCCGGCAATCGTAAAGACCCCGAGAATGCCGGCCGTTCCTGTCGCAAACGTCTTTGTGCCGGCGTTACTCAGGGTGAGGTTGTTGTAACCGAAGGCGGGCACGGTTTGCGCGCCGCCACCGTTGAAATCGACCGTGTTGCCGGTCACCGCATAGCCGCCCGAAGTGAACGTTGCTGCAGGGGTGAAGGCGCCCGATACCCCGATCGTGCCAGATTGCAGGGTGACAGAATTGGCTCCCCGCGAGCCCTGGATCGTCAGGCCGAAGTAATTGAGAGCGTTGACCGTTTGCGCACCCGTCGCGTCATAGTCGACGATGAGGGAGGAGAGGTCCTTGGTTGCAATCGTATATTGGCTCAGAAAGTCCGCCGTTACTGCCGTTCGCGTGACCTTGACCGTTCCGCCTCCCGTCAGCGTCCCTGTCGTGCCGCTGATGATGGCTGTCGCGGCCGGCGTCAGCGTTGCCCCGCTTGCGACCGTGAGGGTCGGCGCCGTTCCTGTCTGGAAGCTGATGTTCTCGTTGACGGCAACACCGGCGGTGTTGTTGATGGTGAGGTTGTTCAGGGCGATTGTTGCCGTCGTGGTTCCGCCGATGGTTGTTTGAGCCGGGGGGCTCGGGGTTGTAAAGACGATTGTGCTTGCGGTCGTAAAGCTGAAAGGTGTGGCCGCAGTCGTGTTCAGAATCCAGCTTCCGGCAAGGGTGTGCGTGAGGGACGTTCCGGCGTTGAACGAGGCGGATCCGCTCTGGGTCAGGTCTCCGTTCACCGTCAGCGCTCCGCCCGCCGTTTTCGCGCCGCTGGTGGCAAGAACCAGATGATGGTACGTGGAACCGCTCGGTACTTTGATGGTCTGCGCGCCGGCGGCCCCGTACTGGACCGTGTTGCCGGGAGCCGACGCCGTCAGAGTCGTAAGGGAGGGTGTTCCCGTGAAATTGATGTTCAGAACGCCGGCCGATGCATTGACCAGCTCCCCCGTTCCTGCCAGGGCCGTGGAAACGGTCAGCGTCGCATTGTTTGTGAGGGTGACACCGGTAATCGTCACCGAGGGAATCGTGAGAGGAGACGAGCCGGAGATTGCCTGGGAATTGGTGTCGAAGGTATGAACACCGGTTCCGGCGGTGAAGGTTGTTCCATTATGGGTCAATCCGTTTTGGAAGGTCACCGCCTCGTTGGCCGAATTGTTCCACACGGCGCCCGCGTTCAACGTCACGGGACCGGCAAAGGTCTTCGTCCCCGCCGCTCCCGTGATGTTCAACGTTCCGTCGATGACCGTTGGACCGTTCGCCGCAAAGGTCACGCCGCTGATGGCCGTCGTGCCGCTGACGACGCTGAAAGTTCCGTTCACGGTTGTGGTTCCGCCGGTTGTCGCCGTACCGCCGGATTTGGCTATCGTGAGATTGTCGTAGGTTGCGGCCTTGATGGTCTGGGCACCGCCGCCGTTGTAGTTGACCGTGTTCGGACTGGCCGATGCATTGAGGACACCGGTTGCCATCACTGCGGCCGCCGCGTTAAGCGTCGATCCCGCGTCGTTCAGCCACGTCGAACCGGCCACGGAGCCGGTCACACTGCCCGCCACGTTCACGGTCGTTGTGTTGGTCACCGTAATGGCACCGGTGATCGAAGCGTTGCCCCCGAACGTGAGAGGATTACTTCCGGCAAGCGTCTGACTGTTCGTGTTGAACGTATAGGCGCCGGTTCCTGTGCTGAACGATCCGTTGTTGGTGATCCCGCCTTGAATCACGACCGTTTCATTGGCCGAATGACTCCACGTACCGCCGGGATTGATCGTGATCGGACCCACAAATGTTTTTGTGCCCGCGGTGGATGTCGTGAAGGCGAGCGATCCGCTCACGGATGTTGCGCCGTTCACGGTGAACGTCACACCCCGGATGTCCAGAGTTCCCGCCGACACCGTCAGGTTGTTGACTGCGGCATTGACATTGACGATAACAGTGTGACCGTTGACGATGTCGACATTATCATTCGCGTCGGGAATCCCGTCGGCATCCGTTCCCGAAACGAGGGTCCATGTTCCTGCGGTACCCCAGTTCCCGGACGCGTTCGACCGAAAGGAGCCCTGGGCAAAGGACAGCGCGGGGAAAGCAAACGCCAGCGCGGAAACGACGATTGCCAGAGCAATCCGTCGATTCCTCGCCGTCAGCCTTGTCGCTATGGACGTCACTGCATGCACGGTCTAACGCTCAGGCGGCCTCCGATGACAGGTGCACCCTGCTCAGCACGTTCGCGAGCGGCGTCTTCATCGACCGCTTTTCGATGTAATCATCGGCATGAACCGCGCGCGCCGCCTGGCGGTAGGCGTCGCTAAGATGATCGGACAGGATAACAACCCGCGTTTGCGGCCATCGGGTCTTGATGACCTCGGTCGCTTCATAGCCGTCTTTCCCCGGCATGCCCAGTCCCATGAGCACAAGATCCGGGGAAAGAGACATCATCAATCCGATTGCCTCTGCGCTGTTGCAGGCCTCGCCCACCACTTCTACGCCCGGATGGGCCTCGAGAAACTCCGAGAGGAGTCGGCGCAACGGCGCACAATTTTCGACAATGAGGATCCTCATAAGCGCTCCTTTGTTTGAAGGGGGAACGAAAAACGATCGGCAGTCCGCGCTGAGATCGACAGGTCGAAGATGGATTCCAGCGCCGGTTTCAAATCCGCTTTCATCACATAGGCGTCGGCTCCGGCGTCTTCGGCCTGGAGGCGGTAGATGCGACTGTCGTGCGTCGTTGCGATGAGCACGTGCGTCGCCGGCCACCGCTCTTTGATGATCTTCGTCGCTTCGATCCCGTTCATCGACGGCATGCTGATGTCCATGAGCACCACGTTGGGACTGAGCCGTTCAACCTGTTCGATGGCCTGCATACCGTCCGCGGCCTCTCCGACAATCTCCACGTGCGGGAGTTTTTTGAGAAACTCGCGGACGACCCGACGAAACTCAGCATGATCGTCGGCCAAAACAACACGAATAGCGTCCATGGGAAAACCTTTGGATTGATAATGAGGGAGGATGATACAGCGTGAGAACAATCTGCAGTAAATTCGGAAGGAATCGCCCAAGCCGCATCGACCTGGGGCCGTATTTTTGCCTTCAGGGCGATTCCGTAGATAACCTACGGTGATTTCCGTAGACGAAATGAGTCAGTCAGAAAAGAAAAATCGGGCGGAAATCCGACGAATGAGGAGAGGCGGGACGTCAGTCCCGGTTTGAGACGGAAGGGTGGAAACGAAAAAAGAGACGCGGATCACTCACGGCCATACCCGTTTTCGAGTGCGTAGCGAACAAGGTTAGGGGCGTCGTGGATATTGAGCTTCTGCATGATATTGGTTCGGTGGGTTTCCACGGTGCGCGGGCTAATAAAGAGTTTTTCGGCGATTTGCTGATTATTCATGCCTCGGGCGATGTATCGGAGCACCTCCTCTTCGCGCCGCGTCAGGATTGCCTCTTCGCTCCTCTCGTCGCGCTTCTCTGCCTTTTTCACGTATTCAGAGATCATCAGGTCGGAGATACGGGGGCTGAAGAACTTGTTCCCCTTCATTACGGCATAAATGGCCTGAGTGATCTCGTCCTTTCCGGCATTCTTCAGCAGGTATCCGCTCGCGCCGGATTTCAGGATTTGGTACACATATTCTGCATTCTCATGCATCGTCAGCACCAGAACCCTGACGGACGGGAACTCTTTGCAGATACGTTTGGCCGCCTCGATTCCCGACAACTTCGGCATGGAAATATCCACGATCGCAACATCCGGCCGCAACTGCCGGACTTTGGCAATCGTATCCTCTCCATCCGCTGCCTCTCCGACAATCTGGAAATCGCTGTTGCTTCCGATGAGGTTCCTCATTCCCGTGCGGATCAGCTCGTGATCGTCGGCAAGAAGTATCCTGATGTTAGCCATGCGCTTGAGTCGGTTTTGGAATTTCCACAATGATCGTTGTTCCCTTACCCACGCTGGATTCGATCGTCAGCGTGCCTCCGAACGAGACCGCGCGCTCGCGCATGCTGACAATGCCGATCCCGCGATCGGAGCCGACGGCTTTTCCGGAACCTGACGGCGTAAAACCTTTGCCGTCATCCTCAATGACCAGACGGGTTCCTCCGGCCATTCCGAGCAGTTGAACATCGACCGTCGACGCGCCGGAGTGCTTCGCGACGTTATTCAAGGCTTCCTGAACGATCCGATAGAGGTTGACTTCGAGGGAACGGTCGAGTCGTCCGTCGATTCCGTGGGAGCGAAAGGCAACGTTCAGGTTGAGCCGACGCGAAACGTTTTCGCATAACAACTGCAGTGCCGGCACAAGTCCGAAATCCTCCAGAACGCTCGGCATCAGATTGTAGGAAATCTCTCTTGCCTCCGTCATCACGCTGTCCAGGAGGGTCTTGATCTCTTCCAGTTGTTTCCGCTCTTTCGAGTCCTTTCCCACGCTGTCTTCGAGCACCTCGACATGAAACTTGATCGCGGTGAGCATCTGGCCCAGGCCGTCGTGAATCTCGCGCGCGATTCGCCGTCGTTCTTCCTCATGAGAGGCCACCCGCGCAGTCGTGAGCTTCTCCAACTGCTGTTCTCGCTCGCGCAGGTCTTCGTACAATTCCGCGTTCGAGATGGCGATCGCCGACTTTCCGGCGAGGGATGACAACAGCCGCAGTTCGCGGTCCTTAAAACCGTGTTCCCGACGAAAACCCACAATTACGACGCCCCGGAGATTTTTCTTGATCCCGAACGGAAAACCCGCCGCCGTCACCAACCCCTCCCGTGCAAGAACGGGAAAGTCTCCTTCCGTGATAAGACCCGGGCGTTCCGTCCGTGAGAACGTAATGGTTTTTTCTTTCAGAAAAAGATCTCTGTGCACGTCCAGAAGCGGAAGCGGTGCCGCGGGAACGGGGTGGACGTTCCCCCACACGCCGCGCCAGACATAGGTCTCCCGTTCCTCATCGACCAGAATGACCCCTGTAAACTCAGCGCGTGCAAAGGCCCGCGCACTCCGTGCGACAAGATTCAGGAGGTCCTCCAGATCCACCATCGCAACCAACTGGCGGTCGATCGCGGTCAGAGCTTCCTGTTCCCAGAACCACAAGGCCTGTTCCCGCTCGAGTGTCTTCCGTTCCGTGATATCCCTGAGCGAGGAGAGCATGGCGGGACTGCCGTTCCACCGGATGATGCGCGCATTCATCTCCAGATCGATGATCCTCTTTGTCCTCGTCAATCCCTTCAATTCGTAATTCTTGAAGATGTCCTTCCCCACTTCGCCCTCGAAGAGTTCCTTGCCGAAGAAAGCCTTGCTCCCCGGAGCAATGAGGTCTTCGAAAGGAACCGCAAGCATCGCCGCCGGGGATTCGTACTCAAAGATTCTGACGGCGGATGCGTTGACAAAGACCGGCTTGGCGTTCTGGACCACCATGAGTCCGTCCAGCGAGCTGTCGACGATGTTCCGGTATTTTTCCTCCGACTCCTCCGCAAGGCGCGCGAGTTCTCTCCGTTCGCTCACATCCCGCGCGATCAGAATCAATCCGCGCATGCGACCGCTTTCCACCATCGGTGTCACCGCCACGGAAGCGGGAAACTCTCTTCCATCCATCGCGCGGTAACGAAGCTCGAACCCACGGCCAGCTTCCGGAAAGGGCTCAGTAAGCATTTCATAGACACGCTCGAATTCCACAACAAAATCCTTCACGTGCACGGCCCCCCAGGCCCTGTCCGCGGGTACGGCCAAGGCCTTTCGGAACGCCTCGGTCGCAAACGTGATGTATCCGTTGCCGTTGATTGCGCACACAAGGTCGCCCGCCGAATCCAGCACCCGTCCGGCAACGAAATCCTCGATCGGCGACAGCAGTCGTAGTTTCAGAAGCGCGCCCGCGGCAACCCCCATCCCTGTGATGCCCACAAGCGTCAAGTGGACAGGCTGGGCTTTGATCTGCTCAGGCAGAAAAGAAGAATCCACGCACAGAGCAACACCCGCCGGCACAGCGAGACTCAGGAGAAAAAGGAGAACCTGGGAGCGCTCCGGCCGGGATCGGGTCATTCGGTATTTGATGACAAGGAACACAAAACCGGCGGCAAGACACAGGAGAAGCCACGCACGAAACCACTCATACCCCTCCCCGTGAGTCATCGCGTGGACGTTCCCCGACCTGGAAATCGAGAAGAAATACCCGTGGAGCGCAAGGGCGGCGAAGGTCAGACCGATACCGTAGGCGGGAACGATCGCGTAGAGACGAGCTCGACCGGACCGACCGTAGAATGCAAGAGAAAAGTCGAGAAAGACGGAGGGAACCAGGGCCAGGGCCGTCGACGCAACAGGGAGGAACGACTCCGCCGCCGGCGCGCTTTCATGCAGATGAATGCCAAAATCCCCGAACGCCCAGGTGGCCAGAACACTCGTCAGCATCAGCCAGATCCGGCCGATTGGAGAGCGTGGGTTCGCGAGAAATACCGCTCCCCCGAAGAAAACAAGCAGAACCGTCGCGGCAAGAGAGACTATCGCTTCAACGTTCATGCAAGGAGGTTCTCACGTGGGTCCAAAGTACCCAAAGCCCGTGTGAAGTGCAAACGACCGTTCAACAGGCGCATCCTGCCGCGGCGTGGCATCCGGTCAGGACGGTTTCTGGGAGGAGGTAGAGGAAAAGCAGTTACTTGGCGATGAGCTTCGAGTATGCCTCGGCAGTCAGCAGGTTCTTCAGCTCATCCCGATTGCCGATCCGGAGCTTGATCATCCAGCCCGAACCGTACGGGTCCTTGTTGACGATTTCAGGGGTTTCCTGAACGGCCTTGTTCACCTCGAGCACCTCGCCGCTCAGGGGGGCGTACAAATCGGATACAGCCTTTACCGCCTCGATCGTCCCGAAGGACTTCCCCTGCACGAGAGTGGCGCCTTTTTGGGGAAGCTCGACGAACACAATATCCCCCAGTTCCCCCTGGGCATAATCGGTAATCCCCACGATTCCGGTCTCACCTTCGATCCGAATCCATTCATGGTCTTTGGTATAACTCAGATTCTCCGGCAGGTTCATGGTCGCTTTCTCCGTTCGTCAGTCGTTCGTTCAGTCCAGTCCGTTCCAGGACTCAATGAACGTCGTGTCAAATTTCCCGCTCCGGAAGCGCTCGTCTCTCATGAGCTTCTTGTGGAACGGAATCGTCGTATGGATGCCTTCAACAACAAATTCGTCCAGTGCGTAGTATGCCTTCTCGATCGCCTCTTCGCGCCGCTTGCTCTTGACAATCAGTTTGGCAACAAGCGAGTCGTAAAAGGGCGGAATTTGATATCCGTCGTAAGCATGCGTATCCACGCGGACGCCGAATCCTCCCGGAAAATGGAGCGTCTCAATCTTTCCCGGCGAAGGCCTGAAATTGTGCAACGGATCCTCGGCGTTAATCCTGCATTCGATGGCATGCCACTGGGGTTTCAAAGCCGCCTTTTTCACCCGTCCGCCACCTGCCATCTCGATCTGCATCTTGACAAGGTCCACACCATAGACCTCCTCGGTCACCGGATGCTCCACCTGGATCCTCGTGTTCATCTCCATGAAATAGAAATTCTTGTGCTTATCGAGGAGAAACTCAATGGTCCCCGCTCCTACGTACTTGACGCTCTTTGCGCCCCGCACGGCAGCAGCGCCCATCGCTTCGCGCAGCTCGGGTGTCAGGGCCGGCGAGGGGGATTCCTCAACAAGCTTCTGATGCCGGCGCTGGATCGAACAATCGCGCTCGCCAAAATGTACCACATTACCGTACCGGTCTCCCATGACCTGGATTTCAACGTGGCGGGGCTCTTCGACATATTTTTCAATATACACCGCCGCATTCCCAAAAGCCGTCTCCGCTTCATGGCTTGCGGTCTTGAAGGCGTTTTCAAGCTCCGATGCATCGCGCACAATCCGCATCCCCCGCCCGCCGCCTCCCGCCGTGGCTTTGATCATCACCGGGTATCCAATGTCTGACGCTATGCGCTTGGCTTCATTGAAACTCGAAATGATTCCTTCCGACCCTGGCACCACCGGAACCTCGGCCCTGCGCATGGTATCCTTGGCCAGGGCCTTATCCCCCATAGCCGAAATCGCCTCCGGGGTGGGCCCAATGAACGTGATGCCGGACGTGGCACAAATTTCCGCAAAACTTGCATTCTCAGCCAGAAACCCGTAGCCCGGATGCACCGCATCGGCGTTCGTAATCTCTGCCGCAGCCATGATGCGAGGAATGTTCAGGTAACTCTCCTTGCTGGGGGGCGGACCGATACACACGGCTTCGTCGGCGAACTTGACGTGCAGGGATAGGCGATCGGCCTCAGAATAAACGGCCACGGTCTTGATCCCCATCTCCCGGCAGGCACGGATTACACGGAGGGCTATCTCGCCGCGGTTGGCTATAAGAACTTTTTTGAACACGGATGATGATCGGAAGTCGGTGAGGATCAGGCAGGATCGATGTAAAACAGCGTTTGATTGTACTCGACGGGCCTGGCATTGTCGACGGCAATCTTGACGACCGTTCCGGCAATGTCGGATTCGATCTCGTTCATAAGCTTCATCGCTTCAACGATACACAGCACGTCTCCTGCTTTGACGGCTTGTCCTACTTCGACATACGGCTCGGCATCCGGAGAAGGAGCGCGATAGAATGTCCCGACAATCGGTGATCGAATCTCATGGTAGGTTTTCTCCGCCGATTTTGGTTTCTCTTCGGTTTGCGGAGCGGGGACAGAGGGAGCCGTCGTCTGCGGAGCGGGGGCCTGAACGGGCTGGTACACGGGCATCTGCATCATCGGCTGAGCATACCCGCCGGTCGAATTCCGGTTTTTGGCAACCCTGATCTTCTTGCCTTCTTCCTCAATTTCAATTTCATCCACACCGCTGTGTTCCACAAGCTTGATGATCTTTTTGATGTAGGAGAGATCCATGAAGGCTCCAATCAGAATTTCGAAATCCTAATATCGAAGCACGATGCTATTTGGCGCATGTTTCGTATTTCGTATTTCGTATTTCGTGCTTCGTATTTCGTTTTTCGTGCTTCGTTTTTCGTGCTTCTTCCGCTTCCCCTAATTCTTCACCCGCTCCAAATACTCCCCCGTCCTCGTGTCCACTTTGATCACATCCCCTTCGTTAATGAAAAGCGGAACGTTCACCGTGGCGCCGGTTTCCACCGTCGCCGGCTTGGTCGCCCCCGTGGCGGTGTCCCCCTTGACACCCGGCACCGTCTCCACAACCTTCAAGTGTACATTGAATGGAATCTCCGCCCCGATGACCGCGCCCTCCACAAGCATGAGCTGAACCGTCTCCCCCTCCTTCAGAAACTTCGCACCCTCACCGAGGATCTTCTCATCAACGGGGATTTGCTCGTAACTTTCCTTGTCCATGAACTGATAACTGGCTCCGTCATGATACAGATACTGGAACTCCTTCTGATCCACCCTCACCTCTTCCACCGTCTCCCCCGACCTGAACCTGTTTTCAGTTACCCTGCCGTTTCGCAGGTTCCTGAGCTTGGCCTGAACGAAGGCCCTCAGGTTCCCAGGGGTCCTATGGATAAACTCGTCTATCCGGTGGAGCTCCCCGTTAAACTTGATAACCATCCCAACACGAAAATCAGCTGTTGTTGCCATAAATTTCCAAAAAACGAATCGTTTTTGACAAGAATTGAGCTATTTTTCACAAAAAATGGGCAGAAAAGTTAAACAAAAGAAGGAGTAATGTCAAGGACAATAACCCGACTCGGTGGTACGAGTGTACACTTGGGAGGGACGAATGGTTGAATGGTAATAGTTATGGTGCCCCTTATTTCTTTGGGTTTGCGCCCATTTGTGCTTATATTGCGTAAAATTTTCGTGTTTCTTGCCGATTTTGACGGATTTTGATGTCAAGGAGGCCCGCCCGAATGCCGAAGGACCTGTCGAAGATCAAATACCACGAAACCATTCTCTCTACCGTAGGACAGACCCCGCTTGTAAGGCTGAACAAGATTACAAAAGGTCTCAAGCCGTCTGTTTTTGCCAAGGTTGAGTTTTTTAACCCGGGCGGTTCTGTAAAGGACAGAATCGGTATCGGGATCATTGAAGAGGCCGAACGTGAGGGGCGGTTGAAACCGGGAGGCACTATCGTCGAGGCCACTTCCGGAAACACCGGCCTGGGTCTGGCCATCGCCGCCGCAGTCAAGGGCTACCATTGCATTTTCACGATGCCGGACAAGATGAGCATCGAGAAAATCAGGCTCCTGAGGGCCTTCGGCGCCGAGGTCATCGTCACCCCCACGGCCGTCCCCCACGAGTCTCCAGAAAGTTATACCGAAGTTGCAAAGCGGATTGTCCGCGAAACGCCAAACTCCATCCTGGCAAACCAGTACTACAACCCCAAGAATCCCGAAGCGCACTACCTGACGACCGGCCCCGAGATCTGGGAACAAACCGGAGGCCAAATCACTCACTTTGTCTGCGGCATCGGAACCGGCGGCACTATTACAGGGACGGGAAGGTACCTGAAGGAAAAGAACCCCGCCATCAAGGTCATTGGAATTGATCCGAAGGGATCGGTCCTCCGCGAGTACTTTTACACAAAAAAGTTCAGTCCGGTCTTCAAAACCTACAAAGTGGAAGGAATCGGTCAGGATTACGTCCCCGGCGTTCTGCAGTTTCAGTTTGTGGACGACGTGATTGAGGTAACCGACCGGGAGTCGTTTTTGATGGCCCGGCGCATGACACGGGAGGAGGGGATCTTTGTCGGGGGATCGGCCGGAACAGCGATGGCTGGAGCCCTGAAATATGCCGAACGACTGAGCGGCGACGACATTGTTGTTGTTCTGCTCCCCGACACCGGCGAACGATATCTGAGCAAGATCTATAATGACGATTGGATGAGGGAGAATCGCTTCCTCATTCCCGAAAAGATCACGATCGGCTATGTTCTCGAAAGCAAGCGGGGTGTTCCGGTTCTGGTGTCGATCGACCCGGCGGCAACCGTGCGAAAGGCGCTCGACCTCATCAATGAACATAACGTTTCTCAGTTGCCCGTCATCGATAACGGTACTGTGGTCGGCAGTGTCGACGAGAGCGATTTGATGAGCGCGGTCATTGCGAATCCCGCCACGTTCGATGCTCCCGTCAGCACCGTCATGAAGCCGCCCTTCCCGTCTGTCGGTCGTGACGAACCGATTAACCATGCCATCGCGTTTCTCTCGAAGAAACATCCTGCCGTACTGGTGGAGGACGGGAAGAAGGTGGTGGGGATAGTGACGAGGTATGATGTGATTGAGTATATGTCGCGTTGACGCAAGATACTCGCTGATCCTCGCAGATACTCGCTGATGGGTTACGAGAATGAGAAGAGGGAAATAGGGATTCAGAAGCATTTCACATGGGGGGAATATGGGAAAGTATCTTTATGCAGAGATCACGGAGAGAATCATCGGGGCAGCGTTTGCAGTGCATAACGCCCTTGGCAAGGGCTTAAGCGAGAAGACCTATGAAAATGCCCTTGCTTTGAAGTTGCGGGAACTTGGCCTGGACAACGAGCAACAAAAGGATCTGCCGATATTCTTCCAGAACAAGAGGGTTGGCACTCAACGCGTCGATATTCTCGTTGAAGAGAAGATCATTGTTGAAACCAAGACTGTTCGGTCAATTTCGCAAGACCATGTGACCCAAGTGCTGGGTTATCTGAAGAACACCCACTACCAATTGGCATTACTCATCAATTTCGGCGAACGAGTTGAGATCAAACGATTGATTCTGACCCGATGAGGCAATAATATCGCTTCTCCACTGATCATTTCTTGTACTCATTCTCGTAACACATCTGTGAACATCCGCGAGGATCAGTGAGGATCGTGCGCAACCAAGGAGCAACCATGGGCTTTTCAACGAAAGCAATCCACGCGGCTATTGAACCGGATCCGACCTACGGATCCATTATGACCCCCATCCACCTGACCTCGACCTATGTGCAGGAGGAACTCGGAAAAAACAAGGGGTACGAGTACGCCCGGGTATCGAATCCCACAAGAACGGTGCTCGAACGACAGATCGCGGCACTGGAGGGCGGATCGGAGGGTCTCGCATTCGCCTCCGGCATGGCCGCCATTTCAACGCTGTTCTCCCTTCTCAACACCGGCGAGCACGTTGTTGCATCCCACAACGTGTACGGCGGGGTGTACCGCCTTGCCCAGGGTGTGCTCTCGAACTTCGGCCTCGAGTTCTCGTTTGTGGATACGACCGATCTGGACAACATCCGGAAGGCCCTGAAGCCGAACACGCGGATGGTGTATATCGAAACGCCGACGAATCCCACCATGGAAGTAACGGACCTCACCGGCGTTGGGAACATCTGTAAGGACAAGAAACTCCTCTCCGTCGTGGACAACACGTTCGCGACACCCTACCTGCAGAATCCGCTGGAGTACGGAATCGACATGGTCGTGCACAGCGCGACAAAGTACCTCAACGGTCACAGCGACATGCTGGGCGGGCTCATCGTCCTCAACAACAAGGAAACGGCCGATCGCCTGAGGTTCCTCCAGAAATCGATCGGCGGCATCATGAGTCCGTTTGAAGCATGGATGTGCTTGAGGGGCATCAAGACGCTCGCCGTGCGGATGGACCGGCACAATCGCAATGCAATCGATATCGCGGAGTTCCTCGCACAGCAGGGAAAAGTGAAGAAAGTGAATTTTCCGGGACTGGTTTCCCATCCCCAGCACCGGCTCGCAAAGAAACAGATGAGAGGATTCGGAGGAATGATCTCCTTCGATCTCGGCACCCTGGACCGCGCAAAATCTTTTCTGAAGCGTGTGAAACTCTGCGCGCTGGCGGAAAGTCTGGGCGGGGTTGAGACACTGATCTCACACCCGGCGACGATGACCCATTCCTTCATCTCCGCCGAACAGAGACGAAGGATCGGTATTGGAGACGGACTTGTGAGACTCTCAGTGGGAATTGAGGATGTTGAGGATATCAGGGACGATCTGAAACAGGCCCTGTCCGGGGTCTAAGATCACCGCCTCTTCACACTTCCCGGCGGCGGCTCGTTGAGCACACCCCAGAACAGACCAACCTTGCTCACGGCTCCGACAAACTCTTCGAAGTTCACGGGCTTCACCACGTAGGCGTTCACGCCGAGATTGTAGCACTCGGCAAGATCGCGGTCTTCTCGTGATGACGTCAACATCACGACGGGAATGGTCATCAGATCCTTGTCCTGCTTGATCGTCCTCAACACCGTCAACCCGTCGACCTTCGGCATCTTGATGTCCAGCAGAACGACGGCCGGATTTCCGTTTCCCCTCATGGCATACTTCCCCCGCCGGTACAAGTAGTCCAGCGCCTGCTCTCCATCGTTGGCGACATCGACTTCGTTGGCCAGGTTGTGTTCCGCCAGCGCCGTCAGCGTCAGTTCCACGTCTGCAGGGTTGTCCTCGACGAGGAGGATTCGTTTCAGGTCTGCCATGATCAGTTTCCTTTGAGTGTTTGCCCGGAATGCTCTCCCGGAAGTGAGCAACAGAACATCGCGCCCTCGTTGACGGCTCCCTCGGCCCACGTTTTGCCCCCATGCCTGCTGATGATCCTCCGCACCGTGGCAAGACCGATCCCCGTTCCTTCAAATTCCTCCACCGAATGCAGGCGCTGGAACACGCCGAAGAGTTTGTCCTTGTATTTCATGTCGAACCCCACCCCGTTGTCCTTGACCCAGAACGTCACCGCGGAATCGTCCTTCTTCGATCCGATCTCGATCACCGCAACGTCCCGCGGCCTTGTGTACTTCAGGGCGTTTCCAAGGAGATTGACAAACACCACACGCAGCATCGCACGGTCGCCGTTTACCACCGGCAACTCTCCTACGTTCCACTCAACGTTCCGGTCCTTTTGCTCCCCCGCCAGATCCTGAATCACTTCCCTCACTAATCCTCCCAAATCCACTTGTGACTCCATAAGGTTGGTCCGACTCATGCGGGAAAACACGAGAAGATCATCAATGAGTTGTCCCATTTGCACTGCCGCCCCCGCGATGATATCCATGTAGCGACGCGCCGTCTCATCCAGCGTGATCTGGTTATGCTTTCTCAAGAGCTCCACAAACCCGCTGATGTGCCTCAGCGGAGCCCGTAGATCATGTGAAACGGAATACGAAAACGCTTCAAGCTCCTTGTTCACCTCCTCCAGCTGAACGGTCCTTCGCTTCACCAGCTCCTCCAGCTGTTCGCGATACGCTCTGAGCTCCTCCTCCTGCCTCTTCTCTTTGGTGATGTCCGACGACAAGATGAACACTCCTTCCGGCACCGGCTCCATACTGAGTTGGAACCATCCCTTCGATCCATCGGGAAACGTGAACTCGTTCTCCATCAGATGCGGAACGCGCTCCTCCATGCACCGCCTCAAGTGATGGAACATTTCGGTGCCTTCGATCCCCGGATACTTTTCCATCATAGTCCGTCCCACCAAATCCTCTTTCGCGCTCCGCCCATGGCGGGCCGCGGCGTCATTGACATAGACATACCGATACTCGCGATCGATAATCTGACAGCCCTCCAGCATATGATCCAGCGTACTGCGATACCTCTGGGCCGCATCGTGAACTTCTTGCTCCGCCTTTCTCCTTCGCGTCACGTCATTGACCAGCACCAAACGGGAACGCCTCCCTTCAAATTCGAGAGCGTGTGACACGATTTCAACCTCAAGCATTTCCCCCGCCTTCGTGACATGCCTCCAGACTCCGGATTGTTCGAAATCCGATCTTCGGTCGCTGAGATTCGCCAGGAGGCGGGGAATATCCTCGGCAGGACGGATATCCTTGATCGTCATGGAAAGAAATTCATCGCGCGTATAGCCGTACTTCTCCACCGCCGCGCGGTTGACGGCGAGGAACCGATACGTCTCCGCGTCATACACCCACATGGGCAGGGGATTGGACTCAAAGAGAATCTTGTACTGCTCAGTGATACCCCGAGCAGATGCTTTTCGCCGGGTTGATGGCGTGGTTTTTCGGGAAGGCATGGCGAGAACGGAAGATATTCAGCCCAAGGAAAAGAATCAAGCGATCAACAAGGCGAAGTGTGCTTGCGGAAGGGAGGGTTCGACGCTCCTGCAGATCAGTACAGCAGAAACCGCTTTCTCAAAGCAAGAAACGAACGCAGGGAGGCCTTCTTGCGTTCGAGCATGGCGTCGGGGATCTGACCTTTGCCGATTCCCTCGCGCACGAGAACCGTTCCCGCAAGACGGTCAATGCCCCGCGGCTTCCAGACCGCCTCGTCCTTGTGGAGGTCGAACACCGTGGCAAGCATCCAAAGGCCGGTCCTCACCGGCTCGAACATCTCACGATCTGTCACATCGACGCGCACCCCCCGGCATTCCACACCCGCGTATTTGGAAACCGACGGCGTAAAGACCACCGGTTGAAAACGAACACCCGCCAGCTTGAGGCCGTTCAATGCTTCCGCCCATCCCCGGGCATCAACAAAGGGCGCCCCGACCAGTTCAAAAGGCGAATCGGTCCCTCGACCCTCGGAAAGATTCGTCCCTTCGAACAAACAGGTTCCCGGATACACAACTGCCGTTTGAACGGTTCGCATATTTGGTGAGGGGGGAATCCACCGCAGGCCCGTTTCATCGTACCACATCGACCTCTTCCACCCGTGCATCCTGACCACCGTCAGACGGGCCTTGATGCCGCCCTTCAGCCATCCCAATTCGTTGATCATCAGCGCAAGCTCGCCGGAGGTCATTCCGTAGACGATGGGAATCGGATGCATGCCGACGAAGGATTTCAAGGAATCTTCGAGGACGAACCCCTCGACGCGCTCGCCCGTGATCGGATTCGGCCGGTCAAGAACCACAAACGGGATTCCCGCCTCCGCGGCGGCCTCCATCGCAAAGGTCATGGTGCTGATATACGTATAGAACCGCGCCCCGACATCCTGGATATCGTACAGAAGAACGTCGAGGCCCTCCAGCATAGCCATCGTCGGCTTGGTGGTCTTGCCGTACTGCGAATAAACGCGCACGCCGGTGAGGGAATCGACGGAATCGCCGACTTCGTCCCCTGCTCCTGCTTCGCCGCGTATCCCGTGTTCGGGTCCAAACAACGCCGCAAGAGTTACCTGCGGATGTCCGACCAGCGAATCGGCGAGATGAACACCGTTGCTGAGAAAAGCGGTATGATTGGTGACCAGTCCAACGCGCTTGCCGGCAATGAGGCGGATATACTCGTCAGAGAAGAGGCGGTCGGCGCCGGGAAGGACCTGGGAAGCGGCAGGGGTCGTGAGAAGCGAGACGTGAGACGCGAGAAGGATAAGGAGGAGAGTTTTGAGCATGAATGTGAATAGGAGCATAAACACGAAATTCAACTATCGAGATCCAACACCCCATTTCGTGCTTCGATATTCGAATTTAGGATTTCCCTATCAACCTGTGTCTCGCCATAGCCCACGCGGCCAGCGTCATACCATCCCATATTTCCCCCCGTTCGATCTTCAGATCGAGTTCGCGGGGGGTCAGATGCATTTCCTCAAAAAACTCCTCGGTTTCATCCGGCTTCTTCGGCACGCGGGTCAGCCCCCGTGCCAGATAGACTCTGCAGATCTCGTCGGTGACTCCGTTAAACGGATTGAACTCCCCGATCAGCTCTTTGTGGCGCGCCTTCAAACCCGCCTCTTCAGCCAATTCGTGATCCGCAGTCTCTTCGTACGTCGTGCCCTCCTTGACTCCTCCGCAGGGAAACTCCAGACTGGGCATATCGCGCAAGTACCGATATTGATGCACCAGAACGACCTTCCCATCGTCGAGCACAGGAATCACCATGCTCGATCCGGGGGTATGGACGTAGTGGTATTGCCCTCGCGTTCCCCTCGGGCTTTCAAATTCGTCGAGCTTGTAGGTCCACCACGGATTCCCGGAGAGGATCTTTGAGGAAAGTTTTTTCCAGCGGGAGAGAAGCATGGGGCCGGACTGTTTCGAATCAGAATTCACAGAATTTCAGAATTTGCACAATGGGGATTTCCAATTCTGATCATCCTCCAATTCTGTGAATGTTGATTGAAACGTTGCGAGCGGGGTTGATCAACCTACACCAACTCGCTCTCCGAAAAAAAGAACGCCACTTCGCTTTTTCCGTTCTCCACGGAGTCCGATCCGTGAACAATGTTCTCCCCCTTGCTGTCGGCGTAGAGTTTGCGGATCGTCCCCTCGGCAGCTTCCCGGGGATCGGTGGCGCCGATGAGCGTGCGAAAGTCGGCGACCGCGTTGGCTTTCTCCAGCGCGATCGGAACACACGGTCCGCTCGACATGAAATTCACCAGCTCATCGTAGAACGGACGACCTTTGTGAACGGCATAGAAGGCGCCCGCGGTTTCTTTCGTGAGGCGAACTGTTTTGAGACTCAGAACCTTGAATCCGGCTTTCTGAATTCTGGCCAGAACCTCGCCCTGGAGATTCTTGCGGACACAGTCGGGTTTGAGAATGGCGAGAGTGCGCTCTGCAGGCATGGGTGAAACGGGATGGTTAATTGGTGATTGGGATGTTTACAATTTTCAATTCATAATTCACGATTCACGTTTCACTTCCTCCGCCCCTTCCTACTCCTTTTTCCCCCTCTCCTTGCCGCTTTTCCCTTACTCCTTACTACTTTCTTCTTGCCCCCTGCTGTTTTCCCGGCCTTCCTCCTGCCAAGCACCCTCTCTACCATCTCCCCGATCAGCGCCGGGCTGTCGACCACATGGATACCGGCGGCCTTCATGGCGGCCACTTTCTCCGCGGCCGTCCCCTTGCCGCCCGCAATGATCGCTCCGGCATGACCCATCCTCCGCCCCGGAGGCGCCGTCTGCCCCGCAATGAACCCTACGACGGGTTTCTTCACATGCTTCTTGATGTACTCGGCAGCTTCTTCCTCGGCCGTTCCCCCGATTTCCCCGATCATCACAATGGCGTCTGTGTTCCTGTCTTCGTTGAACAGTTTGACCGCGTCCACAAAACGAGTACCGATGACCGGGTCGCCTCCAATGCCGATGCACGTGGATTGGCCAATCCCCCGCTCGGTCATTTGCCAGACAGCTTCATAGGTCAGTGTTCCACTGCGCGAGACGAGCCCAACCCGTCCCGGCTTGTGAATAAAGCCCGGCATGATGCCGATCTTGCACTCGCCCGGCGTGATGATGCCCGGACAGTTCGGACCGATCATGCGAACGTTGTTCTTGCGGAGATATTCGTACACCCTCACCATGTCGTTCGCCGGAATGCCTTCGGTAATGGTCACAATAACTTTGATGCCGGCCTCGGCAGCCTCCATGATAGCATCTGCGGCAAATCCCGCGGGCACGAAAATGACCGACGTGTCGGCCCCCGTTTTCTGTACGGCCTCGGAAACAGTATTGAACACGGGAACGGGACGGGGAAACCGGTCCTTCTCATTGCCGTCATACATCGTTCCGCCCTTTCCGGGCGTGACCCCCGCGACCACGTTGGTGCCGTACTCCATCATTTGCTTGGTGTGAAACGTCCCTTCACCGCCGGTAATACCCTGGACAACGAGTTTGGTTTTTTTGTTTACGAGTACGGACATAACATTTAAAATTTTAAATTGTAAATTTTAAATTGTTAGATTTTAAATTTTAAATTTTACATTTTACATGTTACATGTTTCCAGAAAGTCCGCCACCCGGAGAATCGTCGCCTCATCAAAATGCTTCCCCAGAATCTGCAATCCTATGGGCAACCCCTGCTTGTCCGCCCCGCAGGGAATGCTGATACCCGGAATGCCTGCAAGGTTCGCGGACGTGGTGTAGATATCGGAAAGGTACATCTGGAGCGGATCGTCAATTTTTTCGCCTGCCTTGAATGCCGTCGAAGGCGACGTCGGCGTGACCAAACAGTCCACGCTCTTAAAGGCCTCCAGAAAATCGTTCTGAATGAGCCTCCGCACTTTCTGCCCCTTGCGATAATACGCGTCATAATATCCGGCCGACAGCACGTACGTTCCCAGCATGATCCTCCGTTTTACCTCTGCACCGAACCCTTCACTGCGTGAGCGGGTGTACATTTCCGTCAGGTCTCTCACATCTTTGGCACGGTAACCGTACCTCGCTCCATCATACCGGGCAAGATTCGAAGATGCCTCGGCGGTCGCAAGAATGTAATACGCGGCGATCGTGTAGTCGGTATGCGGAAGCGAAACCTCGCGCACCTTGGCTCCTCCGGCTTTCAGCGCTTCAATGCCCTTTTCCACGCCTGCGCGGATGGCGGGATCCAGCGCTTCGCCGTAGTATTCCTTGGGTATGCCTATCGTCACTCCCCGCACGTCTCCCGTCAGGGCCTTTTCATAGTCGGGAACCGGAACGTCGGCCGAAGTGGCGTCGCGTTCGTCGCGACCGGCGATGACCCTCAGCACCGTTGCGGCGTCACGCGCAGTCAGCGCAAAAGGACCGATCTGATCGAATGACGACGCGAATGCCACAAGTCCGTACCGCGAAACCCTGCCATACGTCGGTTTCAACCCCACAACACCGGTAAACGAAGCGGGTTGGCGGATGGACCCTCCGGTGTCTGTACCCAGGGCCGTCGTGCACATCCCCGCCTTAACCGCCACCGCCGATCCGCCGCTCGATCCTCCGGGCACGCGGTCCTCGTCCTGCGGAAGCTTCGTTCGTCCGAACGCGGAATTCTCGGTGGACGATCCCATAGCGAACTCATCCATGTTCGTCTTGCCGATGATCACCGCATCGGCGGCGATCAAGCGTTCGATCACCGTCGCGTCGTACGGGGCGACAAAATCCTCCAAAATCTTCGATCCGCACGTCACGCGCTCACCCTTCAGGCTGATGACGTCCTTTACGGCGACGACCATACCGGCCAGAGGTCCCGCGGTACCGGCTTTCAGCTTGCGGTCGATCTCGCGGGCCCGCGCAACGGCCTTTTCCGCAAAGAGAGAAAGAAACGCATTGTAGCGCCGGCCGCTCTCCGCGCTTCCGAGGTACTCCATCGTGATACTCTCGCACGATGCGGCCCCGGAACGCAGGTCGGCCTTGATGCGACCGAAGGTCTTCGTCATGGTAAGAGGAACGGGCGGGTGGCCGGCGGATCGTGAGGAAACGAGAATGTCGTGGACATCAGGACTTCTTGTCGGGCTCCTCGATCTTCTTCGTCTCTCGTTCTACGTCCTCCTGCACTTCGCGCGCTGCCTTCCGAAACTCGCGAATCCCCTTGCCGAGGCCCTGCGCAAGGTCCGGAATCTTCTTTGCACCGAAGAAGATCAGAATGAAAAGAAGAATAAGAAGAATCTCGCCTGTGCCGATATTGCCGAACATGGTCGCTCTCCTCTGTCGTTACGACAGGTTGTGAACTGTCTCGTGTACTGCGAAACTCTGGATCAGGGATTGAAACACTTTCTGTCCGTCCGAATTGCCCAACAACGGATCACACGCGCGCTCGGGATGAGGCATCAGTCCCAGTACGTTTCCGCCTTCATTCAGAATACCTGCAATGTTGTTCATGGAGCCGTTCGGATTGGCTTCCGGAACAGCCTCACCCTCCGGGGTAACATACCGAAACACCACGCGACCTTCCCCTTCAAGTCGCCGGAGCGTCTCTGCATCGGCAACATAACGACCTTCACCGTGAGCGATAGGAATCCGCAACACTTCCCCGGGTGCGCAGGCCGACGTGAACCTCGCGCCGGCTTGCTCGACTCTCACGTAAACATCCTTGCAGACAAACCGCAGGGATTCGTTCCGAAGCAAGGCGCCGGGCAAAAGTCCGACCTCCGTCAGGATCTGGAACCCGTTGCAGATGCCGATCACCGGTCCACCCGCTCGTGCGAACCGAACTACATCCTGCATAATCGGCGAAAACCTGGCAATGGCCCCGCAACGAAGATAATCTCCGTACGAGAATCCCCCCGGAATCACGACGACGTCCACATCGCCCAGCGACGATTCCTTATGCCAGACGAACCGTGCTTCCTGGTTCAGCACCGACGAGACGGCATAGTGCGCATCGTGGTCGCAGTTGGAGCCGGGAAAAACCAGAATGCCGAACTTAACCTTCTGCATGGACACTTCTCTTCACAGACTCAAGCGTGAACGAAAAATCCTCCATGACCGGATTGGACAAGAGCCGCTCGCAGGCTTCCTTCACAACCCGTTCCGCTTCATCGCGGGATTCCGTATGGACTTCAAGTTCGATGTGTTTTCCGATCCGGACGCCCGAGACGGACGTGTATCCCATCGAATGGAGACCATGCTCCACCGCTTTTCCCTGGGGGTCCAGAATCGAGGTCCGTAGTGTTACGGTAATCTTTGCTTTGAACAATTGCAAATCCTTTCACGCGGGAATGGAGAGAGATCGCCGGGATCGGTGCGTTCTGGGTTCTCAGGGTCCTCTGCGGTCATACATCGATACTCGACGGTGCACTGTCCTCTTCCTCGTCATCTTCTTTTTTCCAATGCCTCACCA
Organism: Bacteroidia bacterium; assembly: GCA_022180565.1. Taxonomy (GTDB): domain Bacteria; phylum Bacteroidota; class Ignavibacteria; order UBA10030; family UBA10030; genus JACQPU01. Next base: position 159,525 of record BQML01000009.1, read on the forward strand.
ATCCCCGGAGTGCCCGGTAGGACCAGCGAATGACGCCGAACGAGATGAAGGTGAGCAGAACCCCCAGGAGGTAACGTCCTTCGGAGATGATGATCGTTGCGGCGGCGGCTGAGAAGGCAATGGATCGCCAGGGGTGGCTCCTCAGGTCCCTCGGCGTGAATCGGGGAAGTGTTTCGTACTGGACACGGCTCACCATCAAAAGTGACAGGCCGATGACGAGCGGGGCGAGAGCGTCCTTGCTTAGACCCTGTAATCCGCCGCCTTCTGTGTAATATTGGAGAAGAAACGCGCAAAGCGTGAGGGCCTGGAAGGGGATGGGCAGACCGTAGAACCGGTCCTTGTCGAATCCCGAAAGCTGTACATTGAACCGGGCGAGGCGGATGGCTCCGAAAACGAGCGGCATGGCGCTGATGAGGATTCCGATGTTGTTCAGCGTTGACAAGTGGGCCTGGTAAACAAGCAGAGATGGTGCGGCGCCGAAGGACACGACGTCTGCCAGCGAGTCGAGTTCCACCCCGAACTGGCTTGAGGAACGGGTAATGCGCGCCATAATTCCATCGAGCGAATCGAAGACTGCCGCGAGAATAATGAACCAGGCCCCGAGTTCGATTTCGCCCTGGCTGGCGTGCATCATGGCCATGAAGCCGCAAAAGGCGTTCAGCGTGGTAAAGAGACTGGGGACGACGGCGCGAGTGATTTTCATGCGGTTAAAATTCCGCCAGGACTGTTTCTCCGGCAACGGTCCTGTCGCCGGAGTTTACTTTCGGAGTTGCAGAACGGGGGACGAACACATCGACCCGTGAACCGAATTTGATCATGCCGAACCGGTCCCCGGCTTTCACAGAGTCGCCCAGGTTCAGGGTGCAGACGATCCTACGGGCCACGAAGCCGGCGATTTGTTTGAACAGCACTTTTCCGTGGTGGTTCTGGAGACCGATGATCATTTGTTCGTTTTTCTCCGAGGCTTTGTCTTCGAACGCCGCGAAGTACTCGCCGGGTACGTACCGCAAATGGGCAACAGAGCCGGTGATCGGGTTACGGTTGACGTGGACATTCAGGGGGGACATAAACACGCTGATCCGTCGCGCCGGGGCCTTGAGAAACTCTGTTTCCTCGACGTCAGTGACGGCAAGGACTTTGCCGTCGGCCGGCGAGAGCACCAGGTTATCCCCCGTTGGAGGAGTACGTTCCGGATCCCTGAAAAAATTCGCCGTAAAGCCGAAGAAGACTAGGGTAACCGCGACGATGGAGTATTTGATTGTTTTGGGTTCGATGAGGAAGAGAGCGACCAGGATCAGGGCTATGCAGATTCCCGTAATCGTGAAAAACACGTCATAGCCATATTTGGTGATCATGAGGTTTGGGGAACGGGGAGAAGCAGTTCGGAAGAAAATCTACAAAAAAATGCGCCGAATGTCAACGCAACGTAAACTGTGCGAGAACATGCGGGAGAGATATGGAAATAGCTGGAAAAGGTGGGAGGATTTTTGTACCTTTGATGGAAGAGTGGAATCATGGGGTAGTGGAATCTTGGAGCCGCGTTCTTGCGTCTTCCATCATTCCCTCCCGCCCGCGCACACGCCCTCCATTATTCCATTCAGGTTCTGCAACGATTGCCCGGTGGTGTAACTGGCAACACGTCTGACTCTGGATCAGAAGAGTCCAGGTTCGAGCCCTGGCCGGGCAGCTAACAGGGAAAATTGTAAATGGTAAATGGAAAATTGATGATGGAACTGGGGACGGAAAATTGATGATGGAACTGGGGACGGAAAATTGATGATGGAACCGGGGATGGAAAATTGATGATGGAACCGGGGATGGAAAATTGATGATGCGAACTGGGGATGGAAAATTGATGATGCGAACCGGGGATGGAAAATTGATGATGCGAACCGGGGATGGAAAATGGAGGAGGGGGAGGGGGGAGGGAAAATGGAGGATGGGAAGGGGGGAGGGAAAGGGGAGGAGGGGAGGGGGGGGTGGAAAGGGGGAAGGGAAAAGGAGGAGGAGAACGAGGGATGGAGAGAGGGGTGGAAGAGGAGGTATGCTGAAAGTGCAACGGAAGTCGTGGCTGCGATCAGGCGACAGTGTGTGTCAGTGACGTGG
>BQML01000010.1 GCA_022180565.1 Bacteroidia bacterium
CGGACTTGTAGAGGGCGTTGGCCTCATTGAACATCTTCTTTGCTTCAATATCGTTCGGGTCAGGAGGGGCCGATTGAGCGGAGCCGATGGTGACGGCAAGGAGTGTTCCTGCGAGAAGAGTGAAAAAGATTCGTTGCATCCTCTGAATGCCTCCTTGATTGTTGGACCTTGTGCCCGGAGCGAGACTTGAACTCGCATGCCCTTTCGGGCGCCTCCCCCTCAAGACGGTGTGTCTGCCAGTTCCACCATCCGGGCGAAACTCCCTTGACACAGCTTCCTTCTTACTTCTTCCTTCTCACTTCTCGAACTTTCTCTTCTTTCTGGTGAGCGCGGATGGATTCGAACCATCGACCCTCTGCTTAAAAGGCAGATGCTCTACCCCTGAGCTACGCGCCCCCTGTCGGCACGAAACGAACCGGCTTCTTCCAATGTACGGCATAATCGCACGTTTTTCAATGGCCGAACGATTCGTTCATCGCGCGCCGGCATCGGAGGCCATCGGAACCTCTTCGTGAACGTCAACCTGGGATTGTTCCACTTTGTTCCGATACAGGATTCCGAATGGAACAAGGACGCAGTATCCGAGGAACAACAGAATCGGTGCAACGACAAGGGGCAGAGTTCCATCCCACGGTTCCTGCGCAAGGGCAATATAGCCCAGAAGAATACAGAGAAGAGCAACCCCGATGATCTGGTAATTCCGCCTTGTGAGGGGAAGCGCATGCTTGATCGGTTTCTTCTTTGATGTCGAGCGCTGTTCACGTGCCATTTGCCCGCTCCTTCGACCGCTTAATAAAAAGCCCAGCGTTGGGGAAACGCCGGGCCCGACCGGTTGTGTCGGCAGTCAGGGGAGAACCTGTCGACTCGGTCGTATGGTGCAATGTACGCGATTTGGCCTGAAAGTCAAGAAGAAATCCGGCGAATACCCGCCGTCAATGTCTTACCGGAACAAGCTTTCCGTCCACCAGCCGCAGGACCCTGTCACCTCTCTTTGTGAGATCGGGATTGTGTGTGGCAAAAACAACCGTCAACCCTTTCTTTCTCGCCAGATCCACGAGCAATTTATGAAGCCGGGCCCCATTCTCTTCGTCAAGATTCCCCGAAGGCTCGTCTGCGAGAATAAGGGCCGGGTCATTGATCAGGGCCCTGGCAACCGCCACTCGTTGTTGTTCCCCCCCGGAAAGCTCCGACGGCTTATGATCGGCCCGCTCCTCCAACCCGACCTCCTGCAGGAGCCGTTCGGCCCGGAACCGGACCTCCTTCAAAGACTCTCCTTTGATCAACGCGGGCATCGCGACATTCTCAAGAGCGGAAAACTCCAACAGCAAGTGATGGAATTGAAAGATAAAACCGAGTCTCCGGTTTCTGAAGGCCGCGCGCTGTTCCTCTGAAAGGGTGAAGAGATTCTGTCCACCCACGGAGACCAATCCCCTCGTCGGCTTATCCAGGCCGCCGAGAATATGCAACAACGTGCTTTTCCCCGACCCGGAAGGTCCAATGACCACAATAATTTCTCCCTGCCGGATCTCGAGTTCGGCACCCTTCAATACCTGAAGGGGGGTCGAACCCATGACGTATTCTTTCCACAATGTTTCTGCCCGCACGAAAACAGGTCGTTTCGTCACTCCCATCGGATGGCCTCAACAGGGATAAGGGTGGCAGCTCGTCGCGACGGATAGAACGCGGCAACGGAGCAGAGCAGAATCGCAGTCGCAGGCACAAGGATCACGTCTTCAACGTGGAGATCAACAGGAATCGCAGGAATGATGTACACCGTTGGATCAAGAGGAACAAGATGAAACTCCTGCTGAAGGAATACCGTCACGATGCCGATCACGGTTCCGAACAGCGACCCGAGCACCCCCACCGACAGCCCTTGAATCATAAAGATCCTCTGGATGGCGGATTTCGGCATCCCCATTGACTGAAGGATCCCGATGTCCCTCGTCTTTTCGATTACGGACATCGTTAAGGAACCGAGGAGGTTGAAGGAAGCGACACCGATGATGAGGGAGAGAATGATGTACGCCATCCAACGCTCGATCTCCATCATTGAGTACAGTTCGCGGTGAAGGTCGTACCAGGTGAGGATGCGGAACTGCGGCGAGAAGGTCTCCCGGAGGCTCCCGGAAAGACGTTCCGTGTTATTCACGTCGCGCATGCGCACTTCGAGCCCGTGTACCGCCTCACCGATTTCAAACAGTTCCTGCGCGGCGGTAAGAGAAATAAAACCATGGAGCCCGTCGTATTCTTTGTTTCGGGATTCATAGATTCCATTCACCACAAATCTCCGGATCATCGGCTGACCGATCTGCAGAAGCGCCGGCTCCGTTCCTGCCGGACTGACGATGGATATGGTATCTCCCACAAGAGCACCGAGCCGGTCAGCCAACGTCAGGCCCAGGACGATCCCATCCCTTCCCTTCCGGGACACGTCAAACGATCCAAGGACCATTGTATTTCGGATACCGGAAACCGCGTCGACGCTCTCCTGGTCGACGCCTTTTAAGGTGATCACCCGATTCATGTTGCGGAACACGACAAGGGCCTTCCCGGAGATGAACGGCGCGAATCCCGACACCTCCGGATCGTTCTTCAGCGTTTGTATGAGCCCCGTGTATTCCTGCAAGGGCTGGGCTCTGGCTCCTTCGATCCTGATGTGCGGATCGAAGTTCAGCAGGATTGACGTGACGAGTCCGTTGAATCCGTTGAACACGGACAGGACAATGACGAGGGCCGCGACTCCGACGGTCACCCCTCCGATGGAAATAAGGGAAATCACGGTGACAAAGCCGAAGCGCCGCTTGGAACGAAGATACCGGAATGCTATGGCGCGGGCGAGATTCATGAGGTGGCAAATCTCAGCAGAGGCACAGGATCGCTCTTGCCCGCAAGCCGCGACGGCGCGAGGGAACACAGGTAGCACAGAAGGAGGGCTGCGCCACTGACGACGGCAAAATCGGACCAATGGAGCTCGATCGGCACATGGGTCATGTAGTAAACTCCTGCCGGCAAGGAGATGAGTTTGGAGGTTTGCTCCACCCAGCAAAGGCCGTAGGCAAGAACATTGCCGAGGAAGGTTCCGATCACCCCGATGAACATTCCCTGCAGGAGAAACACCCGGTTGACCGTTCCGCGTGCCGCGCCGAGGGCCCTCAAGACCGCGATCTCTTTCGTTTTCTCCATGACCATCATCAGCAAGGCTCCAATGATGTTCACCATGGCAACCGCGATAATCAGGGCGAGGAGGATCGGAATCTGACTCTTTTGAAGATCAATCCAGGAAAAAAGGTTGCGGTACTGCTGAAACATGGTCCGTCCATAGTGGGGATACCCCAGAACTTCGGGAATCTCCTGTGCGAGCGGCGTGATCCGGTCAGGATCCGCGACCAAAACATCGAATCCGCTTACCGCAGTGCCGTATTGGAAAAGGCGCTGTGCATTCCTGAGATCGACATAGACATAGCTGGCATCGTACTCTTCCATGCCGGTCTCATATACACCCGCAACGCGAAACTTCATGATGCGGGTTTGCGAGAGCGTGAGGCTGTATCCGCCTAGCGCAAAAACAAGAACAGGGTCTCCTACGGTCACCCGCAGCCGCTCGGCCAGACGTTTGCCCAGAATGACCGGTTCCAAACCCTCCGACGTCCTGTCGAGCACCGCGCTCCCCTCGACGAGATAACGCTTGCCCGGGTACATCATCCCGTCCGGAACAATGCCCTTCAAGAGAATCCCGTCGATCCCGTGCTCAGAACGAATCATCGCCTCGCGCGAGACGTACGGCGAGATGGATCGGATTTCCGGAAAGCGTTCCGTGATCTTTCGTATGGAGACATCGGGATTCAGCAGAGCCTGATTCTGGAACCCGTAGATCTGGAGGTGAGCCGTGAAGCCAATGATGTTTTCCCTGATCGTATTCTCGAATCCGCGCAGAATGGAGAGGGTGATAATGAGGGCTGCAACGCCGACCGTGATTCCGACGATCGCAAAAAAAGTAATGAAGGAAATGAATCCGCGGTTTCGCCTGGACCTCAGGAAGCGGCCGGCTATGAAGGTGGCAAGATTCATAGTACGCAAGGATTATCGCTTGGAGAATTCCAGGAGGTAACTCTTGATGAAATCATCAATCTCGCCGTCCATCACGGCATGAACATCCCCGTTTTCGTGTCCAGTCCGGTGGTCCTTGACGAGAGTGTACGGCTGGAAGGTGTAAGAACGAATCTGGCTTCCCCATTCAATCTTCTTCTTTGCGCTTTCGATTGCGCTCAAGCGCGCCTGCTCTTCTTCCTTCTTGAGTTGATACAGACGGGATTTCAGCATTTTCATTGCCCGTTCCCTGTTCTGGAACTGCGACCGTTCCTGCTGGCAGGCAACCACCACACCCGTCGGAAGGTGAGTGATCCGTACAGCGGTCTCCACCTTGTTGACGTTCTGCCCTCCCTTGCCGCCGGAACGGTAGGTGTCGATCTTCAGATCTGCGGGATTGATCTCGATTTCCACGTCGTCCTCCATCTCCGGATAGACGAACACCGAAGCAAAGGAAGTATGGCGCCGCGCGTTCGCGTCAAAGGGGGAAATGCGGACAAGCCTGTGGACACCGCTCTCTGCTTTCAGATAGCCGTAGGCATACTTGCCCACGACCTCCATCGTCGCGCTCTTAATGCCGGCTCCTTCACCTTCGAGGAGATCGACCAAATTTACCTTGTACCCTTTTCGCTCGCACCACCGCGTGTACATTCGCATAAGCATTTGAGCCCAATCCTGCGACTCAGTCCCTCCTGCCCCCGAATGGATGGTCATCAACGCGTTCCGTTCATCGTCCTCGCCGCTGAGCATATTGCGGAATTCCAGCGCGGAGATGCCTTCCTCCAGCTTCTTGAGGTCACGAGTGATCTCCTCGACGACATCACGCTCGTTGCTTTCTTCCGCAAGATCAATCAGGGTCGCGGAATCCTGCGCCAGCGTCACGAGGCTGTTCCAGTCTTCGATCCACTGCTTACGGGCATTGATTTCCTGAATGACCTTTTGCGCCGACACATTGTCGTTCCAAAAATCCGGCGACCCCGCCCGCTGTTCCAATTCTTTCAGTTCGGCCTTCTTCCGGTCGATCTCCAGGTACGACTTCAGGAGGTTCAAACGCGTCTCCTGTTCCTTTAAATGCTCCCTCAGATCCTCAAACATGTCCGTCCATCATTCCTTCCGGTACATCAATTTCCATCCGCAACAATGCCGCCGCCAGGGTTTTCCCCTGGGCGTCGTTCTTCAAAGACTTTGTTCCCCCGCCCCCCAGCGCGTTATGGAGCAGAAAGTTCAACGCCCACAGATTGGGAAGCTCGAACCGCTCCACCGGACCGAGAACCATAGCGCCAAAGTATTCCTTTACCCGATCAGCCGTGACGACACGTTCAATGAGGGGATAGAATTTTTCCTCACGGGCAATAAGGCCGATGTTCGCGGTGTCTCCTTTGTCCCCCGACCGTCCGTGGCATATTCTCAGCAGCTGCACCTTCATAACGTCCTCGTGATCACTTCATGTCTCACGGCATTCTTCGTGATTAAGGCAGGCCAGTACGAAATAACTTCGCTGGGTCTGGGCCTCCCGCCCGCAAACCCCGTCACCGAGGGCGGCCCGGTGAGAATCAGCGGAGCGAGCTCCATTCCAAACCGTTCCACGGCTTCCCGATCCCTGCCGCGCACACCCACACGCATCACCACCTCATTGTAGTCACTGTTCATGGGGGCCAGATGTCCATGCGAAGAATTCACCCCCAGATACTCCGTACGGACTTCGTCGAATTTCACACCAAGGTCCTTCAGTCTGATCCTGAGGATCTCGTCCGCCTTTTGTGCCTTCTGGAGGGCCTCGGGCCACGAGTATGTCAGCGTGCCGAAGGCGGTGTATCCGTCCAAGTACGACATCGAGACCTTGTAGAATTCTGTTGCCGGTCTGCCCTTCACGCCGGTCATGCGGACACGGTCACGACCTTCCTGGGCAAGCCTGATGGTTGTAAAATCAGCCACACAGTCCGGCGTGATGTATTCCCTGGGATTTCCAATCTCGTAGAGGAGCTGTTCCTTGACGGTTTGGAGCGTAACCATTCCTCCCAATGACTCGTGCTTTGTCAGGACAATATCGCCGTTCGGGTACGCCTCGGCAATGGGAAATCCGAGGTGAGCCAGATCGGGCACCGACCTCCAGTCGGCCATGAAGTTGCCCCCCGACGCCTGTCCCCCGCATTCGAGAATATGACCCGCAACCGTCCCGGCGGCGAGCTTGTCCCAATCATCATGTTTCCATCCGAATTCGTACATCATCGGCGCCAGAGTCAATCCCGTATCGGTCGTACGTCCCGTGATGACAATTTGCGCCCCCTGCCTCAATGCCTCCACGATCGGACCCGCTCCGAAATACGCGTTTGCACTCTGGATCCTCCCCCGGATGTTGTCCAGAGGCTCCCCCGTTTCCATGTTCTTCAACGCGTGTCCATCCTTCTGCAGATCATCGATCCGGTCCAGAATGTCATCGCCGAGGACGACGCCGACCTTGAGCGCACGAACCCCCAGGGACCCGGCCATCTCGCAGATGGCATCACTGCACGCAATGGGATTGACCCCGCCTCCGTTCGTGATAATACGAATGTTCTTTTCGATACATGCGGGCAGAAGGTCCCTCATGAGCAGCACAAGATCCCGGGCATACCCCATCCGGGGATCCCGGTTCTTCTGTTTCTGCAGGATGGACATCGTCACTTCGGCCAGATAGTCCATCACCAGATAGTCGATGGGTCCGTTGCTCACCTGGGCCATGGGCGCCGTGAGCAGATCGCCCCAGAATCCTTGTCCGGAGGCTATGCGAATGAGCGGCTTCACGGCTGTACGATCCGAAGATGGAGTTCCCGAAGTTGCCGTTCATCCACGGGCGACGGCGCTTCATCCATCAGCGACACAGCACTTGCGGTCTTGGGAAACGCGATCACATCCCGGATCGAGCGCTGGCCTGCCATCAGCATGAGAATCCGATCAAAGCCGAACGCAATTCCGCCGTGCGGGGGGGCGCCGTACCGAAACGCCTCCAACATGAATCCGAACTTCTCTTTCGCCTCCCCGGGCCCTATGCCGAGCAACTGAAAAACCTTGCTCTGGAGGGAGGCGTCGTGGATCCGGATACTGCCGCCTGCAATTTCTCTCCCGTTCAACACCAGATCATACGCCCGGGCTCGCGCCTTTTCCGGCGAGCCCTCCAGCAAGGGAATGTCCTCCGGCCGAGGCGAAGTGAACGGATGATGCACGGCCACGAAGCGCTTCTCTTCCTCGCTGTATTCAAGCAGGGGAAAATCGACGACCCAGAGGAAGTTCCAGTCGGACTGACGGATGAGGTTCAGGCGGTTTCCCATCTCCAGCCGCAGGGCGCCCAAAACGGTATAGGCTTTCGTCCACGAACCGGAAACCAGGAGGCACAGATCTCCGCTGACGGCATTCAGTCTTTCTGCGACCGCCTTCTTCTCAGAATCGTTCATGAACTTGTCGACCGAACTCTCGATGCGATCCGGCATCACTTTCATCCAAATGAGGCCGCCTGCCCCCGCGCGTTTCGCACTCTCCGTCAAGCCGTCGATTTGATTCCGGGTAAGCCCTGACTGTCCCGGTACCGTGAACCCCGCCACCACACCGCCATCTTTGATCGTGGAACGAAAGACACGAAATTCACTGGCGTCAAGAAGGTCCGAACAGTCGTGCAGTTCAAGCCCAAAACGGGTATCCGGCTTGTCACTGCCGTACCGTTCCATGGCTTCTCGATAGGTCAGACGCGGAAAAGGCCTCTGAAGCGTGACGGACAAGAGTTCCTCGTACAGATCGGCCATGAGGCGTTCCGTCATGTCCATCACATCCGCTTCCTCCACAAACGACATCTCCACGTCGATCTGTGTGAATTCCGGCTGACGATCCGCGCGGAAATCCTCATCCCTGAAGCATTTCACAATCTGGAAATACCGATCCATCCCAGCAACCATCAGGATCTGCTTGTAGGTTTGGGGGGATTGGGGCAGAGCGTAAAACTTTCCGTGATGAAGCCTGCTCGGCACAAGAAAATCCCGCGCGCCTTCCGGTGTACTCTTCATGAGAACAGGAGTCTCGACCTCAACAAACCCTTCGCGATCAAAGAACTTGCGGACGGCCTGAGATGCCCTGTGGCGCATCACCAGGTTGCGCTGCATGACCGGCCGCCGGAGATCAAGATAGCGGTATTTCAGCCGAAGGTCCTCGCCTGCATCGAGAGAATCCTCGATGGGAAACGGAGGCGTTTCGGCCTTGTTCATGATGGTGAGTTCGACCGCGGCAACATCAATGCTCCCCGTCGGCATCTCCGGATTTTCGGTTCCCTGTGGGCGCCGTTGCACTCTGCCGGTCACGAGGATAACGAATTCCGAGCGAAGGGCCTGCGCTCTGTCAAATGCCTCACGGCTATTCTGCGGGGAAAAAACAACCTGTGTCTTTCCATAGCGATCGCGGAGGTTGATGAAGATAACGCCGCCGAGGTCACGGCGGACGTCCACCCAGCCCGTAAGGGTCACCGTGCTTCCGATGTCGGTTTCTCGAAGCTGGCCGCAGGTGTGAGTTCGTTTTTTGATGGTCATGGCAGGAACCGGTTGTTGGAGTGTTCGCCCGGAGCGGGACATTCCGGAAATAAAAATGCGAGAAGCGCTGCACACAGCGGGCGTTCTCGCATCTCTACGAACCTTCTTCAGTTAAGGTGTTTGGCGACTTTTTCGGTGAGCGCACGTTTGGGAACCGCCCCGATGACCTGTTCCACAACCTTGCCGCCCTTAAAGATGAGCAGAGTCGGGATGCTTCGAATGCCGAATTGCATAGAGACTTTCTGGTTGGCGTCCACATCGACCTTTCCCACTTTCAGCGATCCGTTGTACTCTTGCGCCAGCTCTTCGACGATCGGGGCAACCATTCGACAAGGCCCGCACCATTCCGCCCAAAAATCCACAAGGACGGGCTTGTCGGACTTCAAAACTTCTTCCTGAAAATTTTCATCTGTCAGTGTGAGGGGTTTCATGCATACTCCTGTTCATTGGCCCTGCAGGCGTATCGCTGCCGGGCCCAAAAGTTGTTTCACGGATTGTACGAAATCATTGTCGGGCCGCACAACGTGCCGACGGGTCAAATATAGCGAATTCCCTGCTAATCCGCCACCGGTGACCGTGAAGTAACAGGAACACGTTCCCCTGTGACGTTCGAGGATGCCGCGTAACTCGACCACCGTCGATTCGTCAACCTGATCGAGGTCCAGAATCAGGTTCACGCTTCGGGTAAACCGCTCCCGTACCTGGTCCATGGGGATTACTTCGTTGACAAGGATCTTCAACGTGTCGCCGTTCACTTCCCCCTTTCCCACAACCATCACCATCGCGTCCGGGACAAGAAGGGACGAGAACTTCTTGAACGGGTCCGAAAAAACAATTCCCTCGCCTTTGCCCGTGAAGTCCTCCAGCGTAATGAACGCCATGGTGTTCCCGCGACGATCGACCTTTTTGCGCACGGCTGTAACGATGCCGCACACGCGAACCGTCGCCGATGTCTTCGCACGGTCTGCTTTCCCAAGCCGCGCGCTGCTGAAGGCCTCGATTTCGTCGCGATAGCGGTCGAGCGGATGACCGGAGACATAGAAACCAAGAACCGCCTTTTCGCGGGAAAGCTTTTCGGTCTCGTTCCAAGGTTCGGCGGCCGGAAGGGCGGGCCTCGTCTGAAATTTCGTCGTGCCGGCCTCGAACAGGCTGGATTGCCCCTGTCCGGTCGCCTCCTGGACCTGCTGTCCATACACTGCCGCCCGTTCGGCGGCATGGAACAGCTGTGCGCGGTTCTCGTGCAACGAATCAAACGCGCCCGCCTGGATGAGGCTTTCGATGGTCTTCTTGTTCACCAACCGAAGGTCCACGCGAGCACAAAAATCGAATAGGTCCTGAAAGCGCCCCCCTGCCGACCGGGCACGCACAACCTGTTCCACGGCGCTGATCCCCACATTCTTGATTGCGCTGAGCCCAAAGCGAATGCCCGAGGGAGTCACCACGAATCCCACTCCGCTCTCATTGACGTCCGGCGGGAGCACGTTGATCCCCATCTTGCGGCATTCATCGATGAAGAGCACAATCTTGTCTGTATCGCCGATCTCGCTCGTGAGGGTTGCGGCCATATACTCGGCGGGGTAGTGCGCCTTCAGGTAAGCCGTTTGATAGGCGAGAACAGAATACGCCACGCTGTGCGATTTGTTGAATCCGTAGGAGGCAAATTTCTCAATCAAGTCGAAGATCTCAGAGGCCGTCTTCCGGTCCACTCCTTGCTCCGTGGCGCCCTGAACAAACTCCTTCTTCTGCTCCGCCATCAGCGCCTTGTCCTTCTTTCCCATGGCGCGACGCATCATGTCGGCCTTGGCCAGACTGAATCCCGCAATGTCGCTCGCAATCTTGATCACCTGCTCCTGATACACGATGACGCCGTACGTTTCCTTGAGCGTCTCCTCAAGCTTGGGGTGCAGGTACTCGATGGTCTTGCGCCCGTGCTTTCGGTCGATGAAGTCCGGGATGTTTTCCATCGGGCCGGGGCGATAGAGCGCGTTCATGGCCACAAGATCATGAATCGAGGTGGGTTTCAGCTTTCGCAGGTAGTCCTGCATTCCCGAGCTTTCAAACTGAAACACGGCGACGGTCTGCCCTCGTGAAAAAAGCGCAAGCGTCTTCGGATCATCGGGCGGAATCCGGTTGAGATCCACCTCAACGCCATAATTCTGTCTGATAAGATCCAGGGCGTTATCGATGACCGTCAGCGTCCTCAGGCCCAGAAAATCCATCTTCAGAAGGCCCGCAAGCTCAAGGTCCTTCATATTATACTGGGTCATGAGATCTGTCTGAGGCGTTTTGTACATCGGCACGTAATCGCTGATGTCCCCCGGCGCAATGACAACGCCGGCCGCATGCGTTGAAACATTACGGTTCATGCCCTCCAGCACCGTGGCCGTCTCAACCAGTAATTTCATTTTCTCGTCAGGGCTCTCCTTCACCCACCGAAGGTCCGGAATCGAATCAAGCGCTTCGGAGAGGGGTGTCACTTTGCCCTGGAAGACCGGGATTTGCTTGGTGATTGAATCAATCGTGCTCAGGGGAATTCCCAGGACACGGCCAACATCCTTGAGCACGGCCCTGGCCGAGAGCGTGCCAAACGTGATGATCTGGGATACGGAGTGCTCCCCGTATTTCTTTCGCACGTACTCAATGACCTGATCGCGCTTGTCATCTGCAAAATCGATGTCAATGTCCGGCATGCTTACCCGGTCCGGATTCAAAAAGCGCTCAAAGAGAAGGCCAAAGTGGATCGGATCAACATCCGTGATTCCAAGAACGTAAGATACAAGACTTCCCGCCGCACTCCCCCGACCCGGACCCACCCGTATCCCCATTTGCCTTGCCTGATTAATGAAATCCTGGACGATCAAGAAGTATCCCGCGTATCCCATGCGCTTGATGACAGACAGCTCGTGTTCGAGCCTTTGTTTGAGATCCGCCGACGGCTCGCCGTAGCGGCGAGTCAGGCCCTCGAAGGCGAGCTTGTCCAGGTATTCATCGAGCGTTTGCACACCTGCGTCCGGCGGGATCGGAAAGTCGGGCATGGTGTTCCGCTTGAAATCAAGCTCGAGGTTGCACTGGTCGGCGATTTCGAGCGTGGACGTCACGGCTTCCGGAAAGTCCCGGAAGACGTTGAGCATTTCCCGTGCCGATTTGAAGAACAGCTGGTCCGTTCCATATCGCAGGGTCCTGTACTCCGGGGTGTTCGTGCTGCTTGCGTCCGGAATGAGGAGCATGATGTTATGCGGAACGGCATGCTCATGCTTGATGTAATGGCAGTCGTTCGTACCCACAAGTTTCAAACCGAGTTCGCGGGCGATCTTCGGTGCATCACGCAGGATCGGACGTTCCACCTCCATGCCGTGATTTTGAATTTCGATATAGAAATCCTTGCCGAAGATATCCCGATAGAAGCCGGCGGACTCCAGCGCGAGATCGTAATCGCCGTTGACGAGATGCGTCCCCACCACACCGCCCGGACATGCGGACGTTGCAATAAGCCCTTCGGCATGTCGGGAGAGAACCTCGCGATCAATCCTCGGCTTGTAGTAAAAGCCCTCGGTGTGACCGATGGTGGAGAGCTTCATGAGATTCCGATAGCCGGTTTCATTCTTCGCCAGGAGGAGGATGTGATGATAGGCACCTCGACCTCTGCCCTTTACCGACGGATCAACGACCCGCTCCGTCCTGCTTCCCCGCGTCACAATGTACGCTTCACAACCCACGATCGGCTTGATTCCGGCCTTCTTCGCCTTCTTGTAGAACTCAAGGGACCCGAACATGATCCCGTGGTCCGTCAACGCCACTGCCGGCATCTCCTGCTCAACCGCCGCGTTCACAATCCCCTCGACCGTTGCCGCTCCATCGAGGAGACTGTAATGGGAATGGTTATGGAGGTGAATGAATTGGGACATCTCTTTTGTCATGAAAGGGCCGGCTTTTCCGCCAACAATGACTTGAGGGTCATGAGAACGTCGTCCACGGGAACCTGGGTTCGTTCTCCGGTGGCCCTGCGCTTCATCTCCACTTTCTTCTCTCTCAGCCCTCGTTCCCCGACGATGATCTGAAACGGCATGCCGAGCAAATCGGCATCCTTGAACTTAACCCCTGCTGTCACCGACGACCTGTCGTCGAAAAGAGTCTCTATGCCCGCCTCCGAAAACGCTCGATAGAGCTGATTCGCCGTGAGCACCGTCTCCTTGTTATTCATGCTTGCCGCGATGATATGCACAGCAAAGGGGGCCAAAGCCTTGTTCCAGATAATCCCGTGCTCGTCATGGCTTTGTTCGATATGACAGGCGATGATTCGTTCGATGCCGATCCCGTAGCTCCCCATGATGATCGGCTGTGTCCTTCCGTTTTCGTCGAGAAAAGTGGCTCCCAGCGCTTCGGAGTATTTTGTGCCAAGCTTGAAGATATGGCCAATTTCAATGGCATTGGTCACGGTGAGCGGGGCCTCGCATTGCGGACACGGTTCCCCGGAAGCCACCGTCCGCAAATCGAAGTATCCGTCAAGCCTGACGTCGCGCGTCAGGTCAATGTTCTTGAGATGACGGTCGTTCCGATTAGCGCCGCTGATTAGACCGTTCGCTCCCTCAAGGCGCTTGTCAGCAACAATGCGAAATCCCTTCAAGCCGACAGGTCCAATCGATCCCCCATCGGCTCCCGTCAGATTCCTGAGATCGCCCGCATCCATGGGCCGGACGGGACCCTCGCCCAGAGCGGCCGTCAGCTTGCTTTCATTCAGCTGATCGTTTCCAGCGAGGAGGATGAGCACCGGAGTATCCCCATGCCTGTACACGACGGATTTGGCAAGTCGCTCATCCGACGTTTTCAGGAACGCGGCCAACTCATCGATGGTACGAACATTTGGCGTGGAGAACTCTTCCACAGGCTTGTTCTCCCCAATACGGCCAATCCCTTTGAGGCCGGAGGTGGCGACTTCGAGATTTGCCGCGTAGCCGCACTGTTTACAGCGGGCGACGGTATCCTCCCCGTTCTCCGAATCCACCATGAACTCCTGCGATCCGCTCCCGCCCATGGCACCGCTCGATGCACCGACCACAAAGAAATCCAGCCCACAGCGAGTAAAGACTCGCCGGTACGCTTCCGCATGCATCTGGTACCGTTCATCGAGCCCCTCCCACGTGGCATCGAGGCTGTAGGAGTCCTTCATGATGAACTGCCTTCCGCGCAGAACACCCGAGCGCGGACGAGGCTCGTTCCGAAACTTCGTCTGGATCTGATACCAGATCTGTGGAAGATCCTTGTACGACTGAATATGCATCGAAGCGATCCAGCCGACAACTTCCTCATGCGTCGGCGCAAGAACGAGGTCGCGTTCCTTGATGCTCAGGATCAGATTGGGAATATGCCGACGGTTGGTTTGAATCCACAACGATTCCGGATTGAGTGCCGGAAAATGAAATTCCTGTCCCCCGATGGCATTCATTTCTTCCCGGAGGATCTGCGCGGCCTTCAGCATGGCCCGATACCCAAGAGGGAGGTAGGCGTACACTCCGGCCGTGAGCTGACGCATCAACCCCGCCCGTAGCATGAGCTGATGGCTTGGAATGGAAGCATCCGAAGGAATTTCCTTCAGGGTGGGGATAAATGTCTTCGAAAAACGCATGGTTCGCCGTGTCGTTTCTTCGGTAAGGAGAAAAGGGACAGAGAAGAATTTAAGAAACTTCCGCCAGTTTACAAAATCGGAGAAAGAGCGGAGATGCACAAAACCGGATGCTTGAGGAATGCGCGCGGATCGCGCGAGAAGGCCTGCGGAACTCCTACCGGGTCTCCACGGTATGGGAAAGGGGAATGTTGATCTCGTCCGTCGGCGCCGATTCCGTTTTGGCGGCAGGGGACATCGCAACGGATTCCCTGTCGGTACCGGATTTCCTTCGAGGGCGTCCGCGCCTTCCACGCCGCTCCACAATCCCCAATCCGTTCCTGTACAACAACGGTATCTCGAATTTCAGAGCGGCGTCCGCATTCTTGCCGACGGGCTGAAGAAGACCCACAGCGTGCAGGACCCGAACCGCCTCCTCGCCGGAAGGATCGAGGTGTTCGCAACTCCTGACCAGGTCCGATTTCAAAATCGTCGCGGTCTCTCGTCCCCGGAAGAGATTCACATGCCGTCGCAAATGAGGAAACTCTGCGTTGAGATATGTTTCACAGCGGTATTCAGAAACGGCATCGAAGGCAAGTCTCACGGCGCGTGCACTCAGGAGCGCTTCGTCTTCCCCGCTCCCTCCCCTTCGGGCGCGATTCAATTCCTTTTGCCGTTGTACCGCCACATTGCCCCAATGGATCATTTCCCTCGGGAATCCCATCCCTAATCCGTCCACCACTCTCTTCAAGATCCATACATGCGTGAGCGACACGATGCCATCACGCCGAACGGCGCCCATCGATTTTTCGAAAATCGAATAGAAGACTTTGAGAACAAACTCATCCGATCCGTTGATCACCGCCGAGACGTCGGCTTTTTCTCCGATGCGCCCCTCACAAAAGGCCTGAACAGCAGGATCGGAGACAGCGCGGGCTGCAAGAAGCTTGACCAGCCAGGGACCCCGCCATTGCATTTCGTTTGTGTAACTGACCAGATGAGATTTGTTGACGATTCGGAGCTCGCGGTAGATGTCGCGGCGCAAGAATACCTTGAAATGGATATTGCGAAATCGGTCGCTGTATTCGACAAGCAGTTGAACAAGTCCCGTGATCGACTGCCGCAGTCTTTGCACATCATCGAAGAAGAGGAGATCCAGCTTGTCGAGGAGGACCCAGGAGAGGCAGTGAGTATCCTGCAAGAGGGCATCAATAACGTCGAGGAGGGAAATGATCGCCATCCCTGTCCGGTTGCGGAAATTTACCGATAAGGCTTTTGCAACTTCCGTTGGAGTCGGATTGCTTTGGTCTTCCCCTTCCATAAGGCTGTCGATTCGTTGTTTCAATTTCTCCACAGTCGATCCCTCGACAAGACCCAGGATCTTCACGACACGTGCGAGCATTGCGTAATTTTGCCTCACTCGGGGATTCGTCGAATGCTCAACGAGAGTCTGCATTCTCTGATCCTCGACGAGCGTTGTTGCCGTCTTGAGTCCGATGTACAAAAGCCAAAACGCGCGGAAATCGTTGGCGGTGGCGGGGGTCAACTCGTCCAGATCGACCCCGGAAAGGTAACGCTCGCTCTGCAAACCTGTGGCCGGGATTCGAAAAATCACCTCATATCCCTTGGGAAGTAGGGATTTCCAGGGGCTCAGGTCGTTGCACAGAAGGCGGAAGAGCGCGCTTTTCCCTGAGCCTTTCGGACCGATAAAGAGGGAATGTTGAGGGGTTAAGGCATGCCTCAGCATTTCGGTCCCCACAAAGCATTGGCTCAGGCGATAATCGGATTCGGCATCCACCCGGCCAAAATGAAGCCGTTGCAATACTTGTGACGCATCCACGAATCAGTCTCCGAAAACGATCGGCAGTTTGCCTGCGGCGGGAGGGACCGAAGGATAGAAGGAGTTACGCCTTTTTTTTGTGAAAAGTCAATCCCGCTGAAAGGCGGCAATTGAATGCCCAAGGGAACGAGCGGACGTCCGATCAACGCCTCGTTCCGGTGGCCTTCCCCGCCTATCAGCGGATTGCCGCACGTTGTAGCCCCGAGAGGACTCGAACCTCCAACCAAAGGTTTAGGAAACCTCTGCTCTATCCATGTTGAGCTACGGGGCCATTGATTTCACGATTGACCTCCAGGGGCCCGCCTGAACTTGCCTTTCACGGAGCATTCACGATCTCTCGCCTTCCGCGAGGGGGATCCATCCTGAGGACAGCAAGCGCAATTTCTTGCACGGAATGTACGCAACTTTGGTTCAGGCGGCAAGCGCGAAGGGGGTTACCGACGGCCTAGCACAGATCTGACCGTTCTAAAAACTTCAGCCAGCTCATAGGGTTTCGAAATGATGCGCGCCCCTGACCGCTCAATCTCGTCGCGCAGACGCGGCTCGATGAACCCGCTTGCCACGACGAATGGGATTCTCGCATTGATCTCTTTCATCGTGACGCATGCCTCCCATCCCCCCAGCTTGGGAAGGCCCAGATCGGACAACACCAGCGCGATCTCTTTCTGGTGTTTCATGAATATCTCCACGGCCGTGATTCCGTCTCCGGCGGACAGGACATTGTATCCTCGCCTCGTGAGCGCCGCCGAAATCACATCCCTCAGCATCTCCTCGTCCTCCACAAAGAGAATGGTCTCCGATCCGCTGTCATCACCGCCGAATTCGCCCCGCAGCTTCGTTCCTTTTTCCTTCGCGGAGGCAACCGGGAAATAGATCCGAAACGTGGAACCATGTCCCGGGGAGCTCTCGACATCGATGAAGCCCTTGTGCGCCTGAACAATACCGTATGCCACCGCAAGCCCAAGACCGGAGCCCATCCCGTGTTCTTTCGTCGAGAAGAACGGCTCGAACACTCGGGCTCTTGTGGGCTCATCCATCCCCACGCCCGTATCACGGACGGCAATGCACACATACGGCACATTGCTGCTTTGCGGAAACTTCTTTTGCATGGAGGACTCGTCGGCCACCGCCGTGGAGACCTCAAGGGTTCCTCCCTCAGGCATCGCGTCGCGCGCATTAACGAAGAGGTTGAGCAGAATCTGATGAAACTGGTTTTGATCGGCCAGAATGCCCGGTTGCGACGGATCGAGTACCAGGGAGAAAGCGATCGTCTGCGGGAACGTTCCCATGATCATCTCCGAGAACGTTCGCACGGCCTCGTTCACCTCCACGTATTCCAGCGTTGCGTCGCTCTTTCGGGCCAGAGTCAACAACTGTTTCACCATACCTTTGGCGCGCTCGACCGCCCGTTTGATGGCATCGAGGCTGATGCTCACCTTGTCGGGCGGAAGGTTTTTTTCCTCGAGAAGGTTCGAATAGGCCAGAATGATGCCGAGAATGTTGTTGAAGTCGTGGGCGATGCCTCCGGCGAGTCTGCCGACGGACTCCATCTTCTGAGCGTGAATGAGCTGAAGTTGGAGTTGTTGCCGCTCTTCTTCCGCACGACGCATCTCGGTCAAATCGCGCGCAACGGACTGGAGCTCGATGATTTCATTTTCGTAGAGGATGATCTGGACGTTCTGGCCCAGCCAGACTTCGCGTCCGTCCTTCGTTATGGCCGGGAATTCGAAATACGTGCTCGGAAGACGCTCCTTCGTCTGGCGCAGATAGTGTTTCATTGCTTTCTTTCGGAAATCCGGCCGTACGAGATCAATGTAGTTTTTTCCGATTATTTCCTTGAGATCGTATCCCATGATCCGCACCGCCACGGGATTGGCGTACGTGAAATAACCTTCAGGGCTGATCCGATAGATAATGTCGGTTGCGGTTTCGACGATCTGCCGATAACGCTCCTCGCCCTCGCGTACCGCGGCAAGGGCCCGTTCGTGCTCGTGCTCTAGAATTTTCAGATTGACGTATTCCCGGCGAAGATCGGCAAGTTCACGCAGGAGTTCCTCCCTGCTCTTGCCGGCATCGTCGTCACGTGAGGGAGACGTGATCGGCGAATCGGGGAGGTTCACCATGCATCATGGGGCGGGCGGATGTTCGTCCGATGGATTTCGAATGCCTTCGAGCTTTTGGGACACGAGGGTGGTCAGGTCAAGCATGGATTTAAGACCCGAGGACACAACGTCGAATTCCTGTTTCAGTGCGGCAAAGGTCTCCAGAAAGGCCTGACGGCCTTCGTCCTTGACCGAAGGAAGAAGGCGTGCCTCGGCGCTCGCGAGTTCCTTTG
Organism: Bacteroidia bacterium; assembly: GCA_022180565.1. GTDB lineage: Bacteria > Bacteroidota > Ignavibacteria > UBA10030 > UBA10030 > JACQPU01. The sequence continues at coordinate 18,414 of BQML01000010.1, forward strand.
AAAGCTGAGAGAGCCCGTTGTTGACGAATTGGCCGATGGAGTTCACCGTGTGCTGGAACATCTGCAGTGATGCCATGTCCTTCTGTTGTTCCCGCATTTCCAATTCCTCGCGTTCCCGGCGATTCATTTCCCGCCGGTAGAGGTACCGTTCGAAGACGCTGTTGATCGTGAGGGGAAGGCGGTCGATTTCGATATGCTCTTTGGAGAGATAGTCATACGCCCCCAGCTTCATCGCCTCCACCGCTACTTCCTCGGATCCTGCGGCGGTGAGCATGATCACCGGTGTGTCGATCTTGTTCTCATGCATCCAGGCCAGCACATCCAAACCCGACATGCCCGGCATCTTGTAGTCGAGGAGAATGACGTCGTACGTGTCGGTCTTGAGTTTTTCGACCGCATCCTCCCCCGAATCGCTCATCGTCACCTCGTGCTTCTCGGAGATGCTCAGGGCAATCTCAAGACTCATCCGGAACGAGTCCTGGTCGTCAACGACAAGTACGCGAAGCGGTTTTGAAGGCATAAGATCGATTGATCGTGATGAACGTTTAGAATGGTAGAAAGAAATCAGCGAAATAACAAGATAACTTCTCACAACAGCTTATCATGGCATCCTTCCTCGCGTCAATCCCTGCGATAGAGCCTGTGGAGGCGTATATACCGATCGACCGCGTCCGGAACCAGATAACGAATGCTTTTGCCCATTGCCACGCGGCGGCGAATCATGCTGGAGGAAACCTCCACGGATGGGCCTTCCATCATTCGCGCATGGCGAAAGAACGGCAAATCCGGAGATAACGAGAATCCGTTTCGCGGATATACAAGAAGACTGGCCAGTTGAACGATCCTCTCAGGTGACTTCCATGCAGAAAAATCGAGGAAACTGTCAGCACCAAGGATGAGGACGAATTCGGTTCCGGGAGCTTCTGCCGTCAGCTCCTCCAGAGTCTCCACCGTGTACGATCTTCCCTTGCGCTTTGCCTCAATGTCCAGGCATTTGAAACCGGGGTTGCCCTTTACGGCAAGCCGCGTCATGGTCACGCGCTGGCGGGCCGAGGCTCCCGGAAGCCCGGTCTTGCTCGGCGACTGAAACGCCGGAACAAAAAAGACGGCGTCCAATCCCGCCACGTCAAGCGCGGATTCCCCAACGATCAGATGCGCGACATGCGGAGGGTCAAACGTACCGCCCAGGATTCCGATTTTTCGAAGTGTTCTCATTGAGGACGTGCCCATACATATGCTCTGTGCTTTCCACCATCGTCTTAACGCCGAAGTTCCGTTTGACCTTTTCGAGGGCGCGGGCACCGAGACGATCGGCCAACTCGTCAGACAAGAGAAGACTGAGAATACCTTCTGCAAGACGATCGACATCCCGCGGAGGCACCAGAATTGCGTCCACCCCGTCCTCCAGGATCTCCGTGACACCATTGACGCGTGTAGCGACGATGGGCTTCCCTGCGGCCATTGCCTCCAGAATGACCAGAGGAAATCCTTCCCAGAGAGACGGCAGGACAAACACGTGCATGGAAGCAAATTGTTCCGCCGTATCCGTCCTGGCGCCTGCAAATTCGATCCGTTCCGCCATTCCCAGTTCGGCCGCCTGAGCCCGCAGAGGTTCCAGAAGCTCTCCATCGCCGACGATTGTCAATGTTGCCGCGGGCTCACGGTCGAGCACCTTCCGCATCGCCAGGATCAGATACTTCTGGCCCTTTTGAACATGCAACCTTCCGATCGTTCCCACCCTTTTATTCCTTACTTTTGTTCTCGCATGCGGACGGAATTCTTCCACATCGATCCCATTCGTAATGACCGACGCATCACGGCGAACAACACCGGCTTTCAATCCGGCCTCAAAGTCACTTCGGGCCACACAGATGATGCCGGTCGTCCAGCGCAGGAGCATTCGGTCGACACAGGTATAAACCCATCGCCGGAATCCCCTCTGGAAGTTAAGATAATGAATTCCATGGTAGGTATGCACCGTGCGAATACCCGGCACGAACAATGCCGCCGTTCTCCCGTAGAATCCTGCAGTTCCGCCGTGCGTATGAAGGATATCGGGCCGCAGGCTTCGGAGCAGTGCAAGCGTTCGAAGAAGGGCCACGGGGCTCGGCCCCGCGGGGAGCGAAATGTCCGCATGCCGGAGGCCTGCCCGACGGACTTCATCGGCAAGATATCCTTTTGCGGGGCATCCGACGATGACCTCAAACTTGCTTGGGTTCAGGAGGCGCGCAAGCGAGAGAATATGCCGCTGTCCTCCCCCGATTCCGGCGTCGTCGGTCAACAGCAAGACTCTCACCACGTCCAGGGAACCTTTCCGACGGCCGCAAGGTACATCCGGAGCAGAACCTTTTCCATTTTCGGCCTGTGTTTTTCGTAATACAGAAACTGACTCTCCCGATATATTTGTTCAATCCATTCGCGTCGTTCTCCTGAACTTCCTCCACGCAAATGGATTACGCTCACCTCTGGAACAAAGCGTACCAGGTATCCATGCAACCGAGCACGTGCGCACAGATCCTTGTCTTCGAAAAACATGAAAAATCGCTCATCGAATCCGCCAAGCTTTCGAAACAAATCTTTCCGGATGAACAGAGCTGCACCCGTGACCCACTCTGTCTCGCGCCGTGTTCGCGCCCGGGCGGCGTATCGAAGAGCAGGGCCCCATTTTTTTCCGACAAGTCTGTAGAGGATCTTGTCCGATATTTCAACCCGAAGGGATGGAAGCGGGCCGTTGGAGAGTTGGAGCGTTCCGTCGGTATTGAGAATTTTCGGTCCTACGATTCCGATCCGCGGATCGTTCACAAATTCCTCGAGCACGGGTGAGACGAAATCCATTGTTGTCACTGTATCATTATTCAGGAACAACAACACGTCCCCGCGGGCTTCTTCCGAAGCCCGATTATTTGCGGCTCCATAGCCGCGGTTTTGGTCATTTCGAAGGAAATGAATCCCCGCGGGCAGCCGGTCGGAATGAGTTGAGCCGTTGTCCACGACGATGATTTCGCAGGGACCGCGATAATGGGCACGAAACGACTCAATCGCTTCTCGTGTCAATCCCGGCTGATTGTGCTGGACAAGGATGACGGAGACCAGAGGCGTTATCCTCACCGTTTCACCCGTTCCTCGTGTGCTTCATGTCAATGCTCATCAAAGTTCCCACGGATTCTCCTATCGATGCGTTGCCTTCCACAATCGGAAAAGGCCGGTATGGAGCGTTCACTTGTGAAAGAAAAAAAATCCCAGCGTACAGCTCGCTGGGAAACATAGCTCTCCGTGAATATCGTTGGTGATCTCAAGTACCTATTCTCTCAAAGCGGTTCAAGCGTTCCACTTCGGACCCAATCCCTTTCGTTATTATGGGCATACACAACGACGGGTTTATTTGATGTTATTGGCACACCCGCTGAAATCGCCATAAATACAGGATACCCCGGACTTGGATAATACGGTAACCCTCCTATTGTGACTATTGTTCCGGTTTCGAATGCACAAATTGAGGCATACTGCACGCCAGCCGTAGGCGTAAGCTTCGGCATCCGATAGCTTGTTCCAGATCTGATATAGGGCAAGAGTGTGAAACCACGGGCATAATACTGCGTATTCGTCCAGCAGAAAGCTTGTACTGGTTTGTCTGCGGAAAAAATGGTTCCGCCATAGAAGTTATTTATCATTTGAATTGTTTGGCCTGCAGCAATTGTGAATTGCGCCCCAGGTAAATTGACCACAGTTTGGTCGTACTGTGCTGTTACAGTGAGCCAGGCGTTGTGGGGTTCATTATTCGGAGTCCAAAATTGCGGGGTAACATACGTATACGGCACGACTACTTCCTCAGCTCCGCTCATTTCACTCTGCGATGTCGACCTACTGAGTTGCCACTCCTGTGGAGCAGCTGGCTCAAGCCTCTTCTCAAAGACCAGAGTGCCATCGCTTGAAAAAATCTGAACTATGGGATAAGCAGAATACCGCGGAGTTGCGTTGCTCGTGATTGGCTGTTCCGCGGACAGCGGCCCCAAGTTCCTTTCTTGATTACATGAAAGGAAGGTGGCGCATACTAAGAGGAGCAATACTTTTCTAGTCATAGAGATCCTCCTATAGAGTGATTTTCAAGCCGAACATGGGGAGAGGAATATTCTGCGAATTTTGGATAAATGTCAAGACGCCTAAGTTCTTCCGATTTCCAATCCACTTTCCTCAGAGATTTAGCCACAACAGTGGGATAACGATAACGAACACGCTTCGCTAGTCTTTGCCATGCCCCAGTAAATGACGCAGCGTCCATAGAGTGAAATGCTTCTGGACAGTTGCTCTTGAGTCTTTCGTCATGATCGAAGAGAATGTCCAAAACCATAGCCGAGGGAGCATACCAATAAGAAGGATTACTTTATACAAGAAAAGAACAATTCTTCCATGGTTCTTCAGATAGTAGTAATAGATGTTGTCCTGCTGTTCGACAAAGTAATCCCATGAGGTTCTTAGCTGGATGGCAGTTTGACCCCCATGATGCAAGATTTGTGCTTCTGGAATAAATATTGATTTCCAATCTTCCCTCTTTAACCTGAGGGAAAGGTCAAGATCGTTGTAGTAAATTGTGAGCTTTTCATCAAAGAAGCCGATCTGACGCAGAGCTTCCATTCTCACCAGAACTGCCGCCGCCGTAAGGTGGTCCACTTCTCGAACCGATTGATGGTCAAAATACAACATCGTCGTGCTGGAACACATTGACACCCCGGGAAAAACTCTGTCGAGCGCCAGCATGTCGCACATGTGGGTCCACAACGTTGGAAACTTGTGACAGGAGGGCTGGATGGATCCATCCGGATTGAGTAATTGTGGACCCACCATGGCTGCGTCGGGATTCTCTTCCAGAGCGTTGATAAGCCTCTCGACCGCTCCAGGCATTACTTCGGTATCATTGTTGAGGAGAAGCACGTACTCATTCCTCACACGCCGTAACGCCTGGTTGTTTGCGCCGGCAAACCTTAGGTTGACTTCGTTCCTGATGAGAATGACCCCGGGGTACTCTCTCTCAACCATCTCGGCCGTGCCATCCACGGAAGCGTTGTCGACAACGATTATTTCACTCCCGGCGGGAAGAGCTTCCAAAGAATTCAAACACTTCTCGAGAAGTCTTCGTTGGTTATAAGTGACAATAATAACGGAAATTGTGTTCACGGCACACTGAATAAGTCATGAGGTCGCGACAGAGGGACCTATTGAGAACCGGTACGGATGAAAGAAAACAGCCCCCAGATACTTCCCCATATCCTCCGAAACGTGTTCCGGTCGAAGTCGTCAAAGTATCTTAGAAGCAAGAGCGCCAAAACAAAGGAAGTGACGGTGATGCTCACTTCGATCGAAAGGCGCATAAAGGGGTGGTTGGTGGGAACCACGAGAAGCGACAGACCATATCCTACGGCCAAAGCGACGAGAGGCCGTACGAGGAGTCTTATGGTCGAACGCCACCGGATCGCAAGGCGGCGATGTATCATGAAGAGAAAGAATAATGAGCCCATCAGCAAGCCACCAAAACTCCCCAACACCGCTCCGAAATAGCCCAACCATTGGAGGAGAACCACGCTGAGAACGACATTCAGTGAAAGCCCAACCAGAGCGCTCCGCATTGGAATCCGGGCGCTTCCGATGCCGATGGCTATGAAGAATCCCGGCCCCGTAAGTACATTAATGAAATTTGAAACAAGGAGAATCTGGAGCGTCGGGACAATAAGCGGATCAGCACTCCCAATCCACACCTCAATGACATCCGGAGCATACAGTCCAAGGCAACCGAGCATGGGGACGCTCAGAACGACCAGGTATTTGAGCGAGCGGAGATACAATTCTTTCAATCGCTCAGTTTGTCCCTGCGCCTGAAACTCCGAAGCAGCCGGCAGAAGAGGGGTCAGCATCAGAACGGGAATCTGGCGGACCTGTTGAACCACCCGTGACCCCACTTCGTAAGCCGCTACCGTGCGGAGGTTGAGAAACGAACTCAGCAGGAGCTTGTCGAAATGTTGGTGGACAGCACCCGAGAGCGATACGACGAAGACATTCTTGCTGAAGGCAAACAAGGAGCGGAGGTCGCTGAGCGCGATCTTCGCTTTTACAATCGCCGCGAGCGGAAAATGCCGCAGAAACAGAAATACGTTCATGACCAACCCCACGGCCGCGGCAATCGCGTTGGCCCAGACGATCCCCCGAAGTCCCCATCCGCCTGTCACGGCCGTATACATCCCCACTCCATTGATCATCGTGTGGACTGCAATCACGCTGTTCGTCAGGTCCATCCGTTGCAGGCCGTTCAGCGCATTCGGCACAATCGAAAACATCGTGTTCACGGCAAAAATGATCAACAATCCATAGAGCACGAATGCTATTTCGTCTGACGGCACATCCGCGCCGGCAAAGAAGACATTGATAATCGGGCCCTTCAGAAGAAACGCTGTAACAAGGACAACCAACATGATCATCAGATAAAGCACAAACGCCGATTTCAACACCTTCCCCGTTTCATCGACACGATTCATGGCTGAAAATTCTGCAACGTACTTTGTGACGGCGCTCGTGAGGCCGAGATCACCGAGCGCAGCGTAGCCGACGAAGGCCCGAACCAATGCCCATACACCGAATCCTCCCACGCCCAGGTGCTCTAACATCACAGGGATGAGGACGATGTTGACCGTGAGGTTGAGGAGAAATGCCAGTACGTTGAAGACCGCATTCTTGACAATCACCAGAGAGGACAAATCAGGAATCCTTCCGTTGAAGGAAGTGGCAAAGCGACAGGCGTTTCTGTGAGGCCGGCTTGGTCAACAACAAAGGAACACCTTTTCCATTTCTTGCTTCGTTACAATTGGACATTTGCAACGATTCCCAGGTCCTTATCCCCCCGACCAGAGAGGTTCACCACGATCAACTCCGCTTCCGAAGCGGAGTGCTTGAGAAGATAGGCTATGGCGTGGGCCGATTCCAGCGCCGGCAGAATTCCCTCCAAGGCCGCCAGTGTCCTGAATGCCGACAGTGCCTCTTCATCGGACACTGCGGTGTATTCCACGAGGCCCGCATCTTTCAGGTAAGCATGTTCAGGACCGACGCCCGGATAATCCAGACCTGCGGAAATGGAGTGCGTCTCGAGGATTTGGCCGTCATCATCCTGGAGGAGGTATTGCAAGGCACCGTGCAGTATCCCCCGCGATCCCCTTGAGAGCGAGGCGGCATGCCGCCGGTCATCTCGGCCGCTTCCACCTGCCTCTACGCCGACCATGCGAACTCGCTCTTTGCGCTCCAGAAACGGCGCAAACATACCGATCGCATTGCTTCCTCCTCCAACACACGCAACGACAAGATCAGGCAACCTGCCTTCCGCATGAGTGATTTGAGCAATGGTTTCATCGCCGATCACACGCTGGAAATCCCGAACCATTGCCGGATACGGGTGCATCCCGACGGCGGATCCAAGGAGGTAATAGGTGGATTCTACATTGGTCACCCAATCACGAATCGCCTCACTCGTCGCTTCCTTCAGCGTGGCGTTTCCTGAGGAAACCGACCTGACTTCTGCCCCAAGAAGTCTCATCCGCTCCACGTTGGGGGCCTGGCGCTCCATGTCGGTCTTGCCCATATACACAACACAAGGAAGGCCGACCCTGGCGCACACGGTCGCCACGGCCACCCCATGCTGACCGGCACCGGTTTCCGCGACCACGCGCTTCTTTTTCAGCCGCTTGGCTACCAGAACCTGACCCACGGCGTTATTGATCTTGTGCGCCCCGGTGTGGCAAAGGTCCTCGCGCTTCAGATAGACGGACGCGCCAACGCGATCGGAAAGCCGCTCTGCATGAAACAGCGGAGTGGGCCTCCCGGCAAATTCCCTGAGCGCAGATGCAAGCTCGTTCTTGAAGGATTCGTCGCCCTTGAGCGCCTCGTATGCCTGCGCGAGTTCTTCAGATGCCGCGAACAGGGTCTCGGGAATGTACCGCCCTCCGTAGGGACCAAAATGCCCGGATGCATCCGGCCGCTCCCTCGTCCCGCTCATCCGTAATCCTCCCCCGACTTGTTGTAGTAGAGCGGAATGCCCTTTGCCCGGGCTATGAAATCCTGTACGCGCTTCGCGTCTTTTTTTCCCGGCTCACGTTCCACGCCGCTGGATACATCAACGCCATAGGGCTGTACGAACCGTACCGCATCCTCGATATTCTCCGGCGTGAGTCCTCCCGACAGAATGATCCGACCATACTCCTTTGCCCTGACGGCGATATTCCAGTCAAACGTCCTTCCCGTCCCGCCATATTTTGATTCCGCATGTGCATCGAGCAGGAAAGCATCGACGATGTAGTTCCTCAGAACCTCCACGTCAAATTCCGGTTTCACTCTGAAGGCTTTGATGACGTTGGCATCATATCCAATAAGGTCGTCAGGGCCCTCGTTGCCGTACAACTGAACCGCGCTCAGATGAACCTTGCGGACGGTCTCCTCAACATGCCTCTGCGTAGCATTGACGAACACGCCGACTTTCGAAACGTGATCGGGCAATCGGGCGGTAATGGCCAGGGCTTGATCCGGGGTAATATATCGCTCACTTCTCTCATAGAAGACAAACCCGATCGCATCCGCTTTGCAGCGAACAGCATGGAGGGCATCATCAAGGTTTGTGATCCCGCAGATCTTGACAAAAAGATCCTGCTGCATCTCTATCGTGTCTTCCTGAGATTCTGAAGGGCCAAAGCCCGGTCTTGCGCCCTCATGAGCTCCTCGCCGATGAGCAGAGCATCGAATCCGCTTTCCGCAAGCCGGCGAACGTCCTCCTGCGACCGAATTCCGCTTTCGCTCACCGCAGTGATGCCGGCGGGAATGCTCGACCGGAGCCGGAGCGAAGTATCGAGGGAAACCGTGAACGTGGAAAGGTCCCTGTTATTGACGCCGATGATCCTGGCTCCCGCATTCAACGCGGTTTCCACCTCGCGCTCGTCCTGAACCTCGACCATCGCCTCCATCTCGAGGCCCTGAGTGATCTCGATGAGGTCCCGCAACAGACTGGAGTCCAGTAGTCTTGTAATAAGGAGGATGGCGTCGGCAGAAAGAAGACGGGACTCGAGGACCTGATACTCGTCGAGAATGAAATCCTTCCGCAAAACCGGCAAAGAACAGGCTTCTCGGGCCCTGCGAAGATGTGACGGATCTCCGTGAAAAAAACGTCGATCCGTCAGGACCGAAAGTGCTGCTGCCCCGCCCCGTTCGTACTCCGCGGCGATGGCGGGCGGATCGAACTCGGCACTCAGAACGCCCTTGGAAGGCGAGGCACGCTTGATTTCTGCAATCAGTGCGGGCGGATTCCGTCGGAGGGCGGCATGGAAATCACGAAGGGGCGGAGCGCCCGAGACCGTGCTTCGGAGCTCGCTGATCGGTACCGCATGCTTCAGCGAGGCGACCTCGTTACGCTTGTTCAGAATGATTTCCTCGAGAATATTCACGATGGGTTTTGGGTTTGGGCCAATTTGGGGAGCGGCGTCACTTTGACCTGCTTGAGCCGCCTTGCCGTCTTGCTGAGAATCATGAACGAAAAACCGACCTGCTTGATTTCCTCATTCACCTCAGGAAGGCGGCCGGTCACCTTTTGCAGAAACCCCGCCAGTGTTTCATACTCCGGGGCGTCGGGAATCGAAGCGGAGAACTGCTCGTTGAAATCGTGAATACCGATATTGGCTTCGACGATGGCAGAACCATCACTGCTTTGCTCCACCGCTCGTTTGACTTCATCATACTCATCGTGGATCTCACCGACGATTTCTTCAAGAATATCTTCCATCGTGACGATTCCTTCCGTCCCCCCGAATTCATCGATCACGATAGCAAGATGAACTTTCTTCTGTTGAAATTCCCTCAAAAGCTGGCTTACCTTTTTCGACTCGTGAACAAAATAGGCCGGCCGTATGATGTCCTGCAGAATAATCAGGTCGCGATGCTCCAGAAGGCTCAGCAGGTCCTTGCTGTAGATGATGCCAATGATGACATCAATGCTCCCATCATAAACCGGCAACCGCGAATACCCCTCCTCGATCACCTTGCTGATGATGGCATCTCGCGGCGTGTTTATGTCCAGGGCGACAATATCCGGCCTGGGGACCATGATCTCCTTGGCCGTCGTGTCCGTAAACTCAAGAATGCTCGAGATCAGCTCATGGCCGGTCTTGTCCAACACCCCGCTCTCCGATCCCGCCTCCAACACCTCACGAAGGTCCTCGTGGGAGAGCTTTGTCTTGAAAAGACGGCTCTTAACCAGCAATGATTTAAGGAGTTCCTGTATTGATTTCAAGTTTTATCCAAAGGATTTTGTCGCTTCGATCCAGGTGTCCAATTGCCTCCGTGCGGACCCGGAATCAACGACATCGCGGGCCATGCTAACGCCCTCTCTGATGGACTGCACTTTGCCGGCCACATAGAGCGCTGCTCCCGAATTCAACAGGGCCATGGCCCTCGGAGCACCGTCCTTTCCTCGAAGAATGCTCCGAATGATTTCGGCGTTACTTTCGGAGTCTCCACCCCGAATCTCTTCTGACGACCCTCCCCTTATGCCCGCGTCCGCCGCATGAAACCTATACGTCCGCACTCTTCCCCCTTTGGCCTCGCTGACCCTGGTTTCACCAAGTATCGAGAACTCATCCATCCCTCCAGATCCGTGAACGACCAACGAATGGTCTGCACCCAGTTGCGAGAGGACAGATGCGATCGGCTCTGTCCACTCATCTGAAAACACGCCAATGACTTGCCGCTTCACGCCGGCCGGATTTGTCAACGGGCCTAGCACATTAAAGACGGTTCTGATTCCCAGGGATTTTCGGACTTTTGCCGCATATTTCATTGCCTTATGGAATTTTGGGGCATAGAGAAATGAGATTCCGACCTCATCCAGCACTCTCCCGGCCTGTTCAGGCTCCAATTCGATGTTCACCCCAAGCGCACTCAGCACATCTGCACTCCCGCACGAGCTTGAAACCGCCCTATTTCCGTGCTTCGCCACCGGAACTCCCGCAGCGCTTACGATGATGGCGGCCGTCGTGGATACATTGAAGGTGCCCGACCCGTCTCCGCCGGTACCGCATGTATCGATGAGGTCCTTTTTCTTCGTCGTGATCGTTTCACAATTGCGGCGCATGGAGAGAGCACATCCCGCTATTTCCTCCACGGTTTCCCCTTTCATCCTGAGCCCCATGAGAAACGCTGCAATTACGCTCTCTTCCGTGGAACCGGACATGATGTCATCCATCGATGCCCGAGCTTCTTCAAGGCTCAGGTTCTCCTTCCGGCTCAGCTTCTGTATCGCCTCCTTGATTGCCATATCACTAGGGAAGTGTTTGTTTGAAACGTTGATACCGGTCTTCAAAGATCGTATGGGGTCCCGGCGGGGGCACGCCGCTTTCCCGAAGAATCTTGTCGGCGTTCTGAATACGGTCCTCCGGTAAGGGGTGCGTCGAAAGCAGTCTGGTGAACGCTCCGCCTGACCTTCCTGCACCCACTTTTTCGAAAAAATACCGAATGCCGCCCGGATAATATTCCGTGGACTGGAGATAGCGAATCGAATACGTGTCAGCTTCGATCTCGTCGGACCGGCTGTTGACGAGGAGCCCCAACCCCGCAAAGAGATTCCCCGCAATTTCGCTGAGTTCCGACGGGTTTTCGCCCAACGCGATCGCAAGCACCACCTGGACGCCAAATGCGCTGGTCATCCTGCGCGTTGCGTGACGCCGTTCTGCGTGTGCAATCTCGTGGCCAATAACTCCAGCCAAAGCCGCTTCATTATCAAGAAATTTCAAGAGGCCCGTATACACGTAAATGTACCCGCCCGGGGTACAGAAAGCGTTGACCGTGCTGTCGTCCCTGATAATCTCAAATACGTAGGCAAAGCGGTCCCGCTTTTCAATGAGAGGAGAACGCAGGATTTTTTGTCCGATCTCAGCAACATATGCTTTCACATCGGGCCTTCCCTGAAGGATTGGATACTCTTCCGGGGATTTCCGGATTTCCTCGTCGATCTGCTGACCCAATTCGATATCCTTTGAATCAGGAAACAGATTTACTCCCAAAGCACCCAGGCACCCCAGACCGCACACGCTCACAGTACCTAAGAATACCAGGAGTACGGTAGACTGGCGTATCTTACTCATAGCGCACCATCTCCAGAAAGAGACCCGTAGGCGGTGCCGACGACGACGCCCGGCTCCGTTGTCTGGATTGGAGGATTTCGATAAACTGTTCCACACTGATCTTCCCCCGTCCGACATCCACCATCGTCGAAACAAGCGCTCGCACCATTCCATACAGAAAGCGGTTCGCGACGATCTCGAACACCACGTCATTGTCCCGTCGTTGCCAGAAAGCCTTTCTCACAGAACAGCGAAAATGCTTCGCTGAAGAATCGACCTTGCAGAATGCTCCGAAGTCATGTTCACCGATGATAGCATCGGCGCACCTCTGCATGACCTCCATGTCAAGCGGATGACCGACGTACCAGCGTTGTTTTCGCTGGAGCGCGGTGGGCACTTGTGAAACGTAGTAACGATAGGTTCGTTCAATGGCCCCGTAGCGAGCATGAAATTCCTTCGGCACTTCCTCGATCGCTCTGATGACGATATCTTGTGGCAAGAGCGCATTGATTCCCCTCATCATCATTCCGCAGGACATCGGATTTGCGGTGTCAAAATGACAAACTTGTCCCCGCGCATGCACTCCCGCATCCGTGCGGCCCGAACCCGTCACGGCGATTTCCTCTTGAAGTAATTCTCTCAGAGCCTTCTCGATCTCCTGCTGAACCGTGCGCCCCTTCGACTGTGATTGCCATCCCGAGAAGCCGGTTCCATCATATTCCACAATCGCTTTGATCCGTCGCATAAACAAAAAAATCCCGCCTCTGCGGGACTCCACTGATGTGAACCGTGTGTGTTAGAATGTTCGCGTCAGTCGAAGTCCCACTCCTACTGCATGCGGCATATTCTCCTGGAGTCCGGCATCGATGTGCCAGCCGTCCGAGGATGGATTGACGGATTTCGCCGACTGCCAGGCCGAGAATGCCGAGATAATCCTGTTGACCACAAGGGCGCCAACGGCAAAGCCCGCGGCCTGACTCAACTCATCACTGCGTATTCTCATCGAACGATAGCGCAACCGGTCCCCCACTGCCATCCATTGCCACTCGTACTCCGTGCCTTCGTACACGTCGTCATATCGACGCTCGCGCAATTTGGTTTCATTGTACTCCTGCAGCGACATGTAATTTCCGACCTGGGCTTCGAACCGATCATCTTTTCCGGCAAAATCGACGCCCGCATGCAGTCTGGCAAACGATCGTGCATCGTCCATCACCCAACTGCTTTGCAGAGAGAAACCTGCGAACGTGAGCCACAGGACGCCGTCAGCCGCCATGAACAATCTTGCCGTACTCGTGTTCCCGGCATACAACTCCCCCGCTCCGGGCAGAACGATCGACAAGAGCGTTGCAAGCAGGGGCGATTTTCGCCCGTCGTCAGGAGCATTCTGCAGATACTTGGATTGATGCATGCCCCCAAGCTCCGAGAGGCGGAGCGTTTGCCCCGCGACCGGCTCGAACACAATCAGCAATGCCAGGCATGCCGTCTTCACGCCGCCTCCTCTCTTGCTCTTTCATCGGCAATGACTCGCCCTCGGCATCCCGTTTCATCGGCGTCCTCGACAGCCACCGGGAGAATCTTTCCTTCCAGGCTGTGATCCGATTTCACGTTGACTCGAACGTACTCTTCGGTGAGTCCGGAGCGGCCTTCGCCTTCGAAGAGGACGTTGCGGACGGATCCGACCATCGACTCATGGAACAGCCGTCGCTTCCGCGCTGAAAGGATCCGCAAGCGTTCGCTCCTGACGGCCCGGTCCGCCGGGGGCACTGAACCGGGGAAACCCGCAGCAGGAGTATTCGGACGCTCTGAGTAGGAAAAGACATGAAGATACGTCACCGGAAGGTCGACCAGAAGCGAATAGGTTTCCTCGAAGTCCGTCTCGGTCTCACCGGGAAAACCGACAATCACATCGGCGCCGATGGCTGCTCCGGGCACCAAAGCGCTGATTTTCTCAATCCGGTCTGCATAGCGTGCGCGCCGATATCGTCTCTGCATTGCCTTCAGCACTTGGTCTGAGCCGGATTGGAGAGGAATGTGAAAGTGATTGCAGAGTCGGTCTGTGGACGCCCAGAAATCAATCAGTGCATCGCTGAGGAGATTCGGCTCAATGGAACTGATGCGGATTCTTTCAATTCCGTCGACGCGGACAAGATCCTTCAGCAGAGTCAGGAGCGATGTTCCGATCTTCCTTCCATAGTCTCCCACATTCACGCCGGTCAGAACGATTTCTTTGCACCCCTGCTCCGCCGCGCTCCGCGCCTCGGCAACGATCTCATGCACGGGGATGCTTCTGCTCGTTCCGCGCGCCAGAGGAATGGTGCAGAACGAGCACGTGTAATCGCAACCGTCCTGGATCTTGAGAAACGTTCTTGTACGATCTGAAAAACCGACGGAAGAAGCATGGGGAACATCGACCGCAGAACTGATCGGTGACACCTTGACGCGGGCAGGCCTTGTCGTCAGCCAGTCGGCGTGCTCGAAAATGCGGAACTTCTCCGCTGTCCCGAGAACGAGATTGACCCCGTCGATTGCTGCAACGTCTTTGGGTTGGAGCTGGGCATAGCAGCCGATGACAATCACATAGGCGTCCGGCGATCTCCGCCGCGCTCTCCGAATAATCTGCCTGCATTCCCGGTCGGCACGCGCGGTGACACTGCACGTGTTCAGGACCACGACGTCGGCCTGCTGATCAAGATCCACCTCACGAAAGCCGTGCTCCGTAAACTGGCGTGCAATTGCCGCCGTCTCGGAGAAGTTCAGTTTGCAGCCCAGGGTATGGAATGCGACGTGCCGCATGAAGGAAAAGAGAGAACCGTGCCCGAGCGGGTTGCAGGAACAGCCCTCCGAAGGCTTCGTGTCGTCTAGTTCGATCCGGCCTCGTCCGAGAATCCGCCTTCGCTTCCAAACGATGACTCGACAACATCCTTCAGGGTCATCGGTGAAAGCCGGTGCGTGTTTACGTATTCATCCACCAGCGCTTGCTCCTTTCCGCGCAAATACTCCAGCACCGAGAGGACGATCTTCTTGCTGTCCTTATCGAACTCGATGACCTTGAGGGGCAGGGTATCTCCCACCTTGAAGGATTCTGCAATATTTTTCACCGGTGTCTGGGAAATTTGCGACAAGGGCACGAATCCGTCGACCCCGAGCGGGAGCTCCACGATCACTCCCTTTTCAATGATCCGCACAACCTTGGCGCCTTCGACCTCGGTCCCGACTTTATACGCTTCTTCAAAGGCGTCCCACGGATTGCCGTGAATCTGCTTATGGCCAAGCGAAATCCGGCGCTGATCAATGTCGATGTTCAGAATAACGACCTCGATCTTGTCACCCTTCTTCACCACTTCGCCCGGATGCCGAACCTTCTTTGTCCACGAAAGGTCGGAGATATGGACCAGCCCGTCGACGCCTTCTTCCAGTTCCACAAAGACGCCGAAGTTCGTGAGATTCCTTACGGTTCCCGTATGCCTTGAACCGACAGGGTATTTTTCCAGGAGGGTATTCCAGGGATCCGGTTCAAGCTGTTTCATCCCCAGGGAAATCTTCTTCCCGTCTTTATCCAGCGACAGGATCACCGCATCCACCACCTGGCCCATCGAAACAACCTGCGATGGATGTTTCACATGCTGTGTCCAGCTCATTTCGGAGATGTGGATGAGGCCTTCAATGCCTTTTTCGATCTCGACAAAGGCTCCGTAATCCGTCAGCGACACCACCTTGCCCTTGACCTTCGTTCCCACCGGGTACTTCAGATCGATGTTCTCCCATGGATGCGGCAGGAGTTGTTTCATGCCGAGAGAAATCCGCTTCTTCTCTTTGTCGAAGTCGAGCACGACAACGTTGATGGTTTGATCCAGCTTGACGGCTTCCGAAGGATGGTTCACCCGACCCCACGAGAGATCGGTAATATGCACGAGCCCGTCCACGCCTCCCAGATCTACAAACACGCCGAAGTCCGTAATGGCCTTGACGTGACCTTCGAGAATCTGCCCCTTTTCGAGGCTTTCCAGAATCGCTTTCCGCTGTTCTGCCAGCTCCTCCTCCACCAGTACTTTGTGGCTTACGACAACGTTTTCGGACGGATGATTCACCTTCACGACCCGAAATTCCATTTCCCGGCCGATGAAAGCGTCAAAATCCCTCACAGGACGAACGTCGATTTGCGATCCGGGAAGGAATGCATCGATTCCCAAGAGGTCCACAACAATACCGCCCTTTGTCCGGCGAACGCAGCGTCCCTTCAGGACTTCCCCGCTCTCATGGGCCTTCACGACGCGTTCCCACACACGCATGAAATCCGCGCGTTTGCGCGACAGCATCAGCTGGCCGTCCTTGTTCTCGACCGATTCCAGAAACACTTCCACCTCGTCGCCGATCTTCAACTCCTGGAGGTTCGGGAACTCCGCGACAGGTATCGTCCCCTCCGATTTGAATCCGATATCCACGGTGACATGATTGTCACCGATATGAACAATCCGTCCCTTCACAATCTCCCCTTCGCTGATGGAACTCAGCGTTCCTTCATACAGCTTCTTCAGTTCCTCATATTCGGATTCAGAATACTCTCGTTCACCGAATTGTTTCGTCATATGCGTAGCCTCAACCATTCAACCTCCAGGTACTGCAAACACCGCACGGAGTGCGGAATGAATATGCGCCGTTCTCCATGCCGGCCATCATCGGCACGTGTCACGGCTTGAAAGAAAACAGGAATTAGAGATGGCTGTCACATTTTTCCCTGTGCCGCGGCCATGGATACTGCCGGGGCATACTCTCGCTCGATGGTCTCGCGCACATGCTCCATGAGCCACTGCGGCGTGGACGTCGCACCACTGATGCCGACGGACGACGCGCCCTCAAACCACGACGCATTCAGTTCACCGGCATGTTCGATGAAGTGCGTTCGAGGGTTCTCTTCGCGCGCAATCTCGTAGAGGACCCTTCCATTGGAACTGTGTCGTCCGGCCACAAAGATCACCACGTCGTTTGATCGTGCGAACTCACGCAATTTCTTGTCACGTCCCGACACCTGTCCGCAGATCGTATCCTTCGCGTGGAACTCGATCGCTTCGTCTTCAAACGTGCCTACCACCAGGTCGCTGATACGCTTCCGCAATTCATCCCGAATTTCGTAGAACGTGGCTTTGTCCATCGTCGTCTGCGAAAAAAGGACGGTCTTCCGTCCGAGATTCACCTGATCGAGATCTTCCAGTGTCCGCACCACCACCGCCTCACCATTTGTCTGCCCGATCAAGCCGATCACTTCGGCATGGTCCTTCTTTCCGAAAATCACGACTTGGTATCCGTCAAGATAGAACCGCCTGATCCTCTCCTGCACCTTCGTGACCACGGGACACGTGGCGTCCACGAGTGTGATGCCGAGTTCCTTAGCCTTCCGGTAAGTGGATGGCGGCTCCCCATGGGCCCGTATCAGAATCGTCGATCCCTGTAAATTCTTCAAGTCTTCGTGGGAAACCGTCGTCAGGCCTTTTCTCTTCATCCGCTCGATTTCCATCGGATTATGGATGATCTCACCCAAAGAGTACAACGGCTCGCCCCGCTCAAGCTCCTGCTCCGCTATTTCGATAGTGCGGACAACGCCCCAGCAAAATCCCGAATATTTGTCAACCGTAACCGTCATGATTTCTTCCTGAGAATATCCCTGGCCGCCTGCACGATGAACTCCACCTGTTCCTCGATCGAAAGGTTTGACGTGTCAAGTTCCAAAGCGTCTTCGGCGCGTCGCAACGGACTTGTTTGACGACTGGAATCCTTGCGGTCCCGTTCCATGATCTCCCTCACGACTTCCTCTTCCCCCATTTCCACGCCACTGCGCCTCAGGTCCTCCTTCCGCCGACGCGCCCTCTCCGCAACATCGGCCACCATAAAGATCTTGAGGTCCGCCTTCGGAAGCACGACTGTTCCGATATCGCGTCCTTCCAGAACAACCCCTCCGTTTTCAGCAAGTTTGCGCTGCTGCTCAACAAGCACCGCTCGAACGGCCGGATAACTGCTCACCGTGCTGACATGCTGGGTCACCTCCGGCGATCTGATCTCTTCGGTGACGTCCTTCCCCTGGAGGAAAACGCGGTTCTCGTCATTGCCGCGGACAAGCGCAATGTCTGTCTCCCTCGCAACGCGGGCAACTTCATCCTCGCGATCGAGTCGTATCCCCTCCCATAACATTCTCAGGGTCATCGCGCGATACATCGCCCCCGTATCGAGATGCAAATAGCCCAATTTCCGGGCCACGAGCCTCGCGGTCGTGCTCTTGCCCGAAGCGGCGGGCCCGTCTATTGCGATGACAATGTTCCTCGATTTCGTAGTTTTTTGAGCCTTTAATATAGCAAATTTCTGCATGGGGGGCAAACCAGAATGGCTCTTCGTACGACGAAATTGCCTTTTTCTTCCCATGAAAAACCACGTATCTTGCGGCCATGCGAAAGCTCACGCATGACGAGATTTCCAGAACCAGATCTCAGACATCCCCGCTGGCGCCCGTACCCCTTCTCTCCCTGCTGGAGAACATCCGCAGTCACTACAACGTCGGGTCGATCTTTCGGACTGCCGATGGCGCAGGGATTCAGAAGCTCATCCTCACCGGCTACACACCGGTCCCGCCACGGCGCGAAATCGAAAAAACAGCCCTTGGTGCAACAGCGACGGTTCCCTGGGAGCATATCAAAGACCCCCTCGAAGCCATCATAGCGCTGAAATCCTCCGGAACAACCATCCTTGCCCTCGAACATACCGACGCGAGCAGGCCGTACACAAACGTTGCGCCCACCGAGTTTCCAATCTGCCTCATCCTGGGCAATGAATTGACCGGAGTCTCGAACCGTGTTCTTGCAGCATGCGACGGGGCCCTCGAAATCCCTATGGTCGGGGTCAAACATTCCCTTAACGTTGCCGTGGCATACGGTATCGCGGTCTATGAGCTTGTTCGGTGTTGGCGTTCCGCCCGATCACCCGTCAAATGACCGCGTGTAGAACTCCTCCCGTTCCGTTGCATGAAGCCGAAGAAGCCCGGCCCGCACGAGCCTCACGAGAATGCGGGATGCCTGCCGAAGGGGAATTTCCACGAGATCACTGAATTCCTTGACGGTGACGCGCTCATGTTTCAGCAGGTATTCAAACAGCCTTCTCTCCCAGTCGCCGATAGCGATCCGAAGCGGAGGAGCGTTCGGGTTGCCCGCTTCGAGAATCTGAATCATCTCACGGCTCGCAATCACGGTTTTGTCATTGATCCGAATCAACGCCCTGGGCTCTCCATCAGGGCCATCCTCATCACGGACAAGATAATGCGGCTTCTCGCCGCTTTCCGGAACCGTCACAACAATGACATCCCGTCCGTTGTAGGCCACGATATCCACGACAGGGTCGATCGACGGATCGCAGTACAAATTCCCTGCCGTTTTGATCATCTCGACCTCGGCTTTTTCACTGTCCACACCGACAACGGACTTGTCGTCGTCCACTCCAAAGAGAATCGCTCCCCCTTTGGTATTGGCGAAAGCGACGAGGGTCCGGGCTATTTTTTCGGGCGACGAGACTTTCCGTTTGAACTCGAGGCGGGCACCTTCGCCCTCTGCAAGAAACGCGTCGATATCTTTCCGGTTCATGCTTGTTCTCGTTCCTACATGCCGCGGGCGGCCATCCGTTGGAGGATCAACTCGGCCCGCCGTGACACGTATCGTGACGCGAAGTCATTTGGGCGGAAATGACGCGGGCGGGGTATGATGGCAGCAAGCCGGACGGCCTCTTCTCGGGACAGTTCGGAGACCGGTTTCCCGAAATAGATGCGTGATGCCGCACCCACCCCATAGACACCATCCCCCAATTCCACGACGTTGAGATACAGTTCCAGAATTCTCGCCTTCACCAGATTCCGCTCCAGCCACCACGTCAGCACCCATTCGCGGATCTTCCTCACGGGATTCTTGGACGGCGAGAGATAGAGGTTCTTCACCAGCTGTTGCGAGATCGTGCTTGCACCTCGCACAGCCCGTCCACTGGAAAGGTTCCGAACGATAGATTCTTTCAGCTCATACCAGTCGAATCCGCCGTGCCGCCAAAAGGTCCCATCCTCCGCGACAACAACGGCATTGATCAGATCGGGAGGGATCTCCTTCAGCGGAACCCATTCGTGGTGTTTCCGGAATGGCCTGTTGTTGTCCCGGGCAGTCTCTGCGTGCAATTTCATGAAAGCCGTTTCCGAAGGATTGCGATGACGAAGTGCCGTCACATCGCCAAAGGGCAGCGAGGCAATTTCGTATGTAAACCAGCATGCAGCAATCGCGGCCAGGGTGCGAAGAGGATGCCGTTTGAGGGCTTGAAAGATTCTTGCACTGCCCGGCACCCGACCTGCGGAGTTGTCCGGCGATGGATCGGATGGAGTATCCATAGAGATGTTCAGCAACTCATCGAGTTCTTTGTGCGATCCAGAAATCCTTGAAGGAGGATTGCTGCAGAAGCAGCATCAAGCCGCGAGGTGCGCCGGGCCTTTCGTCCGATTCCACTCGCCAGACGAAACCGGCCGGCCATCGCGGTCGTGAAGCGCTCATCCCAGTAAACAACCTCAATGTTCAGTCGGCGTTTGAATTCCTCCACAAAGCGATGAACCTCCCTTGCCTTCTCTCCCTGCTTCCCCGTCAGCGTCAGGGGCATTCCCACAACAGCAAGGTCGACATGTTCTTTTCTGATGACGTCAGCCAGGACCTCCCACACCTTCATGTCGTTGTTCACAACAGAATACGCGCTCGCAAGGATCCTGAGCGGATCGCTGAGAGCAAGGCCGATCCTCTTCGACCCGAAGTCGATCCCCAAGATGCGTGTTTGTTCTGCTCTGTCACCCAAGGAAACGCTCCACCTCCATGATGCCGGGTACCTTTTTGATGCGATCGATAATGTGAAGCAGATGATCCGTGTTTTTGACGTACAGGATGATCTGTCCGTCAAACAGCGGACCCTTCGAATCCATGTTCACACTACGGATGTTGGTGTTCTGATAGCTTGAGATGGCATGGGTTACGTCCGTCAGAAGCCCGGCACGGTCCTTCCCCGACACGCGGATCGCTGCAAGGAAGTCGGCTCCATTCGCTTTCGGCCATTCCACCTCAACGACGCGTTCACTTTCCGCCAGCCGCAAGGAGACAATGTTTCTGCAGTCCTTCCGGTGGATCTTGATCCCTTCACCGATCGTCACAAATCCGACGATCTCATCGCCCGGAATCGGATTGCAGCACTTCGCATACTGGTGCATGAAGCTGTCGCTCGTGCCGAGAATTGAGATCCCCGATGCGAAGTCCCGCGCCGTGGTCACGAATTTCGCAAAAAGGGTCTCGGGCTCTTCTTTTCGCCCCTTCTCCGCCTGCTCGCCCAGGCGACTCCGCACGGCGATCTGCTCAATCAATGCATCGGCATCAAATTTCTGATTTAAAATCGCGAGATAGAAATCCTGGAGGTTATCGAGCCGCAGCGTGTGCACGAGCTTCTGAAGCTCATCGTCGCTGGCGCGCACCTTGTGCTTCTTCAGTTTCTTCTCCCACAGACTCCGCCCTTCCTCCGCTCGCTTGCGTTTCTCCTCCCTGATCCATTTGCGGATCTGCGTTTTTGCCTTGTGGGTGACGACGAACTTCTCCCAGTCGGCATTCGGCGTCTGGTTCTTCGAAGTGATGATCTCCACCTGGTCTCCACTGCGCAGGAGGGAATTCAGCGGCACGATCCGCCCGTTCACCTTCGCCCCGATGCAATGATAGCCGACGTTGGAGTGGATTTCAAAGGCAAAATCCAGCGGAGTGGCGTTGCGCGGGAGAATTTTCAGGTCGCCTTTGGGCGTAAACACGTAAATCTCATCCTGGTAGAGATTCAGCTTGAAGCTCTCCATCAACTCCCGCGGGGTTTCTTCGGTCTTCTGCTCAAAGATCTCCCGGACCCAATTGATCCAGCCCTCGAGTTCCTTGTCCAGGGTGGATTTGTTCTCCTTGTAAATCCAGTGCGCCGCCACTCCCTTCTCCGCTACCTCGTGCATGGCTTTGGTCCTGATCTGAATCTCCACCAGCTTGCCTTCCGGCCCAACAACGGTTGTATGGAGCGACTGATACCCGTTCTTTTTCGGGAGCGAGATGTAATCCTTGAATCGTTCCGGAATCGGCTTGTACAGTTCCGACACGACGCCGTAGACCAGGAAGCAATCATTATTGTCCTGCGTGTCAAGAATGAAGCGAACAGCAAACAAATCGTAGATTTCGTCGAGCGGCTTGTTGCGCTTCACCATCTTCTGGTAGATCGAGTAAAGGTGCTTCGGCCTTCCCTCGACCTCGTAGACGATTTCTTCATTCTTGAGCCGCTTCTCAATCGGCGCAAGGAATTTTCGGATATAATGCTCACGTTCCCGCCGGCGTGATTTGAGCTGCCGCGCGATCTCTTCGTACTCCGCACGATGGAGGTACTTAAAGCTGAGGTCTTCAAGCTCCCATTTGATCTTTGCGAGTCCGAATCGGTGTGCGAACGGGGCATAGATGTCGAGCGTCTCACGGGCCAGCCGCTCTTGCTTGTCCTTCGGAAGGTATTCGAGCGTCCGCATATTGTGCAGACGATCGGCGAACTTGATCAGGATGACCCTGATGTCGTTGACCATCGAAAGGAGCAGCTTGCGATAGTTCTCCGCCTGGGTGACCTCGTGACTGCGAAAAATGTCGCTGATCTTTGTCGCTCCGTCAACGATGTCCGCCACCGCTTCCCCAAATTCATCCCGGATGTCGTCCAGATCGATCCTCGTGTCCTCCACAACATCATGGAGCAATGCCGCCGCGACCGAAACATCATCGAGAGGAACCTCTCGGGCGACAACGAGGGCAACCTCATAGGGGTGATGAAAATAGGGCTCACCGGAAGCACGGAGATCATGTTTATGCGCCTCCATGCTCATCATAAACGCCTTCCGGATCAACTCCTCGTTCACGGTACGCAGATTGGCACGGCACGCAGCGAGAAGCTCGTCGAGCTTGCGTTTGTACTGGGTCTCGGTTATTCGTTCAAACATCGCCTGTTGTCTCTCTTCCTTTCAACACCGTCCTCCCCGGCAACGTTCGTGCTGGACATAATAATATAGACTCAAACGAGTGCGATTGTCAATAAAGACTGCCCTCGCTCAATCGGTCCGCGCCCCCTGACTGCGCTCCAGAACCGACAGGCGTTCACGCTTCTCCTTCACCCTCTCGGCCAAGTGACCGGGGAACCTCTCCTGAAGCAAGTGACGGATCCGGGCGAGTTCCTCCGGTGACTCTTCGTTTCCCGCATCCTTTCGCAACTGATAGAGATTCATCCGACAAACCAATTCATTATACGGATTGGGCCGAGAATCCTTCTGGATGGCTTCCAACAGCTGACGGTAGGCATCGATCGCCTCCGACGCTTTTCCCATCTTCTCCAAGGCCGTGGCCAAGCCCCACAGAAAGAGTCTGTTCCCCGGATACCGTGCGAGTGCCGCTTCCGCGTGCTCCTTAGCCCGTTGATAATCCTCCTTGTCCAGGTAAACGGAAATGAGGGAGCTTGCGGCCACAGAGCGGTTATAGATCCCACTCCTCGCGCAACGTTCCAGAAGCTCAATCCCTTCGGCACGCCGGTCGGCAATGAAGGGGAGCCATGTCAAAAACTCGATGCGTCTCGTTTTCCAGTAGTAATACGTACCAAGCCCAGCGTAGGCATCGATCAACAGCGAATCCCGAGCCAACGCTTCTTCAAACCGCGATGCCGAAGCCATCGCCGTGATTGCGGCTCCAAGCCAGTCCCCTCGCTGGGCTTTTGCAAACGCCTCATTCCCCAGCGCGGTCCCGAGAAAATAATACCCCCAGGGGGAATCCGGCCGGGCCTCGATCATGTTGTCTGCTCTCTTCTTCGACACCCGAATGAGCGAATCACATTCTTCCTCATTTACCAGTTCTTCATAATCCATCGCCATGGTCTGCAGGACCGAAGCATCAAGAATCGCACCGGCCGGGTGATCGGGAAACGACTCGTTGAGCATGCGAAAGACCTCGCGCGCACGTCCGTACTCCTGACGCAAGGTCAAATCGATTCCCCGAAGCATGAGTGAATCGATTGTTTGATCGGGATAGCGTGACGGCGCATGTCCGCTGTTGCGGGCCGGGAGAACGAAAGCCGCTATGATGAACAGAATCATCACTCAGTCGTTCCAAACATTCTGTCGCCGGCATCTCCCAGGCCCGGAAGAATATATCCGTTGCGGTTCAGCGTTCTGTCCAGTGCACAGGTATAGATCTGAATCTCGGGATGGTTTCGGTGCAGGAAACGCACTCCCTGCGGCGCAGCAACGACACTCACGAATCGGATGACACGCGCACCGCGCTCCTTGAGGTACTGCACTGCTGCACTTCCGCTTCCGCCCGTGGCAAGCATGGGATCAAGGACAAAGACGATGGATCGACCGAGATGCTTCGGAACCTTGAAATAGTAATCCACCGGCTGAAGGGTTTCTTCGTTTCTGTAAAGTCCTATATGACCCACTCGCGCATCCGGAATGACCTCAACAAATCCTCCGACCATCCCCAAGCCGGCCCTCAGAATGGGGACGAGCACAATGGGACTGGCAAGGGCATATCCCGTTGTCGCCTCGAGGGGGGTTCGGATCTTCGTGCGGCGCAGAAGAAGATCGCGCGTCACCTCATAGGCCATCAGGCTTGAGGTTCTTCGGAGAACCGCGCGAAAGATGTTTCCACGCGTCTTCTTGTCTCTCAAAATGGAGAGGTCCCGCTTCACCAGCGGATGGTTAATCTGGATCAGGTTTTTCATTGCTCCTCAGCGAATGGTGAAGTCTGTTTCCCGCGATCAGCAGGGGATCCCACAGCGGACTGAACGGCGGGCTATAGATCAGGTCTGTCTCGGTCAACTCTCTGGCAGTCAACCCGCATTGAATCGCCAGGGCAAGTGTATTTGCGCGAAGCACCGCCCCGTCGCCGCCATAAACGTTTCCTCCCAGAAGACGTCCGCTCTTTCGATCGGCGATGAGGATGACCGATACCCTGGCATTACCTGGAAAAAACGGTATTCGTGAGTCCGACTCAATGCGAGTCTCAGCCGGTTCGAAGCCTTGCTCCAGAGCCTCTTGGGAACTCAGCCCCACTCTGGCGACTTCCAGAGAGAACACTCGAACGGCAACCGAGCGGAGGGCTCCTTTGAACACGGCCGATCCCCCCGCCGCATTTTCCCCCGCAACCCTTCCCTGCCGGGCGGCAATTGTTGCAAGGGGGGCGTACATCCACTTGTTTGTAATCAGGTTTCGAACTTCACAGCAATCCCCTGCCGCGTAGATGCCATCCACGCTTGTGACCTGTCGCTGATCTGTGAGAATACCTTTTCGTGCACCAATCTCGATTCCTGCTTCAGAGGCAAGAGCTGATTGCGGCTCCACACCGATGCACATAATGACCAGATCGGTTTCAAAGGATGCCGTGTCTGTTCGAACCCGCGTGACGGTATTGAAGCGCGAGACATCAAAACCCCTCACCGCAGTGTTTCCCACGAACTTCACACCATGCTTTTCAAGCTCGAGGGCAACGGCTTCCCGGGGAGCATCCTCCAATCCCCACATTGGGAGGGAGTGCCGGTGAAGAACCGTGCATTCGAGTCCCCTGAGCGTCAGGGCCTCCGCCATTTCCATTCCAATATACCCGCCCCCGACGATCACGGCGCGACGCGGAGACTCGCGAATGATATAGTGTTCGAGCGCGGCCGCTCCGGAGAATGACTTAACGGTGAACACATTGCGTGCCTCTTCACCGGGCATTCCAAGCGGCTTTGGTTGTGACCCCATTGCCAGGATCAGGCGGTCATATCCCAGTTCCGACGTCGCTCCCTTCTCGAATGAGCGGACTTCGAGGATGCGGCGGGTCGGATGGATTCTCTCAACACGATGAAGCGTCCTCACCACGACGCCTTTCTCCGCTTCAAACCGTTCCGGGGTAAAGAGGACCAAATCCGACAGCGCCCTTATCGTTCCTCCGACCGCAAACGGAATCTCGCATATCCCATACGAGATGGTCTCGCCTGCCTCAAGAAGAACCACGGAGGCCGACGGATCGACCCGTTTTGCTTTTGCCGCCGCGGCCGGCCCGGCCGCCAGGCCACCAATCACCACGATGGTTCTCTTCATTTTCTCTTGAAGACAAGAGTCAGGGGAACGCCACGAAAGCCGAAATGATCGCGCAATGCGTTGGCAAGAAATCTCCGGTACGATTCCGGGACAAGCGACGGTTCATTACAGAAGAACGCCACTACCGGGGGATCGGTCTTCAGCTGGGTGATGTATTTGATTTTGATCTCCTTCGGCGTCGGCGCCAGCGGCGGCGTCTTTCGGATCACCGGCAAGAGGACATCGTTCAGATCGCTGGTACTGACGCGTTTCGATCGTTCCGACTGCACTTCCAGAGCAGATTCCACGATCTGAACAATGCGCTGCTTCGTCAGTGCGGAAACGAAGAGGATCGGCAAGTAATCATGCATGCCGAGCCTTCTCCGGATCGCCTCCTCATACGTCCGGGCCGTCCTTGAGTCTTTTTCCACCAGATCCCATTTGTTCACAACGATGAACGCTCCGCGCTTCCGCTCCAGAGCCGCCTCGACGATGTGAAGATCCTGATGGTCCACGCCACGGACGGCATCGAAAACAATCGCCGCAACATCGGCCCTGTCAAGGGCTTTGAGAGTCCTCAGGGTGCTGAAGAATTCGAGGCTCTCTTTTGTGCGTTTCTTCTTTTTCAGACCCGCCGTGTCAATCAGCACGACCTCCTCACCATGGAACTTCAGCACCGAATCGATAGGATCCCTCGTCGTTCCGGGAATATCGGTCACAACCTGCCGGGGCTTTCCCAACAGGGCATTCACCAGAGAGGATTTCCCAACGTTCGGCTTCCCCACGATGGCCAGTTGTAAACGGGGCTCACGGACTTCGGGCGATCCGTTTGTCCGCATGCCTGCCGTGATAGAATCGAGAAAGTCTCCGATTTGCCGCCCTGCGAGAGCGGAAACCGCGATCGGATCACCAAGTCCAAGCTCATGGAATTCTGCCGCCAGAGGCTCCCTCCGGCCAGAATCGATCTTGTTCACAACGAGATGGATCGGCTTTCTTGATTTTCGGAGGATGGAAGCGATAGTACGATCGAGCGGAAGGATACCCTGTGTCCCATCAACCACGAAGACAATGCGGTCTGCTTCATCAATCGCAATCTCGGCCTGTTCACGAATCGCTTTTTCGAAGATATCCTCCGAGTCGGGGACATAGCCACCCGTATCGATCATCGTAAAGCTCTTTCCCGACCACTCTGCCTGACCGTACTTACGGTCTCTGGTAACGCCGGGAAGATCATGAACAATGGCTTCCCGCATACCGAGGATCCTGTTGAACAGAGTCGATTTCCCGACGTTGGGACGCCCGATGATGGCGATGACGGTGGAAGAGACCATGGTACT
Source organism: Bacteroidia bacterium (assembly GCA_022180565.1). Taxonomy (GTDB): domain Bacteria; phylum Bacteroidota; class Ignavibacteria; order UBA10030; family UBA10030; genus JACQPU01. The sequence goes on from BQML01000010.1 coordinate 46,040, forward strand.
GTCAAAAATACCCAAAAAAAGGAAGAAAGGGAATGACAGGATGTGCGGGAAGGGGGGGAACACAAACAAAAACTTCCGTCCTCATGGGAAGGAAATCGTGCCTGGCCTGGACGGAAGCCGGGCATTCGATTTGTCGGGGCGGGGGGATTCGAACCCCCGGCCTCTTGGTCCCGAACCAAGCGCGCTAGCCGGACTGCGCCACGCCCCGTTCGTACATCGAAATCAATCCACTCGAGGACGGCTGTTACAGCCTTGCAAAATATACCGAAGAATCATTCCAAACGCAAAGAGCGGGACATCATTGTTCAGGACTCTTGTTCATACAGGGAGAGTACTTGCTCCGCGAGGAGATCCATTCGCTCTTTTGCCGGAATCCAATGGATCCTCCGGTCTTTCCGGAACCAGGTCAATTGTCGCTTTGCGAATCGCCGCGTATTCTTCTGAATCAATGCAATGGTTGTGGGAAGATCCCGACGGTGGTCAAGGAAATCGATCATTTCCCTGTAGCCGACCGTATTGAGCGCATTCGTTCGCCTGTCGTAGCGATCGAGCAGTCCGCGTACCTCCTCCGCCAATCCTTGTTCGACCATTTCATGCACCCGTTCATCGATCCGGCCGTACAACGCTGAACGATCCCATTCCAGGGCGACCTGAACCGCTTCGAGCCGGTTTGACCGATCCTGAAGTTCGTGGTGACGCGACAACGGCACGCCCGTCTCGTAGTACACTTCAAGGGCCCGAATGATGCGTCTCGCCTTCGGCTCTGCCACCATCCTTCTTGCCGAGGCCGGATCGACCCTCTTCAGGTCCTGCAGAAGCGAATCCATCCCTTTGGATTCCAGTTGTGTGTTCAAAGCGCGGCGAATTTCCTCGTTTGAGCCCGGACCCTCAAACAGTCCATCCAGGAGTGCTCGGAGGTAGAGACCTGATCCGCCGACCACAACAACTGCCTTCCCTCTCTTACGGATTTCACGCACGATGCGGCGTGCGTCTCGCCCGTAAAGCCCCGCACTGTAGAGGTCAGACGGGTCAAGGATGTCGATACAATGGTGGGGAATCCGGCGGCGGTCCTCTTCGGACGGCTTGGCAGTACCGACCGTCATGGAGCGGTAGATCTGGCGTGAATCCGCCGAGACAATCTCTGCATCGAGGCGTTCAGCGACGGCGAGGGACAGGCGGGTTTTGCCCGATGCCGTCGGACCGACAATGGCGAGAATCTTCTTCACGGGAGGATCTTCGTTCCGCTACTTCCCGTTCCATCCCTTCTTGCCGATCAGGGGGACGAACTTGAAGCCGTAGACTTCCTTTCGATCGAATCCATCGGCAGTCTTCGTGATGCTGAAAAGCTTCTGCATGTCGAGTCCGCCCACGGGAATAACGAGTTTCCCACCTTCAGCAAGCTGGTTCAACAGCGGCTCCGGAACCTCCGGCGCCGCCGCCGTGACGACAATCCGGTCATAGGGTGCAAATTCGGACCATCCAACACTTCCATCCCCGCACAATGTCGCGATTCGGTACCCCAGCCGCTCAAACAATTTTCTGGCCTGAAGGAAAAGGTCCATGTGGCGCTCAATGGTGAAGACACGGGCGCCGAGTTCGGCAAGAATGACCGCCTGGTAGCCGGAGCCGGTTCCGATTTCAAGAACCTTTTGTCCGGGTTGGGGATCGAGTTCCTGCGTCATAAACGCCACGGTATACGGCTGGGAGATCGTTTGTTGCTTTGCGATGGGGAGGGCGGTATCGTCATATGCCCGATTGATGAACGGTTCTTTGACAAAGAGGTGCCGTTCCACTCTGCTCATGGCTGCGATGATCCGTTCGTCGGTGATTCCGCGCTGCCTTAGCAACGCAACCATCTCCTTACGTTCTTCGTCAAATCGGGGCATCAGTATTCTCTCAGCAGGGTTCGAACGAACAGCTTCGTGGTTTTCCAGTATGTCATGGAACTAGGTTCACCGGCATACACGGTCTGCACGGGGATCCACCCGACGCGGAATCCCAGCTTTGCCGCGCGGATCAGCATTTCCGTTTCGGCTTCGAATCCGTCGGATTCCGGCACTACGCGCTCCAGAACCTCCCGGTGAATCAGTCTGTATCCGCACTGACTGTCCGGCATATCGTATCCCGTCCTCGCCGACACCAGGAACGACGTGATCGCGTTGGACAGTATGCGCGCGAGGGGCATACCGGAGCCAAGTTTCTTTCGCCGCCCCACGATGATCTGCGCACCGTCCGGCCGACAGGCTTCAAGAAACGTGCGCACATCGGCGGGATCATGCTGAAGATCGGCGTCCATCGTCAGCACGGCCAGCGTATATTGGTCGCTCAACGCGGCAGCAAAACCGGTTCTGAGCGCCGCGCCCTTTCCTTTGTTCGTCCCGTGGCGTATCACGTGCGCACCGTGATCGGCCGCGACCACTGCCGTGTTATCCGCGGATCCATCGTCAACCACGATGGTTCTGCGTATTCCCGGGATGTGTTTCAAACGCTGAAGCAGTGTCGGTAAGGTCGCCTCCGCATTCAAAGCGGGAATCAAGACGGTACAGTGCTCAGCCATGGTGTCTGATGGCGTCCACAATCCTGGCCACGCGCACCATCGCGCGAACGTCATGTACGCGGACCACAGCCGCTCCGTTCATGATGGAGACAGCAACAGCTCCTGCCGTCCCTTCGAGGCGATCTTCGGGCGGAAGGTTAAGCACCGCGCCGATGAATGATTTGCGTGATGGTCCGACCAAAACCGGATAGCCAATATCGCACAAGTCCTTCAACCGTCGCAGAAGTTCCAAATTGTGTTTTGCGCTCTTTCCGAAACCGATCCCCGGATCCACGAAGATTTGCCGTATGCCTGCACGCTTCGCCTCAGCAGCTCTCCGGGCAAGAAAATCCTTCACCTCGGTCACAACGTCATTGTACCGCGGGTCTTTCTGCATCGTCTGAGGAGTTCCCTTCATATGCATGAGGACAATGCCTTCGGCATACTCAGCGGCGACCTGGATCATTTCCGGATCGCCGGTCATTGCCGTGATGTCATTGATGATCGAGGCTCCCGCCTCAAGCGCTCTCCTCGCCACTTCCGCCTTCCAGGTATCCACCGAGATCGGGATGGCAACCTTCCCTGCGAGCCCTTCGATGACAGGAAGGATCCTCCGAAGCTCCTCGGCGGCCGGAACGGGATCAGATCCCGGTCGGCTCGATTCCCCGCCGACATCAAGAAAATCCGCTCCTTCCTCGGCCATCGCCAGGCCACGGGCAACGGCATTCTCCACACTGAGGTATCGGCCGCCGTCCGAAAAAGAGTCCGGCGTGACATTGAGAATCCCCATAATGGAGGAACGGGCCGAAAAGTCGTACACCCTCCGACTGAACTCATACTTCCATCCAGTGATGGTTTCTTCGGGAGACATTCGGCGGTACGGGAAGGCAAGAATTGTGAGGGAGAGTCGACAGGATACCCGACGACCGGCTTACGGCTCGCTGCACGAGTGATAGAACCCGCATCGAGGGCACACCAGTTTACACCGCCATCCCTCGAGCATGGTGCCGCAGTTCACGCAGTACTGCCAGTAGTGGGGTTGCGGCTTGTCGGGGGCAGCTGACGGTTGGCTCTCTGAGGAATCCGTGTTCGGCATCGTTCGTATCGGCAATTATGGTACGGAAAATCGCACGCGTTGTCAAGGAACGGATCATTTCCACGCCATTCTGAGGAGCGCGATACCGACCGCTTTGGTCGCCCATACCATGTTGAAGGGTTCTCGTTCGGTTGTTACAGACGGTATGTCGAGAGACGAATGATAGAACCGGGAATAGTCTATCAGGATTGTGTCGCGTGGCCCCTTCCACGCTTTAGAATTCCACCCCTCTGTTTGTGGGATGCGGCGAAGTCTGTTCCAGGCCGCGGTATAGATTGTCACCGACGGAATGAGGACCTCCGGAACATCGAGGCGGGCGAGGTAATCCGGGAGAAAGACGTACGAATCGGTTCCGCCCTGCGAAGGATTCGTGGTTGCTTCGTGCCAAAATCCTTGTTTGCCGGCATAGTCTTCCCCCACCCTGTTGAGGACGGCAAGCATCGGCTCGTTATGCGGGATGTCATTGGATTCGAAGTAGAGGCAGTTTCTGGTTTCGCCCGTTCCAATCTGATCGTAGTTCAAAACTCCCTTGATGGATGCCAAACGATCGCTCTCCGTCTTCACGAAATGTTCGGCCGAGGAGTATTCGCTGCCCCAAATCACGAACTCGATGGTTTTCGTCGGGCGGGGAACAACGCCCGTTCTGATCAGGCGTGACAGTCCGCGAGCCACCTCGAGCACCCCCGCGACTCCCGAGGCGTTATCGTCCGCTCCCGGCCCTCCGGAATCCGAATCACCGTGTGCGCAGACGATATACCGCCCTTCTCCCGATCCGCGCAACCTCCCGATGACCGTCTTTGGCGAGCCCAGTGTTGTCCGGATCGAAGCGCTGAGCAAAAGCCGTATCTCAGTTCCGCGGGCCATCTCTTTTCGAAGAGTCGAGCCCGTTCGGAAGGAAACGTTATACAACGGGATTTCGTTTTGATTGGACGCGGGGAGAGGGGTGATCATGGCCCAGTTCGGATACATTGTCGAGTCCCCCGGGGCGTAGGAGAGGATCGCAATGGCCCCTCGCCGCACAAATTCCTTATACAAGTCCTCGGAGACCATTCGGTCCGTCAGCAGGACCTTTCCCTCCACTTCACCCTCCTCCCGGTCTCCATCTGCAAGGATCGCCGTCGTGCGAGCGAGTGACGCGGAGAATCCCGCCAGCCAGTCGTTTCGGATCAGATGGCGCAGGCGAGGCGGATTCACGACCCGGAGGGTCCATCGTTGATGAGCGGAGACAAGTTTTTCCGGGTCGGAGCGCACCTCCACCTCCAATCCGTACCGTTTCATCACCGCCGCAACCCAACGAGCCGATTGATCCCCCGATGGGGTTCCTCCCCATCGGTTCCCCATGGCCGAGAGCGTTTGGACATGCCGTCGCAAGGTGTCCACCGACACCAGCGTGGCAAACCGCCGTTCCGCAGTCGATTGCGAGAAAGACGACAAGAGTGGAGCAAAGAGAAGGAGAACAGGAACAACCGTCTTGGGCATCAAATGCGTTCGGGAGGATGAAGAAACCGGGGGAATAGTACAGAAAAGGTGTGAGAGAATCAAAACGCATCGGGCCGGCTTGCGCCGGCCCGTCTGCTGGCTACTTATTGAGAACGTATTTTTTATAGCGGTCGTTAATCCTTCCCCAATGGAGATTGGCGAGGAAGTTGTCGATGTATTTCCCGCGTTCCGGGCCATCCTTGTGATAATAGGCATGTTCAAACACATCGCAGGAGATCAAGGGAACGCCGCCCCAGATTGCCCCATATTGGTGCTCGTCGACAAGCACGTTGAGCAGGCGACCAGAGTAGAGCCTGTCGAAGACGAGCAGGCCCCATCCGCTCAGTTTCGCCGAAAGCGCTGTGGCCTTGAAATCCGCCTTCCACGCATCGATGGATCCGAATTCCTTCTCCAGAGCCGCCTTGACTTCCGTCCCTTTTGACGGGTCGCCATTTCCTCCGAGAACCTCCCAGTACACATCATGAAGCAGAGCACCGGAGTGGTTCCAGGTCAGGCGACGCTTCAGTTCTCCGATGACGCTAAAATTGCCGTTGGCTGTCGATCGGTCTTCTTTTTCCAGTCCCTTTTCGATCGTATTAAGTGCCGTAACGTATCCTTTGTGATGCTTGTTGTAGTGCCAATCGGATGTTTCCGGGCTCATCACGCCCGAAAGGTTTTTCTTCGCATCATCATCCGAATAGGGTCGGGGATTGAACTTCCACTCATAGGCCATGGTATTTCCTTTCCAGTACGTGAAACAGAAGATTCAACGCGGGCTGTGGTCAACGGATTCCGAGTTTTGATGCCTTCTGATACAGGAGCCACACCGCAACCCAGCCCACAACAACAACACCCACGAGGTAGAGCCAGTGATTTGCCGCCGGGACCGTTGTGTGGGCATTGAGCATGGTCCAGACGAGCGGGACAGACAGAAACGTATTGTGGCGCGATCTGAGGGCCGCCGCCGGCGCCAAAGCGGCATCGGGCGGTGATCCTTCCTTCAGGGCCGCCATAATCTTCCTCTGTGCGGGCCAGATCCGCATCCAGACATTGGCCGCCATAATTGTTCCGAACAAAGCTCCCATATGGATGTTATACGCCCTAAAGGAGAAGTGCGCCCACTCCACCATCAAGTAAGTAATCAGCACGATGAAGGCCACGCCAATTCCTCCAAACAGAAGGCCGTTCTTTGCCAGTCCTGTCTTTGCGAGAACATCGTAAACGGAGAAGAACAGAAACGTCACGACGATCATGACGATCGCTCCGGTCGACCACGCCTCCGTCCCCGCGTCAAACAGAAGGCCGCCATGATAATACACGAGCCCAAGCAGGAGGAATCCGGTGATCCAGGTGTATGCTGCCCCCCATCGGAACCAATAGAGTGCGCGCGGCTGTAAACCCAGCATGACGGTTTTCCTGACATCCGTTTCGAGGGACGCGAGAAATTGTGCATTGGCGAAATTAAAAAAATAGAGATGACCGATCCACAGAATTCCTGCCGCGACGTGCAGCCATCTCATCAGTGCTTCGGTGAGTTCCATAAAGCCTCCTTCGACTGATTTTGGCGGGAAGGAATCATCAAAACATGTTCAACTGGAGTTTGGCCGCTTCGCTCATCATCCCCGGATTCCAGGCCGGATCGAAAACCAGGTCGACGCGGACATTTTTGACCCCTTCAATCAGTTGGACGCGACGCTTCACATCGTTCGCAATCATAGGTCCCATTCCGCACCCCGGCGCGGTGAGAGTCATCCGGACGTAGACGTTCGCCTCACCCGGGAGGGAATCGTCAATAGCAACTTCGTAGACAAGTCCGAGGTCCACAATGTTGACGGGAATCTCCGGATCGTAACATTCCCTCAGGGCATCCCACACGCGTTGTTCCAGCGGCCGGTGGACAGGTTCTTGTTCACCGCCCCGCAGGTTCTTGTCCGTTGTTTCCATTCGATGTTCCATCATACTCCAAACGAGTGGCCGCAGCCGCATGTTCTGGCCGCTTGAGGGTTATTAAACACAAATCCGCGACCGCTCAGGCCGTCTGAGAAATCCAGAGTTGTGCCTGAGAGATAGAAAAGACTTTTCGGGTCGATATAGACCGTCAGCCCTCCGATTTCAAAGATTTCATCCCCCTGCCTCGGTTTCTCATCGAAGGCAAGAACGTACGTCATCCCCGAACAGCCGCCGCCTTTGATTCCCAACCGGAGGCCGTGCGTTTCGGGAATCTTGTTGTCAACCTTGATTTTCCTGATCTCCGCGACCGCCCTCTCCGTAATAACTACCTTTTCCGGCGTTCCGGTTTTGACCATTGTGTCCTGAGTCATGGTTTCCTCCTCCTATTCCGTCGATACTGCCGTAGTCTGTCTTTCCAGCACGGCCTTCAGCGTGTGCCAGGCAAGGCTTGCGCATTTGACCCTTGCCGGAAACTCCGACACTCCCGCGAAGACCGCCATCTTCCCCAGCCCTTCTTCGTTGCCGCCCACCCCATGCCCTGTCACAAGGTCATGAAATTGGCTGAACAGGCGAAGGGCCTCCTCCTTCGTTTTTTTCTTCACAAGAGCGCTCATAACGGACGCGGATGCCTTCGAGATCGCGCATCCGGATCCGGTGAAGCTCACGTCCTCAATGGTATCTCCATCCATTCTCACATAGATCACATACCGGTCACCGCACAGCGGATTGTAGCCTTCGAGCGAACGATCGGCATCTTCCATCACCCGGAAATTCCTCGGATTCTTGTTGTGATCGAGAATCACTTCCTGATAGAGAGAGCGCAGATCGGACACTTATCCGAACACCTCCTTTACCTTCCGCAGTCCTTTTCCAAGCCGATCCACTTCCTCCCGTGTATTGTAGACGGCGAAGGAGGCGCGAACTGTTGCCGGAATGCCGAACCGCTCCATCACGGGTTGTGCGCAGTGATGACCGGTCCTCACGGCAATTCCCTCTTGATCGAGGATCGTTCCGATATCATGCGGGTGGATTCCTTCCACGACGAACGATACAACGCCTGCTTTCTCACGCGCCGTGCCGATGATTCGAACGCCGGGCATCGCCGAAAGCATCGTGGTGCAATAGGCGACGAGATCCGCCTCGTGCTCCTCCACCGCTCGCCAGTCGAGGCTCGACAGGTAACGAATCGCCTCACCAAGCCCGATCACGCCCCCGATATTCGGCGTACCTGCCTCGAACCGATGGGGCAGGTCATTGTACACGGTCTTTTCAAAGGAAACGGATTTGATCATATCGCCCCCGCCCTGGTACGGCGTCATCGTCGAGAGCAATTCCTCCCTGCCGTACAACACTCCCACCCCTGTGGGCCCATACATTTTGTGTCCTGAGAACGCATAGAAATCCGCTCCGAGCTCTCGCACGTTCACCGGCAGGTGAGGGACTGCCTGGGCTCCGTCCACAAGCACGGGGATTCCCCGCTCGCGGGCAAGGGTGACCATTGCTTGAATCGGATTGACCGTACCCAGTGCGTTTGACACATGGGCAACGGCAACGAATTTTGTCTTCGGCGTCAGACGTGAGGCAAACTCCTCAAGCAGAACTTCTCCTTCGTCGGTGATGGGTACAACGCGGAGCACCGCCCCTGTTCTTCCGCACACGAGCTGCCAGGGCACGATGTTCGAATGGTGTTCAAGCCCCGTAATCAGGATTTCATCGCCGGCTTTGACCGACGGCTGAACAAAGGACGAGGCCACCAGGTTGATGGCTTCTGTGGTACCACGGACGAAAATGATCTCCCGTGTGCTTTCGGCACCAATGAACCGACGGACAAGATCGCGGCTCTTCTCATACGCGCCTGTCGCCTCTTCGCTCAAACTGTGAACACCCCGATGAATATTGGAATTCATCGTTGTGTAGAACGTTTCGATTGCGCTGATCACCGACGAAGGTTTTTGCGATGTCGCAGCATTATCCAAGTAGGCCAACGTCTTTCCGTGCACGGTCCGAGCCAGGATGGGAAAATCCGCCCTGATCTTGTTCACATGCAAGCCCTCCCGGGCCGCCGCGGCCATCGGGTGTTTCATGAGGAAATCCGTCCTTCATGCAATTTGTCGTGAATGAGCGAGACCAAACGCTCCCGCAGGCTTTCTACGTGGATGCGATGGACAACATCCGCGGCGAAGGCAAATGTCAGCATGTCCTTCGCCTGCAGGAGATTCAAACCGCGCGACCGCAGATAAAAAATCTGGTCCGCATCGAGCTGGCCCACCGTGGCACCGTGCGTGCACTTCACGTCATCCGCAAAAATCTCCAGCTGGGGCTTCGTATCAATGACGGCATCATCAGACAACAGCAGGGTCTGATTCGTCTGCTTTGCGTCCGTTTTCTGCGCATCCTTCCGGACGAAGATTTTGCCGTTGAACACCCCATGCGCTTTTCCATCCAGCACGGCTTTGTAGAGCTCGTGGCTCTCGCAGTGCGGACTTGCATGGTCGATTGTCGTATGATTGTCAATCAACTGCGTGCCCGCGGCGAGCGTCAGGCCGTTCAATGTGCACAGACCCTTCTCGCCTTCGAAGACGGTCGTGATATTGCTTCGCGCGATGGAGCCCCCCATGGCAACAAGGTTCGACGTGACGGTGCTTCTCGCCTGCTGAACAATGTGCGTCCATGAAATATGGTATGACGACCGGCTTTCGTTCTGCAGCTTGTCATGCTCGATGAGCGCTCCTTCCCCCGCCAGCAGTTCCGACACCACATTCGTAAAGTAGACACCATCGTTCAGGGCGGCATACGTTTCCACAAGCGACACCTGTCCCTCGGCACCTACAAGGAACAGATTCCTCGGCGGAATCAACGCCTGCGGTTTTCCTGTGGAGAGGAACAGCATGTGAACCGGTTCGGTGAGCCGGACGCCGTCGGGGATAGAGACAAACGCTCCGTCGAGCGAAAATGCGGTGTTGAGGGCAACAAAGGAGTTCTCCTCCCCCGGCGCATGGCGCGCGAGTTCGCGCTCCAGGAGCGCCGCATGCCGCCTCGATGCCTCCGCCAGACTGCACACAATCACACCATCGGGCATCTCGCCAATAGTCGACAGGTCTCGCGAAAAATGCCCGTCAACGAACACGAGACTATGCGCCTCCGGGATCAGATAGTGCTTCACTGCTGAGGGTGCGATGCGAGCCACTGTCCCAGCAGGAACCGGCGTAAAAGGCGTTGTTGCCAGCGGAGTTATATTTGTGAACTTCCATTCTTCGTTCCTGGTGGTCGGGAAGCCCATCTCCTTGAATCTGTTCAACGCCTTCTTGCGGAGGACGTGGAATCCGGACTGTGCCTCGCCATTGAGACTCTTTTCCAGAGCATCAAACACCGACTGATACCAGGCCGCTTGTTCCGTAATCGACTTCATCGTGCTTCCTCGACCTCCGCTTTCTCCTTCACCCAGTCGTATCCCTTCTCTTCCAACTCAAGAGCCAGCTCCTTGGAACCGGATTTGACAATCCGCCCGTCCACCAGAACATGAACATAATCGGGAATAATGTAATTCAACAGGCGCTGATAGTGGGTGACAACGATGATCGCGTTGTCTTTTCGCTTCAACTTGTTCACTCCGTCCGCCACGATCCTCAACGCGTCGATATCAAGCCCGGAGTCGGTTTCATCGAGGATTGCCAGACGCGGCTCCAGAACGGCCATATGGAAGATCTCGTTGCGCTTCTTCTCACCACCCGAAAAGCCTTCGTTCACCGGCCGGTTCAGCAGGCTTTCATCCATCTCCACCAACTTCATGCGCTCCTTCACGAGCTGGAGAAACTCGATCGCGTCAAGCTCATCTTGTCCTCGGTGTTTTCTGATCGCATTCAGTGCGGACTTCAAAAAATACGTATTGCTCACACCCGGAATCTCGACGGGATATTGAAATGCCATGAACAACCCCTCCCGTGCCCGCTCTTCCGGGTCCATTTCCAAAAGGTTTTTCCCGTCAAACAGGACTTCTCCTTTTGTCACGTCATATGTTTCCCGTCCCGCCAGTACCTGAGCGAGCGTGCTTTTCCCGGACCCATTCGGGCCCATGATGGCATGGACCTCGCCGGCGTTCACCCGAAGTGTGACGCCGTTGAGAATTTCGCTTCCATTCACTTGAGCGTGCAAATCTTTGATTTCAAGCATGCGGTTCTTCATCTCCTTGGTTTCTTTCCGTTCCGTCCTGTGACGGCAGTGTCTTACCCGACGCTTCCTTCCAGACTGATTCCCAGGAGCTTCTGGGCCTCGACGGCAAATTCCATCGGCAGCTCCCGGAATACCTCTTTACAGAATCCGTTCACGATCATGTTTACTGCATCTTCGGTGGACAGGCCTCGTTGTTTGCAGTAGAAGATCTGATCCTCGCCGATCTTGGAGGTGGACGCCTCATGCTCGACCCTCGCAGTGTTGTTCCGCACTTCAATGTACGGAAACGTATGAGCACCGCACTTATCGCCGAGGAGGAGCGAGTCGCATTGGGAAAAATTCCGCGCGTTCGCAGCCCCCTTCTTGATGTCCACCAATCCCCGATAGGAATTTTGGCCGAACCCGGCGGAGATTCCCTTCGATACGATCGTGCTCCTGGTGTTCTTTCCCAAGTGAATCATCTTCGTTCCCGTATCGGCCTGCTGGTGATTGTTCGTCACCGCCACGGAGTAGAACTCACCCACAGAGTTCTCCCCCTGGAGAATGACACTTGGATATTTCCAGGTAATGGCAGAGCCTGTTTCAACCTGGGTCCAGGAGATCCTGGAATTCCTCCCGATGCATTTTCCCCGTTTCGTCACGAAGTTGTAAATACCTCCTCTTCCCTCGGCATCGCCGGGGTACCAGTTCTGCACGGTGGAATACTTGATGTGTGCGTTCTCCCCCACGGCAATCAGCTCCACCACTGCGGCATGAAGTTGGTTTTCATCCCGCATCGGCGCGGTACAGCCCTCAAGGTAGCTGACGTACGAACCTTCCTCCGCGACAATGAGCGTGCGCTCAAACTGGCCGGTGTTGGCGGCATTGATTCGAAAGTACGTCGACAGCTCCATGGGACACCGCACACCCTTTGGGATGTAGCAGAACGACCCGTCGGTGAAGACAGCCGAATTCAGGGACGCAAAAAAGTTATCCGTGTACGGAACAACCGAGCCCAGATACTTGCGGACGAGGTCCGGATGGTCCTGGACGGCTTCGGAGAAAGAGCAGAAGATAATTCCCAATTCGGCGAGCTTTTCCTTGAACGTCGTGGCGACGGACACGCTGTCGAACACGGCGTCCACGGCAACACCTGCAAGCCGCTCCTGCTCTTGGAGAGAAATGCCCAGTTTCTCGTAGGTCTTGAGGAGCTCCGGATCCACCTCTGCAAGGCTCTTCGGCCTCGCTTTCCGTTTGGGAGCCGAGTAATAAATGATGTCCTGGTAATCGATGGTATGATACTTCACGTTCGCCCAGCGGGGTTCCTTCATCGTCAGCCAATGACGGTAGGCCCGAAGCCGCCACTCGAGGAGCCAGTCAGGCTCGTTCTTCTTGAGGGAAATGAAGCGAATAATTTCTTCATTCAGTCCTTTCGGCGCCGAATCGGCATCGATGTCCGTGATAAAACCCCACTTGTATTCGCGATTCGCAAGTTGTTCGATAGTGTTCGTTGCAGTGCTCATGAGAGTCTTGACTGTTTTCTTTCAGCGTCTCTCCGGCTTCGAGGCGAGGAGAGTCAGTTGTGTTTGCGATCCCTGCGGTCAGGTGCCGGCCATTGCCGGGGCATCCTGCCCAGCCGGTTTTTGTGCCGGCGCAGCGGTTTTGGCGGATTGCGAGGCGGCTGGAGCCGGTTTTGCCGGGACAGCAGGCTTCGTCGAAGGTTTCTTGAATTCCGGGTATTTCAGAACAAAGGCCTGAGTACTGATCATTTCCAGGATTCCCTCCGCGACCCAATCGGCAACGAGACGTTGTGCAAGGGCCTCTGCCTCCGAATACCTCGGCTTTCGCGATTTCCACTCAAGAAAGGCCGACACACCGTACTGAATATCCCGGAAGAAAACATTCGAAAGATGATACAAGGAATATCGTGCCTTGAGAAAGTTCAGCAATTCCTTTTTGGATTCCCTGAGCAAAGCATACGTCCCGTTTGTTGCATCCATTGATCAGATAATCTCCTGGATCGTCATTTGGTCAAAGAGAACATTCAACGACCGCTGGATTTTTCCCAGAGGACGTCTGATGGTGCAGTTCTCGAAGAGATAGCAGCTGTCCGGCCCTTCGACATAACACTCCGCGATCATGGGCTTTTCCTCTTCGATCACCCGGATAATGTGCGAGACCGGCATATCTTTTGGAGACTTTGCAAGCGAATAGCCGCCGCGTATTCCCTGCAGGGAACTCACGATGCCGGCACGGGCCAACTTCTGCAGAACTTTTGCCAGAAGCTCGTACGGAATGTCATACTCCTGAGCCAACTCCTTGGCCGTGAAAACCTGTCCGATAGGCTTCATGGCCATGTGCCGGAGGGCTATAAGCCCGTATTCCACTTTTTTTGACAGCTGCAGCATAAATCCGACTTTATCAGTCGTAGATTAGGATAAAAATAATAGGCGCCTTTTCGCTCCTATTGAATTCCATTAAATATAATCATTTCCATTGGAAGATGTCAAGGAAGAATTAGGAATAATTCCTACTATGATCCTTTTGACATCCATCCCCGATTTCCTTAATTTCTCACCGCCCATGGCAATTGTCAGCACCACCAACCTTTCTAAGACGTACGAAACCGGGATTTTTCGCAAGACCCAGATTGCAGCGTTGAGCGGCGTTTCCTTGTCTGTGGAAGATGGCCAGATCTTCGGACTCCTTGGACCCAACGGTGCGGGCAAAACCACGCTTATCAAGCTCCTGCTTGGCATAGCCCATCCCACCTCGGGCGAGGCCGCAGTTCTTGGGCATCCGCTCGGGTCCGTGGCAATTCGGCAGAACATTGGCTACCTGCCCGAAAACCACCGCTATCCCCCGTTCTTGAGCGCCTTGCAGACCCTCATGTACTTCGGCCGTCTCCATGGAATTCCGCGTTCTCACTTGGTTGGCCGTGCCCGATCGCTCCTGGCTCTCACGGGCCTCTCTGACTGGGCCACGATGAAGATCAAAAAGTTTTCCAAAGGCATGCTTCAACGACTTGGACTTGCACAGGCCCTCCTGGCGGATCCCCCGGTTCTTTTCCTCGACGAACCCACCGACGGCGTTGACCCGATCGGCAGAAAAGAGATCCGGGACATCCTTACCACCCTGCGCCGGGGGGGCAAGACGATCTTCCTTAATTCGCACATGTTGTCAGAGGTCGAGGAGATTTCCGATCGCGTCGCGATTCTGAACAAGGGCCGATTAGTGCACGTTGGCAGCGTCAAGGACATTACTGCTCACCGTCTCGAGTACGAAATCCAATTGACCGCCCCCCCTTCGCCCGAGGTCCTGTCAGGTCTCCGCGCTCTTTGCAAACATGTCGAGGTTTCCGGGAATCGCCTCACGGTCCATTTCTTCGACCAGACACAGACACAAGCCGTTCTTGATCACCTTCGGACATCCGGCCTCGCTCTTGAGTCGTTTTCACCAAAGAAGTCGAAGTTGGAGGACTATTTCATTCAACTTCTCAAGCCTCGAGAGGAAGCATGAAGGCGCTCTGGCTCTCCGTTCTGACACTTCGTGAGTCCGTCCTCAAAGGAACCCTCCTTTTCTTCTTCATTGTTTCCAACCTGATCCTCCTCTTTTTCGTGATTGCCCTCGGTGTGACGGAAGAGGGGGGAACGACTTCTCTCACCCTCTTTGGGAGTATCATATCCCCCCGGGGTATTGAGGGATTCAACGCCGTCCAATTCATTCTCCGCCAACTCTTCGCAGGATCGACGTTCTGGGTGCTCCTCTTCGGCCTTTTCGCCACGGCCGGACTCATTCCTTCGATGCTCGAGAAGGGAACCGTGGAGCTGTACCTCAGTAAGCCGTTGAGCCGTACCTCGCTACTTTTTTCCCGCGCCGCCGGAGCCTGTGCCGGGATTATCTTCAATCTTCTCTATTTCGCGATCGCCATCTGGCTTATTTTTGGCATCAAGGCAGGGGCCTGGGAGGGCGGCTTTCTCCTCGCGGCAATCAGTACGGTCCCGATGTTTTTCTTTTACTACTCGGTTGTGGCAGTCACGGCGTTAATGACGAACAGCACCGGCTTCTCCATTATGTTTGCTCTCATCTACTACTTCTTTTCCGGTGCGCTCGCCGCAAGGGAACAGGTTCTCTATATCTGGTGGGACAATCCGGTGTTTCATCGGCTCCTTGACGTTCTCTATTATGCAACGCCCCAGATTTCCCCCATGATCGAATCGGCAACTGAACTCATCGGTCCGGACTTCATGCGGTCGCGTGGCATGGAATCGGCCGGCGGCTTTGATCCCTTGCCGTTCGTCTGGTCTCTCCTCTCCTCATCGCTCCTGTACGCTTTTGCCGCATGGTACTTTTCTCGAAAGGACTACTAGACCATTTGCGGCCTTCCTCCTTTTGAGGAACCATTGCTGTCACGAGCTTGTTTCTTCATCAAAATCTCGCTAGGTTCTTTCCAGCCAGAGAGGAACTTCCGTGAACATCGGCATTACATGCTATCCAACGTACGGGGGGAGCGGCGTTGTGGCGACCGAACTGGGGACCGCCCTTGCCGAGCGCGGCCACTCGATCCACTTCATCAGTTACGCCCTGCCCATGCGACTCGGGGATCGATTCCACGAGAACGTCACATTCCATGAAGTCGAGATCTCGAACTACCCGCTTTTCGATTTCCCCCTCTACACGCTTTCCCTTGCCAGCAAGATGGTTGAGGTTGCCAAGTATGAGAAACTGGACATTTTTCACTGCCATTATGCCATTCCTCATGCGGCGAGCGCATACCTCGCCCGTCAGATCCTCGGTGACCAGCGTGTCCGGGTGATTACGACACTTCACGGAACGGACATTACCCTGGTGGGCCTTGAGCCGGGCTTCTTGCCCGTTGTGAAGTTCAGCATCGAGCAGAGTGATGGTGTCACAGCGGTATCCCGATTCCTTCGCGAAAAAACGATCACAAACTACGGCATCAACAAGGACATCGAGGTTATTCCGAATTTCATCAATACCGAGAAGTATCGCAGACGATCGGATCCTGCTCTCCGCTCAACATGTGCTCCTACCGGTGAAAAGATCCTTGTCCATACCTCGAACTTTCGCGCGGTGAAGCGCGTACAAGATGTGATCCTCATCTATGATCAGGTTCGCCGGAAAGTGCCCTCACGATTGTTCCTCATCGGTGACGGTCCGGAACGTTCGCAGTGCGAATTGCTCGCCCGCGAGCTCGGACTCCAGGACGGCGTCCGTTTCTTCGGCAAACAGATCGATTTCGTCAACATCCTTTCCATCGCCGACTTATTCCTCATGCCGAGTCAGTCTGAGAGCTTCGGTTTGTCGGCTCTCGAAGCCATGGCGTGTGAGGTACCTGTCATTTCTTCGAGTGTCGGCGGGCTTCCGGAGCTTCAGGTCCACGGAGAAACCGGCTTTATTGCGGAATTCGGCGACATCGATCGGATGGCCCGGTATGCCATCGACCTCCTGACGAATCCCGTCAAGCACAAATCCTTTGCTCTCGCGGCCCGCAAGCGCGCAATGGATTTCGAGGCCGACAAGGTCGTCTCCCTCTACGAACAGTACTACCAGCGGATTCTCTCCGCCTCCGAGGTTTCCGTGACTCCCTAGTCACGGATGATGACACCAGACCATGCCGCGTGGCGACAAACACCAGGCCCTCGTTGCCGAATTGCTCGCGGTGTTTGTTGCACGCGGGTTTACGATTCTCGCCGCGGACGGCATTCCGGGGTATCCCGTGCCTCGTCGATTCCGCAATGACGGCTACGGCGATCAGGAACCGAAGGCTCCCGATTTGTACGGTTTTGATGAACGGCAGAAGAGGTTTGTGATAGGAGAAGCAAAAACCGGGGAGGGAGATTTCGAAACAGAGCACGCTCTCACGCAGTACAACGTCTTCCTCGATCAGTTTGATCCGGCAACCGGCCTTCAGGCGCAACTGTTCGTGATTGTACCCGCGGGCAAGGTTGCCGAATTCAACACCATGATCACCCACTACATTCACCGCGACTACTGGCCGAGCATCGTCGTCGTCAGCGGATCGTCCGCGTGACAGCTACCCCGGGCGAAGGCGGGCGAACTTCAAAATCAGATTCTTCACTCCCCCCTCCTCAAACTTCACGACCGCTTTCCGTGCATCGCCGGAACCATGAACCTCGATTACGGTCCCGCGCCCGAAGGTCTCATGGCGAACCATCGCCCCACGCCTGATCTCGAGAACTTCCTGGGATTCTGACTCATAGTCCGGCAAGGGGTCTATGGACTCCCTTTGAACGCGCGTCGACGTCTTCTGCCGGCGTCCATTGCCGCCCGCGTACGCCCTCCCTACATACCCACCCTCCCGAACCTCCACATTTTCTGTGCCAATTTCGCTTAAGAAACGGGAAGGTCCCGGCGTGGCCGGCTCGCCGAACCGGTACCGCATGCGTGCATGGCTCAGGTACAGTTTCTCTTTCGCCCGCGTCATACCTACGTAGGTCAACCTCCGCTCTTCCTCCAAAGCAGGCCGATCGATGGTTGCCGAATAGAATGGCAGAAGACCTTCCTCGAGACCGGTGATCATCACCACGGGAAATTCGAGGCCCTTTGACGAATGAAGGGTCATCAGCGTCACCGCGTTTGACGTTCCTTCCCATGCGTCGACATCCGACACCAACGTTACTTCCTCCAGAAACTGTTCCAGCGTCGCACCCTCCCGCTGTTCCTGGAATTCCGTTATTGCGGAGAGAAGTTCCTGGACGTTTTCCCACCGTGAGATTGATTCCGGCGTTGCTTCGGTCTTGAACATCCGCAATATCCCGAGTTCATCGACAAGGGAGCGAATAAGCTCGGCAAAGGACATTTCCCCCTGCAAATAAGTGTATTTCTCGAGCATCAAGCGGAATTGTCCAAGGTTTGCCCGGGCCCTGTCCGTTAATCCCGGAATTTCATCAGAGTTCATCAATGCGTCATAGAGGGTAATCTCCCTTGCTTTCGCATGGGCGGACATCTTCTCCAGTGTTGTTTCACCGATGCCCCGGGGAGGATAGTTGATGACGCGGAGGAGGCTTTCGGTGTCCCTGGCATTGACCAGAAGCCGCATATAAGCCAGAACGTCTTTGATTTCCTTTCGTTCGTAGAACCGGATGCCTCCTACGATCACGTAGGGGATTCCGCTGCGCCGCAATTCGTCTTCAATCGCCCGCGATTGAGCGTTCGTCCGATACAGAACGGCAATGTCGCTCAGCTGGTGCTTCTGATGGGCTGTTTCCTTTTGCACCATTTGCACAACGGCATGGCCCTCACCCCGATCGTCAAGGCATTCGATCACCTCCACGGGCTCTCCGACTCCGTTCTCCGTCCACAAGTTCTTCTGGAGTCGCTCCACGTTCTTGCTGATGAGTCGATCAGCCGCCTCAAGAATGGCTCGTGTGGAGCGGTAGTTTTGCTCCAGCCGGAATGTTTGGCAGTCCGGAAAATCCCTTGCAAAATCGAGAATATTGCGGATATCGGCGCCGCGGAACGCATAGATGCTCTGGGCATCGTCCCCCACGACACAGATGTTCCGAAAGCGCGCGCTGAGAAGTTTGACCACGTGGTACTGAGCGCGATTGGTATCTTGAAACTCATCGATCAGAATGAACTTGAACCGGTGTTGGTATCGCTGCAACACTTCAGGATGTCGCGTGAACAGTTGTGTTGGGCGGACGAGCAGATCATCAAAATCCATGGCGTTGCTCCGCTCGAGGTGTCGCTCATACATCCGGTACACCTCGGCGGCCTGTTCTTCCACAGCATCACGCGCCCGCTCCGCATATCCTGCCGGTGTCAGGAGCTGATTCTTCGCCCCGCTGATCAGCGACCGGAGCAGTTGCGGAGGTGTTTGTTGGGGGGAGATCCCCATGAGAGACATCACATTCCTGATCGCATTCAACGAATCTTCAGAGTCGTAAATCGTGAACGTCGGCGTAAATCCGATCTTTGTGCATTCCTTGCGAAGCACGCGGGCAAACATTGAATGAAACGTGCCCATCCACAACCCCATCGTCTTTTCTCCTACGAGCCGGACGATCCGATCCTTCATTTCCCGCGCGGCCTTGTTCGTGAACGTCAGCGCAAGAATTTCCCCCGGCGACACGCCGCAGTCAATCAGGTGAGCGATCCTGTAGGTAAGGACTCTCGTCTTGCCGCTTCCGGCTCCCGCAATGATCATTACGGGACCGTTCACGGCTTGAGCAGCTTCCCGCTGGGCAGGATTAAGTTCGTGAAGAAACGTCATTGGAACGAAGAAATGAACAGAAGGACACCCCCCATGATGGTAGCAAATAATCCGGGGGAAGGCAAGGAGCGTATTGCCGCTCCTCTCTCTCCAAGATTTTTCCTCTTGACACGAAAAACAAAATCAACGTCGCGGATTATTCTTCCTCGGCTCTCAATTTTTCCAGCACGGAGAAATCCTCCAACGTCGTCGTATCTCCGGTGACGGATCCGCTCGAGGCGATCTCGCGAAGAAGCCGTCGCATGATCTTTCCGCTTCGTGTTTTCGGCAACGCGTCGGTGAACCGAATCTCATCCGGCCTCGCAAGCGCGCCAATTTCCTTTGCCACGTGATTTCTCAAGTCCTCCTTCAGCTCCGGGCCCGGCACCCTTCCGCCTTCGAGCGTCACAAACGCGCAGATGGCCGATCCTTTGAGCTCATCAGGCTTACCGACGACTGCGGCCTCGGCCACCGCATCGTGACTGACGAGAGCGCTTTCGATCTCTGCGGTCCCAAGCCGATGGCCTGCGACATTGATCACGTCATCCACCCGGCCCATGATCCAGAAATAGCCATCTTCGTCTCTGCGCGCACCGTCTCCCGTGAAATACATTCCCTTAATCTCGCTCCAGTACTGCTTCTTGTACCTGTCAGGATCACCGTAAATCGTTCTCAGCATCGAAGGCCACGGTTTCCGTACCACCAGATAGCCCCCTTTGTTCCGGCCGACCGATTTTCCGTCCCTCGAAACCACATCAACATCAATCCCCGGAAACGGCAAGGTTGCCGTCCCCGGCTTCAGCGGTGTGGCGCCGGGAAGCGGCGTGATCATGATTGCACCGGTTTCCGTTTGCCACCACGTATCGACAATCGGACATCTTCCCTTCCCAATGATCCTGTGGTACCACATCCAAGCCTCAGGATTAATCGGTTCGCCCACTGTTCCCAGAAGTCTGAGCGAAGAAAGGTTGTGCTTCAGCGGCCATTGTTCACCCCATCGGATAAAGGCCCTGATCGCCGTTGGCGCCGTGTAGAACACCGTTACGGCATAGCGGTCCACAATACGCCAGAATCTGTCCGGCTCGGGCCAATTTGGAGCTCCTTCATACATGACTGTCGTCGCGCCGTTTGCCAGAGGGCCATACACGACGTAGGAATGACCTGTTACCCACCCAATATCTGCCGTGCACCAGTACGTGTCCGTGTCCTTCAGATCAAACACCCATTTGGTCGTGATATACGTTCCGGTCAGATATCCGCCGGTAGTGTGGAGGACTCCCTTCGGCTTTCCCGTACTGCCGCTGGTGTAGAGAATGAAGAGCGGATGTTCAGAGTCAAGCTTCTCGGGGGGGCAGTCTGCCTTGGCAGTCTGCATAAGTTCGTCCCACCAATGGTCCCTTCCCGGCTCCATTTCGACGTGCTGTTGGGTTCGTTTCAGGACAACGACAGACTCGACGGTGGGCGTCGAACGAAGAGCTTCATCAACATTCTTTTTCAAAGGTACGATGCCCCCCCTCCGAAAGCCGCCGTCTGCCGTGATGACAACTTTGGCCTTGGCGTCGGTGATCCGATCGATCAGCGCCTGCGAACTGAAGCCCCCGAAGATTACCGAGTGTGTGGCTCCAATGCGGGCGCATGCCAGCATTCCAATGGCCAGTTCGGGGACAAGCGGCATGTAGAGTACGACGCGGTCACCCTTGCGGACGCCCAAACCCTTCAGAACATTCGCAAACTTGCCCACCTCGCGATGCAGATCCTGATACGTCAAAACGCGGGTATCGCCCGGCTCTCCTTCCCAGATGATCGCCGCTTTGTTTTTTGTCGGCGTATGCAAATGTCTGTCAATACAGTTCACCGACACATTGATCCTTCCCCCCACAAACCACTTGGCAAACGGGGGATTCCATTCCAGCACACGCTTCCATTTCTTGAACCATAAGAGTTCCGACGCCACTCCAGCCCAGAATTTCTGTGGATTTCGGATCGAGGTGTTGTAGAGCGACTTGTAACGCTGAAATGACGGGACCCAGGCCCGGCGGGAAAACTCGGGGGAGGGTTTGAACACCCTGTCTTCCCTGAGGATCGACGTGATGTCAGGTCCAGGCTTGTTCGCGCGCTTCTGACCCATGAAAAGCCTCCTTCGTGCGGATGGGAAAACGGCGTTGCGAGCTGTGGGAGTATAGCCAAAACAAGTACGAAAGGCAAGATTTCCTAGAAGAACGCTTTTGCTTCCGCGCGTGCGGTGTGGACCGGCGATCGACCGCCCTCCGTTCTCCCGGTGTACTGAAGCGACACCTGGATGTTTGCAGTAACCCGATAGTCAGCAGAGAAAAGCCAGAGCAGGCTCTTCCCGAACAACCTGCCCCTTGTGAATTCAAACGGAAAGACTCGTCCGGCATTCTTTGACGGCTGAGACAGAATAGTTTCTTCCCTCGTCACCTCACCCCGCAACTGTCCTTTCCCCGGAAACGCATAAACGCATCGCACCGATTGATCATTCAGATCAGCGGCCGCATGATCGCCACCGAATACGTCGCGTATATTCTCCACCGTGAACCGGAATCCGACTTCCCAATCCCTCACCGGCCTGTAGGAAACATCCGAGCTGAAAACCACGGAACGAAGATCGCGATCTCTCGGTCCGGGCCTCGTTCCGATCACCCTGTCCTTCCTGAATGCCAGTTCCGTTTCATTCCCGATCTCCGACACGGGTTGGAGCCGCATTCGTATGGATCGCTCCCGCGAACTGCTTCGTTCAGCAGACTGGACGAGCTGAACCAGACCCTTTCGTTCCATGAACCGGAATCGCAGGGAAAAGAGCGGATCGAACTCAAACACGTGCAGATCCTGTGTGATGACCTGCGACCCTGCGATGGTGTGGAGGGTGTTGCGAAACGTGCCGAGCCGAAGCAATGCTACGTTGCTTGTCCGGGGATCGGAGCTTCGCTCTTCCACACGGACGTAGGTCTCCGAGCTTAATACTGAGAGCCAGGACAAGGGAACAACGGCTGTGTGGATGAACCGTCTGGGGTGAATCCTGATCCGCCCGCTGGCCTTGACCTCCGCAACAGGATACAATGTTTCCCCGGGAATGAAGACGACGATGTAGTCGCCGTCGAAACGCGTCAATTCAAACTCATTGTCGTCCGGAACTGCGTTTCCATTGATGTCGCCGCGGTAGCGGTAGTTTCCTTCGCCTTGGGGGACACGGACGTAGACACGCTCGAGACGTGCAGAACGCTGATTGGAAAATTCATAGAACAGGTCGGTTTCAATCCCTCGATCTGCAGGTGAGTGCTGGATCACGGACCTGACGGCGAGCACGTCTGAATCGGCATTCCCCCGGGCACGAAAAGCTTGCTCAAACCTTGTCCTCTTAGCCGATACGGAGGCCTGTGCGCGCAAACCGTTCCATTCATTCAGGCGCCAACGAACAAGGGGCGCGATGGACGAAAAAGCAGGGCGGAAAACTCCCGCCATCGTGCTGTCTTCCTGACGCAACTGCATTTCTGCGGAAACCGTCATGCCGAAGACTGTTCCGCTTTCAACATGCGGAGTCCATTGGCGGAACCGGAAACTTCCCTCCTGCAACGAATCCCCTGAGAGCCCGCTCAGCGTTCTTTCCTCAGCCTCAAATCGAAGTCCCGGTGTAATGTTCCCCCACTCCACCGTGGCTTCTCCTCCGTGACGAAGCCAGTCCGACTGCAGAGAGCGGGGTGCGTCGCTCGAGGAAATCCGCTCCACCCGATAGTGCAGGCGTCGAAGCGTGGAATCCGACCACAGAATCTCCCCTGAAAGCCGGCTCGACCGGAATCTCTCCGATCGTCGATAGGAACCGTACGTTCCTCCGATTGTGAGAGATGAGACGGGCATGAGCGAAGCCGACACCTCCCGTATCCGTTCATTTCCCCCCGGAGCGGTGTCGAAGTTCCACTTTCTGCCGAATTCGATTTCGTTGATCCGATCCGGTGCAACAAACCGGCTTCCCTGGTATCGTTCGGAGTACCTGACGTCCACCGATCCGAGGGAAAGGCCGGCAAGCGAGGCGTTTGCAGGATAGTATCGCACTGAGAATCGGTAGGCGCCGTCGGTATTATCCTGATCATCCAGCGCAGACAGCCTATTCTGATCGAATCCACTTCCTGCGATTTCTCCCGTCAGGCTCAGATCAGCCGCGACGTTGACTTCGGCATTCACGTTGGAAAACTGAAGGCGCGAGGGGAGGGGAAGAATGTTCAGAGGCAGATGCGTGCCGCGGCCAAGACCTGCAAAGCGAAAATGGCCGAGAGTCACCCGTTCGTATCCCGCTGAATCCGGCGGAACAAGCTTCACGGGTGAAAACGTCACAGAATAGACCGCCATGGTATCGCCGGGGGCATAGACGACGATGGAATAGTTGCGCCCGTTAAGGACGGTGTCTTTGCGCAGATAGGTTCCGTTCGGCGAGCCTGTCACGGAGTCGCGTCCGACCAATCGGATACCGGGAAGCGAGGCTTTCAGAAGATCGTCACCACTTCCCGCGAGGATTGCCCGCGCTTCGTCCGAAAGCGGCGATTCAACGGGAGAAGAAGGATCGTCTCCTTCCTGGACGACGAGCGTGCTCACCCTAATGTCGCCTCCATCCGATTCTACCGAACCCTGCGCCGAGAAGAAATTCCGCTCATAGTGTCTGTCCGTATATTCGAAGTCCACAACAATCCTTGAAGCATTCGTAATCAGTCGCTGGGTGCTGAACATGATCTGTGCCGCAGCATAGTCGATCGTGTAGTCGTTGATCTCGCCCCGTCTCATCAGCACGCCGTCGATGTAGACTCGTTCGGACCCCGCAACCACAATGATCTGACGTTCTCCTCTCGCACCTGCCAACCTATAGGGTCCTTGGTTCCCTTCTTGACCGCGAAACTCGTTGGTATGGTATTTTCCCCGTGCCCCTCCACCCGCTACGGAGAACCGTCCGCCGAGAATCCCGCCGAACAGAGAAGAACTTCGAATGGTCCCCTTGGCCCCTTGAAGTTTTCTCGTGAGGGAGCCAAACGATCCACCCTCACGAACGCCGATCTCTTCGTTGAAGTCCCCCAATGTTGCTTCCGCCGATGGGTGTTTGACTTCAACGAAGACCTTGTCAACTTCCTGCAAGGTTTCTGTTGTTCCTTCCGGTTGGAGCGGCGTGTTTTCATCCGTAAGGACTGCGACAAGGTCCACGTCCCGGGAAAGGGGGCCGGCAAGCTGCATTCTGAAACCGGAGCTGAGGGTGAGATCGCGATTTGAGCCGATAGTAAAGCCCCTCGTTAACGATCCGTTCTTCCTCAGGGACGGTGTGAAGAAATCATCGAATCGCAGGGGTTCCGGTGCTGGGCGCACCAGCCGTATTGTGCCGCCGAGAGAGTCGGGGGCTCTGCGGATTGACTTCAGCGCATACTCCTGTCGGAATCTCAGCGGAAGAAAGACATAGGATGCCCGGAGAGTATCATGGCTTGTATCATTCAACCGCGCATCGCGAAACGATGGGGTCAACCGGAGGGTCCCATGGCGATAATCAATGAGGTAATCTTCACCGCGACGAAGAACGTCAGCGTCGAAGAAGACAGAGTCACTTTCTGAAAGGATAAACTCCCGAGAGAGTTGGAAAAGCGTATCGCGGGGAGTTACAGGGATGATGTCCGTTTGCCTTGACTGGGCATAACCCGTGGTGGAGAGCAGAAGCAGGGAGAGAATCGACAGAAACCGGCGCACGTGTGGATTCAAGGACGCGGTGACGAGCCATCACAACATGGTATCCTGGTGCAGAGCGCCTCCTGGAAGGTGAAGCAATTTATGGACCCGAAGGATCGGCCTTTTCTTCGCAACACGAGGCCGAAAACCGTGTGTTCACCGAAGAGTTCTTCCGTCCGTCGCCGAGGTCCCTTGGCAGATGACAACGTGAAAGGGGGGCCCTCCTTTGTGCCGAAGGAGAGACTCGAACTCTCACCTGGGGTAAGCCAGACCGGATTTTGAGTCCGGCGCGTCTACCAATTCCGCCACTTCGGCCGAACACGTCGGGATCGCAGGTTGGAGGGCCAGAATGTCATCAACCTGCGACCCAGAACCCAAAACATTTCGTGCACCCACCAGGACTCGAACCTGGAACCCACTGATTAAGAGTCAGTTGCTCTACCAATTGAGCCATGGGTGCTCGGATTGAAATTGCCGATTTCTTGTTGCTCTCGGCAAATCCTCCATTGAGAGCGGTTTACGGCTGCGGCTGTGGCGGAAGGGCCGGTTGTGTCGAGGGGGGCAACACACCTTGCGCCGGGGCCTGAGATTGAATGACGCTTTGTTCCTGCCGCTCACCCCGCGGCAAAACCAGCAAATTAATAATGAGCGCCAGGGCCATAAACACGGTAGCAAGAATGGTCGTGGCCTTGCTGAGAAAATCCGATGTCCTGCGCACGCCAAACACCGTGCCAATATTCCCTCCCCCGAACGATCCTGCAAGCCCACCGCCCTTGCTGGCCTGCATCAAAACGACAATGATCAGGAGGATGCCGGTCAGGATTTCGATCAGAATGAAAAGCGTGTACATGAGACCCTCGATGTGACGGAAAAAATCCCGCTGGCCGGCGGGATTGGATTATTGTTAATGTACGGACCTTTCACACCAGATGCAACCCCGGCGGGCGCGGCCCTTCAGCAAAAATCGAACCCTCTCAGCTTCCTGTTCAAATCGACCCCTTCGGTGTCGGTCTCATAGCGGTTTCCATATCCCAGCCAATTCCAGTTTCTCACAAGAGCCAACCGTTCCTCCACCTTGAGGTCATTGAAGTTCGCTATGGAGTTCCTGAAGGTCGGATGTTTGTCGTACTTCCTCGGATCAACGACCGCAAAAAACCTCTTCTGCTTGATTAATTCGGCGATGACATCCGACCCATCAGCGATTCTCCGCTCCAGAATCGCCACACCATCGCGAAGCCGCAACCTCTTCGTCCGCACAAACCGCCCTTCATCCACGATGTCAATTTCAACATGAGGAACGAGGGTCGAAGCCTTCAGGAGAAAATCGCATACCAGAAATGCATTCCACTCGTTGTCGGCGACACGGGTAAATCCGCTGGCAAGACAATCGTCATAATATCCTCCCCATTTGACGGAGATCAACCGATCCCGCTCCAGCTGACGAATGATCTCCTCCTCCATCATCCCTTCTTCTTTGAGTTTTTGTTTTCTCTCGCTGATCAGGGCCCAGACCGTTGTATCAAGTCCTTCAAATTCCTCTCCATTGGGGAAAATCACGTAGCGACGAAATGCGAGTTTACCGGAGGTCCACGAAAACTCGCTGTTATACCAGTGCTGGAGCCGGCGTACTTCATCCCATTCCTCTTCGGTAATGAGGTATTCAGGCCTGTTCGGAATCCTGTAAATGATCCTTCTACTCATCCTCGGACCTTCCATCGAGTTTGGAAAGCATACTTGCCAAGAACATCGAATTCAAGGTTTACCAGATCGTGGGCCTTCCTCTCCCCGAATGTGGTAACCTTCAGCGTATGCGGAATGATGGAGACTGCAAACATGTTTCCCTTCAGAGCCGCCACGGTAAGGCTGACACCATCAACGGCAATCGAACCGGCAGGAACGAGGTATTTCCGCATGCGGACAGGAAACTTGATCCACAGGAACCGACTGCTCGAACGGCGCTCCACACGAACGACCTGCCCTGTCGCATCCACATGTCCAAGCACAAAGTGCCCTCCGAAACGGGAACCAGCCAGAAGGGAACGTTCGAGGTTTACGCGAGCTCCCGGAACTACGAATCCCATCGTGGTCTTCCGAAGAGTTTCCTCAACAGCCTGCACAGAGAACACATCGTTCCTCCGTCCCAGAACAGTCAGACACACGCCGTTCACAGCGATGCTCTCTCCCTTTCTGAGGGAACGACGGACTTTTTTCCCACGAATGTGGAATATCACACTCCTGCCGGAGGGCACGCGCCGCACCACACGACCGACTTCTTCAACCAACCCTGTGAACATTGTCAAGATCCCGTCATATATTCAAACACGATCCTTGAAACATCCGCGATGGTCTTCTTCCCTTCCTCTCTGTCCGGCACATCACGGGAGAGAACAACAAGAATATAGCGTCGTCCGTCCGGCAATATCACAATTCCCCCGTCATGTTCCACGCCTGAAATGCTTCCCGTTTTGTGCGCCACACGGACTCCTGCCGGAAGGCCGGCCGGGATCAAATCCTTGAACTGTTGTTGTTCAAGGATGTCCATCATCGCGGCCGATCCGGGGACCGATCCTCCTGCAATCGCCCGAAAAATCATCAGGAGGTCATAGGCGGTTGTGCGGTTGTTCCATCCCCTCTCGAACGCTTTCAGGTCCTCGACTCCCCGTAACACTTGTATGGAATCGGCCCCCAGCGTTCTCATGGTTCGGGTCACCTGAGCCGGATTCGCAAGCTCGATGAGAATATTCGTTGCCAGATTGCTGCTCACGGTAATCATATGCGCGATCAGTTGCCGAATGGTCACGCGCCGACCCAGCAGCGCGTAGGCCGAATCATCGCTGTCGTCGGTCACACTCAGACTGTACGGAGAGCCATCCACAATGCTTCGAAAGGAATTCCGCACCTCGATCGAATCATCGAGCGTAATCTCGCCGTCCTCTGCCTTCTTGAACAATTCGATCATCACCGGTGTCTTCATGGTGCTGGCCGCATGGAACATTTCACGCTCATTCATCAGAACACGCCTGCCCGACTGGAGGTCTTCGAATGCCACCGCGTACGTGCCCGCGGACTCCGAGAGCCGTTTCTGAATCCTTGCTTTCAAGACGTTGCCTCCCTCCTGTGTGACGAGAACCGCGACCATGAGGACTAACAGGCTCATAGGAATTCCAGCCTCCCTTCGATTACCACATCATCGCCGATGCGGCTGACGGTTTTCTCCACCAACCGAATCGGGGTTCTCAGCGTTCTCCCGTTCAACTCCAAACCGGTTTTCCCCGAGCCGAGCGCCAGGGGGGCGATAATCCCATGAAAGCGGTCTACGAGCCCTTCTTGGAGAAACCCTCCGACAGTCGCGCTCCCCCCTTCGATGAGCACCGATATTATGCCAAGGCCCTTCAGGACTTTGAGGATAACGTTTGCCTTAAGTCTTGGCGGGCCTTCAATCCCAAGTACCTGAACACCGCGGCGTTCCAGCATGACGACCTTCTTCCTCCTGCTCCGCATTCGATTCAACGAAGTCAGAACGATCGTCTGAGCCCTCGACGTACCGAAGATGTTTCTGTGAACCGGAACCGTAAAGCTTCCATCCAGAACGATCCTCACCGGTTGCCGGCCGCGCACATGTCTCACCGTAAGATCCGGGTTGTCTTGACGAACCGTCTCGGCTCCCACCAAGACGGCATGGTACCGGGCACGGAGATCGTGCGCATAGACGCGCGCCGGCATCGAGGAGATCCAGCGTGAGCGTCCTGACCCGTCCGCAATCCGTCCATCGAGTGTTTGCGCAAGCTTGACCCCGACAAAGGGCCTGCCTCTTTCCATGAACCAGAGAAACTGTTCATTCAGCAGTCGAGCCTCCGTTCGGAGCACGCCTGTTGTCACCATGATTCCTGATGTACGGAGGGTGCGGAATCCGCGTCCGGCGACAAGCGGGTTCGGATCTTCGATCGCGGCTACAACCTTTCGGATTCCTGCGGCGATGATTGCGTTTGTGCAGGGGGGGGTTTTCCCGCTGTGGACACAAGGTTCAAGGTTCACATACAATGTTGCTCCGTTCGCGTTCTTTCCCGCTTGTCTGAGGGCAACCGCTTCGGCGTGCGGACCGCCGAAGGCCGCATGGTAACCTTCACCCACGATTCTTCCGTCTTTCACGATAAGACAGCCGACCATCGGATTCGGCGTGACCCATCGGGCTCCCCGGCGGGCGAGCTCCAAGCAGCGTACCATGTAATCGACCTCGCGCGTCTTCATGCCCATCGTATTTTCAGCTGTGTCCCGATATCCCAGCCAAGCATTTTCGCGGCACTGCCGTTTCGCACGGCGACCTCCACAAGACCACTGCTTCCGATCAGAAAGCAGGGTGTTCGGAACGGAGCTTCTCCATACGTCCGCACCCGCGTCGTCACACGCCTCCTTCCGACTTCCAAAGCCTTGAGCCATCCAGCATCGTCAATCCTGATATCGGTCACGACGTTGCCGAACCGATCGACATGCAGAACCGTGCCACGTTCGGACGATCGCAACGTCACAAACGCCGTCTGCGACCGGGGTGGAGCGATTCGTGTACCGAATTTGCCGGGAGGGACACCTTTCACCAAATGTGCCGCCACGGGAGCGAAAACGTCGCGGCCGTGAAACGTCCTAGACACTGTCGGCGGTACATAGCGCGAACCGATCACAGCCACATCAATGCAAAACTCCGGATGCTCATCGGAGAGAACCAGATCGAGCAATCCGTTGTCGGGGGCCAGGAAGAAGCGTCCGACGGCTTTGACGAGGAGGATCCTGCGCGTCGTTCCCACTCCTGGGTCTACCACTCCCACCAAAACACTCCCGTTCGGAAAAAACCTGTATGCGGTCCAAAGGAGAAAGGCTGCCTGCGCCACATGTTGGGGACGAACGTCGTGGGTCAGGTCAATCACCCATGCGCGGGGACAGATCGAAGCGATGACGCCCTTCATCGACCCGACGTATTGATCCTCATACCCAAAATCCGTAAGCAAGACGATGGGAGAAGGGCGGCGGACGGTCATTAAGCGCCGGAGGACAGACATGACGATCTCCGACGGGGTGGAAAGAGGTTATGGCTGAAGGCGCACGCTCTTGCCGGTTTTGGCGGACGCATAAATGGCATCTACGATCTTCATCCGATGGACGGCGTCGTCGGCGCTTGAGATGACCGGATGCAGGCCTCTCAGCGACCCTATCCAATGCCGGAGCTCATTCTCGTATGACTTCCGATAGAGAACCTGCGGCGTGTCATGCGACGCCGGAGCGACGTTCACGAGGCTCCCATGCATTCTCTTAAGGATTCGAAATGGATTCAGGGATCCGCTTCCTTCCGTCCCAAAGACATCGCAGTAAAAGAAATCCTGTCCCGTCTCAAACGACCAGCTGGATTCGATGGTAATGGTGGAACCGTTCTTCATTTTAATGAAGACGATTGACGAATCCTCCACCCCCTTCGTATTGTGGGAATAGTTCGCGGCGATGACTTCCTTTGCTTCGGGATAACCCATCATCCAGAATGCAAGGTCGAACATCACGATTCCTAAATCAAGCACCACGCCTCCACCCGATTTCTCCTTTCGCGTTAGCCAGGGATTGGCCGTCTCGAGTTTCCGGAGCCATCCCGCCTTCGCGTAGTAGACCTTGCCAAGCTCATTCTCTTCAATGAAGCTCTTGAGGATCATGGAGTCCGGCCGAAACCGATTGTTCATGCCCACCATGACTTTGCGTCCGGCCTTCTTTGCCGCCTGAGCAATATCGATCGCCTCCTTTTGCGTTCGTGCGAGAGGTTTTTCGACAAGGAGATCCTTGCCGGCCTCCAAAGCTGCCAGAGCCACTTCCCTGTGCGTATAGGTTGACGTGCACACGTCAACGCCGACAATATCCGTCTCGCGCGCCAGCATCTCTTCGTAATCGGAATACGCCCGACGAATGTTATATTTTTTTGCCATGAATTCGGCCTTACTGCGATCGAGATCGCAGACAGCCAGGATTTCGGCATCCTGCACTTTACTCAGGATGGGCAGGTGGATGGTCTGGGCGATTGTCCCGAGGCCGACAATGCCGATGCGGGTTCGCTCCCTCATGGTCACGTCGTTACGAGTTCGAAGGCGGAAAGTCCCTTGCGGGATGAGAGAAATGAGCGGGCTACTTCTGCAATTCCCTGCCCGTCGAGTTTATGGAGATGGTGCAGTTCCTCCGGCGTTCCGTGGTCGACGAAGGCATCGGGAAGTCCGTGGAGACGTACCGCAACGCCATGGATCTGCTGTTTGCTGAGAGATTCCAGCACCGCCGATCCCAATCCACCGTGGATCGTATTATCTTCCACGGTCATCATTGAATCGAATCGGGAAGCAAGGTCGCGAACCAACTCATCATCGAGCGGTTTCACAAATCGCATGTTCACAACCTCGGCCTCGAGTCCGTCCGCCGCCAGCAGTTCCGCCGCCTGCAGGGAATAGGGAACCATGTTGCCGATGGCCAGAAGCGCGACATCCTTTCCTCGTCTGACAATCTCGCCCTTGCCGATGTCAAGCCGGCGAAACTCTTTGCGTAGGGGCACTCCCAGCGCGCTTCCCCTTGGATATCGGAGCGCGATCGGCCCCATCTTGTACTCCACGGCCGTATACAGCATGTCCCGAAGCTCTTGCTCATCCTTCGGCGCCATGACAACCATTCCCTGAATGCACCTCAGGTATGAGAGGTCGAGCGCTCCATGATGGGTCGGGCCGTCTGCGCCCACCAGCCCCCCTCGATCGAGGACGAACACAACATGCAGGCCCTGGAGCGCAACATCATGCACCACCTGGTCAAACGCGCGTTGGAGAAACGTCGAATAGATGGCCGCGACCGGAATATACCCCTCTGTCGCCATTCCGGCGGCAAACGTAACGCCATGCTGTTCCGCAATCCCCACGTCGAAGAAGCGCTCCGGCATCTCTTTCTGAAGAAACGTCAGTCCCGTTCCATCCGGCATCGCCGCGGTGATGCCGACAACCTTTGGATTCATTTTGCAGATCTCCACCATGGCCTGACCGAAGATCTTCGTATAGGCCGGTGCCTCATTCGGCGTCTTGTGCATGACCCCCGTAATTTTGTCGAACGGTGTAACGCCGTGAAGACGCGTTGCCTCCTTCTCGGCAGGAGGATATCCCTTGCCTTTCTGCGTTATCGTGTGAAGAAGGATCGGGCCTTTCAGGTCTTTCACATGCCGCAGAATCTCAACAAGTTTGACGACGTTGTGGCCGTTGAACGGGCCGAAATAGCGGAACCCGAGGGCTTCGAAGAGCATCCCGGGTGTCACAACGGCTTTGACGCCTTTCTCCAGCTTCTGTGCAACGACCCTGAGACGATCGCCAAAATTGTCCAGCTTTCCGGTGAGATCCCACACATTGGCCTTGAATTTGTTGTAGGTGGGATGCGTCAGGACTTCGGAAAAGTAATCGTGGAGGGACCAGAGCGTCGGATTGAGCGACGAGAGCGAAACCATCCGGTTGTCATTCAGGATGACGATCATATCTTTTTTCAAGAGACCCGCGTTGTTCATGGCCTCATAGGCCATGCCGCCGGTGAGTGATCCGTCACCCACGATGGCGACGACTTTGAACTCCTTGCCGGCAAGGTCCCGAGCAACGGTGATCCCGAGCGCCGCCGAAATGGCCGTGCTGGCGTGCCCTGCTCCAAAGACGTCGTATTCGCTCTCGGAGCGCTTCAGAAAGCCGCTCAATCCTCCCAATTGGCGGATGGTGTGCATACGATCCTTCCGTCCGGTAAGAATCTTATGGGGATATGCCTGATGACCGGTATCCCACACAAGCTTGTCTTCCGGGGTGTTAAACACATAGTGCAGCGCGACCGCAAGCTCCACGGCCCCCAAGCCCGCGCCGAAATGTCCGCCGGTTTTTGAAACACAGTCAATCAGAAACTCCCGCACCTCGGCACACACAGCCCGGAGGTTTTTAAGCTCCAATGTCCGCAAATCGGCCGGCGAGTCTATGGTATCGAGAATCGGGTACTGAGACGAATCCATGGATGGATACCCTTATTCGAGATCAGTCACTTCAAATTGTCCATCTGCGGCTTTTGTAAGCTTCTTGAAGCGAGCCTCTGCGCCTTTGAGTTTCGAACTGCAGAATCGGGAGAGTTCGAGCCCTTCCTCATACAAATCGATTGCCCGTTCCAGCGGTGTCTCTTCATCCTCCAGAAGCCGAACGATCTCCTCGAGACGCTTTATGGCGGATTCGAACGTCAACGGAGGAGGTTTCCGAGTCGTCATCTCCCTACCCTCACCTTCACCCTATCGTCGAGGAATTGGATCTCAGCACCTTCGCCCTCGCCGAGTTCCCTGGCACGCGTAACGATGCGCCCGTCTTTCCGTACAAGCGCGTACCCCCGACGGAGGACATTCTGCGGACTAAGTGCCTCGAGTTGCTGATGGAGAGAGATGTGGCGATTGACCGCGGATTCGAGGGCATGCCCCGTGGAAAGCAACAGGCTCCGGTCCAGCTCATCCAGGCGTTGAACATACTGCCGAAGCAGGTCTCTCGGCCTGTTGAACGTATAACTCGTTATCAAACGCTGTATCCGATCCCCAAGGAAATCAATGCGATCTTGTATGCGCTCTTTGAGAGTATAGCAAATGTTGCTCAGAATATCAACGAGCTCGGTGCGGTCACGAATCACAAGCTCGGCGGCGGCAGACGGTGTGGGAGCCCGCAAATCAGCGACAAAATCCGCAATGCTATAATCGATCTCGTGCCCGACCGCGCTGATGACCGGGATGTCCGACTCTGCAATCGCCCGCGCCACGATCTCCTCGTTGAATGCCCACAGATCCTCCAGCGAACCGCCGCCGCGTCCGACAATCAACACGTCAACCCCGCCGAAGGCATTCATGTCGCGGATCGCCCCGGCAATTTCGTCCGCCGCTCCCGGCCCTTGCACTCTGACCGGCGCAACAATGACCTCGAGCGAGGGAAATCTCCGCGACAAAACGCTCCTCACATCCTGGATCGCGGCCCCGGTCGGAGAGGTCACCAGACCGATCCTTTGAGGAAACTGAGGCAGCGGCTTTTTCCGGCTCTGGTCAAACAGTCCTTCCGCGGCCAGTTTCCTTTTTAACTTCTCGAAGGCAACCTGAAGCTCACCGAGGCCGACGGGCAGGAGTTGCAGGACCTCGATCTGATAGACGCCCCGGGGCGCGTACACCGTCAGAGCCCCCCGCACTTGCGCCTTCATTCCGTCTTCCGGCAGAACCGAGACGATTGCCGCCCGGCTCCGCCAGAGGACTGCGGCAAGCTGCGCGTTTT
The DNA here is from genome assembly GCA_022180565.1 of Bacteroidia bacterium. GTDB lineage: Bacteria > Bacteroidota > Ignavibacteria > UBA10030 > UBA10030 > JACQPU01. Next base: position 80,515 of record BQML01000010.1, read on the forward strand.
CATCCTTGAGGGTGAAATACCAGTGACCGGATGAATGCCGGCGACAGTTGGACACTTCGCCCACCACCCAGACGTTAGGGTAGGCAGACTCCAGAGACTGTTTCACCATGCGCGTAATCTCCGTGACGGAGTACGGCCGGCGGTCTGACGGTTGCAAATCAAAAAGCATGACACCAAAGTAGGAAGAGATGGAATCAGATTCAACGATAAGCGTTTTGAGTTTGGTTCTGAGCCGCGCGATTGGTATATTAGGCCATTTCATTTCGGGATGATCCTTGCATGACCGATATTCTAGCCATCGGAGCCCATCCGGACGATCTTGAGCTCTCCTGCGGCGCCACGCTTTCCAAGCTTATTCAACGCGGTCATTCCGTGGTTCTCGCCGATCTCACGAGGGGAGAGCTCGGAACCCGCGGAACGGCCGAGATCAGACTGCGCGAAGCCACCAAAGCCGCAGAGATCCTCGGCGCCAAGGATCGCAGGAACCTTCTTCTGCCCGATGGGAATCTTGAGAAAACTCCATCGAACCTCAAAACCGTCATAGCGCTCATACGCGATGTTAAACCGCGGATGATGATCATTCCGCACTCTTTCGACCGGCATCCGGACCATTCTCACGCCCACACCCTGTGCAGGGAGGCCTGGTTCTATTCCGGACTCGCAAAAATCCCCACCGAATACAATGGAAGACAACAGGAGCCCCACAGGCCGGATATTTGGTTTGAGTTCATGCAATGGCATGAGTTTGCCCCCTCCATCATTGTCGACGTCTCGGAAACATGGGAGATCAAAATGAGGGCCGTGAGGGCGTACGAATCACAGCTCCACAGCCCTAAGGCCAACGAGCCCGAGACCAAACTCAGTTCCCCACAATTCCTTGACCTTGTCGAAGCCCGGGGCCGAGCCTACGGCGAAAAGATCGGGGTTCGCTACGGTGAGCCCTTCCGAACCCCCGCCCCGCTCGGTGTCCACGACCTTTTCCATCTCGTTTACACCAAGGCGTAACTTTTCCTTTTTCTGCAACTTCTTTTCCCATACGTGAGTAAAAACACACGAGACTTGACCTCCTGAAAGATTTATGCTATATTTCTTGTGGCATGATTATTGATGCCAGACGAACACCGATGGTCTCAACACACACAAAGGCAATTTCTCTCCTGCTCCTTGCCGCATTGGCGCTGTTCAACGTGGGCGTGCCCGTTTACATGTATCTGTGCCCCATGATGGACAGTGATACTCCTGTATGCGCGATGGCTCCCGCAGAGGCCGACGGTCCTTCTCTCACTTCGGTCACACCGGACTGTTGTGCAAAATACCTGGTCGCTGAACGAAAGACAACGCCGTTCGTCAAGAGTGATGTCCATCAGCCCGCCGACGCACGGCAGCTGGTGATGGAGGCTGATCTTGCCGAACCCGCCCTCCCAAGCTCCATGGATGCGGTTGGGCTCCGGGGCGACGCCGCCACCTCCGTTTCTTCTCCCCCACTCCAAATTCTCCACAGCACCTTTCTTCTGTAATCGGTTCTTCTGAGCGGATTCTCTCCCAGCCCGGGAGTAGTGTTTCTTTTCTTATCAGGAGAACCCATGGTTCGACATTTTTTTCTCGCACTCTTGCTCTTCCTCCCCTCCATCCTGGAGGCACAGGAGGAACCCGAAGATTTGCAGTTCATGATCATAGAGGCGCTCTCACGCAATCCCGAGATTACCGCCGAGCTCTCGAAGATGTCGGCTGCTGAAGCGCGCATCCCCCAGGCAGGTGCCCTGGATGATGCTCAGCTCCGATTCATGAAAAAAGAAATACCAGGTTTCTCGACGCAACAGGCAATGTCAACGTCGCTGGAATTCATGCAGATGGTAAGATTTCCGACAAAGTTGGGCGTGCAATCACGAATTGCATCCCTTCAAGCCGAGCATGCCCACCACGAACACCTGGAAACCGTCGTCTCCGTAATCCGCCGACTGAAATCGGCGTGGGCAGCGCTCTGGTTTGCAAGGACCGCGATCGAGATCAACCGTGAAGAACAGGACATTCTGGAGAACATCGCGGCAGTCGCCACGACGCAATACGCCGTTGGCAACGTGCCGCAATCCGAGGTTCTCCGGGCCGGGATCGAGTTTGCACGCACAAAGGCTGATGCCGCCCAGTGGAGCCAGCGCGAGGCGACGGCATCGAGCGTCCTTCGCGCTCTCCTTGACCGTTCGCCATCCGCGGCAATCGGAGAGGTCAGTCTGCCCCCGCTCACACCAATCTCGGTTCCCCTGGAGGATCTTCTTCTGTTCGCCCTGCAGAACAGACCCAGGCTTGTCCATGACTCGCTCAGTGTCACGGAAACATCCCTGATGGTCAGCAAGGCCAAACAGGAATATCTGCCCGACCTGTCGTTCTCGGTCGAGTTTATGGATTTTGCCGTACCTCCCCGGTCACGCTGGACTGTCTCTGCGGGCATCACGTTACCCTTCATGCCGTGGACGCTCGGAAAGGCATCGGCACGCGTCGAAGAGAGCCAGGCAGAACTCTCCCGCACAGAGGCTCTCTTCCGGGCTTCGAAGAATCGAGTTATTGCGGAAATCCATGACGCCTATGCGCGACAGTCAGCGGCCTATACGCTGGCGTACGCGTATGAGGCAGAACTCGTACCCCGGGCCCGGCAATCGTTTCAGACCACTCTTTCAGAATACCAATCGGGACGCTCATCATACCTCACCCTGATGGACAGTTACAAAACCTACCAGAACGTGCGAATGGCCGCAGCCATGGCACGCATGGAGTATGCACAGGCACTCGCAGACCTGGAATTCCAGACAGGAGTGATAGATCTGTCGGCCGTTCCGACCCGTACACAGGAGACCAAACAATGAAGACATGGACTTTTCTTCTTCTTCTCGGCCTCGCACTCGGAACCGGATGTTCAGGCCGGGTGGATCAGCATGCTGAGGCTTCTCATCAGGCTGAGCCGGCATATGAAGTGTACACCTGTCCCATGCATCCCTCTGTCCGGAGCGACCGCCCGGGTGCTTGTCCGGTGTGCGGCATGGCGCTTGTGAAAAAAAGCCTTCAGCAGGAGATGCCCGCGGGCGATCCGGCACACCTTGCCGCCGTCACGCTTTCACCCACCCAGCGCGTTCTGGCCAATATTGCAACCGAGCCGGTACAACGCCGGACACTCGTGAAGAAAATCTCTGCGGCGGGCTTCCTTGAAGCTGCGGAGCCTTTGCGCGCGCTTGTTACCGCCCGATTCCGGGGCAGAGTGGAACATCTCTCTGTCTCCTTTCTAGGGGAACGTGTCGCCAAGGGCGCACCGCTGTTTGATCTGTACAGTCCCGAGCTGGTCTCAGCCCAACAGGAATATTTGCTTGCTTATCGCTCCGCCACGCTTCCGGCGTCCGCCAGTTTTGGGCCGTCGGACTTGCGCCGTTCCATCGAAGACCGCTTGCGTCTCCATTACGGCATGACGGATGCCCAGCTCGCCGAGCTTTCCCGCATGGGAACCCCCCGCACATCCGTGACCTTTCATGCCCCTATTGGCGGTACCGTTTTGCGGAAGGAGGTCATCGAAGGACAGTATGTTGATGAGGGAACCCTGCTCTACGAAGTTGCTGATCTCTCGATGCTATGGGTCTATTTTGACGTGTACGAACAGGATCTGGCGCATGTCAGGGCGGGACAGAAAATCTCGTTCACGGTCGAAGCTTTTCCTGGGCGGACCTTTGAGGGATCGGTGGATTTCGTCGAGCCCATGGTTCAGCCTGAAACGCGGACAGTCAGAGTTCGTGTCAGGGTTCCGAACAGAGAGGGACAGTTGAAGCCGGGGATGTTCGCTACCGGTGAGATTATCGTGACCCTTGAGCCGGCGCTTGTCGTTCCTCTGTCTGCTCTCCTCTCGATGGGACGTTCTCATGTCGTCTGGGTTGAGGTCGCGGACAACGCCTTTGAGCCGAGAACCGTGAACATTGGAACAAGGACCCATGACGGTGTCCATATTCTCACAGGTCTCCGCGAAGGAGAACGGATCGCTGTGACCGGAGGCTATCTTTTGGATTCCGAAAGCGCCCTCCGCGCTCCGTCGGCCCCCTCGCCTCATTCCGGCCACCAGATCCACAGTTCTGCCGGGGAGCCCCTCATCCGCATCGAGGGTGCCTATCATCCCGATACGGTGCACGTCGCCTCGGGACACGTCCGACTGAGATTTTTCAGAAACGAAGAATCCTCGTGTTCCAAGGAAATAGTCATCCCCGGATTCGGCGTACATTCCGTCCTCGCCGCCTTCGATACAACGGTTGTCGAGTTTGAAGCACGGCAAAAGGGCTCGTTCCCGTTTCGTTGCGGAATGGGCATGCTGCACGGCGTGCTGATTGTCGAGTGAGGAAGGACGATTGCCATGATTGAACGAATTATTGACTTCAGTGCACGAAACAAATTTCTGATTATCCTTGCCTACGTGATCGTCGTGGCAGCCGGTATTTATGCTGTTCACGAGACTCCACTCGATGCGATCCCGGACTTGTCAGAGAATCAGGTCATCGTCTTCACGGAATGGATGGGACGTGCTCCCCAATTGGTCGAGGATCAGATCACGTTTCCTCTGGTCACGGCTCTCCAGGGAGTGCCGGAAGTGCAGGCCATCAGAGCTCAGTCCATGTTCGGCATGTCCTTCATCTACATGATCTTTGAAGAACGAACCGATCCCTATTGGGCGAGAAGCCGTGTGCTCGAGAAGCTCTCCACCGTCCAGTCCTCTCTTCCGCCGGGCGCACGTGTACAACTCGGCCCCGACGGTACAGGAGTCGGCCATGTCTACTGGTACACGGTGGAAGGCGATCTTGATCTCGGGACCCTGCGGGCCATCCAGGACTGGTACATCAAGCTCAACCTCCAGGGCGTGCCGGGCGTTGCAGAGGTTGCCTCCGTCGGAGGATATGTCAAGCAGTATCAGATCGATGTCGATCCCATCAAGATGAAGGCGCATGCCGTTTCGCTGGCGGACATCCGTGCGGCCGTCATGCGAGCAAACAATGATGTCGGCGGCAAGATTCTGGAGATTTCTGATGCTGAGTACTTTGTCCGCGGGCAGGGATACATTTCCACGCTTTCCGACATCGAGAACATTGTCGTGGCGACCAGGAGAACAGGGACTCCGGTGTTTCTGAAAAACGTCGCCACCGTGCAGCTTGGCGGCGATATTCGCCGGGGCTCGCTTGAAAAGAACGGTCGGGGGCAGGTTGTCGGCGGAATTGTCGTTATGCGTTACGGCGAAAACGCCAACGATGTCATTGAACGCGTGAAGGAGCGGCTTGAAACCATACGATCGGGCCTTCCGCCGCAGGTAACCATTACCATGGCGTATGACCGGAGCGACCTGATCATGGCTTCGGTCCACACGCTCCGCAACGCCCTTACCGAAGAAGCCCTTGTCGTCAGCCTCATCGTTCTGATCTTTCTTCTGCATGTGCGAAGCGTCATCAGAGTCATCATCGAAATCCCTATTGCCGTCCTGATCGCCTTCATCTGCATGAAGGCGTTCGGCATCACCTCCAACATCATGTCTCTTGGCGGCATCGCGATTGCCATCGGTGTGATTGTGGACGCATCGATCGTCCTTGTGGAAAATGCCTACCGCAACGTCGCTCTCGCACAACACGAACGAGGGACGCTCACAACCAAGGACTACACGGAGATTTCGATCCGATCAGCAAAACAGGTAGGCCCGGCGATCTTCTATTCCGTGGGCATCATGGTCGTGTCCTTTCTTCCGGTGTTTCTCCTCGAAGGCCAGGAAGGAAAGCTGTTCCGCCCCCTGGCGTTTACCAAAACCTTTGTCCTCATGGGGTCGGCTGTTATCGCGATCACGCTTGTTCCGATGCTCATGACCATGCTGACACGAGGCAAATTCCGCAGAGAAGAGCAGAACCCGATTACACGATTTCTCCACAAACTCTATGCACCTGTGATCGCGTGGGTTCTTCGCTGGCGCAAGACGACTCTCGCCATCAATCTCGCGGCTCTGGTCATCACGATCCCCCTCCTGGTGAACATGGGCTCCGAGTTCATGCCTCCGCTTGATGAGGGGAGCCTCCTCTTCATGCCGGTCACGCTTCCCTCGGCTTCCATCACAGAAGTCAATCGGATCATGCAAGTTCAGGATGCCATCATCAAATCGGTTCCGGAGGTCGATCGTGTTCTTGGGAAGGCCGGAAAGGCCGAAACCGCGACCGACCCTGCCCCTGTGAGCATGATCGAGACAATCATTCTCTTGAAACCGAAGGACCAATGGCGGCCGGGCATCACGAAGAATGATATCATTGCCGAGTTGGATGCAAAACTTCAAATACCGGGGGTTCGCAACGGGTGGACCCAGCCGATCATCAACAGAATCAACATGCTTGCAACGGGCGTCCGGACGGATTTGGGCATCAAGATCTTTGGTCCGGACCTCGACACCCTGGAGCGGCTGGCGATAGAAACCGAACGCATTGTTTCGCGGATCCGCGGAGCTGCAGACGTGTACGCCGAGCGGACACAGGGTGGATTGTTTCTGGATATCGACATCAAACGTGAAGCAGTCGCCCGGTACGGAATAACCGTGGGAGATGTCCAGGACCTCATCGAAACCGCTATCGGGGGGGAGAACATCGGGTCGGTCATTGAGGGTCGGCAGCGCTTTCCGATCCGAGTGCGGTACGGGCGGGATTGGCGGTCGGATCTCGAAGATCTCCGGTCTCTCCCCGTTCCTGTGAGCACTCTTGCGATGAACCGGAGCGCTGAGGCCGGCGTTCTGCCGGTATCCTCCGGCATGACCATGGGATCTCCCGCATCAAGTCCAGGCGCATCTTCGGGCCAACGCGCCTACGTGCCATTGGGACAACTCGCCGACATTCGGATCGTTCCCGGCCCGCCGATGATTTCCAGCGAAAATGCCCAGCTGAGGTCTGTCGTGTTCCTGAACGTGCGCGGCCGCGACATGGGCAGTTTCGTGACCGAGGCCAAGGAAGTCGTCGAGCGCGAACTTCGCCTTCCCGAGGGATACACACTGCTCTGGAGCGGACAGTGGGAGAACCAGATCAGGGCGCGTGAGCGCTTGACCATTCTGATGCCCGTGGTGTTTCTGATTATCTTCGTGATGTTGTATCTTGTCACGCGGGACTTTAAAGAAGCATTTGTTGTTATGCTGTCGGTGCCTTTCGCCCTCATCGGTGGCGTGTACCTCGTCGCGGCCCTTGGGTTCAATCTTTCCGTCGCCGTTTGGGTGGGTTTCATTGCCCTTTACGGTCTCGCGGTGGAAACGGGCGTCGTCATGGTCGTCTATCTGCACGAATCCCTTGATCGGCGCCTCCAGGCCTATCACGCGGGAGCACGCGGCCCCATCACCGTGACCGACATTCGGGAGGCGACCATCGAAGGATCCGTCATGCGGTTGCGGCCGAAGGTGATGACGGTCATGACCTCGATGATCGGACTCCTTCCGATCATGTGGAGCACCGGCGTGGGAGCCGATGTAATGAAACCCCTGGCTGCTCCCATGATCGGCGGGCTAATCACGTCAACCATCCATGTCCTGATCGTGACACCGGTTCTCTTCGCTCTCATGAAGGAACGCGCACTGAGCAAGGGAACCTTGGAAATATCGAAGATGGCGGGATGGATGAAGGAGTAGACGTCGAAAAGCGGAATCGAAGTTCGGGGGAAATGAAGAGATCCATTTAATACAATTCAAAGGAGATATGACATGATGAAAACCATTGTTTTCGCTGTGTTCCTGTTCCTTGCCCTTCCCATCGGCGCACAGGCGCAGACCGGGAAAGCCACGAAATCGCAACTGGTCTCGACGGCGGTGATTTCGGTTCCAACCATTCAATGCAACATGTGCTCGATGAATGTCGAGGACGCCTTGCAGGAGGTCAAGGGAGTGGAGAGCGTCGAGGTAAATCTGAAGAAGAAGACCGTAACGGTTCTTTACCGGCCTCGGGAGACCACGCTCGCGGGGTTGGAGGATGCCATTGTGAAGGCCGGATATGACGCGAATAAAAAGAAGGCCGATCCGGAGGCCTACAGCAAGCTCGACGATTGCTGTAAAGTACCGGAGGAGAAAAAGGACGGATCAACGCATCCGTAGATGCCGGACAGGAGGCGGGTCGATCAGGGGTCCTGGGAGGAGTTCACCTGCCAGGCCTCCTGCACCCGCCGAATGATCGTCAGCAGGAATCCGATGACGAGAGTCACCGTTCCCATCCACACAAGGTTGATGAATGGTTTCACACTCGCTTCGACGATCAGAGTTTCCCCTTTTCCCTGTGCGGGAGAGTCCTCGGGCAGAAGAACTTTCACCGCAATTTTTGAGCGGGCAGGATCCTCACGATCGGGCATGATCCGATCAAGAACCAGGTCGTACGATCGGCCGTCACTGGTTTTCCTCGACACGGGAACCGGCTTCATTCCGTTGGGCGATCCAAGAATCGTCACCGTGGCCTCTTTCGGCTTTGCGTTCTTTTCCCGGATCTGAAGCTTGGCGCTGATCGTGAACTCCCTCCCTTCGATCATCGCCATTCTGTCAACTTCCCCGAAGTCCGTAAACCTGATCTTGAACTCTCCTGCGGCTCCTTCTTGCCCTTTCATCAATTCGAGCACGTGTTCCTTCCGTCCCGAGGCTGCTTCTTCAAGGGAAAGCGGGGCGACATACACATCGCGTGTAAGCAAGTTCATCAGGTCAGGATGCCGCATGATGCCCCTCGTAAACTCGCTGTAGTACATCGTCGGAGCAACCGTGTGCACCTTGCCATCCTTTTTCATCTCGACCAGGAAGCCATAGCGTTCACGGTCAACCGGGACGTATCCTTTGTACGTCATTTCATAGCCCAGCGCTTCGACCGGTTTGTCTTTCTCCAGCGTAACCGTTTTCTGCTCATCGTACCGTTCGGACGTAATGAATCCCAGAAACAAGAGGGCAAGTCCTATGTGTGCGATTGAACCTCCGACGAATTTCGGGTTGCCGAGGTAAATGCCGTATCCGACTTGAGCGTTGGCCGCGAGCGAGAACACCGAGCAGAACGCCAACAACAGAATCGCAAGTTCTTCGGTTGCAACAATCGCCAGCACGATTGTCGTCACCGCTGCCAGCGCGAGGGAGGGCATCATCGCTCTCAGCACAGAGCCGCTGTGCGAGTGTTTCCACCAGAGGAGCTGTCCGAGACCGGAAAGAAAGGCCACGATGATCCCGAGGGGCAGATTCGTCTTCACATAGTAACTCATTTCCACCGCCGACGCTTTTCCCTTCGCGATCGTGGTGATGAGAGGGGATGAAGTTCCGATCGTCACGAAGATCGCCATAAAGGCGAGAGCGAAAGCCCCCAGGAACAGGGCGAATTCCCGCGAAACGATCGAGTGCTGAACAGGATGGGATGGCATCTCGCGGCTGCGCACCCACAGAAATCCGAACCCGATGCCTGCGAACAGGATGATGCATCCCAGCAGCAGCCAATAGACCCACATGCCCGGATCAACGAACGAGTGAACGGAGGTTTCGCCCAGCACGCCGCTCCTCGTCAGGAATGTACTGTAGAGAACCGCGATGAACGTCAGAATGCTCAAGGCGAAGTTCGTACGGACATAGGCACCATTCTTGCGCTGCACGAGCGTTGTGTGGATGGTGGCCACACAGAGCAGCCAGGGAACCAGCGAGGAGTTTTCCACAGGATCCCAACCCCAGAATCCTCCCCAGCCGAGCGTTTCGTAAGCCCAGTATCCTCCAAGGATGATGCCCAACCCCAGCACCATTGCCCCGAACACGAGCCACGGTGTTGCAATCCGGATCCAGGAGGTATAATCTCGCCGCATCAAACCTGCAATGGCATTCGCGTAGGGAACGGCCATCGAGGAAAACCCGATAAAAAGAATCTGCGGATGAATGACCATCCAGTAGTTCTGCAAAAGCGGGTTCAGTCCCTTTCCTTCCGTCGGATACTGAGCCCAGATCGACCTTGCACTGTCGAGGACAACGCTGGATCCCACACCTGCCGGGATTGGTCCGGTGCGGATCAAATCATTCGGAAACCTGTCCCAAATGAACTCAAAGGGATTCTTCACGATGAGCATCAGAAGCAGGAAGGAAAGAATAAGCGAATAGATGCTCATGACATGAGGTTCGTACTCGCGTTTCATTGAGTACTGCATCAGGAAGACGCCGATCAACGCTGTAAAGAGGGCCCACAGCGTAAAGCTTCCTTCCTGTCCGGCATAGAACGTAGAAATGAGGAGCGGGAGAGGCAGGTCCGTTGAACTGTAGTTCCAGACATAGGCGTACTGGAACTGATGCGTCAGAATGAGGTAGAGCAGGATTGCTGACGCAGACAACAGGCCCACGACTGCGCCATGGTAACTGAGGCGGGCAACCGGGACGAGCTGTTCCCGGTTGAAGGAACCACGGTAGTAAAAAAACGCCGCCCCGAGAGCGGCCAGAAAAGCGCCTTTGACCAAAAGCGCCCCGACGATGCCTGCGGTCATCCTCCTAAGCCTCCAGGAACAACAAGTGTCACAATGACTCCTTTACTGCTTCGGCGTCGCCCTCGTACTTCGAGGGGCACTTCGTCAGCACTTCTGTTGCATGAAAGTGATTTCCCTCAATCCGACCTTTGGCGACCACACTCTCGGCCAGCTCAAAATTGTTCGGTTTCGCTCCTTCGAGGACGACTTTCATCACCCGATCGCTGTCGTCTTTCATATAGAAAGTGAACTGGGCTTTCTCTGAGTCAAATCCGCTTACCTGATCGCGCAGCCACACCCCTTTTACCTGCACTTTTCTCCCCGACCGCTCCGCCGTGGCAAAGTCCGCGTACTCCACGTTCGACTCCAGGAAATTCACCACGCCCAGCATCAGGCCCGCTGCGATCACCACTACCGCAGCGACGATCTTCATGTTCATTCTATGACTCCTTCCTCATCGATTTCTCCAGATTTCTGACCTTCCTGTCCAGACGCAGGAGATAGGCCACGATGCCGGCCCAGACGAGCAACACGATGGACAGGACGATGTACATTTGGTTGTGCGACATGAATTCGACCATTCAGCCCTCAGTTCCTTGATCCATGATTTGGGAGTCTATCCGCGCCACCCTCAGACGAAGATCCATGAGCCACACGTACAGTAAATTGAATCCCAGAAGCGATGTATAGAACAAGACCCGCATGTTTCCCGCCATCATGCCGGACTCAAACAACGGGCCGGAGCCGCTCGAATCGCCCTGCGCGCCGGGATGCAATCCGCTCATCATCCTCGGCATGATGAAGATAAAGAAGGGTACCGTCAACCCGGCCACAATAGCATAGACCGCCGAAAGGGAGGCGCGTTTTTCTGAAACCTCGATCGCCGATCTCAACGCGAAATAGGCTCCATAAATCAAAAGGAGAATGAAGATGGAGGTCTGGCGAGGATCCCAGTTCCAAAACGACCCCCAATTGAACTTCGCCCACACGGCCCCCGTGACCGTAGCGAGGAGACAGAACAGCAAGCCCAACCCGGCCGACGTCACGGATTTCAGATCGTATTCCAGATTCCGTGTTCTCAAATAACGGAAACCGAAAACCATCGACACAATGAATGCCAGAACCGTGGTCCAGGCGGTCGGAACATGAAAAAAAATGTTGCGGGCTTTGTCTTCGAGCCCGGGAATCACCGGAAACTCCAACCACGATTGCGGAGCTGGGGACAGCGGGATACCAAGGCCCGCCAGAATCACGAGCGTTATAAGAACGATGGACCCGTACTTGACAATGGTCATCGTCAGTCTTTCCAGACAAATTCGAACAAGAGAAAGGATCCGGCCGTCATCACCATAACATAGGAAATCAAAACAACAAAATCTACGATCGCTGCCGAAAACTCCTCTCCGTCAAGCGATTTGACGGTGGCATTCATTACCGTCATCAGAAGGACAACAACAACGGGAAACGACAGGACGGGGTACAAAGTTCCGCGCGAGCCCGCCTTTGCAACAATTGCCGCAATAATCGTTGCGGCGGAAGCAAGACCCAGACTGCCAAGCAGAAGGGTGACAAAAAAGATCGACGGCGTTTGAATGATAAATCCCGGGAACGCGACAAGGTAGACCGCAGTAACACCTGCCACGAGCACCAGGGTAAGGAGCACATTGAACGCCAGTTTGCCAAAGTACACGACGCCCGGCGGGGCGAGCAACTGAAGCGTGAGAGCAGTTCCCCTCTCCTCTTCACTGACAAAGATGCGCGACAGGCCGGACATGCCGGTGAAAAACACAACGACCCAAAACATTCCGGCCAGGACAACGGTTCCGGGGGTATCGCCGCGGAGGGCAAACAGAATGATCGCCACGGCCGTGATGATGAACATCAGGAGGGCGTTCAAGGCATATCGTGTCCGAATCTCGGAGAGAAGATCCTTGACAAGCACCGCGGACGTTCTGGCCAACACGTTCATGAAGCGCCCGTTCCGAGATGGACCTTCAGCTCACAGCGCTCTGCCTCGCTTCTGTCATTGGTCGCCACAACAAGGATTCTCCTCTGCGACGACTCATACACATGCGATACCGCGGCAATCCCGTCCGCGTCGAGATTGGCACTGGGTTCATCGAGAAGGAGAACCTGAGGATCGTCAAGCAAGGCAACCACATATTTCAGCCTTTGTTTCATGCCGGAGGAATAGGTTCTCACCTGATCGTCGCGACGTTCCCAGAGCCCGAACCGGGTCAACATTTCTCTGCATCGATCGTCCGCGGCAACCGTTGCTGAACGCATTCGTGAAAGAAGTCTGAGATTTTCTAACGCCGAAAACTCGTCATACAGCTGGAGGTAGGGTGACACGAAACCCAGGGAGGCGCGAATCTCCTCCGGACCACACACGGAGCCATCGACGTCATACCGAACCGACCCGCGGGTTGGTGTCAGGAGTCCGGCAAGGATCTTCAGCAGCGTTGATTTCCCGGCTCCATTCCTTCCCGTTACGGCGATCGATTGACCTGCCGCAACCGTGAAGCCGATCTCCCGAAACACCGTGCGGCGGTTAAACGTCTTTGAAATGTTTTCTGCCGTCAGGATCATATTATCGCACCACGAGAACTTTCCACGTATGTTCTTCCTCCCGTGTTGTGACATGAAAGAAGTGAACACCGGAAGAAACACGATCGGAAAATCCCGACACAGGGATAATGACGACGCCTTTTCCCAGCAACAGCGTGACCTCGTGATTCCCGCGGTACACGAGATCCAAAGATGGCGTAAAGATGCTCACGTCAGCCCTTCCCGGCGCCGATCGGTCCGCCGGCAGGGTGAGTACAGCCGCCTCGGAGAGGCGCAAGGGATTGGGAGCAGGCACGGAGTTTGAGCCCGCATTGACCGCGGAGACCATACTCACGAACCGGGTTCGCCATCGCTCATAGGACTCTGAAACAAAATGTGCCGCCCCCCCGCGCATAAGAGTCTGCAAGGCCGTTGACGATGGGGGGGATGGAGATCCCGGAGGAACAACCGAGACCTGGTAAGGAGTAAACGCGGTGCTGTTCGCGTTCTCCACATCTGCATGTGCAAGCACTGCAACAAGCGTATCGTCGGGAAACTCAAACCCCTGATATTGCAGGGACCAGGGCGCTGCGGAACCATTGACCGTACCGGCAGAACCAGAAACGGTTGTTGTGCCGTTCAGACTCAACGGCGGATAGGATGAAGCCTCGTGATAGAATTCACCCGGACGGGCTCTGTATGCCGTGAAGAGATTCCACGTACCGAATTCAACAAAAGCCGACCGAAGATCAGATCCACGACTGCGCAGCACAGCATCCATGGCGGGAATGGCCGGCACTGTCCGCATGCTCTCCCAGATCTGCTTCAGCGTACCTGACCCGAATCTCTTTTCCAAATAGAGAGCCCAGACACTGCGTTCATATCCCAAATATCCCCCCCCATAAGTATTAAATGCTTTGGCCCTCCCCAGGGCGTCTTCAAACATATTGAAGAAGCGCGGGAGATCAAAGTAATAATCATTCACGTCCCCGAACACCGATTCTTCAATCCAGACAGCCGACAATTCGTAGAAATACAAATCCAAATAGGAGCCGGACGATGGTCCAGTGCGCCAGATTCCATATGCCCCAACCTGCACAGCATGATGGAATTCATGGGCAACCGTTACGCGGAGACCATTGAGGCCGGGCGTACGCTCTCCCAGATAATCGCGATCGAGAACAATGTACGTCGGATACCGCTGGCGGACACCGGTCTCCAAGGAATCCTCCGGATCCCAAAACGTACTGCCAAATGTTCCGAGGCCAAGCTCGACAATATAAACATCGTATTCGTCCCCACCGCCTGCTCCGTTGTCGGCTGGTGGGGGATCAAATCCAAGGACAGTAATTTCCTGATCCCAACAATACTCCAAGAGTGCTCCCACAGAATCGACGTATTGTTCATAAGAACCGGGGATACGTGCCGTGTCTCCCTGAAGCAAGGCGGGTTCGTGAACCCCCGTTGTATCGTAATGAATTCTAAAGCGTCCCCGCGGGCTGAGACGATTCTTTTGCCGCTCCTCTCGTTGGAGAATCGACCCAAGGGTCTGACGGCTGGCGGATGAAAGCGAGGGCCATATGCGCGAAGCCTCAAAGACCAAGGGCGTTCCACATTTTCCGGACCTCTCGGTCACATCTGGCGATACTTCAGTCAAAAAACGGGCGAGCGGGGTTCGTTCCTGGCTGAACAGAGCGTGGGAAAGGCAGGACAGAAAAAGGAGGGCAAGGACCCTGTGGAGGGTCTCAGTCATCGACTTCACGCTCCTTCTTTGCGGACGCGGAGCCGTTCTGCCCTGCGCCGGGCGGCTTCGTGGTACCGCCTCCTTTCGGCGGCGCTGGAAGGCTTCACCGGCGGCACGGGGACGGGCTTTCCATCGTCATCGATCGCCACAAAGGTCAGATAGGCCGAATTCGCATGCTTGCGCACACCGTTGAGCAGGTTTTCCGAAGTCACTTTCACGCCGACTTCCAGCGAGGTCGTAAAGGCTCGATTCACCGATCCCTGCAAAATCACCACCTCCCCCTCTTTGATCGGATGAAGAAAATTCAGCTTGTCGACGGAGGCCGTGACACAGACCCGGTTTGTATGTCGGGAGGCCGCGATCGCAGCGCAAATGTCGATCCAATGCATCAACTGGCCGCCCAGAAGATTGCCGAGCCGGTTCGTGTGGTTGGGAAGCACCATCTCCGTCATTTCGACCTGGGAATTCTTCACTGGCTTCGGTTTCAGCGAGTTCATTGCTGTCGCCCTCCCAGCAGCCTGTCTCCACCTGAAAGAGCCGGTGCCGGTGTCAACCCAACGTCGTTCAGGTGCCGGTCAATGTCTTTCAGAAGCGATTCCGCCTGTGGACGCAGGTTGCTCTGGGGGTACCGCTCAAGAAATCCACGAAGAACGGCCCTTGCTTCACGGTAACGTTTTCGGTAATACAACGCTTCGCCTTTCTTAAAATACGCCGGTTCAGCATACGGGGAGTCGTGATATTTTTCGAGGACGTAGTCAAATGACACGCCGGCCGCGCGATAGTACTCCATTTTCATATAGATGATTCCGCTCTCATATTCCTTTCGGGCCAGCTTTGTATTCAACTCCGCAATCTTGGCTTCCGCTTCCGGGACCCGCGGATCCGTGGGATGGTATTCGATAAACGCCTGAAATTGGTCGATGGCCTTTTTTGTTTCCTCCTGCTCAAGGTAGTAGGGCCGTGAGAGCTCGTAATGACATAACGCCTTTTTGTAGCGCGCCTCCGGTACGAATTCGCTCGTCGGCATGGATTTCACGACGATGTCATATTCATACGCGGCCAGGATATACTCTCCCCGTTTGAACTTGGCTTCCCCCATGAGAAACTGCGCGTCATCCGCCAGCGCGGAACCGGGATATTGAAGAGTCAGCAAGCGAAATTCTTCGTAGGCCTCCTGGTACTCCCCAGCTTCGTACAGCTGCCGGCCATGTTCAAAAATGGCCTCTGCGCTCCTCGGAGGCGCCACCTCGTCCTGTGAGCACCCTGCAGACAGGATGAGAGTTGCAAGAAGACCTGCAAAGCGGATTTGTTTACCGGTCACCACGGTTGACAACAATGTATTTATCCTTTCGTGTAATTTCGGCAGTTGAAAGACGGCGCAGGCGCTCGTAGAGGCTGTCGGCAACCCCATCCGTCACGTCGAAGGTGGGTTGATTGGACACAGCCAGGGGCAGGAGCTTTATCCCGGCGAGGCGGACGGACCCTCCGAGCCTCCGCACCTCCATGCTTACCGCAAACGCCTTCCGGGCCCATGTGTTGTGTGGTTGAAGAAACACGCAATTGCCCAAAGAATAAAAAATCAATCCCCTCCCGTACCATTCAATTCCCTGCGGGACATGGGGATGATGTCCGACAACAATATCGGCTCCTGCATCAACAAGGGCACGCAATTGCGCCAGCGTGCCCCTGGATGGCGCATCTGCATATTCCGTCCCTCCGTGATAGCTTGCGATAACAAACTCCGCTTTCTTCCTGAGGTGTGCAATCTCACGGCGTGCTCGGCTCTGCTCAAAAATCGAAATCGTACCTGTCCACCCCTTCCCCCTGTTGACGAATTCAGTATAAGCCACAAAGCCAATGCGTATTCCGTTGCGTTCAACGATAGCCGGTGGAAACAGGTCTACCGAGTCCTTCGACGTCCCCGTCCATTGAACTCCTGCAGCGGAAAGCTCATCGATTGTTTCTGCAAGGGCCTCTGCTCCATAGTCGAACGCATGATTATTAGACGTCGAAACCACGGAGATTCCCCCGAGGCGGAGGGCCTGAGCCGCCTGCGGCGGTGCACAAAAGCGATAGCGGTCCCGCGGGTGCTGTGTCTCTCCCCCCCGGTTTGCTATCTGGCTTTCGAGATTCGCGAAAACGATATCGTGCCGTTCCAGGACCGGGCGAATCTGGAGAAAAGGATACGCCACATCGCCTTTGAGGAGTCTTTGGCCAACCGACCTTCCCAGATTGACATCACCCAGCGCCATGATCGTGACGCCAGTCGAATCGCTTTCCGGCCCGCGACTCTGCGGCGACAGCCCCGCCAGAAGGACGATGGAAACGACAACAGGAGCGAAAGCCTTACCCGTAGATGCCACGGAGCTTCAAGGTTGCAGCCACTTTGTCGATGGCCAGAATATACGCGCCGATCCGGAGAGAGACGTCATAACGATTCGCGGTCTCGTATACCGCTGTGAAGGCGGATTTCATCATCTTCTCCAGGCGTCTGTTTACGCGTTCAAGCGACCAGAAGTATCCCACGCGATCTTGTACCCATTCAAAATACGAAACGGTCACACCCCCCGCGTTCGCGAGGATATCGGGGATGACCAGAATGCCGCGTTCCTGCAGGATCGGGTCTGCCATGGCAGACGTAGGTCCATTCGCACCCTCGCAGATGATCTTTGCATTGATCTTGCCGGCGTTTGTGCGGGTGATTTGATCTTCCTTCGCTGCGGGGACGAGGACGTCGCATGCAAGTTCGAGCAGTTGCTCGTTCGTCACAGGTTCTCCTCCCGGAAATCCCGCAAGCGTGCGGTTCCTCGCCGTCCATTCGGCTGCTTTGTCGAGGTCAATTCCCTTCTTGTTGTGATACCCACCGGATATGTCGCTTATGCCGATCACCTTGCACCCCTGCTCCCAAAGCAATCGTGCGGCAACAGCGCCGACGTTCCCAAACCCTTGAACCACGACGGTCGTATCCTTCGGTTTCATTCCCAGCCGTTCCATGGCGGCAAGCGTCACAATCATACAACCGCGCCCTGTCGCTTCTTTCCTTCCAAGCGATCCCCCCAGGATAAGCGGCTTCCCGGTAACCACAGCGGTTTCCGTTCTCTTCATGTGCATACTGTACGTGTCCATGATCCACGCCATGATCTGCTCGTTGGTGTTCATGTCGGGAGCAGGCACATCGCGTTCCGGACCGAGAATTTCGAGGAGGTTCGCTGTGTATCGGCGGGTAATCTTCTCGAGCTGAAGGGGGGTGAGTTTGGAGGGGTCACACCGCACGCCGCCCTTGGCCCCTCCGAACGGGATGTTCATGACGGCGCATTTCCAGGTCATCCACGCGGCGAGAGCCTTCATCTCATCCAACGTAACGTCGGGAGCGTATCGTATGCCTCCTTTCGACGGACCGAGAATATCATTGTGAATAACCCGATATCCTTCAAAGACCTTGATCTCGCCGTTGTCCATGGCGATGGGCACAGAAACAACGATCTGTTTGACCGGCGTCTTCAGGTATTCATACACACCCGGCTCAAGGTTCAGAAGATGCGCTGCAACGTCGAAGCGTCGCATCATCGACGTCAGCGGATCTTCCTTGGCAAGCGGTGCAGGTTCTTTGTAGTCGGAAATGACTGCGGGTTCCATAGGGTGGCGGGTTCTCCTCGTTAGCGCATTCCGGCCATCGCTTCCAGCCTAGCGACACGTTCCTCCACCGGCGGATGCGTAGAAAACAACTTGCTGATGCCTCCTCCGCTCAGGGGATTAACGATGAACAAATGGGCTGTATGGGGGCGAGCTCCTTCCAGGGGAATCCGCTCCGCGGCGGAGTGGAGTTTCCGCAACGCCGCCGCAAGCCCAAGGGGCTTTCCGCTTATCTGCGCCCCGCCCTCGTCGGCGAGGAATTCCCGCGACCGGGAAACTGCAAACTGTATCAGCATCGCCGCAATGGGGGCCAGAATCAGGAGCAGGATCTGCCCGACGGCACCGGCGCTCCCTTCCCGATCCCTGCTTCCTCCCCCGAAGATCGACGCATACATGGCCATGCGGGCGATAAACGTTATGGTCCCCGCCATGGTCGCGACCACCGTGGAAACGAGAATATCGCGATGACGGACGTGCGCCAATTCGTGCGCCACGACACCTTCCAGTTCTTCATCGCTCAGCATGCGCAGGAGTCCTTCCGTGGCCGCCACGGCGGCATGGCTTGGATTCCTTCCTGTGGCAAACGCATTAGGCGTTTCGGTTGGGATCACATACACGCGCGGCATGGGGAGTCCTGCCTGCTGGGACAAGCGACGGACGATCCCATGGAGGCGTGGAGCCTGATCCTCCGTCACTTCCCGTGCCCGATAGCCCAGGAGCACAAGTTTGTCCGAGAACCAATACATGCCCACGTTCATGGCGAGCGAAATCATGAACGCCATCACGAGACCGCTTTCGCCGCCAAGCATCTGGCCCACAAAAAGCACGAGGCCCATCATCAGGGCCATCAAGACAGCTGTTTTCAATCCATTCATCGATCTGCTTTCCTTCCCCATCGTTGTCTTAAACCTTCTTAAGGTACGCAAACCAGCGCGGATTTTCAATTCCAAACGAAGGCGTTTGGAGGAATGGGCCTCAGAGGATCGACCGGTTTTTCAACCGGCGCAGGGAATCTAAAACAATCTGGGGATCATCGTCGAGAACATGGCGGGAGAATCGTCGTGCGCGACGGACTTCATCCGTATCAATCTCCGTGACCACAAGGTCCTCTTCAAAGTACTTCCCGCACTTCAACTGATCTCCGGAGGGATCGTGAACGCCTGACCCACCCCAGAAGTTGACGCCATCTTCGAAGCCCACGCGGTTGCTGAAGAGGACATAAGAGCTGAGCAAACGTGCGTAGGTGGCATGGTGTCCATGATTCACGGACGCGTTGGAGAGGTCCTTCTTTTCCCCGTCGAGCCGTGTCGGGCTGGCGGCAAGGCCCAGAATCATTTCCGCACCGTCTCGAACGAGAAGATACGGAAGCGGAATATGCCACAGGTCTTCGCAGATCAGCATCCCTACGCGACCGACGCGGGTTTCGAAAGCTCGGACGGAGTTTCCACGGCTGAAATACCGGCCTTCTTCGAACATGCCGTATGTGGGGGGGTAAATCTTCCGGTGAACATGCCGCACCTCCCCGTTTTCAAAGCACACGGCGGAGTTGTACAATCCGTGGTCTTTTCCGCTTTCCACCAAACCTGCGGCAATCGTGATCTTCCTGCTGCGCGCCCGCAGGGGGGCAAGGAGGCGGCTCTCCGCCGGATCGACGGCAATGTCTTGTGCAAGATCGCGCAGGGTGTATCCGGTGAGGCTGAGTTCCGGAAACACGATGAGCTTTGCCCGCTGACGAAGGGCCCGGTCAATAAACCGAATGTGATGCTCGACATTATACGCCAGATCACCCACGCGGGAATCCACCTGGGCGAGTGCAACCCGAACTTTCATGCCGTTAGGAAAGATCAATCATCCTGATGTCTTTGATATACTGTACCGTTTTGTCTTCACGGAGGTTTTTCAGCTTGTCAAGTTTCATCTGAATCCGGTCGATGTTCTCCTTGATGATGGAAAGGTACTTTCCGCTCTTGTCGTTGTTGCCCGAGGTCAGCAGGTTTTCGACGATTGTTTTCATCCCAAGAAGAGGCGACTCAACTTCATGCGTGATCCCGACGATCAATTCTTGCATTGCTTCCAGACGCTTTTTCCGGATCTCCAGTTCCGCCATTTCTTTTTGCAGAATCCGTTTTTCCACGACTCCCAGAATCGTTTTCGGGAGGATTGGGGTCGACACTTCTTCCTTCACGAGGTAATCTTCAACGCCCAGCTTCATGACCTCGACCGCCAGATTCACGTCTTTGTTGACGGTGAGAAAAACGACCGGGGTGGAGATGTTCTTTTCCTGAAGGGTCCTTGTGACCTCGAGGCCATTCATTCCGGGCAGGAAATAATCCATAAGGATCACATCGAACCGTTCCGGCTCGGCGACAACCCTATCAATCCCCCCTCGTCCGTTGTCGCTCCAGTCCACTTCAAACGCCGTCCCCTCGTGTTTGCTCAGGTACAAACGGACCAATTTTGCAAAATCAGGATTATCCTCAATCAGGAGTACTCTTATGACCTGATCCTGAGCCATGTCAACTTCTCCGAGGCAACTTGGCAATCTTGGACCAGTAATCGAGGACTGCCTGCAAGGAGTTGCGGAGTTCGTTCAGAATGACTCCCTTGCTGATATAGGTGCTCGCGCCGAGCTCATAGGCATGCCGCACGTCCTCCTCGCGTTCGGAGGAGCTCAGAACGATCACCGGAACATCCTTGGAGTGCTTGTTGGCCTTCAATTGCGCCAACACTTCCCCTCCGCTGACGCGCGGCAGGTTGTAGTCAAGGAAAATGAGATCGGGAGCCCCTGCGGAGGACGGGCCGTCCCCTTGCAATCGTCCTAACGCGGCGTCCGCGTCCCGGAAGAACGTCAGATTGGTGCTATGGTTCGTCTGCTCAAATGCCCACTTCAGAATTCTGGCATGGTCGTTGTTATCCTCAATGATCATGATTCTGAGCGGGGTGGGGGCACTCACGGTCAATTCTCCTTCTGATCCGCGCGCGGAAGTGTAAAGATAAAGGTCGTTCCTTTTCCCTCAGCCGAGACCACCCGAATCGTCCCGCCATGCGATTCGATGATCTTCCGCACGATCGTCAATCCGGCGCCTGTTCCCTCGTACTCCTCCTTCTTGTGAAGCCTCTGGAAGATCATGAAGATCTTCTCATGGAATTCCGCCGGGATCCCGATGCCGTTGTCGGAAACGGACACTTCCACAGCCATTCCCTGAACTGCCGCCTGGATTGAAATCTCGGGCACCGCGGGGCCGGAGAACTTCAGGGCGTTTGAGATGAGGTTCCGGAAGACAATCTTCATATGCTGTTCCACTCCCACAACCTCCGGCAGATCGGGTGCAACCTGCACCCGCGCCTTCCGTTCCCTGATCGTAAACCTCAACTCTTCCAGCACCTCCTCGACCATTCTTGAAAGACTCAGGCGTTCCTTGTGTTCCGCGAGCTTGCCAACGCGGGACAGCTGGAGGAGATCCTCGATCAGCTTCTTCATGTGTCCGCAGGATTCAAGGATCGATGCCATGTATTCGCTGGCGGCGGCATCAAATCCGGCGGAGTATTCCTGCCTGATGATCTTTGCGTAACCCTCAACGCTGATCAGAGGCTCTTTCAGGTCATGCGACACAACGTAGGTGAAATCATCCAGTTCTTTGTTCCTTGCCTCGATCTGTCTTGACTTTTCCAGAGTTTCCTGATAGAGATTTGCCTTTTCCAACGCGATCGCCGCGAGATTTGCGATATTCTCCAGGAGTGCGAGTTGTTCGCTCGAATATGCATTCGCCGTGTAGGATTGGACGGAGATAATGCCGATGATCTTTTCCTTGGAGAACATCGGTGCATACATGAGAGAAGCCGAGGGTCGTGTGATGTCTCCGAACGCCATGGCTGAAAAGCCTTCCGGCGGATGCTCTCGAAGCTCGAGGATCGGGCGCCGCGATTGGATCACTTTCCAATTTGCCATCCGTTCGGTGAGGGGAAAGGATCCTTCCGGCACTTTCAGTTCAACTTGCTTTCCGTCGATAATGTCCACCGCCATGAGCCAGCGAACGCGCTGAGACTCCTCGTCGTAGAGGTCGATGTAGAACGCATCGGTCTCGATGACCTTGCGCAACTGCTCGAACGTCCTTCGTGCGATCTCCAGGGGGTCAAGGGTTCCCCCCAACAGTTTTCCCAATTGGTACAAGACCCCAAGCGTATCAACCTGCCGGCCAAGCTCCTTCTTTGCCTCCTGCCGTTCGGTGATGTTCCGAGCCAGGTTTACCATGAGCATCGGATCGCCTGCCGCGTTGTGCAGAAGCGTTGTATTGAGGCTGACCGCGATCTTGGTCCCCGCTTTGCTGACCCAGGTGATGTCGAAATCCCGCAGTTCGCTCCGAACCCTCAGGCCGTCCAACCACCCGATGTACATCCCCAGATCTTCTTCGTCAATCCATGGATAGGGAATGGTTGCATTCAGAGCTTCCTTCCTCGTGAACCCCGTCAGCCGTTCGAACTCCTCGTTGACATCCAGGACTTTTCCTTGCAGATCGGTGATGACGAGGGCGTCGATCATGGAGTTCACGACATTGCGGAACAGCCGTTCGGAATCGGTCAGCCTCTTCTCGAGTTCTTTTCGAAGGGTGATGTCGCTGATTGTCAGGTTCAGTGCGGTTTCACCCTGATAGGCCCCCAACGTGAACGAAGCTTCCACATCAATGGTCGACCCGTCCGCCCGCGTCATCTTCGTTTCAAACCGCGCCGGAACAGATTCCCCGCGCAGTTTGCGTGCAGCCAGAAGGGAAAAAAAGCGTCTGGAGCCCGAGTCGACAAATTGTGTCGCGCGCCGGCCGATGAGGTCGTCCGATGAGCGATGACCGAGGATTCTCGCAAACATCGGATTCGCCATTACCAGCTTGTCTTTGAAGAGAATCCCGACTCCGTAGGGCGAATGCTGGACGATACTGCGGTAGTATCCTTCACCATCCTGGCTGTCCGTTGCAATCACCTGGGCCAGGAACGAGGAACCCTTCTTTCGGTATGGAGCGCGTGAGCGTTTCACTGGACGACGGTACCGGCTTCTTCAGGACAGCCCCTCTGCACAAACGAGGCAAGCTCCCGCAGACGGTCCATCAGCATTCTGAATTTTTCCGGACGGAGAGATTGGAACCCATCTGAGAGCGCCTCGTCGGGGTGTGGATGGACCTCGATCATCAGTCCGTCAGCCCCCGCCACAATGGAGGCAAGTGCCATGGGCACAACCAGATCCCACGCACCTGTACCGTGACTCGGATCAACGATGATCGGCAGATGGGAGAGCTTTTTCGTCAGGGGCACGGCGTTCAGATCGAGCGTATTCCTTGTGGAGGTCTCAAAGGTCCGGATGCCGCGTTCGCAGAGGATGATGTCGTAGTTTCCCTTGGATGCGATGTACTCTGCAGACATCAGCAGTTCCTCGAGGGTCGCGGAGAATCCCCGTTTCAACAGCACGGGCTTTCTCAATTCACCCAGTCGTTCCAAAAGCGAAAAATTATACATGTTCCGCGCCCCCACCTGAAGGATGTCTGATACGGCCGCCACCGCCGGGAGAGTTTCGGTATCCTTGACCTCCGTCACCGTATGAAGACCTGTCTTCTCGGCGGCCTCGCGCAAGTACTCCAGGCCCTCGAGTTTCAGGCCCTGGAACGAATACGGAGACGACCTTGGTTTGAAGGCACCGCCGCGAAGAAATCTGACGCCCATTTCTTTCAGCATGGAAGCGACCTCAAGAATTTGGCTGCGGCTTTCCACAGAGCAAGGCCCGGCAACAACGGCAAGGTCGTGTCCTCCGATGGAATCCCGACCCACCCGAACAACCGTGTCTTCTGCCTTCACTTCGCGGCTGACAAGTTTGAACGGCCTGGAGACGGGGATGGCATCCACAACGCCCGGGAGGCTGAGGAAATGGTCGGCACTCACGCGGCCTCTGTTTCCTGTTATCCCAATCGCCAAGCGCTGGACCCCGGGAATCTCGTGCGGCATGAATCCCAGCGAACGAATCTTCTCTTTGACGGCCTCAATCTCCGTGGGAGTCGCCTCCCGACGCATCACGACGAGCATGTGTCCTCCGCCATCAGAACCGCACGGCAGGCGCCTCTTCGGCCCCTTCCCGCGCCTGGAAGTACTGACCTTCCCCAAACCCCGTCATTCCTGCAATCACTGAGCCCGGAAACCTTCGGATCATCGTGTTGTAGCTCTGAACCGCCTCATTGAAACGGTTTCGGGCAACGGTAATTCGATTCTCCGTCCCTTCCAGCTGCGACTGGAGTTGAAGAAAGTTTTCGTTCGACTTCAAGGTCGGGTAATTTTCCACGACCGCCAGGAGTCGCGACAACGCAGAACTTAATCCGTCCTGCGCCCGTTGAAACTGCGAGAAGGCCTGGGGATCCGTCAATACCTGGGGACTCACATTCAATTGCCCTACCCGCGCGCGTGCGTTGGTGACGTTCTCCAGTACTTCGCGCTCCTGCCGCGCAAATCCTTTCACCGTCTCCACAAGATTCGGAATCAGATCGTAGCGTCTTTGATACTGGCTTTCCACCTGACTCCAGGCCGATTTGACCTGCTCATCGAGCGTGACGATTCGGTTATAGGTCGAGATCCCCCAAACCAGCAAGAGGGAACCGGCAATGAGGATCACAATCAAGGACACGATACCGACGGACAGTTTCTTGTTCATTCCTGCGCTCCGGCTGAAAATGGATGAGATGGAAAATTGCGCGATCGCTCACGGACAACGTCAAGCACTTCCCCGCGTACGGGTTCAGCGGAAGGTCTGGGCTGCCACCGAACAACGGAAACGGGGACAAGCTCCACACCCGGGTCTCCCCGGCCAAGCGTGACCTTCAGCACGCCGGTTTCGTAGGTGTGGCGTGAATTTCCCCCAAAGACGAAATTGCCAAGCGAGTATGCTATGATTGACCCTTTGTACTGCTCGATCCCCTGAAGGACGTGCGGATGGTGTCCTACGATCAGATCCGCTCCTGCGTCAACAAGTCGATGAGCCAACTGAATCTGCCAGTCCTCCGGTTCCGGAGCCCGCTCGACTCCCCAGTGGAGGTTCACCACGACATAGTCCGCCGACTTTTTCAGCTGTCGGATATCCTCCACCATGAATCGGGCGTACCTCGGAGCGAATCCAGTTCTGTTTCTTGAGGCGGAATATTCCCCTCCTCCAAAATACCCGAGAAATCCGACGGTCCAGCCTTTCTTCTTCAGGACCACAGGTTTTCGCGCCTCCGCGAGGTTCCTCCCCAAGCCCGTATAGGCGATTCCCAGGGAATCCAGAAACCCCATCGTATCTTCCATTCCCTGCACGCCATAATCAAAAATGTGATTGTTGGCGGCGTTGACGATAGTAATACCTCCATCGACGAGCGTGGCCCCGTACCGCGGGTGCATCTTGAAGTTGAATTTCTTCTCCACCCGCTCTGTAGCGGTCGTCACAGGATGTTCCAGGTTTACCATGAACACATCCGCATCATTCCCCGGCTTCCAGAGATCAAAAACATATCCGGTCCGATCTCCCACGAAGCTCTCGACATTCTCCGCCAGAACAACATCTCCCGCGAAGATCATGATAAGGGGCTCCCGGGTCTGCGCACTGCTGCCCACAACGAGCATAAGGGACATTGCCGCTGTAGCCAGAGTTCTTGCGTATGGTATCAGCAATTTCATGCGAGATGGTACCAAAAGTTCGCTGGAAAAACAAGGAGGCCTTCGTTCGGCCAATGAAACGTTCTCTCCTCTCCATGGCCCGCGATGCAACAAGGAAGCAACAAAAAAGGCGATCCACGATCGCCTTGGGACGCGAAGACCGCCACGCGTGGTCAGTCGAGAATCGACCGAGCGATCACGACACGCTGAATCTCCGACGTTCCTTCGTAGATCTCCGTGATCTTCGAATCGCGCAGAAACCTTTCGACTTTGTACTCTCTGATGTAACCGTACCCCCCGTGGATCTGCACGGCCTCGAGGGCGGATGCGACGGCAACCTTCGAGGCATAGAGCTTCGCCATAGCGGCTGCAGGACCGAACGGTTGTCCCTGATCTTTCAACAACGCGGCTTTCAGGCAGAGGAGGCGTGCCGCCTCGATGTTCGTGGCCATGTCGGCAAGCTTGAACTGCAATGCCTGGAACTCGGCGATAGGATGCCCGAAGGCCGTTCGTTCCTTGCTGTATTTCAGCGAGGCTTCCAGGCTCCCCTGCGCGATTCCCAACGCCTGTGCGGCAATGCCGATCCGTCCTCCATCAAGGGTCTTCAAGGCGAATTTGATCCCGAACCCCTCTTCTTTGACGAGATTTTCCTTCGGCACCCGGCACTCCTCAAAGGAAAGCGAAACCGTATCGGAGCTTCTGATGCCGAGCTTCTTTTCCTTCTTGGCCACGACAAACCCCGGGCTTCCTTTCTCCACGATAAACGTACTGACACCCTTGGCTCCTTTGGAGCGGTCGGTGGCGGCCATGACGAGAACGACGTCGGCGGTCGAGCCGTTGGTTATGAAGTTCTTCGTCCCGTTGAGGACATAGTACTCTCCGTCTCTCCGCGCGGTTGTTCGCTGGTTCGTGGCATCGCTGCCGGCCTCAGGTTCCGAGAGCGCAAACGCACCCAACATCCTTCCGGCAGCAAGTTCCTTCAGATACTTCTCTTTCTGATAATCACTGCCGTACGTCTCCAGCCCCCAACAGACCAGCGAGTTGTTCACAGACATAATGACACCCGCCGATGCATCGACTTTGGAGATTTCCTCTACGGCCAGCACGTAGGAGACTGTATCCAGTCCCGCTCCCCCGTGCCTTTCCGATACCATCATGCCCATGAATCCAAGTTCACCCATCTTCTTGACGGCCTCCGCCGGAAACTTCTCCTGCTCGTCTCGTTCATCCGCCGACGGAGCCAGTTCCTCCTCGGCAAATTTCCTCGCCGTCTCCTTGATCATCAGCTGGGTCTCTGTAAACTCAAAGTTCATGATTTTGCCCCCCCTTCCTGTATGTAGTCGTAGAATCCCTTGCCGGACTTACGGCCGAGATGGCCTGCCGCAACCATTTTTCTCAACAGGGGACAGGGACGGTACTTCGAATCACCCAGCCCATCATGGAGAACTTCCATGATCGACAGACAGACGTCAAGACCGATAAAATCGGCCAGCGTCAGCGGGCCCATCGGATGGTTCATGCCGAGTTTCATCACCGTATCGATTGCCTCCGGCGAAGCTACTCCTTCCATCACACAGTACATTGCCTCGTTGAGCATCGGCAAGAGGATCCGGTTTGAAACAAATCCCGGATAGTCGTTGACCTCCACAGGGACCTTCTCCAACTGCTCGCTGATCTGTTTCACGGCAGAGAATGTTTCGTCCGATGTTGCCAGGCCGCGCACAATTTCCACGAGCTTCATCACCGGAACCGGATTCATGAAGTGCATGCCGATCACCTGTGCAGGACGGTTTGTCGCGGCCGCCAGCGTCGTCAGAGAGATGGACGAGGTGTTCGAAGCGAGGATAGTCTTCGGCGGCGCAGTGCGGTCAAGGGTGCGGAAAATCGATTTCTTGATCTCCACCTGCTCCGTTGCCGCCTCGACCACGAGGTCGGCCTCGTGAGCGGCAGATTCGAGATCCGTCGAAGCCTTTATCCGCTCCAGCGTTTCCCGTTTCTGGCCCTCCTGAAGCGTTCCTTTTTTGACCTGCCGTCCCAAATTTGCTTCAATGGTTTTCAGTCCTCGTTCCACCAGCTCGGGCTTCACGTCACACAACACCACGTGAAATCCATGCTGTGCAAACACGTGGGCGATTCCGTTGCCCATGGTGCCTGCTCCTACCACGGTAACGTTGCGAATGGAAGATGCCATGTTGAGGTTCGTTGGTTGGTTCGTGAGAATGACAGGCGCCGGTCAGACCAGATCCACGATCATGCCGCTCGCCTCGCCGCCGCCGATGCAGATCGCGGCCATGCCCCGCCTCTTCTTCCGCGTCCGCAGTGCATGCAGGAGCGTGACAAGAATCCTCGCCCCGCTTGCCCCGATGGGATGCCCCAGAGCAACTGCACCACCGTGAACATTGACCTTCGTCTCGTCGAGACCAAGCATCTTGTTCACCGCCAGGGTCACAACGGCGAAGGCCTCGTTGATTTCAAAGAGGTCGATGTCGTCCTGCTTCAGGCCCGCCCTCTCAAGGGTCTTGCGAATCACGTCTACCGGCGCTGTGGTGAACCATTCAGGTTTCTTGGCAGCGGAGGAATATGCGACAATCCTCGCAAGCGGTTTCAGGCCCATGGCTTTGGCACGATCTTCCGACATGACGACGACGGCAGCCGCCCCGTCGTTAATCTTTGATGCGTTCGCGGCGGTCACCGTTCCGTCCTTTTGAAATACCGGCTTCAGCTTCGGAATCTTCTCAAAATTGGTCTTAAACGGATCTTCATCCTTTTCCACGACGATCTCTCCGTCTCGTGATGCAATGCTGACGGGAACGATCTCCTCTTTGAACCATCCTTTTGTTGTCGCTTCCTGCGCGCGCTGATAGCTCCTGATCGAATATTCGTCCTGGGCTTCCCGCGGAACGGAACACTCCCTGGCGCAGAGCTCTGCCGCCGACCCCATGTGAAAGTTGTTATAGACATCCCAGAGACCGTCCTTTACCATCAGATCCGTCACTTCGCCGTTTCCCAAACGCAGGCCCGTGCGTGCATTTTCGATCGCGTACGGGACGTTCGACATGCTTTCCATGCCGCCGGCCACGACAATCTCGGCATCCCCAATGCGGACAGACTGGGCCGCCAACATCACCGCTTTGAGTCCCGAACCGCACACTTTGTTGACGGTCATGCATTCCACGGATTCCGGTAATCCCGCAAACAGCGCCGCCTGGCGTGCCGGGGCCTGGCCCTCACCCGCTGTGAGGACATTCCCCATGACGACTTCCTGAACGTCGGTTTTCTGAATTCCTGCTCGGCGGATGGCTTCTTCGACGACGAGAGCACCAAGGCGGGTGGCGGGGAGACTCCTGAGGGCTCCCAGGAATGACCCGATGGGAGTACGACAAGCACTAACAATCACTGCTTCCGGCATGGGAGGGTGTTCAGCTGTTCATGGATTTAAGGAATTCCTTGTTTGATTTTGTTCCTCGCATCTTCTCCAACAAGAACTCCATCGCTTCGGGAGGATTCAGATCGCTGATGAGTTTTCTGAGAATCCAGACCCTGTTCAATTCTTCGGACTCGAGCAACATCTCTTCTTTGCGGGTTCCCGAGCGGTTGACATCGATGGCGGGAAACACACGACGGTCGCTCAGTTTCCGGTCCAGCACGATCTCCATGTTTCCCGTGCCCTTGAACTCCTCAAAGATAACTTCGTCCATTCTGCTTCCCGTTTCGACCAGGGCGGTCGCGATGATTGTGAGGCTCCCTCCTTCTTCGATATTCCGCGCTGCGCCAAAGAATCGCTTCGGGCGATGGAGCGCGTTCGCATCCACGCCGCCCGAAAGAATTTTTCCGCTATGCGGAACCACCGTGTTGTGCGCCCGGGCGAGCCGTGTGATGCTGTCCAGAAGCACTACGACATCCCGTCTTGCCTCCACAAGGCGTTTTGCTTTTTCCAGAACCATGTCGGCGACCTGCACATGCCGTTCCGGCGGTTCGTCGAACGTCGAGCTCACCACCTCCGCATTCACCGTGCGCTCCATGTCGGTCACTTCCTCCGGCCGCTCGTCGATGAGAAGCACGATCAGCTTGATCTCGGGATGGTTCCGCGTGATGCTGTTCGCGATCTTCTGCAGAAGGACGGTCTTACCGGCCTTCGGAGGAGAAACAATCATACCGCGTTGACCTTTGCCGATCGGCGCAAGGAGGTCCAGAATCCTCATAGAGTATTCGCCGGGCGCCGTTTCCAGCTTGATCCTGTCTTTAGGGTACAGCGGTGTCAGGTTGTCGAAGAGGACGCGGTCGCGAATAACATCCGGATGATCGTCATTGACGGCCTCTACCCGCAAAAGGGCAAAAAACCGCTCTCCCTCCTTGGGGGGGCGCACCTGTCCGGAGACACTGTCGCCCGTGCGCAAGCCAAATTTTTTGATTTGTGATGGCGACACGTAGATGTCATCCGGTGAGGGCAGATAGTTATAATCCACCGAGCGGAGAAAGCCGTAGCCGTCGGGAAGAACCTCAAGAACGCCTTTGCTGAAACTCAGCCCGTCCTTCTCCGTCTGCGCTTCCAGGATCTTGAAAATCAGTTCCTGCTTCCGCATATCGCTGTGGCCGAGGATGTTCAGCTCCTTCGCGATCGTGTTCAATTCCGCGATCTTTTTGGACTTTAACTCCGTAATGTCCATTGGCATGGTGAGGAAACCTTACGAGTGGTGAGAAACAAAAAGGGGGTGATTGGAAAAATAATGACGAATGAAAATACCAGACTACTCTTGAAGATGTTTGTGGGTTGGGATTAGTACGTTTGAAGAGCGCCGGATGGAAACAACGGTACGGGGAGCAATCATGCCACTTCCCAACAAAAGATAGAGGATTACTGGTTGATTGTCAAGTAGTTTTTCCGCTCCAGGAACGCCAGCGCTTCCCCGACAACGAAGTGAGAACCGGTAACGAGCACAGCACCCTTCCCCGCCCTCTCTCGAGCCCGTCTCATTCCTTCGCGAACTGTCCCGGCCGACGCGGCCTTGACTCCCCGCAACCTGAACACTTCAGCGATTTCTTTTGCCGGCCTTGCTCTTTCGGTAGACGGTTGGACGGCAATCGCTCTGCGTGCCATTCCGGCAAGCATTCCTATCATTCTTCGAAATGCCTTGTCCTTCATGACACCGAACACCACGGTAAGATCCTTTAATCCCAGCTCCCGAAGAGAACGAGTAAGTCTGGCAATAGCGGCGGGGTTGTGCGCGACATCCATAATGACCATCGGTCGCCGACGAACGACGGTCATTCGTCCTCTCAGCCCCGTCATGGCGGCCACGCGGGCAAGTCCGCGCCGGATATTCTCTTCTCCCAGACGAAATCCCTGATCCATGAGTTCCCACAACACCCCAAGAGCCACAAAAGCATTTCGCGCCTGATGGGACCCTGGTAACCCGATTTTTACCCGGTCGAGCTTGCGCCCGCGCAGTTCAAATGACGCTTCCAATCCTCCGATATCCGATCGAAGAAGGGAAACCCTGCCCCCGGAGACCTCGATCAGCCGGCTTTGCCGCTGACGGCATACCCGCCGAATCACGTTCCGGGCGGCGGGAGTTCGGACTCCGCTCACGCAGGGTACATGATGTTTGATAATCCCCGCCTTTTCATACGCAATCTCGGCCAACGTGTTTCCAAGGAGTTGCGTGTGTTCCAAAGAGATTTCCGTGATCACGGAAACGCGGGGGATGAGAACGTTCGTTGCGTCGAGGCGTCCCCCCAATCCCGTCTCGATCACCGCGCACTCAACATCCTCGTCGGCAAAGTACCGAAACGTGATTGCGGTTACCGCTTCAAAGAAGGTCGTCCGGTGTCGCTCGATTGCCGTGCGCAGGGAGCGGACATAGTCGAGGATCCGCTCATCAGAGATGGGGATTCCGTTGATCCTGATCCGTTCATTGAACCTCACCAAATGTGGTGATGTATACAGCCCTGTTCGATACCCCGCCGACTGGACGGCAGCGGCTATGAATGCCGCTGTGGACCCCTTTCCGTTCGATCCTGCAATATGGATGCTTTCAATTTGCCTCTCGGGATTTCCGACGGCGTCCAGCAGCATCTGAATTCCGTGCAAGCCAAACTTCATTCCGCGAGTCTGTAGTCCGTACAGATAGGCTATCGCGTCGCGGGCGGATTTCATGGAGAGGCCGAAGAGGGAATCAGAGCCAGGACTGCAGCACCGAAAAGTCCCTGCGTGCGTCCAAAGCACCGACAAGCTCACCGATGTCGTTCAGTCCCTGTTGCCGTGCGAAGGACTCGATCCCCTGGGCGACGGTCACACCCGTCGAAGGATCGATGAAGTTTGCCGTGCCGATCTGCACCGCGGAGGCCCCCACAAGAAGAAACTCAACCGCGTCTTCGGCCGTCATAATGCCTCCGATGCCGAAAATGGGGATGTCAACCGACTGGGCAACCTCGTACACTTTTGCAAGAGCTATCGGTTTGATGGCCGGTCCTGAGAGACCGCCCGTTGTGGTCGAGATCCTTGGTTTCCGCGTCCGGGCATCCACAGCCATACCGATGACCGTATTCATCACGGAAACGGCATCTGCTCCCGCATCTTTGACAGCAGCAGCAAACCGACTGATGTGGGTAACATTAGGCGTAAGCTTGATGATCAGAGGCTTTTCTGTCAACGCTCTGAGTCGTGAGGTAATCTCCGCCGTGCGATCACAGTCGATACCGAAGCTCAATCCGCCTTCCTTGACATTCGGGCATGAGACGTTGATCTCGAACCCGTGAATGCCTTCCTGCTCATTCAGCAATCCGAGTACGTCGCAATACTCCTGAACGGAGCTTGCGGCGATATTGACGATGATGCAGGTGTCCAATGTCCTCAAGTACGGGAGCTTTTTTTCAATGAATGCATGGACCCCGATGTTGGCAAGCCCGATGGAGTTCAGCATCCCGGACGGAGTTTCAGCTATTCGCGGCGGCGGATTGCCATCGCGCGGCTTCCAGGACAACGACTTCGTCATGATCCCCCCCAGCTGACCGACCTCCACGAGATTCTGAACTTCGTCGCCATATCCAAACGTTCCGGACGCGACGAATACGCGGTTCTTAAAATGGACATTTCGGAGTGTGAATCCCGTTTTCATGCTTCACGCAAGCGAATCGTCGTGCAGTCGAAGGTTGGTCCTTCCGTGCAGACAAGAGCGTATCGTCTCTCTGCGTTGATCCGTTCAACAGGACAGCCCTGGCATATCCCGATGCCGCAGGCCATTTCGCCTTCAAGGGAGAGTTCGCACGGCAGGAAAGACGCCTGAGCAAACCTGCTTACCGCTTCAAGCATTCGCGTAGGACCGCATGCAAACACCTTTGCATCGGTCTGCGGATGTTCCTTGAAGTAGCTTTCGACAAGGGCAACAACGGTTCCGTGGAATCCACGGGAGCCGTCATCGGTGGCCACATGGGGGCTCTTAAGATGGTGCAATGCCAATTGACCGACTGTGCGGGCTCCGACAAAGATCTCCACCCGCTTGCCGGCCTTGCGGAGATGCTCGCCGAGGATAGGCATGGGGGCTATCCCCAAACCGCCCGCAATCAAGATGGCTTTGGTGAATTCCCCGCCGATTCCAAACGGGACACCGAGGGGTCCCAGGATATTCACGACATCCCCTCGTTTCTTTCCGGCAAGAATTGCAGTTCCTTTTCCTATCACCTGGAAAATGATCTCAACGACGTCCTTTTCCACCCTGTATACACTGAACGGTCTTCGAAGGAACGGATCCAGACCCTCATGCACGCGGAGGTTGAGGAATTGTCCGGGAAGTACGGTACGGGCGACTTCGGGATTCCGGAAGGAAAGAACATACACTCCTTGCGCAACCTCCCGAACCCCGGTGACATCGGCATTACACAGGGTCATCGAATCTCTCTCCCCGTCGGCCGTGGCTTGTTCTGCTCCTCGCGAGGCAGTCTCTCGTCAGGGGCGGCTTCCCTCAACTCAATAGATTGCTGTCTGCCGCGCGGCTCAAGGCGGTCCCGCACTGCCTGTGCGTAGCGCGTGTTTCCGTAGCGTTCCTTGACGGTGGTATAGCATACGAGGGCACTATCGGGTTGTCCCAATTTGTGTTCGTACAGCCATCCGAGGGCGTACAGACTCTTCGCGGCGTACGGGGATTCCGCATAATCCCTCGTCAACGCACGGAGGCGGTGAACCGCCGATGCGTAGTCGCCCGCCTCGATCTGCCCTTCAATTGCGGCATAGAGGCCTGCGGCCGGATCTCTCCTCTCAGGCTCAGGTTCCATGCCAAGCCGCGAGCCTGCGAGCGGGGCGTAGGGCGATCGGGGGTACTCCAGGACCCTGGCGAGGAGAGAATCTGCCTGATGGGGAGTCAACTCCGCAAGAATATAGCAGGCGCGGGGCACTCTCACAGAATCGGTCAGCCCCCGGACGGCAATGGAATACCATGTCCGCGCCGAATCCTCAACGCCCAATTCAGCATAAAACAGTTCGGCAATCTCGTATGCGTTGATCGCCTGCAGGGCGAGCAGGGAATCCTTCGCTCCTGCCCCAAGGGACGAATCTGCTTTGCTCAGTACCGAATCACGCATTGCACGTGCGGCCAGAAGCTTGTGGTAGCGATCGAATGCGGCCGCCTTTTGTCTTGCTTCACCGATCATGCCCGGTACGGGATAGGTCGTTGCCCGCGTGTACGCGGCTTGTGCGGAGAGGTAATCGCCCCGTTCCTCATACACTCCGCCCTCTTCGAAGGCCGCCTGAACTCCGACATCAGTCTTGACACTCGTCGTGTCAAGCCTCACGAAGATGTCCATAGCTTCTCTCGTTCTTCCAAGAGCGCGCAGAACGCGTCCCGTTTCCAGATCAATGTACTTCAGTCGCCCCTGGAACCGGTAATCCTCGCGTAAGAGGTCCGCCACCTCCAGACTTTTATCATAGGCCTTGACTTCACGGAGCATTTCAAGAGCACGCAATCCGGCAGGCAGGAAGAGTTCCCCGATATCGCTGTACTCCCGCACTTTGAGATAGGCCTCTGCCGCCAGTTCCTTTTTCCCCTGTTGTGCCAATGCATCAGCAAGCAGGAACTGAGCCGTACCCTGAAGCTCTTCATCATCTGATTGGTCACGGGCATGCTCAAAGGCCGTGACCGCCTCCCCGAATGCCCGGTTGCGTGCATGGGCCTGTCCGACAGTCATCCAAATTTCCCCCACGATGTCCTGTTCGCCGTTCCGGACGGCATCGGCGGCAAGGCGCGTTCCCTCTTCAAGGACTGCTTCATTCCTGCCGAGCTTTGCGAGGGTTTTGAGCTTCCACAGCCGGGCCTCGAGAGCGAGCGATTCCGAAAGCTCCAAAGAGAGGAGTTCCATAAATTTTCGTTCGGCCTTGACAAACTCTCCCTGATAGAAGTACGACTTCCCTATCAGGAGGAGCGCATCATCGACCAGAGCACTCCGAGGCTGAAAGGACAGGATGTTGGAGCACTTGTCGATCACCGTGTTGAACTTGGACTTTGCCGAGCCGGGGGGATCAAGGTGGCGGTCAATCATACCCTGTTGCATCCGCACCGTTCTTTCATGGTCGAGCACCTCCTGCTCTGCCTCGTCAAAGATCCGGGCGGCGTTGTAGTAGGAGTTGAAGTATGCCACGGTATTTTCGTAGCCGTCGGAGATCAGATTTCCGACAGGGCCAAACACGGAGCAGTGCAGGTTGATCAGGGCGAGAACACCGGCAAGAGCAAGCGGAACGCGTGGAGTGCTGAAACGCATCGTTGGACGGAGTAATATACGATACGCAGACAAGGAATTCAACTTACTTCGGATTCGTCGGCCGAATATCCATCTCACTCAGCATAGCTCGTGAGGGGAGAGTCACCGCCGCAAGGACGGCTTCCGCCACATCATCCGGGGCCAGGATCTTTCCCGCCTTGTCGGGATTTCGGGCTCCCGAGAAGGTCGTGTCAACCGATCCGGGGCATACAGTTATCACCCGGATGTTCTTCTCTCTCACCTCCAGCATGAGACAGCGCGAGAATCCGATCAACGCCCATTTCGTCGCGGCATACCCGGCTCCGCCGATGAATGCATTCTTGCCCGCGAGCGAGGAAACATTGACGATGACACCGCTTTCCTGCCGTTCCATGCGCTCCAGCACGAGTTTCGTCGTTTGGAAGAGCGCCCGCACGTTGAGGGCCCACATTGCATCGAAATCGTCCACCGAAAGTTCCCGCACAGGAGCGAATCGACCGATGCCTGCATTGTTCACCAGAATATCGATCCTCCCCAGTTCCCTCTCAACGATCTCCACGACGTTCTTCAGAGCCTGATCATCGGTAATGTCGCCCCGAGCAACGACCGCTTTTCCTCCGCGTGCGCTTATGGACGATTGGACTTCCCGCAAATCCCTTTCGGTCCGTGCATTCAGGGCAACCACAGCTCCCTCCGCTGCCAGACGTTCGGCAATGGCTCTGCCGATCCCTCTTCCCGCCCCGGTGACGAGAGCCGTTCTTGCCTTGAGTTTCATACGCGCAAATCTCCGACGAGAGGCCGTATCACGAGTTCCTCCACTGTCAAATGCGGAGGCTGCATGATCGCGTCACAAACAATGTCCGCAATTTCTTCCGGCTCCATCATGACAGAGCCGTACTTCTTCCGAAGGTGGGGAGGCCACATCGGTGTTCGAACGGCGCCTGGAAACACATTCATCACGCGCACCTGCCGGTGCCGAATTTCTTCGCGCAGGGAATTCATCATTGCGACCGTGCCGGCCTTTGACGCTGAGTAGGCCGATGACCCTGTATAGACGGTCTTCACCGCGTACGAGGCAATGTTCACGATCAGTCCCCGGCCTCTCCGAATCATCCCCGGCAGTACAGCCTTGGTGACGAACATGGTTCCCAGGAGGTTTGTTTGAAGGACTTGTCCGAACTCGCGCGAGGAAGTGCGCAGGAATTCCTTAAACACCGTTATTCCCGCGCTGTGCACGACCACGTCAATCGGCCCTACCGACGCCACTGCCTTCCTTACCGCCCTGTTGACGTCCGATTCCCTGCGGATATCGCACGCCACCGTCCGCAATCGTCCCGTGGATCCCTGCGCCTGCGGCCGCCGCGACAAGCCCACCACAGAATTCCCCCGGACAACAAGCTTCTCTGCGAGCGCCTTCCCGATGCCACTGCCGGCCCCTGTGACAAGAATGTTCATGGATTATGCAGGCAAATCCCTCTGGAGCAGAGTGAGAAACTCGTTGCGCGTTTTCACATCATTCCGAAAACTTCCCAGCATGGCGCTGGTGGTCGCAACAGAGTTTTGCTTTTCCACCCCCCGCATCATCATGCACAAGTGTCGTGCTTCCGTCACCACGCCCACTCCCGTCGGCTTCAGCTCCTGAAACAAGGTCTCCGCGATCTGCTGGGTAAGCCGCTCCTGGACCTGCAACCGACGGCTGAACATCTCCACGAGGCGCGGAAGTTTACTCAAACCCACAATCCTCCCGTTGGGAACATACGCGATGTGGCAGCGTCCGTAAAAAGGCACAAGATGATGCTCGCAAAGGCTGAAGAAATCGATGTCCTTGACGATCACCATCTCGCTGTATCGCTCTTTGAAGATAGCGCCGTTCAGGATCTTTCCAACATCCTCCTTGTATCCCTTCGTGAGGAATTCGTACATCCTTGCCACGCGCTCCGGCGTGCGTTTCAATCCCTCCCGCCCGGCATTCTCCCCCAACGATTCCAACAGCGACCGGATGATCGTCTCAACTCCCGTCAATGAAGAATTCATTTCTGTTCGCCTCTGTATTCCACTGCATTGTTTTCCGTTTCCTGCAGACGGATGGAATGGAGCCGCCCGCGAGGAATAGCGGGAGCCAGAACGTTCCAAAAGGCCATCGCAATGTTTTCCGCCGTCGGAATGACGCCCCGGAGGAAATCAACGTCATGATTCAAATGCTTGTGATCGACCTTGTCAAGAATCTCACGCGCGAGGATCTTCTTCAGTTCCTTCAGGTCAAGGACATATCCGGTTTCCTCTCCGACTTCTCCCGCCACAGTCACTTCCAGCACATAATTGTGTCCATGACCATTCGGGCTCGCACATTTATCAAACAACCTGAAATTCTCTTCCTCGGAAAGCTCCGCGTTGTACAGTCGATGGGAAGCGCTGAATGTCGCCCTGCGCGTTACGTACATCATAAGGCCTTCCTCGACGTCGTCAGGCTCTCCAACACCGCCTCGGTATGGCCATCGACCCTGACTTTCGGAAAGAGAGCCTGAATCATACCGTCTTCGTCAATCACAAAGGTCGTTCGCTCGACTCCCATGAACGTCCTGCCGTACATCGATTTTTTCTTCCACACTCCGTACGTATTGATGACTTTCTTGTCGGGATCGCTGAGGAGCGGAAACCTAAGCCCGTACCGCTCTGCGAATCTCGCATGGGATTCCACACTGTCGGCGCTCACACCCAGCACAATGGCCCCGCGTTTCCGAAACTCCGAAATCCTGTCATTGAACGAACAGGCTTCTTTCGTACAACCGGGCGTTTGATCTTTCGGATAGAAGTAGAGAACAATCTTCTTCCCCCGAAAGTCCTTCAGGTGAACCGTACGACCGGTGGAATCCGGGAGCGAGAATTCGGGAGCCTTTTCTCCAATGGCGGGCATGCGACAAGAAATCTAGAATGCGATGGGAACAATGAACGTAATGACAACAGCGATACCGAGAAATAAGTTCAGAACAAAAAGGACAACGGACTGTCGATGAATTCTTCTCGATCCGTCGGTATTGGCTGAATGCATGCGGGGGGAGAGAATGTATCGATCGTACACATTCAAGAGCATGCCGCCAAAAACGAGAATGAGAGCGAATCGTAGTTTCAACCCCGCTGACTCCGACGCTCCGGCAAGTTGGACCAGGATTGTTGCCGCCAGGATAACGAGAACCCCGAGCATGGCGGAACTGAATCGGCGGAAGATGGTTCCCGTCAGCGCGCCCGCCATTTCTCGGGGCACTTGCATGAAAATCTGGGGAGCGACGAGCAACCAGAGGACGGCGGACCCGCCGATCCACAGACTCAGGCAAAGCACTTGAAGGATCAGAATGAGAGAAGAGATCATGAGGCGGAGCGCCGGACGGCAGGCTGCCCCTACTTCAACCCGGAGACGGCCTTTTCGACCTCAGCATACGAGGGCTCCACACCGGGATTCTCCGAAATCCACGCATACCGGACCACGCCCTGCTTGTCCAGAACGAAGACAGACCGCTT
Source organism: Bacteroidia bacterium (assembly GCA_022180565.1). Taxonomy (GTDB): domain Bacteria; phylum Bacteroidota; class Ignavibacteria; order UBA10030; family UBA10030; genus JACQPU01. The sequence goes on from BQML01000010.1 coordinate 119,816, forward strand.
GGCCGCAGTGTAGCCCTTCAAGCCTCCAAAATCATCATAGAGCCCACAATACTCCGAGCTGACCTTACGGGTATAATCGGAAAGAAGCGGATAGGAGAGGTTATTTTGCGTTGCGAACCCCTTGTTGGCAAAGGGGGAATCCACGCTGATTCCGACAATCTGGGCATTGAGCGCATTGAAGTTTGCGAGCGCGTCGCGGAGCGAGCACATCTCCTTGGTGCATACTCCGGTGAAGGCGCCGGGATAGAAAGCAAGAACAGTAACCTTTCCGAGAAACTCCTTCAGAGAGCGCTGGTTCTTGTCCGTATCCGGCAATGTAAAATCAGGAGCTTTATCGCCTGTCTTGATCGCCATGCAAATCTCCTTGAATTCATGTGAAAGGATAAAACGACCCTTCTCTCCACGGTGGCGCGGAAAGGGGGCATGAGGAAAGGTACCGAGGGAATTCCTTAGTCTCTCAGGAGACACTCCGAGCAGGTACCGAAAAAGTCCAGCCTGTGCGATTGAATCGTGCCGGGTACTGCATGCCGGACTCTCTCGTTCAGATCTTCCTGGGGCGGAACATCCAGGTCTTTGACCTGTCCGCACTGCAGACATACGAAGTGATAATGCTCATCAACGAACGCGTCGTACCGCCTTGAGGATTCACCAAAATCGAGCTCCCGAATTTTACCTTGTTGCTTGAGGATGTTCAGATTTCGATACACTGTTCCCAGCGATATGTGGGGCATTTGTTCCCGCACGCGTTCGTACACCCACTCAGCGGTCGGATGTAATCGTGTTTTTCGGAGTACTTGTAGGATTCGTTCGCGTTGTTTGCTTCGTTTTGTCGTCAATGTTTGCATGACATTGGAACCTTTCCAAAAAAACTACATCAAAAATATATCCAAACTGCACAGGAATGTCAAGTTCGTGCGGGATCGCACCGATTCAGCGCGTCTCACGCTGCGAAAGGAGTGAGACGTTTCTGGATAACGGGAGCCGCGCGAAGGTTTTCTCGTCAAATTTGATACCAAATCAAAAGCCTTTTTTGTATATTTGAGAATTCTGACTGTCACTCCATCGTTTTTTGGTGTGTCACGAACGTACGTCGGGTTTGAGAGGTACGGAAGGGTGCGAGAGTGGTTGAATCGGCCGGTCTCGAAAACCGGTGTGGCCTCCGGGCTACCGTGGGTTCGAATCCCACCCCTTCCGCTGCATCGTCCCCCATGTCCGCACGCCGCGCACGAAAAAGTCCCAGAACGCTTTCACCCGCCACAGGATTGTTAACTGGCGATAGCCAAAGTTTTCTATAACCCCGAATGCCAGCAGGATCGCCAGATCACGGGGGCGCGGGTATCGCTGAAAGGATATTTCCTCCAACAGCACCGCGGCCACGGAAAACATGATGCCGTAAAAGAGCGACACAATAAAGAAGAGAACCGCCATCGGTACTTCGAGAATTCCGCCCGCGAACATGCCGACGACGGCAAGATATCCCAGGAACTCTATGGCGGGACCGAGCAATTCGACAAACAGGAAATACGGCATCGCCGCCGAGCCGACGACACCGTATCGCCTGCTGAACAGCATGGACCCATGCGTCAGAATGGTTTCAAGCAAGCCCCGGTGCCATCGGTTTCGCTGCCGTCCGAGAATCCGGGCTGACTCCGGCGCCTCGGTCCAACACACGGGATCGGGGACAAAGACGATCCGGTACGGTTCTTTCCGATCCCGCTTGATTCTGTGCAGTCGAGTCACCAATTCCATGTCCTCCCCCACCGTGTTCCGGCTGTATCCGCCTGCTTCCAGCACCGCGGCCTTCTTGAACATCCCAAAAGCTCCCGAAATAATCAAAAGTCCGTTCATTCCATGCCAGGCCATACGTCCTGAGAGAAACGCCCGAAAGTATTCAACAACCTGGAAGATGGGAAGAAGCTTGTTCGACAACCTCACGTCAATCACACGTCCGTTGACGACTCGGCATCCGTTGGCGATGCGCACGATTCCTCCGGCGGCGATCACGGTCTCGTCTTCAAGAAACGGCTTCATCACTCTCAGCAATGCCTCATCTTCGAGCAGCGAATCGGCATCGATACAGCATACATATTCATGCCGGGCCGCATTAATCCCTGCATTCAGCGCGTCGGCCTTTCCGCCGTTTTCCTTGTCTACCACCATGAGGTTCCGGTACTCCGGACGGGCAGACCGGTAGATTCCCCGCACACGTTCCGTTTCGATGGTCGGAATATACAATTGATTCGACGGAAAGAGATCAAACTCGCTCCGCAGGCGATCCAAGGTGCCATCGCTCGACCCGTCGTTCACAAGAACGACGTCATAGTTTCCGTAATTCAGCTTCAGCAGGCTTCGCGTGCTCTCCACAATCGTCGTTTGTTCATTAAAGGCGGGGGCCACAACGGTGACCGGAGGCGCAAGCTCTGATTGCACCATGATGCGGTAATTACTGAATGCGTTGTGCCTCATGTAGTGCAGAATTTCTCTGTACGACCGGATGAGCAGAAACGTATATGTGGCGTTCACGCCGATGAAAAAGGCCGTCACCAGGTAGATGTAGGTTCCCAGAATGTATTCAAGAACCAGGCTCATTCGCGAACGCCTTCGATTTCTTCCAGGACATGCAAGGCAACACCTCGGAGAATGGGATCCTGCTCGCCCGCCGCACTGCGGAGCCGCTCCATGCCCGCCTCACCCGATTTCGCCAAAGCCCGCGCCGCTGAAAGTCTTTCGTGAACCGAACCTGTCATGAGCCGTTCAGAAAGCAGAGGAACCGCGGTTGGCGATCCGATCCGCTCCAACGCCCGCGTTGCGCTTGCCCGCAGAGAGGGATAAGGGTTCTTCAGCAAACGGACAAGGAGCTGTTCGGCCCGCTGATCCCCCAAACGACCCAGTGCCTCTATCGCTTTCGCGCGAACCTGTGTATCGGGATAGGTGTCAGCCATGTGCATGAGCGGCTCGACGCCCGTAACGAAGCCTATCAGCGAAAGCATTTCAATGGCGAACAAAACCACCGACCGGTCGGGATAAGAAAGAGCCTCCACCAGATAAGGATAGGCTTGTTCCTCGAAATCTTTTACGATGAGAGAAAGCTCCAGGGCGGCCCAGCGAGAAATGCCGCGCGCTTTCTGAAGGATGGGGCGCAGGGATTCCACCCCCGCGATTTTGACGAGCGATTGCATGGCCTGAGTCCTGACGTCTGGGTGCTCGTCATCCAGCAGGGCTGTCAGCGCCTCCGCGGCGCTCGGAGCGCCGAGGAGTCCGAGATCCCGGGCGGCATGCGCACGGTGCCACCATTTCTTGCTCTTCAACTGATCCAGCTCATCCCGGACAAAGCCCAGCGATGCGTAGAAATACTGGAGCCGGCTCATCGATTCTCCCGTCAGATCTCTGGAAAAATCCAAAAGCACGTTTCGAATTACCCCGCGATGGAGCCGCTTCCTGGCGGGTGTTGACCATGCCAGTCCGCTCTTGATCTGACCGAGCAGGGACTCATAGTACGTCGAAAGCGCCTCTTCGGGAGCTCCCTCAGGGGCCGGCCGTAACAGGATATCCGCGAACAACCCCGCATAGAAGTCGTACAACCGCATCTTTGTCTTCGACCGTCTTCCCTCAACCACCTTGTTGATCAATAACCCGACGGCCACAACGACTACAAAAAAGGTCGCTCCGATCGCAAGTGCGATCACGATGACAAGTTCTGTTCTCATCGCCGATCCGGGGAACGCATATGGCATTCAGAAGAGGATGCTACAAGCAACGGAGAGTGTATGCGAATCAGAGAGCAAGGAACGGGTAGTGTAAGAATAGGATCCTTCGAGGGCGAGATGGGCGCTCACTCTGGTTTTGATGGCGAGGAGACCTCCCGATGATCTCAGCGTGGAGACCTCCGTCAGCGTCGTCGCAGACGTGATTTCGTTCCCTCGAAATCCGACGATCCGCACAGTCGTGCGATCATCCGCCCGAAGCCACAACGCAGCGGTCACCGCAGTGGATACCGGAAGACCCGGAACGAAACCAAAATATCCTTTTACCCCCAGCCAGGCGTCGTCACTGAAGTACACGATCGTTCCGGGAATTCCGACATGGACATTCAGAGCATCGAATTTCATGTAACGATAGCCGGCCGAAACCTCGAATCCCGCCGGCCCAGGGCCGCTCACCTCCATGAACGCGTCAATCTCTGGAGCAACGTGCGCGTTGGGAGAGAGCAATACCTGAGTAAACACGCCGAAGGAAGGCAGGGGACTTATGTAAGCTCCGCCACCGACCCTCAAATCCCGCCGGGAGAATTTGTCGACCCTGCTCACATGAAGAAAGGGTTTCCATTGCTGATTGAGGGTTATATAATACTCAGCTTGGACGAGGCTGTGATTCGAAATGGTTC
>BQML01000011.1 GCA_022180565.1 Bacteroidia bacterium
CGGGCTTCTCGACCTCGTGCGAATGGCAGGGCAGCCAGTCCGGCAGCGGCCGGTAGTATTCGAGCGGCATCTCGAGGCCCCGCGGATCGGCAAGCGCCGCCGCCTTCTCGCCGATGTCGGGCATCCATTCCCAGTAGATCGGCACCCGCACGTCGAGGAACGGCCGCCAGTAGACCTCCTGCGGCTTCTTCTTCCACTTGATGACCTTCAAGCGCGTACGAGCCAACGTCATGAACCGGAGCAATTCCCAGCAAATTCCCTGGGAGGCCTCCTCCCTCATCGGCGACTTCTACTTCCTTTCCGCCAAATCCGATGCACCGAAAACCGAACTCGTTGTCGCCGGACCCGTGGAGATTTCGACCGACCCCTCCACCCTCTGGTGGAGTGACGGTTCGTACTACTGGCTGAGCGTTGGAGGCAGGGAGATTCAAAACGAGACTGTGAGCGGCTATTCGGGATCTGATCTCGTCGTCTACCATGCTTCCAGCAATACGACGTATCTCCTAACCGATTTCAAAGCCAATGCGGACGGCAAGAAGCGGCCGGCCGGAATGCTCAAGACAAGCGAGACCGTGTTTTGGAAAGCAAAGGACGGTCTCTATTGGCTGACGGTGAACGGAATAGCCATTCAGCAAGACGTCACCAGTGCCTGGGCGGGTCCGGACCTGCTGGTCTACCACAGGGCTTCGAATGTGACGTACGTCTTGCGGGATTTCGATGCGTGCAATGACGAGCGCTACCGGACAACCGAGGTGCTGAAGGCCAATCCGGCTGTCTATTGGAGGGCGTCGGAAGGCCTGTATCATTTGATTCTGAACGGCGCGGCCATACACAACAACGTTGTCGATTCGTGGTCAGGGAACGACCTTCTCGCATACTACCCTGTGAACAACACCACCTACGTGCTCAACAACTATGTGAATCGGCAGGATAATGTGCTTCGTGCCGCCGACGCGTTTCCGGGTCCATGCTCCGCAATCTGGCGCGCCAGCGGCAATTATTACTGGCTGTACGTGCGGGGGGTCAGCATTCAGAACGAAACAACGAGTTCCTACGAGGGGGACGACCTCATTGTCGTCCACACCTCCACTCAGCAGAAGTACCGCCTGCGGGATTTCAAGAACCGTGGCGACAACCAGCTGAGGGTCGCCGAATGCTTTGAGTGACCCACAAGAAGAAAGCAAGAATCTCCTTTGAATTGAGGCAACTTCTTCCTATCTTCTTCAGCATTTGTCCTTTTTCGATGAAATGTGGGTAAAAAACGAATGACGACAGCGACTGCCGCGGTATCCAAAGAAGCGAAATCCGGACTGGCGGGCCTCTCAAAAGAAACGCTTTTGAAGTGGTATGACGACATGCTTCTGGTGAGGCGCTTTGAAGAAAAGTGCGCCCAGCTGTACGGCATGGGAAAAATCATGGGGTTCTGCCATCTGTACAACGGCCAGGAAGCGGTGTCCACCGGATCGATCCTGGGGGCCATCAATCCGGACGACTACGTCATCACCGCCTACCGTGATCACGGCCAGGCAATCTCCAAGGGTGTTGACCCCAAGGCCATCATGGCCGAGCTCCTCGGGAAGGCCACAGGCACGACCAAGGGGAAAGGCGGGTCGATGCACATCTTCTCAAAAGAACACAATTTTCTTGGCGGCCACGCCATCGTCGGCAGTCATCTCCCCCTTGCGGCGGGCGTTGCGTTTGCGTGCAAGTACCGGAATGAGAAAAGGATCTGTCTGTGCTTCATGGGAGACGGCGCGACAAACATCGGCGATTTCCACGAAGCCCTGAACCTCGCCGCGCTGTGGAAGCTTCCGGTCGTGTACATCATCGAAAACAACATGTACAGCATGGGGACATCGGTAGAACGATCCTCCGCGGTCGAAGATCTCTCACGGAAGGCTGCGGCGTACAACATGCGGAACGACATCGTGGACGGATCCGATGTCATCGAAGTTTATACCAAGGTCAAAGCCGCCGCCGACCACGCCCGCAAAACGGGAGAGCCGTCCCTCTTGGAGGTGAGGACCTACCGCTACCGCGGTCATTCCATGTCCGACCCCATCCACGGACATTACCGTACGAAGGAAGAGGTGGAAGAGAAGCGCAAGTACGACCCGATTCTCCTTTTTGGTGAACGGCTGAAGAAAGCCGGCCTGGCGGATGACGGATATTTTGAGGAGGCAGACAAGAGAATCAAGGCCCTGGTGGACGAGTGTGTGGAGTTTGCCGAAAACAGTCCAGAGCCGTCGGTGGACGAGCTCTGGAAGGACGTTTATTACGGAGAATAATGCATGCCGGTCGTAAGTCTGCGTGAGGCTCTCAATCAGGCCATGGATGAGGAAATGGAGCGGGATGAACGCGTGTTCCTCATGGGCGAGGAAGTCGCTCGCTATAACGGAGCGTACAAAGTGAGCCAGGGTCTTCTCTCCAAGTGGGGCGAGCGCCGGATCATCGACACGCCCATCGCCGAATCGGGGTTTGCCGGAGTCGGCATTGGCGCGGCGATGGTGGGCCTCAGACCCATTGTCGAGTTCATGACCTGGAATTTTTCGCTTGTGGCGTACGATCAGATCGTCAACAACGCCGCGAAGATGTATTCCATGTCGGGTGGACAGTTTCATGTGCCGATCGTCTTTCGCGGTCCCGGTGGCGCGGCTCACGGACTTGCCGCGACACATTCCCAGGCCCTCGAAGCGATCTATGCGCATGTCGCCGGGCTCAAGGTCGTCATGCCTTCCACCTGTAAGGATGCCAAAGGACTGCTGAAATCGGCCATCCGGGACGAGAACCCCGTCATTTTCATCGAAAGCGAGGTCATGTACGGTGACAAGGGGGAGATCCCTGAGGGCGAATACACGATTCCTATCGGTGTAGGGGAGGTCAAGAAGGAAGGTAAGGATGTTACCATCGTTTCCTGGTCAAAGATTCTTGCCCACGTCGTCTGGAAGGCTGTGGAGACCCTTGAGCAAGAGTTGGGGATCAGCATCGAAGTCGTTGACCCGCGCACGATCAAGCCGATGGATTACGATCTCATTGTCGAGTCGGTGCGCAAAACGAACCGAGTGGTCATCGTTGAAGAGGGCTGGCCGTTTGCGGGAGTCGGCGCTCAACTTGCGTTCGAGATCACGGCGCGAGCATTCGATTATCTGGATGCGCCGGTGGAGCGCGTGACCCAGGAGGATGTCCCCTTGCCGTATGCCAAGACGCTCGAAAAGGCCTCTCTCCCCAATATTGAGAAGATCCGGCGAGCGGTTAAGAACGTGTTGTACAGAAACGGTCAGGAGTAAGAAGAGTCCCATGGCGACCAAGGTCATGATGCCGAAGCTGAGCGATACGATGGATGAAGGGAAGATCCTCAAATGGCTTCGGAAGGAAGGCGAAAAAGTCAAGCAGGGTGAGCCCCTGGTGGAGATAGAATCCGACAAGGCCGACATGGAACTCGAAGCCTACGATTCGGGAATTCTGAGGAAGATTGTTGTTCCCGACGGCGGCAAGGCGCCCATTGGCGCGCTCATTGGCATCATCGGCGAAGCCGACGAAGATATCAAGGGACTCCTCGAGGAAAACGAAACGCCAAAAAAGGACGAGGCGACGAAAGCGCCGGAGAAGGCCGTTTCGGCCCCCGAGCCGTCGAAAACCCCTGAGGGGAAAGAGCCGAAGCCCCAAGACGAGAGGAAGACAGACGGTCGTTTGAAGGCTTCTCCGCTGGCCAGAAAGATTGCACAGGAGCGGGGAATCCGGCTTGATACCGTGCGCGGAAGCGGCCCTCAGGGACGGATCATTAAGCGGGACCTTGAAAGAACTTCCGGGGGATTTTCACGGCTGGCTCAGGAGATCGTTCCCGGAACTTCCGAAGAAGTCGAACTCTCGGGAATTCGAAAAACGATTGCGAAGCGGATGGCGGAGAGCAAGACCACAGCGCCCCATTTCTATGTCACCGTGGACATCGATATGGAGCCGGCCATGGCTTTCCGGGAGCAGATCCTGAACGCAACCGAGCTGAAGCTGAGTTACACGGACATTCTCATCAAAGCGGCGGCGATGGCGCTGATGAAGCATCCGTATGTGAACGGAACATACCTGGGGGACAAAGTACGCCTTCAACATTTTGCGCATATCGGAGTCGCTGTAGCGCTCGACGAGGGCCTCGTGACGCCGGTCATCCGGAACTGCGAGCAAAAGCGCATCGACCAGATCAACAGCGAACTTCGAGATCTCGTGACCCGGGCTCGAAACAGAAAACTGAAGCCGGAAGAGTACCAGGGATCGACGTTCACGATCAGCAATCTCGGCATGTTCGACGTCGAGGACTTTGTCGCCATTATCAATCCTCCCGAAGGAGCCATACTTGCCGTCGGTTCGATTGTGGAACGTCCGGTGGTCCGTGATGGAGCGATCGTCATCGGTCACACGATGAAGGTCACGTTGTCCTCCGATCACCGAATCATCGATGGCGCAGTGGCGGCAAGGTTTTTGCAGGATCTCAAGAAGTTCATGCAGAATCCCGCTGCATTGACGCTGTAGACGACCCGCCCCCATCCCCGGAATCGCTCTTCCCCCCCCCGACCGCCTGTCTGCCGGCGAGATATCGCACGACGGAGCCGGATCGCGTTACGAGAGGACTATGTGGACCACGATAAGGCGCCAATTCGACAAAGAAGTTGAGGGAGCAGGGCTCCCCTTCGTCGCATTCTGCATTGCTCTGAACCTCACCTCGGGACAACTTGCCGCAGCGCTGAAGATTCCGCTTTATCTCGATTCGATCGGCACGGTCCTCACCGCTGTTCTCTGCGGTCCCTGGTCGGCGATCGTCGCCGGTTCGCTGTCGAACATTCTCGCCGCGGCGCTGGGTAATCCTGCAATGATGTTCTTCATTCCGGTGGTCGCGGTCATCGGAGCATTCTCCGGGCTCCTTGCGCGCAAGGGGTGGTTTCGCTCGTGGTACCTTGTCGTTCCCGGCGGCATCCTGCAAGGGCTTGTTGCCGCTGTCGTTTCGGCACCCATCGCCGCTTTCGTGTTCGGTGGCGTCATGCTTTCGGGAACCGATGTCCTGGTCCTGTATTTCCGTTCTGTGGGGAATACCCTTCTCGAAAGTGTGTTTTATCAGGGGATCTCTTCCGATCCGGTTGACAAAACCGTCACCTACATCATCGTGTACATGCTCTGCAGGAACCTCCCGTTACGACTTCTGCAGAGGTTCAACGGGGGAAACAATGTGCTGACGCCGGCCATGCTCAGGAGCATCCATGGCTCATAGCATCAACGACAAGCTCTCCATTCTTATCTTCTTTCTCTCGATCGCCCTTGCCGGCCCGGCCGAAGCGGCATTGATCTCCGTCATTGTTCTGCTGATTACCCGTGCCCTAGCTCCTCCGTTCCGACCGCTTGCACAGGCCTCAAGACGCCGCTTCCTCCCGGTCTTTCTTTCGCTCGTCCTTCTTGCCTGCCTCATGACGATCGTCAACGGGTTGCTTCTGCAAGAAGGAGAGGTCTTCACCGTTGCGGGATTGTCGTTATACGAAGGCGGAATCCGTTTCGGCGTCAAGACGGGAGCGCGCTTGCTTCTGATCGCCACCAGCCTCCTCGTGTTCTTTGGGTCCGTCACGATCCCCCATCTGGCGTCATCTCTTCAGCACGCAGGCCTTCCCACTCAGATCGTCATGACCGTTCTCCTTACGGTGTATTTCTTGGAAACCATCCCTGAGCGGATTACAAGAATTTTCTCCGCGCAGGAAGCGCGGGGCGCGCCGGTACGTTCCCGCGTTGATCGCCGTGTGAGATCGTTTCTCTCGATTCTGGCTCCGCTGATCCTGTCCGGTATCGTGGAAAGCATCGAGCGCGGAACGGCTCTCACCTTGCGGGGGTACCGCGCAGGTACGCGCCTGGAATTCGAAGGAGGCGGAGAATCCCGTCTCAGCGGCGTCGGCAAACTGTTCATTGTCCTTTCTTTCTTTGTCTTCATACTTGCATGGGTCCTTCCGTAGTCGCGACAGACCTTACATTTCGCTATTTTGCGGCATCCAGGCCGGTGTTCTCTGCGTTCCGGGTGAACATACCGGGTGGGTCGCGTTGTGCAATCCTGGGGCCTGCCGGGGCCGGGAAAACCACACTGCTGGAGATTCTCTCCGGCGCCGCGGCATCCCACTACAAGACAGCGATCGCAGATGGACGCGTGACCATTGGCGACAAGACGCATATCCCCATTCCACACGAAGTGCTGTTTCCACGCGTCGGCCTCGTGCTTCAGGATCCTTCGGTGCAGATCTCAGGCATCCGTCACACGGTCCGAAGTGAGATTGAATTTACGCTTGAGAATCTCGGAATGGGGAAAGACGTGAGAGCGGCAAAGGTTGCAAGGATTCTGGAAAGGTTTTCGTTGACCCACCTCGCAGACCGGCATCCGTACAGGCTTTCCGGAGGTGAGATGCAGAGAGTAGCCCTTGCGTCGATTGTCGTCGCTGAGCCGGACCTGTTGCTGCTCGATGAGCCCGCCAATGCGCTGGATGAGCGTTCCCGAAACGAATTGGCGGGCATTCTACGATCCATCTCCCCCGCTACCACCATCGTGTTTACCGATTATACACCCGAATTCGCCCTCGAAACAGCCGACAGGTTCGTTCTGCTCGATAACAGCACAACGCGATTCGAGGGAACGCGTGATGAATTCCTCACGGCACTCAGCACTTTTTCCGCCCTTCTTCCGACGGAAGGAATTGTATGATGAGTATTGTCTTTGAGGACCTTCATTTTGCCTATCCCGGATCCGATCCGATTTTTCGCGGGGTCAATTGCGAAATCCATCCAGGCGAATTTCTTCTGCTGACAGGCAGTAATGGCTCCGGAAAGAGCACATTCCTCAGACTTTTGAACGGGCTCCTGAAGCCTTCGAGGGGGAACATTACGGTGGAGGGGATGAACACAAGGGAGACTGCCACAGCTCGCCTGGCGGCCGTCATTGCGGTGACCTTCCAGCATCCCTCAGACCAGATCTTTGCCTCCACGGTCAGAGGCGAGGTGCGATATGGCCCGAAGAATCTCGGACGCTCCAATGCCGACACCCTTGCCGCGCAGGCGCTTGATTTGTTCGGTCTCGCGCAGTACGCGGACATGCATCCGTACGATCTTCCTGCTTCTCATCGTCGCCTCCTGACCATTGCCTCCGCGGTGGCCATGGGTACACCGTTCCTGGCTTTCGACGAACCGAGCGTTCATTTGAGCCAGCCTGAGCGGCTACTTTTCCTTCGTGCATTGGAAGCATTGCGGCCGGAAAAGAGAACGTATCTCATCGTGACGCACGATGTGCGCTTTTTTCGCCCGCTATGCACCGGGGAAATCGTGTTTCAGGATGGCAGGGTACACAGGAGGTCGGGAGGGAATGCTCGGCCGGCCTGAGCGGCCGGAGACGTGTCGCTCTTCTCTACTGCTCCGGAATCACGATGCGGTCACCCGGCTTCAGGTTGTCGGCCACATCGTTGACCTGCCTGAGCAGATCCACGCTTACCCCATAACGTTTCGAAATCCCCCACAGTGTCTCGCCTTTTCGCACGCGATGGATCCTTCCCTCGCTCATGGAAGGCGATCCGGACGTTTCCCCAGCGCCCGCTGATTCGACGCTCTCTTTCGAAGGAGACACGGGGATGAGCCTCGTCCGTTCTTCGGGCTCACCGTAGATGTCCAGAGTCTGTCCGGCGTAAATTCTGCTTCCTCGGAGCTTATTCCAGCTTCGAAGATCATCGATCGTTACCCCATGATCACGGGCGATTTTCTCAAGCGTATCACCGGCGCGGACTGCGTATCGAATCCATCCGTCCCCCCTTGGCATTGCCGTGTTTGCCGTCGATGTGGGTGCGGTCTCTTTGACTGACAGCATTGCCTGCTTCTCCGCGAACGACATTTCATTGACGTGTTGAAGCCTTCCGGCAGCTGACGGGTCAAGCCAGATATCAAGCCGCTGGCCGGGATAGATATGGCTGCCGTAGGCAATGTCGTTCCAATTTCGTATGTCGCTCGCCCGGATGCCGTACCATTCGGCAATGTGTCCGATCGTATCACCTCGCTTCACCCTGTATTCGAGGCTGACTTTGCCCTGCGTTGAGCGAACTTTGCGTCCGGCGGAGCGGGCCGCCAGGGTCTTTGCCCTTTCGCCCGGCGCCCTGCTGAAACGGACCGGTTTATGCTCGTTTTCATACTCGAACGGTTGTTTCTCGGCAATGGCCGAACCGGGGATGGGGATAGCCAGATTTGTGCCGATGGACAACCTGCGCGCGCTGCGAATGTTGTTCACCTCCATGAGGATATCGCTCGTCAGACCGTACCGCCGCGCGATGGCAGACAAAGTCTCGCCTCTTCTGACAACATGGACGGCCCAATCGCGCTTCTTTTCCTCCGGAATTTTGGCAAAGTTCTCCGCGAAAACCTTACCGCTTCCATGCGGAATCCTCAATCTGTAGCCGGTCACACCGGGTGGTGTGCACCATCGGAGCAGTTCCGGATTCAGTTCGCGCAGGACGGACACTTCCGTACCGGCACATTCCGCCAGGAGCCGAAGGTCCACGCAGTCATCAATTGTTACCGTTTCATACGCAAGGGAATCGGCAAGTTCGATTCCCGTGAAGCCGTGACGCTCGGGATACATGCCGATTCGGGCCACGGCAATATACTGCGGAATGTAGTTCCTGGTCTGGCGCGGGAGGTAGCGGCGAAGTTCCCAGAAGTCCGTCGAGCCGCTTCTCCGGATGGCGCGAAAGATGCGTCCCGGACCGGCGTTGTACGCACCCAGGACAAGGTACCAATCTCCAAACTCCGCGTAGAGATCCTTCAGGTGTCGTGCCGCCGCACGCGTTGATTTCTCGAAATCTCTCCGCTCATCATACCACCAATTTCCCCGAAGGCCGTACAGCCGACCCGTCCCGCTCATGAACTGCCACAGCCCCACGGCCCTGACCCAAGACCGCGCGTCCGTGCGAAGACCGCTCTCCGGCATCGAGAGAAACACAAGTTCCTGGGGCACTCCTTCCTCCGCAAAGATTCGCCGCATCATCGGAAAGAATTTTCCGGAGAGATGCAGCCAACGCTCGATGTGCTCTCTTCCTTTCCCCAGGAAGAACTGAATGTTCCTTTCTACCGATTCGTTATAGGGAAGCGGAACGTCCGTACCGACGATGTCTTCGGTGGGGATTCCCGTCAAATGCTCTCCGTCCGGTTCCTCCACTTCCTGGCTCAGTTTTTCTCTCAAAGCGAAGACCGACGCGCCCGGACCCAACTCATCGATGAGCTGAATGTACTTCTCGTAGTCATCGATGATGCTCTTGCTCAGGTCGGAAAAATCGGAATTGCTCTCAATATCCGGGTAATAACTGAGCTCGTTCAGTATTTCGATCGCCTCCTCAAACCCCAGTTGAGAAGCCGTCGTATCCCCGGATTCCTGCGCCGTAAGGGCGTCGAGATACAACTGGCGGGCCTCTTCGAGCTTTCGGGCGATGAGTTCGGACTCCGCTGTCGAGTCAGGCAAAACGACAAGCGTTGTGTCCGCGAGGATGTCCGTCGACAGTGTATCGACGGACGAAAGGGATTTCACCTCTGTGGAAGGACGAAAATCTTGAACTTCGGGGGCCGCATCTGCCGTTGCGCTCTGCACGGCAGGTGAAGGTGCCTCCCGGTCGGGAGTCGGTTCGTTGCGGGAACTGCTCTTCTCCGCCGAACACCCGGCAAGCACCAAACCAAGCAACACCGTCAAACAGAATTTCTGCACCGTGCTGTTCCTCTCCGGATTCACAAAACGTTTGAATATAATGTTCAACGGAAAAAGAATCAAGAAAAGGATGAATGGAGGGTTCCAAGACCCTGAAAATGTGCAATTTCCGTTACAGAGGAATATTTCCGTGCTTCTTCTTCGGGTTGGAATCGACCTTGTTCTCGAGGAATTTGAGTGCCTTGATGAGTTTGGGGCGGGTTTCGCTTGGGATGATTACTTCGTCGATATACCCTCTCTCCGCGGCAACATACGGGTTGGCAAATTTTTCCCGATACTCGGCGACCTTGGCGGCAACGGCGGCTTCCTTGTCTTTGCTGGCCGCTATTTCCTTCTTGAAGATAATCTCGACCGCGCCCTTGGGTCCCATGACAGCAATCTCTGCCGAAGGCCAGGCATAGTTGATATCCCCGCGAATATGTTTGGAGTTCATCACATCATACGCACCGCCGTAGGCTTTGCGGGTAATCACCGTGATACGCGGAACGGTTGCCTCGCAGAACGCATAGAGCAGTTTGGCTCCGTTGCGGATGATGCCGCGCCATTCCTGGTCTGTCCCCGGCAGGAAACCGGGAACGTCCTCGAAGACCACGAGCGGAATGTTGAAGGCGTCGCAGGTTCGGACAAACCGCGCGCCCTTGATCGAGGAATCGATATCCAGAACACCGGCGAGTACCGAAGGCTGGTTGGCAACGATGCCGATCGGAAATCCATCGAGACGGGCAAAACCCACGATGATGTTTGGAGCAAACAGTTCATGAACTTCCAGAAACTCTCCCCGATCCACGACGGCTCGTATGATCTCCTTCATATCGTACGGCTTGTTGGGATTTTCCGGAATGATTGTGTCCAAGCGTTCGTCCATCCGTCCGACATCATCACCCATGTTCACCCTTGGCGGATCATCAACGTTATTTGATGGAAGGTACGTCAGCAGTTTCTTGATCGTCTCCAGACATTCCCCTTCATTCTCTGCCGCGAAATGTGCCACACCGCTTTTTGTGGCATGTGTCGTGGCTCCGCCCAGATCTTCAAACGATACGTCTTCATGCGTGACCGTCTTAACGACGTTCGGTCCTGTCACGAACATATAACTCGTGTGCTTCACCATCACCACAAAGTCGGTGATCGCCGGCGAGTAGACTGCTCCGCCGGCGCACGGCCCCATGATGGCCGATATCTGCGGTACGACGCCTGATGCCAGCGTGTTGCGGAGGAAGATATCCGCGTAACCGCCAAGACTTACCACGCCTTCCTGAATTCTCGCGCCGCCGGAATCGTTCAAGCCGATCACCGGAATCCCGACCTTCAGCGCGTGGTCCATCACCCGGCAGATCTTTTCTGCATGAGCCTCCGAAAGCGACCCACCGAAGACCGTGAAATCCTGGCTGTACACGGCCACCGGACGACCGTTGATCGTTCCGAATCCGGTTACCACACCATCACCGGGAATTTTGTTCTTGTCCAGGCCGAAGTCCGAGGAGCGGTGCCGGACAAACATCCCGAGTTCTTCGAAACTTCCGGGATCCAGGAGAAGATCCAGCCTTTCCCTGGCCGTCAGTTTCCCCTTCTTGTGCTGGTCGTCAATCCGTTCCTGTCCGCCACCCTTGAGCGCATTCTTCCTTCGTTCCTGCAGAATCCTGATGTCTTGAGAACTCATCGGTGTGTCCATTGGTAGAAATTCAAAGAGGAAATATAGGAAAGGGGTGAAGCGGAAGCAACAAGGAGGCGCGGGGGCGATTGCGGCCCGGCGCGCCGCCTCGACCGGAGATATTACTTTGCAAGGGCTTCCACGGGATCCTCGGCGGTGGGTGCTTTGCCGGCCGTCTGTTTCTTCCGGAACATGGCGGTTACACGCTCCTTGGCGTCCTGAAACAACAGGTAGGTGCAAGGAATGATGAGGAGGGAAACAACGGTGGAAAACAGCAATCCGCCGATGGTCGCAACCGCCAGCGGTTGAAGCACCTCCGAGCCCTCCCCGAGTCCGAGAGCCAGCGGCAGCATGCCGACAACGGTCGTCGCAGTTGTCATGAGGATTGGACGAAGTCTGATGGGCCCGGCGGCCAAAACGGCGTCGGTCTTTGACAACCCTTTTTCCGTGCGAAGGATTTCGATGAACTCCACAAGAATAATAGAGTTGTTAACCACAATTCCCGCGAGCAGGATTACGCCAAGCATGACCGTGGCTCCGACGGGAATGCCGGTCACAAACAAGGAGAGAATCACACCGATCAGAGCGAGCGGAATCGTCGTAAGAATGACGAAGGGATTGAGGAGCGATTCGTACTGCACGGCCATGACTACGTACACCAGGAAAATCGCCAGCAGAATAATCGTTGCGAGAATCCTGTTGTTTTCGCGAATCGTTTCTTCCTGCCCGCCATAGAAGATCGAGTATCCTTCCGGCAAGTCGAGCCCTCGCAGTCTCCCCGAGATATCGGCCATCACTTCGCCGAGGCTCCTGTCCGTTCCCACGACATCCGCCGTCACTTCGACAATTCTGTTCTGATTTTCGCGCCTGATCGTAACCGGTCCCAGGCCTTCTCGCACTGCCGCAACCGCCCGGAGGCTGGTAGGCGGTCCGACGAGGGGATAGATGATCAGGTCCTCGACTGCGTTCAGGCTTTTGATCTCCCGCCGGTCCAGCAGAACCCGGATATCGTACTCCCGGTCGCCTTCGGTGTACTTGGATGCAACAGTTCCGTCGATGGCTGTTCTCACGGTTTCGCCGATATCTCTGATCGAGATTCCAAGCTCAGCCGCCCGTTCGCGATCGACCTGGATGCGCAGTTCCGGTTTCGCCTCTTCCAATGACTTGTTCAGGTTCGACAATCCCTCCACGTCGCGTATAAGCACCATGATATCATTTGCCAGTGTATTCAGAACGGCGAGGTCCGGTCCCTGCACCTTCACGCTCACATCCTCGTTGCCCGACGATGTACGAATACCTCGGATCTGCGGCTTCGATACCAGGATACGGGCTTCCGGGATCTCCGCGGCCGCGATCTTCGCGCGCACCGCCGCGATCCATTCATTGCTCGAAATCGTGCGCTGATCCAGAGGAACCAGCTGAATGTCCATGCTCGCCCGGTTGGAGAACTCCGCCGTTCCTCGCCCGAAGATGAATCCGCCCGCCACCGTGAAGACGGACTCTGTTGCCGGCATGGTTTTGACGATTTCTTCAAGCTGTGATGCCACGCGGTTCGTAACCTCCACCGAGGTGCTGGGCGGCATCTCGACCCGGATGCTGATCCGGCCGTCATCCATGTAAGGCAGGAATTCAGACCCAAGCTGGCCGAACAGCAGGAGGCTTCCGATGAACAGCGCCGTTACGAGGCCGATCAGGAGATAACGGCGGTGCACGGCCCACGCGAGCAAAGTCGAATACGACGCCGTCACCTTCGCCAGCAGACGTTCAGTCCCCGCGATGATCCCGGCTTTTTTCTTTTTGTGCACTTTTTCGTACCGAAACAACATTGCGGAAAGCATCGGCACGAGAGTAATGGAGACCAGAAGCGAAGCAATAATCGCGAACGAGATCGTCAGGATCAGTTCTTTGAAGAAGAGTGCGGCCAGACCGGAGATGAGCAGAAACGGCAGAACAGAGGCAAGGTTCGTCGTGGTGGATGCGACGACGGCGGAAATCACTTCATTACTGCCAAAATGAGCGGCTTCGACCGGGTCGGGGTGTTCCTTCTGATGACGGGAAATATTCTCGAGCATGACGATCGAGTTATCCACCAGCATGCCGATACCAAGGGCCAATCCGCCGAGCGAAATGATGTTCAGCGTCAGATTACCGAGCCCCATCATGACAAACGTCGCAAGGATGGCAATGGGGATGGAAGTTGCAATGATGAACGTGCGGCGCCAGCTGCCCAGGAAGAGGCCGACGACAATCATGGCAAGCAGGCCGCCGATGAGGGCGGCATCGCTGACCGAGGTGAGCGAATTCCGGATATAGTACGACTGGTCGTTTGTGATCTTGATTGCCAGACCGCCGGGGATGACCGAGTTTTCCTCCATGAACTTCAACTTGGCCTTCAGGCCGTCGATCACCTCGACCGTATTGGCATTCGGCTGTTTCTGGATGCTGACTTTGACGCTGGGAACGTCGTTCAATCTGGCGAAAACCCGTTGTTCTCTGTGGCTGTCTTCGACGCGCGCAATGTCGCTGAGCTTGATGCGTTGATCTCCCGAGCGGCCGCGTATCCGGATCGGAACTTCCCGGATCTCCGCGATCGAACTGAATTTGCCTTCTGTCCGGCTCAGGTACTCCCTTCGTCCGGCTGTGACGCGGCCTCCCGTCTGATCCACGTTTGCATTCGCAATCGCGCGCAGGATTTCGGTCACCGCCAGTCCGTATCCCTGGAGGCGTTTCTGGTCGATGATGACCTGTACTTCGCGTTCAAGGCCTCCGGCCACGTCAACGGAAGCAACCCCCGGCACCGTGAGGAAGTAATTCGTCAACTCTTCCTGGCACCATCGGCGAAGACGAACGAGGTCCATTCCGTCTGAAGACACCGCGAGCTCAAAAATCGGAATTTGAGACGGATCGGCCTTCCAGATTGTCGGCGGGTCGATTTCGCGCGGGAGCCCAGAGCGTGCCTGATCCAGCTTTGTGCTTGCATCCCTGAGGGCTACATCGATATCCTTGCCGTAGTCGAACGACAGCGTCACGTTCGAACGTCCCTCGGCTGTTGAGGATTCCACTTTCGTCACATCTTCCGTTGTGGCCACCCGGGACTCCAGAACACGCGTCACCGTTTCTTCCATCACGAGCGGATCGACTCCCCTGTTTGTCACGTTGACACGGATCTGCGGATAGATCAATTTCGGGAGGAGGTCCACTTTGAGGGTGGAGAGAAAATAGGAGCCAAGGACGATGACGACGGAGACCAGCATCATCGTTCCGATCGGATGCTTGATGGCCCAGTCGGCCAATGTCCGCTTTCCGTTCTTGAACTCCTGCGTCCCGGGACCGCCGTTCATAGCCCTTCCTTTCTTCGTTCGCGGGTGATGCGTGCCACCATGCCCGGATTGAGCTGATTCAATCCGCTAATAACCACTTTTTCGCCCGGAGAGAGGCCGGCAAGGACTTCCGATTTTGTTTCGTCACGGATTCCAAGAGTCAGTGAACGACGCTCCAGCAAGGAATCCACAACAACGAACGCCGAGGCTCTGCCGTCGGCCGACATCAGGAGAGCATCGTTGCTCACGACGGTGGCCTTCTCCTTCCGCGCAATCGTCAGATCGGCTCGGGCGAAGAGCCCAGAGAACAGCCGCGGATCCTTGTCGGTCAGCTGGATTTCGACTTTGACGAGCCGGGTCACGGGATCACTCAGGGGAAAAACTCTTCGGACACGTCCTGAGAATGTCTCGTTGGGATAAGCGTCCACCCGAACCCGTACGGGATCGCCGATCTTGATCCTGGGGATCTCGAGCTCGGACACGTTGATTTCCATGACCAGCGTTTGGGGGTCGCTAACGGTCAGAAGGTGGGCCCGCGGAACGGCGACGTCTCCTTCGCGCGCGCCCCGAAACGTAATGACGCCTGAGATCGGAGCGCTGATCGTCGTGTAGTTCAGGAGGGCTCTCTGGTACTCCAGCCTTGCCTTTAACACATTGTATCGCGTGCGCGCTTGTTCGTACTCCTGTTCGGACACGAGGCCCGTTTTGACGAGGCGCGAAAGCCTGTCATAGTTTGCCTTGGCGTCCTCGACGTTTGCTTCTGCCTCCTTTGTCTGCGCGGCGAGGATGGTCGCGTCGAGACGTATCAGCACCTGACCCTTTGTGACCCTGTCGCCCTCTTCAACGGCAATGTGTGTAATCTTTCCTTCAGCCTGGGCAATAATCTTCACCTCTTCCTTTGGAGTAATCGTACCCGTTGCCGTCACACTGGCTGCAATCGGCTCTTCCCGCGCCGCCTCCACTTCCACGAACACGGGGGGTCTCCGCTGAGGCTGATCCGGCGTCGGTGCATTGCCGCAACCCCACCACAGCAGAAGCACCGGCACGAGAAAGACCCCTGTTGGAATCGCTCTCCTATTCATATCGCAGTGCGTCAATGACGTTGGATTGCGCCGCTTTCCATGCGGGATACAGGCCGAAGAAGATTCCAACGAACGCGGCAAAGACAAAACTCATGACGATGGCTTGGACCGAGATTAACGAAGGAAGATTCCCGTATGCGGTCAAGAGGGATGACCCGCCGACTCCTACACCAATGCCCATGAGTCCTCCTGCCACGCTCATCACGACGGATTCGATCAGGAACTGAAGCATCACGTCTTTCCGCCGCGCGCCGATTGCCTTGCGAATCCCGATCTCCTTGGTGCGTTCCGTAACAGAAACGATCATGATGTTCATAATGCCGATCCCGCCGACAAGAAGCGAAACCGCAGCGATGCCGGCGAGCAGAAAGGTGAACGTTTGCTGGGTTTCCTGAAATGTTGTGATGATGTCCGCCTGGTTTCTGATGCTGAAATCGTTGTCCTGCTCCTCCCGGAGTTTGTGTGCTCTGCGTAAAACCCTTTCGATGGTCAAAAACGCGTCATCCATCAGCTGATCGTTGACAACCTTGACCGTGATCTGGCTCAGGTAATCAACCCCGAACAGGCGCCGTTGGGCTGTTGAGAGAGGAACGATGATTTGGTCATCGGGATTCTGCCATCCGCTTTGACCCTTGGATTCAAGGATTCCGATAACCTCAAAGGACTGACCCGCAATGCGAATGGACTTCCCGATCGGATCCGCCGTTCCAAACAGGTTCTCTGCCACCGTTTTTCCGAGAATCGCCACCTTGGTGTACGACCGTTCCTCGGACAATGTGAAGTACCGGCCATCAGCGGCTCTGAAGTTTCTCACGTACTCATATTCCGGAACAGTCCCGACGATTCTTGTATTCCAGTTCCTGTTTTGATACTTGACCTGGGCACTACGGCTGAATTCGGGAACGACGGCTTCGGCGGAGGACACCTGCTCCCGCACTGCCTCCACATCTTCATTCCTCAGTCGGACGCTCGTTCCGGACATGATCACGGTAACACCTCCACCCCGTTGCGCACCGGGACTGATGAACAGGAGGTTGGAGCCCAGGGCTTGAATTCGTTCTGTGACTGCCTTCTGGGCTCCTTCGCCGATTGCAATCATGGTGATCACTGCCGCAACGCCGATGATGATCCCAAGCATCGTGAGCAGTGCCCGGAGCTTGTTGGCAAACAAGGCTCCCAACGCGGTGAGAAAACTCTCCGTGACATTCATAGCCTGCTCAACGCCTCCCTCCGCCTCCGACACCACCCATGCTCTGCATGCTTCGCATGCGTTCCGTGAACGCCTCGCTGGCCAGTTTTGCTCGCGAGATTGTCGTCACCCGAACCTCGTCCCCTTCTTTGACGCCTTCGAGAATCTCGGCGAAATCATAGTTGCTGGCGCCCACTTTGACCAGCCGTGGAACGAATTCCCCGCCCACCTTCACTTCGATCACTCGTTCGCGCACCTCATTCTTTTGTTCGGTCTGCGACGCTCTCCGGCGCCCGCCCTCGCCCCGCATGAACATCCCGCCCCCCTGACTCCTCATTTGCTCGAAGTATTTCTGCCGTTCCTCCGGAGACATTGCCTGTACCCGTTGCCTCATTTGTTCCCGGAATTTCGCCTGTTCTTCAGGGGACATGTTCATGAAACGCGCCCGCAGGTCGCCGCTGTTGTCCCCCGCCTCCCGGCCTGCGGGGGGCGAAGCAGACGAATCCGCGGCCGAGGTTTGTGATTGCTTGAGGGCGGCCATCAGCACACGGCCCTGCTCACTGCGCGGATCCTTCAGCGCTTCGGTCGGAAGAAGCAGGACATCCCTTCGTTTGAAGATCTCTATGTCCACGGAGGTGCTCATACCGGCCTTCAGCCTGCCGCCGATATTCCGGACAAGCACGATCACGTTGAACGTTGTGACATTCTGCTGAGTCTTCCCGAGAGGAGAGATTCTGATGACTTCCCCGTTGAACACATCATCGGGAAATGCATCGGCAACGACACGCGCCGCCTGCCCCACCTGAACCTTGCCGATGTCCACTTCGTCAACGTTTGTCTCGACATACACCTCATTCATGTCGGCAATCGTCGCAAGCGTCGTCCCCCCGCTCACGTTCGAGGTCCCCGAAGAGATGATCTGACCCAAGGAGACGTTCCGGCTCAGGATCACACCCGTGATGGGCGAAAGCACCCGTGTATCACGGAGGCGTTCCTCTGCCGACGAGAGATTGGCCCGCGCTTTGACCAGCTGAGCTTCGGCCCGCACTTTCTCCAAGACCGCCTGATCCCTCTCCTGTTCGGAGATCAATCCCTTGTCAAACAGCTCGATCGCCCGCCGATGGTTGTTCTCCTGTTGCTTCAAATTCGATTCCGCGACCGCCAGATCGGCTTTCGCCTGCTCGAAATCGTTTTGCGCAGTCGTTCGGTCCAGCTCAATCAGCAACTGGCCTTTCTGAACCGTCTCGCCTTCCTCAAAGGTCAGAGAGACGATTTGGCCGCTCGCTTTCGATTTGATCTCCACGCGATTGATCGGCTGAACGACGCCGTTTGCCGAGACGGTCAGGTCGAGGTTTCCCCGCTCAACCTTCACCACTCTGCTCAACTGGGCTCGGCTCTGCGCTGGCGACGACTCGCCGCCGTTCTGCAGAAGATAGTAGCCGCCGCTCAAAACGACCAGGAGGCCGACACCAATAATGACACTCTTTCGTTTCATACGTATTCCCTGAATTAGCGATTTTGTCTCCGGTACCGTGATTCGCGTTCATCCATTTCGCGGATGTAAGTATCAAACAACGCATGTTGTTCGTCGCTGAGGATCTTCCGGATGTCCTTCCTCAGCGAATCACGCTGGGCCTTTGTGGCCTCGCCGTACTGCTTCCGGATGGCGCTGAACTTCGATTTATGAGCTTCCAGAATGGAATCCACTGCCACAGTTTGCTCCGCACGCAGTTTGAGCTTCTCCGTGAACTCCTTCATGACATCTCCGCGGGAGTATCGGCCCGGTTTTCCGCCGAAGTACGTCGCTCCGAGAAATCCGCCCGCGACACCGCCCAACAGAAAGCTCACGAGGAGGAAAACGAATGTTCTTGTCTTGGGTGAAATCATGTTGCACTCCTTATTCAGGGGAGACCACAGCCAGAAGAAGATCGTTCTTCGAGGGCGTTTCCTTGGTCAGCAGGATGCGCGTCGCCGTGGAGTCCGACAACTCGCCGGTGAGATACGGCTCGGCAACCACAGGTTCCTCCGGCCGGATCGTCATGGCCAGCGCCACGGAAAGCACAACGGCGGCGCCCAGCCCGACAACGAACCTGCGTGCAAACAACTCTACCGGCATCCAGATCCGCGATTCAGCCTGCTCGGCATGAACAGCCCGAAGGACGGCCAGGGGAAAAGTATCGGGCAGTGTTATCGGGATGACAGACCGAATATCTGCCGAAACCGCCCGCAGCGCGCGGGCATACCTGGTACACGACGGGCAGGATGCCATGTGCTCGTTTACCCGCTTCGTTCCGGCATCGTCCAGCTCCCCGTCCACCATGGCCGAGATGAGTTTTCTAATGTCCCGATGGTTCATGGCCGCACCTCAAAATAATCTTTCAGGAGCTCCTTCAATTCCTCTCTTGCCCGGAAGATTCTAGACTTCACTGCCTGCTCGCTGATGTGCAGGATGTCTCCGATTTCCTTATAGGACAACTCCTCATACTCCCGGAGGAGCAAAACGGTACGCGAGGTGTCCGAGAGTTTCCTTAACGCCTTCCACACCTGCTCGCGGCGTTCGGCTGATACAAGCTGGTCATCAGGCAACGACGAATCGCGGAAGGTCGGCTCGTTCTCTTCAGGATCTCCCGAAAAATCAAGCGACGTCATCCGGCGAATCTTTCTCCTCCGCAGTTCGTCGATCGTGACATTCACCGCAATGCGGTAAATCCAGGAGAAGAGAGAATGCTCGACCGTGATCCCGCCGAGCGACTTGTAGATCTTCAGAAAGACTTCCTGCGCGAGATCAGGAACGTCCTGAGGAGTGCCCGACGTCATGTAAATGACGTTTGCTACCTGACGCTGATATCGCCGGACGATTTCCTCGAAGGCTCGTTCGTCGCCGTTCTGGAAAGCCTGAACAAGCGAACGGTCGTCGGACTCGGCGTAATTCACGATTGTTCTGTCATAAAGACGAATGACATATCAGAAAGTTTCTTCAGGGAAATACAAAAAAAGCCCAATCTTTTACAGAAGATTGAGCCTTTCCGATCATCCCTTTCAGGAATCCGGCTTAGTCCAGAACGGCCTCAATAATCCCTCCTCCAAGGAGGGTGTCGCCTGAATACCAGACAGCGGACTGACCCGGTGTGATGGCACGTTTCGGATTCTCAAATCTGATGATTGCCCCGTTGGCATCGAGGGGTACCACCGTTCCTCGGGCCAACTCATCCTTATAGCGCACCTTTGCTTCGACCTGAACGGGCTCCTCGGGACGCCCTGCGCCTCCCCAATTCACTCGGGACACTCTCAGGGCAGAACGGTACAGATCACCGTCCGGACCGATGGTAATCCGGTTCCTTGTTCGGTCGATCCCGGTCACGTACATTTTTCTCCCAAACGCGCCAATACCGCGCCTCTGGCCTATCGTGTAGAACGGATACCCGGCGTGGTGTCCGACTACGCGGCCTTCGAGCACGACTTCGCCTCCAGCGAGCGCTTGCTCCAATCCCGCGACCCGCTCCCGGAGAAACCGGTCATAACGGTTGTCAGGCACAAAACAGATCTCAAAGCTCTCCTGCTTTGCGGCGGTGCGAAGTCCATACTGTGCGGCCCGGGCGCGAACCTCCGGTTTCGAAAGCCCTCCCAACGGAAACAGGGTACGCGCCAGAGCTTCCTGCGGAAGAGACCAAAGGGCATAGGACTGATCTTTCGGAGCATACACGGCCCGCCGAAGAACGTAACGACCGGTCTTTTCATCCCTGTGAATCCGCGCGTAATGGCCGGTGGCAATGTACTCTGCACCAAGGGAATCCGCCTTTCGCAACAGCTCCCCCCACTTGATCTCCCGGTTGCAGTTGATGCAGGGATTCGGAGTCCTTCCTTCGAGGTATTCCTCGACAAAATTGTTGATGACCGCACGCTCGAAAGCGGAGCGGAAATCGACCACGTAATGCGGGATCCCAAGCTGAGCGGCAACGCCGCGCGCATCATGCACGGCCCCGAGCCCGCAACAACTTGTTTCATTGTCAACGTTTCCCCCAACGTCATCAAACTCATACGTCTTCATCGTCACCCCGATGACGTGATACCCCTGTTCAAGGAGCAACGCGGCGGAAACCGAGGAATCCACTCCTCCGCTCATCGCAACGAGGACAGTCTTTTTTGTGTTCGCGAGGCTCATGCTTGCTTCTAAGGTACGAAAAGAGGGCCGATTCTGCAATGTTCGGTGCTTTCAGAGCCTGAAATCCGCCTGAATACTTACAGTGCTCCTGTGATCTCCCTGGACCTCATCAAACCCCGAACCGAGTGACCGCTGTCCGTCCTTCGTCTCGATGCTGTACGAGCATGAGAGCTCCAGGCGGGGGATCGGACGAACCCGCACGAGCACCGCCGCCCGGGTTCCGTCACCAGTTACCACCCTGCTCGCAAACGCTCCCGGAACGTCCGGTTCCATGGCATACAACCTCGCATCATACGAAGCAGTTCCGAAAATCGTTAGCTTGCCTTCGAGGAAAAGGTTCTCTGATCCCCGCCAACGGCACTGCTGAGACAACAGAACACCCCGCCCACGGCTCTCACGAACCTCGACCAACTCGATTCTTGAGATCCACTGCAGACGCCTGCCCTCACCGATCGCCACCGTACCGCGGACGTGGTGCCGTCCGACGATGGTTCTGTACGTCTCAGCCAGACCATGGGCATTCACCCGTTGCTCTACCGCGGGGCTTTGACGGACTGAATACTCGATCGTGATTTCGTGTCGACCTGAAACTCTCACCGACGTTCCCGCCCTCCATCTCCTGACCTCCTCCCCGAACTCATTGCCATTTCGTCCACCGGGATACCATACATTCAACAGGGCAACGCTGATCTTCCACCCCTTCGAGGGTCTGACATCCGTCCACGCTTCCAGACCCATCTCCCCTCGCGCCGGGAGCCCCAACGGAGAACGAAATGAAGGATCAAAGACATTCCCCGCGATCCCTGCCCGCATGGCGTTCGTGGGCTCCAGGAGGAAACTTGCAGAACCGGCCCTGCCGCCTCCGCGTATCACGGCGACCTCCCCTGTTCCTGTAACCCCTCTCGTGCTGAACCACGCGCTCAAAGAAGCACCGGCCAATTCCCGGAGGATGGTTCTCCCGTCGGCGGCTAAGGCAACAGGATGTTGGAAGCGCACGTGAGTGACGGCCGCCGTAAGCATCAACATGTTTGTCAGACTCAAGCTGACCGAGACCCCGGAAGCACGTTCCCGGGATGTATTGCGTTTCGATTGCTCGGATAGCGTGCGAAACAGACCGCCGTCCGACACGGGTGTGAAGACACCCTCGCCGGAGATTGCCCCATGCATGGGGCGATTCGAGTAGAATCCTCCAATGGCAACCCCTGGCCCCGGTCGGGCCTCAAACCCGATACCGCGGAGGAAGGCCGTTTCATCAGATGAACGATATCCGCTCAGGAACGTTCGACGCGACACCGAGAGATCGACTGCACGCGCCATTGGCGCTCGTCCCAGAAGAAGACGGCGTCCGGTCTCGACTTTCATATCCCCCACGACAACCGTCACCAGAGGGGCTTCGGCCCGCAGATAACCGCTCCTGAAGGCTGTTTTCATCGGCTCGCCGGCTTCCTTGTGCGTCTGAAGCCTTCCTTCCACCATGATTTCCCTTCCGACTTCCAGGACTGCATCCAACCGATGGAGGATGTTCTCTTTTGTTCCGGCATACACTCCGTCGCGAAACCCTCGTTTTTCATTGAGATCCCGTCTCACGCGAGACCTGATCTTCGCGGATGACTTTCCTGTTAATCCGTGTCGGACCGTCACAAACGGCACGATTGCCCTGTATAACTCTTCTGTTATTCCTTCGATCTCCAGAAGTTCCGTCACAGAGGAAAAAGGTTTCCTTTCCCTCATCGATACAATTCGGTAAGCCAACAGAGGCGTTATGCCGGGTATTCTTTCGAGCTCCCTCATGGTGGATCGCCCCAAGTCAAGGGGATTCTCATACAGATCCACGAGCTCATCGGCCTGATCGAGCACAATTCCTTCTTCGGGTTCCTCCCCCAGGAGTTCCTCCAACATTTGTTCAGGGAAGCTCACGGTATCGCGTGCGGACTCCTGGGCGATTCCGGCCGATACAAAGATAACCAGGAGGGGGAGCCATTTCATTCCGGTACTCCGAATCCAAGTTCCACACTGTGTGTCCATCCGAGAACCGGATGGAACGATCCTCCATAGCTGAATTCGGCAAGGGACGACCTCAAGGTTCCCCCGACAGCCCATGCGGACGGATCCGACGCGATTCCGGCCCTGAGCCAAAGAAGAGAAACGATCTGCAGTTCCACCCCACACTTCACGTTGACGGGCCATCGTGTGTCCTTCTCTCCTTCAGCCGATGCACGAAATCCGGGAACCGGCAGATAGCTCAGTCCGATTACGACAACACGCGGCAGTCGTTCCCCGTTTTGTCCAAGTGAAGCTCCATGGATATTTGCGATCCGTCCGCCCACCACAATATCCTCCGAGATGCGACACTGCATTCCAATCGTGACGAGCGGGAGAATGTGCGATCCGTACTTGTGGATGGAGATGTTCCGCAGTTCCACGCTGAGGCCCAGATCGAAGCTTTCCTCAACCCTTGCGGCCGTACCAGCGATCAGCGAAGTCTCGTTATAGAGATCAAATCCAAACCGTCTGATCCCGACCCCCACAGACGCGCCTGTTAACGGAACCAGGGCGACAACAGCCTTCGATCGGAGTTCGGACATGCCGAAGCTACCAGGATTCAGGCTGACACAGGCTTGCACGGTATGTGCCGAAGCGATGGCAGCCGGATTGAGCACAAGGCTTCCGGGATCCGAAGGCAGAGCAACGCCAATGCCGGCCAATCCCAGTGGACGTGTGGTCCAGGGCTCACCGGCCCAGGCAGGAAGAAATGAAATGAGTGCGAGAAGTGTGCCCCCAAGCAGACGGAACATAATCCCCCCAAATTGTTTCCCTCTTCAACCGTTGCGATTGTCCCCTTGCCGCCCCTCTGGTTTTTACCTATATTGCTGTGTGCGCACGATTCTGACGTTGTCGCTATTCCTGTCCACGCTGTTCCTCTCAGCTACGGGCCAGTCGCAGGAACTGAACTGCGACGTGACCATCAATGTTGAGTCCATTCCCTCTGCCTTCCGCCATTACCCCAGGCATTTCGAAAGGCAGGTGAAAGACTATTTGAATTCCCATCGGTGGACGAATGAAGAGTTCGACGGCGAGCGGATTCATTGTTCCATGAACATCTTCTTCCTCAGCGCAAGTTCGGCCAACCGGTATACGGCCCAGGTCTTCATCGGAAGCAGCAGACCGGTGTAC